>JBIPOV010000073.1:0-30041 GCA_044378815.1 Obscuribacteraceae bacterium (SeqCode) | reverse complement strand
CAATTGAGGAAGATGCAAGTCTTCTTCTTTTGTGTGTCTAAGATCTAAAAAAGTGAACGAAACCAGATGCATTTGGGGTATTGACAATTCGCCGCCCTCATGGAAGTGCAAAAATTCGCAGAAGGAGATTAAATCATGAGGCTTTCAGGGGGGTTGACAGAATTGCCCGCCCCCATGGAAAAAACGTCACTTAGAAAATTTGTTGCTATGCCAGCCCCGCAATCTGGTGAAAGATTGCGGAGCCTTCTAGACGAAAGATGGTGGCTTCTTCGCGGTATCACCAGATAAGAGCATCTTCTCATCGGCGAGATCAAAGCAGCAACTTACTGGCGAGTGTCCAATTGTCCCTAGACAATTGGACACTCGTTGCTCAGAGCAAGGTCTTGAGCATTCGACCGCTGTCGCCTTCTTTCAGCTTCTTCAGGCCGGCCACTTCGATCTGACGCACGCGCTCACGGGTGAGGCTGTACTTGTTGGCGAGAATCTCGAGAGTGTCAGGTTCGTCGCCGTCCAGGCCGAAGCGCCGCGTGACAATGTCGCGTTCACGCTCATTGAGCTTGCCCAGGGCAGCCGAGAGTTTCTCCGCCAGGTTGTTACCGAGCAGGGTCTCCTCCGGTCCCGCAGCATCGTCCTCGATAAGATCGCCGAACTCGCCATCGCCATCGGAAATCGGAGTGTTGAGTGAAATCGGCTCGCTGGCATACTGGGCCAGTTCGCCGAGGAACTTGATCGACACTCCCATTTCTTGGGCGACTTCGGCATCAGAGGGCACATGACCGCCGCGGCTGAGTTTGGCGATCACCTGATTCATCAGGCCAATCTGGCTGACGCGATTGGCAGGAATGCGCACATCACGGCCGTTGGCCTTGAGATAATCGTTGATAGACTGCCGCACCCACCACTGGGCGTAAGTGGCAAAGCGAAAACCGCGCTCGACTTCGAACTTTTCCAGGGCCTTGAACAATCCCAGATTGCCTTCCTGCACCAAGTCTTCCAAGGGGAGATTGGAGCGGATGTACTTGCGGGCGATGGAGAGCACAAGGCGGAGGTGCGAGAGAACCAGGGCATCCTGAGCGCGCTGAGCACCTCTGCCGCCCTGCTTCACCTGCTTGACCAGTTCGATTTCCTGATCGGCAGTGAGGTAAGGCACCTTGCGGGCGCGGTTCATATAGGCATTCAAGGCGTCGTTTTGGTTGGAGTTATTGACGGTCTTGACCATGCAGAATTCCTTTCGGGCTGGGTCGTGGAGAGCTGAAGCCATGTCCTAAGAGCTGTTGCTCCACGAGAGGTGCTATTTGGGGTAGTGATGGGCGGGTGGGCAGTAATTAGAAGTCTTTTCGTTTTGGTTAGAGTTAAGGGAACACTCCTGTCTAACATTCAAAGAAGAGTGGCACCTAGTAAATATCTGGTTTACTCTTTTCTTTACAGGCGTTTACTTTTCACAGAACCTACTACCCAACAGTTAGCCAAGCTAGCGGAGGCCAGAGTTTGCAGTTGTTCAAACAGTCGTTTAGAAAATCGCGTTTTTCCAAGCTTTCGCTATCTCTGCTGACGTTTGCCATCACCTCTCAAGCACCTGTTGTAGCGGCCGAGACCTACATGATGGCTGGCAAGGCTATTAGCAAAGACGAATACACCGCAGCCAACTTAGTCAAAGAATGTCTTACCAACCTCGACGCTGGCAAGCTCGACATCGCTCTAAGCAAAGCCGAACAGGCAAAAGCCGCAGCGCCAAATTTCTACTATGTACTGGGCGCCTTAGGCATTTGCTATGCCCGCCTGGGCCGCTCCGATGAAGCAATTGCTAATCTGCGCCAGGCATTAGCCCTACAACCAAATCAGCCCGATATGCTCTGGAGCCTCGGCGCCACACTGCAATCGGCAGGTAAGACCCAAGAAGCTCTGGTGGTATTGAAACAGTTTCTGGTCAAATATCCCCAAAATCCGCGAGCACCGCAAGGCAAGGCACTAGTCAGTTTGCTCGAAAACCAAATGCGCATGAACAACAAAATTACAGTTCACAGCGACGAGGATTATTTTGCCGAGGCTATCGGACTGAAAACCATGCGTTGGGCCGACAAAGATATTCCCATCAAAATTTTTATTGCCAGCGGAGATGGTGTTCCTGGCTATCAACAAGCTTTTGGCAAAGTTCTGCAAGAAGCACTGGCGGCCTGGGAAGAAGCTAGTGAAGGCAAAATCAAGTTTGAACAAGTAACTTCGCCCAACCTGGCGTCAATAACATTTAAGTGGTCAAACAACCCCAACGATGTCTCTAACCCCGCTGAAGGTGGTGAGGCGAAATTGATTCCTTATGGCAATGCTCTGCGCTCGGTGCGCCTTGTGGTGCTGACGACAAAACGTTTGCCAGGCATGGTTCTCAATGATCAGGTAATCAAATTTATTTGCATCCACGAACTTGGTCACGCCCTGGGCATAGCCGGACACAGCCAATCACCAAGCGATATCATGTTCAGCAGTTTGCCTCTCAATTTTGAACAGTTGAAACTCAGTGCCCGCGACGGCAAAACTCTGCGCAGACTATATTCAACCGAGATCACCGCAGCACCAGATGACAGCCCAACAGCAAAAGAATTGGTATCAATGTCTGATGTAGCAACAGCCAACGACGTCGTTTCAATAAACAACAAAGCCACAGCTGTCATGGCTGCTAAAGACTATAGTAAGGCCGTGGAAATTTTAAAGGCCGGGTATGCTAAACACCCCGAATCTGGTGCCCTAAAACGCAACCTCGCAGCGGCGCTAAACAATACCGGATTGACAGCTCTTAACGCTCAACAGTACGACAAAGCTTTGGATATTTTCCAACAAGCGCTGGCCCTGAATCCAGACAACAAGCCAGCCCGAGGCAATATCGCCATCGTGCACTATAACTCCGGCCTAAGCGCCCTTAAAGTAGCAAAATTGACTGAAGCGGAAAGCTCTTTGAAGCTTGCCCTGCAAGAGTTTGAGGCCAGCGGCAATCAAACTCTACTGACTAAAGCAGCCAATAACTATGCTGTTGTTTTGAAGAGACTAGGCAAGGATGACGAAGCTAAAGCCATCCAAGACAAATATAGCGTCGCTGGAATATAGAAGAAGAGGTGCCAACGCGAACTAGCCGCGGTGGCTCTTTTGTGTGGAGCGAGTTCTCGCTCTGGCGCTTACAAGAGCATGCTACCTCGATACGGTCGGTCACT
This sequence comes from Obscuribacteraceae bacterium (SeqCode), assembly GCA_044378815.1. GTDB lineage: Bacteria > Cyanobacteriota > Vampirovibrionia > Obscuribacterales > Obscuribacteraceae. Next base: position 26,841 of record JBIPOV010000073.1, on the reverse strand, counting down.
CTTTTCCGTCGGCCAAACGCTATAAGCGCTTCCGGCCGAATGGCTCACAGCCCAGCCGCGAGGAGCGAGAACCTTTTCCACCTCGGCGAAGACGTTATAGTCAATCTTCTCAGGCAAAGTCACCGTAACGTGAGTGCTCGTTGGCGTTTCAGCTTCCAATATGAGGCGATAGCCATCCACCAGCTGTTTGGCGACACTAAGGGCCTTGGCTTTAAGCGGGGCGACCACATTACGAGCTATCAGCTCGGAAAAGCTCGAACTTTCTTCGATCTGATTGACTTCAGTCGAGTAACGTGGCAATTCTCGTTGATAGCCAAGCGGACCAAGAAAGGCCAGACCATCGTAGTTATAGCGCATTGTCCAGCCGCGTTTTTCGAGAATAGCCTCAGCGAGCTGCCTCACCTCGTAATCTTTCATGAAGGGATTGGCAATCATACAGTAGACATCCTGGGCCTCGCCGCTTTCGAGTAGACGACGATACTCGCAGACCAACTCTCGAGAAAGCTGGAGGGCTTCACGCTTTTGGCGTTCCAGAATAGCCGCCTTTACCTCACCTATGACCGTGAGTTCATCAGAGGTCGGCACGTAATAGTCAGAGCCGACAGTGGCGGCAGGAGAGACTGCAGCAGGTTCAGCCGAACGGCCTGACGAGGACGAGGAGGACGAGGAGGAAGAGGAAGAAGACACATCTCCTTCAGGGGAGGAGCGGGTTTGCTGCCGGACAATGGGCGGCGCGCAAACGCGCAGCACAACTGCCGTAAGAATGACGATGGCGAGGGCGAACAAAAAGATTTGACCCAAGCCGACGAGGGCAAGATTGCCTTCGATAGCAGTTCCAGAAATATGATCCATGACAGGATTCCCCAACTCGCACGAGCATTCACACTTGTTCCAAAGCGCTAAATGCTCGTGCACTTGAATTGCAGCGCAAGCGAATGCGCCGCGGCGGATCTACTGTCAGTCGCTCCAATTGAGAGCGACTGCACCGTCGAGCCTGAGAGCAACGACCGACTGCCAGAGCGACTTGTTCTGGGCAAGGGCGTTGCTCTCAAGCGATTTGCGACCAGCTGAGCGCGACAGTGTCAGGTGGAAGACGCTGCCATCAGGCCTCGTCGTCGCACCGTTTACAGACACTATCAATGCCTCAAGGCTGCTATCGCACACGTAGGCAACCACTTCCACCGGCACTGAGGCAGGAAGAGTGGTATCGGCAGGCACACCGAAGGCGAAGGTGACATGGTCAGCTCTGACCTCTTCGAACCTAGGTGGAAAGCTGTTCAGAACAGCTTCCCTGCTTGCCGCAGTGAGATTGAATGCAATATAGCCTTGAGACATTTTCTGGTTCCTCGAGAGCCGTGAATTGCAGCTGTGTGCAGCGGACGTGAATCTTGGTACTGACAGTCAGCTGCACGACACCAGGCTGTTATTCCCGGCGGTTACGGCGCTTAACGAGGGTGTTGGTCGGCGCATTGACAGAATAGCCTTCGTGGACCGCCTGCATGCGCATCATGTCGACCTTGGTGGTCACCCGCATGCCGTGATACTCCTTGGGAAGCGGATGAGCATCCTGCTCGTCAAAATGCGGGTCGACATTGACCTCGATGTAGATGGGCTTACCCGGCTTGTCACGCAGTCGCGCCCCGAGAATGCCGGCCTCCATGTCAATGTGCTCGTTCACGAAGTCTTTGAGAACCTGCTCGAGGTGAGCCCGGCCAGCGGCGGTGGAATGGCTGTTGTTCTTGCCTTCGGTCTTGTTTTCGCTCATGTTGTTCCCTTTCGGAGGGTTGGGTGCTTGTCTGGTTCTCTGGTTGTTGTGGCTGTGAAGATGCGAACGGGGCTGCAGCTTCTCTGGTTCTGTCCTTATAAGCGTCAGTTACCCTCTCCCCGGAGCAACTTGGCCCCATAGCCACGCCCCCTATCGAGCAGCAAGCCGCTGGTGACGTGGATATACTTGCCAATAATGATGTTATTGAGGGAGCGATCCTCGAAGGCGCTAGACGGATGATCCTTGCAAGAGGGGCAGGGATCCTGAGGACCGACGCTTCTTGCTTGACCGTGGATTTTGTCGGCGGGTTCAAGTGGCATAGAATTAGTTCCTTTCAAAAAACTCCAAAACCATTTTTGGAGTACCTAATTTCTTCTCTTCATCCTGTCTCTCGAACTTGCATGCCTCGGCACACCAGCCTATGCTCTAGCCGCACACAACGCTGACTGAGTCATCCCGCCTAACCGGTTCTAGTTCTCACAACAGTTGTTGCGAAAACAAAGTGAGTTTGGAAGAGGCGGCCAGTAGATTAGAGCTTGTTAGTACCAAAGAGTTGAAAGAGAAAAGAAGATCTGTAACTTAGCCAAAGAGAGTAGTAACAAACAATAGTGCTTATTGATTCTTAGAAATCTACACAAAACGCTACAGAGCCAAAGTCTTAACTGCGCTAACTTTACCTGGTCTGCCATCGCCAAAGGCATAGCCGTACCAATACTGAGCGAAGCCCTCATAACCCTCTAATGGCTTTGCTTATTGATTTGTAATCACTCCGTAAACTAATCGCAGACTGGCTCTCGCTATTTTCCAGCTGTCGCTGCAAGCTCTAGCTCAGCGGCAGAAACCTTAGACAGTTCAAATTTTGGCTTAACTTGTGCCATTTGCACGCCGAGCATGACCAAAATGAAGCCAAAAATTTGTGGCCATGCCAATGATTCCTTAAGCACAAATGCAGCAATGATAATAATCATTGGTCGTTGAATCAAACTGATTATAGACATGCGTGTAGCACCTAATTCTTTGATGGCGGCAATAAAAGCTAAGTTAGCCAGGGCGGCAGCCACACCCATCCAAGCCGCAAACGGCAAGATCGTTGGATTAATCTGACTGATAGAACCAAGCCAGGGCAGCAAACAAAATGAGACTAGGGCATTAATGACAAAAATATTGAGCGAAACCAGTCGTGGGTCTGCCTTTTTCAATATCGATTCGATCTTGATGCGATAAGTTGTTGAGCTTAATACGGCAGCGAGGGCGAAGACCACACCTACTATGTTAAGCGCTGTGCTAGCAGCATGGACTTGCAACGAAAGGAAAACCCCAGCCAGTGCTGCTCCAAGCCCGAACCAGAATAGTTTGCCTCGACTATCGTGACGGCGAAAACAATTAACCAACGCCACCACCACCGGTGTCGAGGTAATAATCGTTATTAATTCCACGGCGGTCAATTTCGTCAGAGCAAAAATACAAAAGGCATTTGTAGCGAAAAGCAAGAGGCTAACTAGAAGTAGTGAGGCAAAACTGACATTAGCTGGACGTTTCCAACCGCGCACCAGAAGCAGCATAACTAGTGTTGCCACTAAATTTTTCAGAACAAGAAGCTGAACTGGAGTAGCCTGAGCCTGAAAGCCAAGCTTGATCAAAATGGGCTCGATAGAAGCGGCTGTCAAAGCCAAAATCACCCAGGCGCCACTAGAACTAGAAGGAGAGCTAGAAGGAGAGCTAGAGCTATAACCAATACGAGTAACATCAGACTTAAGCATTGAGCACCTCATAAACTTGCTCATAGCTCATGCCACCTAAACCAAACTGCTTCAACGAACGACCAGTACCATAAAAATCAATCTCGGTTAGCACACCAGCCAAGGTCACGACCGAGTCAACTACTGGTATGGCCACATTAGCCAGGCGAGCGAATTGCTGCAAGGGAATGAGAGTAGCCGTCACGTCCTCCACTAAGAAGCGATGATCGAGACTAGGAGGCGACTGGCTATAACGATAGTTGGGCACTGTTTGCATGGCCTGATGCAGCGAACTAGTATCGCAGCCATAGTAGCGATTGAGCAGCTCTTTCATAGGAATCAAGCTCGCTCCGTAGGCTGCGGCAACTTGATTGAACTCTTCTTCAATGCGCTCAAGAATGGCAACTGTGCGCGAGGTTAGCCCTTTGTAGTAGAAGAGGAAAGATTCTTGCCTATCAATGGCATTCATATTTGCCAACACAACCGGCGCATGGGCCAAAGCGCCAAAATCAGTTAGTCCTCTTTGAATAATGTTGCATGCCGGTTCAAGATCTGGAAAGAATCGTTTGACGACATCGGCTTCTCTATCAGTAACGCTTCGGCTCGTTCCAGAAAACAGTGTCCAGCGCTTAAAGCCACGAACCCAAACACTTTCGTCATCCTGCACCCGACAGGCGAAAAGTGAATCGGTTTCCAAAATCGGAATTAATGGACCACCCGCTAACTGAAGAGCGCGAGAAAAAAGTAAAGCCCCGCCTAGTTTGCCAGAGAAGAGCACAACTTTATGATGGCTTTCAAGGAAAGGTGCCAGCTTCTGCGCTACCTCTGCGTAAGCTGTTGTCACCGTGGCAACAAAGACAATATCAACCTGAGAGAGCATCAACGCCGGCTCAATCACTACTTGGTGTAGATTAAAACGGCCCTCAACTTTGCCTGAAGCACGCACATTCAAAGACTCAGAAATACCAGGAATTCTGCCTAAGTCGCGTACGAGCATAGAGACTTTGTGTCCCTGACTAGCAAGATATGCAGCCAGCGCCCGAGCCGAATTACCGCTGCCAACTATTCCCACTCGAGCCACATAGTTACATTGGCTCAACTGGCTAGTGTGCACAGGCAACACAGGCTGGGCAAAGGCAAAACTTGTCTGGAGCATCTAAAGCCTCCTTGAGTGAGGCTCAGGAGTGTATATGATCGGCCGTCAACGCGCATTAAATGGCAATTTTGACAATAATTGCTGGCCCGATAAGCAACAAAGAATAGAACTCAGAGCTACCAGTCTTAACCCTTTGCGCGAGCTAACCGAGCCCTTGCCGATGTCGATGTGCCAATCGTGTTAGCACCACTGAAGTAATCAAAGCCATACCTTGAAGCCCTGTTTACCGGGTTTAAGCCTAGGTTGTAGGCAGTCCGGCACCTATAACTAGGTATCACCTTCAACTTATTCAGCCGCAAATCGAGCAACAGAAACAAACACAAACCAAACACTAAACCACCACCATTGTTATGAACCGCAGAATCAATCCACATATTGTGCCTGTCGATGAAAACTCCGATTCCAGCGAGTTTCGCCTCAAGCTCAGCAACCACGCCTATCGCTTCCTCTCAATCACTGTCAAAGACAACGAAGTGATTGCTTCTTTCGAAGAAGAAGAGGTTGGCAACAGCGGCAATCAAACATTTTTCTTATACCGGGATGGCCAGGTTATTCGTTGCAAGGGAAGCTTCATCGCAAGTTTCACTTTGCGCGAACACACTTACCATCTCTACGGCACGGCCAGCCGTTAACTGTTCAAGCACATCAGAAAGAACAGAGGTCAAATCAACGGACAGTAAAACAGTCCAAAAGTAAAACAAGAAAAACAAGACCGTCGCATAGCGACAAACCAACTACCTATATGAAACATTCGAATAATTCCGCCGCTTTCAGCCACAGCCCCTTCCAAGCCCTCACTCTCAGCAGCGAAGGTGCCATCGGCCTTAATCAACCTGTCAACTCCACTAAAGACGAAGCGAAACCGGCAGCCGCTCCTTTGCCCACCCTCAAAGTACGCTCGGTGCGTCGCCCCCAAGCTCTGATCAAAAAGCAGCCTGTGCGCGTGCTCCCGGCTACCAAAACAGCCGTGGCTCTGACGGGCAATACCACAAGCAATGAGGCCGCAAGCACCGTTAACGACACGCCTCCGTCGGTCACGGTTACTGCAGCGGCCAGCAATGCGACCAGTGCGACCACGGCAAGCCCGGTCCAAACCGCGCCCACGCGCGCCAAAGCCGCTACGGCTGTGCCTGCCATCTTCGGTCAGATGAAGGCAGCGCAGCAGAGTCGCACCATCGTCTCCGGCCTGGTCATCCAGGTGGTAGACGACGGCAAAGGTCGCATCTTCGGAGTCCGGGTCAAACTCGACAACACCGACGTGCTCGCCTTCGCCCCTTACTCCCGCCTGGGGCTGGCCATTACCGAAGTGCATGGCTTGCTCAACACCACCCAGGCCTTCAAGGTGATTGAAGTGAACGAAAGCAAAGGTGCCATCGTCTTCAACCGCCAGGCGGCCTCTAGCGAACTGCGCCTCGATCGCTTGATCGACCAGGTCAAAGTCGGCCAGGTGCTCAACGGCAAAATTCGCAACATTGCCGACTGCGGGGCCTTCGTTGAGATCACCGGCACTGGGGCATCGGGGCTGATTCACATCAGCAAATTGCCCGGTCAGAGCCTGGATTCGGTGAAGAAAGGCGAAGAAGTGAAAGTGACAGTGATCAAGGTCAACAAGGCCAAGCATCAGCTCGGCCTTGCCCTGGCTGAAGTGAAGTAGGCAAGCAATCGCAGCACGCAGCGGCAATAGCAGCAGCCGCAGCCAACAAAGATGAGGCCGAAGGGCCAGCCCGAGGAGTCGCAAGCATTTAGATGCTCGACTCCTCGGGCCCGGACAGGGTAATTGATATTAGAAGCCAATACTGCTGGACAGCAGTTTTTCGAAATTAGGTGCATATACACCCATTTTTGAAATTGATGAGTAATCAAGTATTTCTCAGCTAGATACCATCTAACACTTAACTTTTTTGATCTTTTCTTTTACGTCATATAGTATCTTTTCGAAAAAAACCAAATAACAGAGCCGACCTTGTCGGAGGATATTATTTGGTGTGGAACTGAGCCCAGGCTGATTTATCTTAAGAGTCTATGAGGCGCTTTGGAGAAGGCCTGGGCCAAGCACTTACTGGAAGTGCTTACTTGGGTTGCGTGCGCTGCGCTTCCTCGGCCTTGATGCGGGAAGAGCGAACTTGGCGCCAGCCGAACTCGACGACGAACAGCGCCGGCAAAGCATAGACAGCGGTCATGGCCGTAGCGGTGCTGAACAGCGAGAAGATTGCCAGCAAGGCCGCCAGCATGATGGCAGTGAAGATGCTGGCCGTGACCGACTTGCGCAGAACGTGCTCGGTGTGGCGCAGGATGGAGCGCGAATCACCGCTGCCAAAGGAGATGCGGAAGTCGTTGAAAACGAAGCGGATGAGGCCCACGATAACGAAAGCGAGAATGGTCATAAGGTTCCTTGGTTAGTCTGGAACTTTGATGGGCTAGCTGCCAGGGCAGCGAGGGTTATTGGCAAGTCAGAGCTGGCCCGTGGCGAAATCGAAGCGGGCCTTCAGCTCGCGATCCTCGCCGTACTGCAGGAAGCTTTCGATCCACTGCAGCCGCTCCTGCTTCATCCCGGCAATCCAGCCACGCAGCTCTTCCAGAGCTTCGTTTCGGCGCCAGGCAATGCCTTGTAGGGCGGCATGCTTGATCGACTCAGCGGTGCGCAATGCCCGCTTCAGGTTCAGCTCATGGGGCTCGCAGGCTTGCCGATAAAGCGCCCCTGCCGTGGCCGCCGCATGATTGCGCCGGTCGAAAGCTGACCGCACCTGGCTCTGGTAGTGCTCTTCGGACGGGGCCAACAGGGCATCGTGCCGGGCCATGGTGATGTGAGCATCAGCCTGGAACTGCTCGAAGCACTCCCTGGCCTGGTCGAACAAACCCAGCTCGCGGTAGCACTCCTGGCTGGTCAGCGTCTCGGCCTGGCTGGCCAAGAACTGCTGAGAGCGAGCCAGTCGCAGCGAACTCTGAGCCACATCCTTCTCTTCCAGAAGGCGCCGCAGAGTATCGTTCAACTCAGCGTCAGCCTCTTCGGTCGTGACCCGGCAATGTTCCGTCGCTTCCGCCATCGCCTGGCTGAACGCTTGTCGAGACGCGGCTTCTTCGCTGGCGAACAGCTGCAGCGCGGCACTGACTTCACCATCGAAACGCTCGGTCAAGGCCTTGGTTCGGCGACCAGCTTCGAGCAGGGTAGCCTGCATCAGAGCCTGGTAGCAGGCGAACAGCTCAGGGTAGAGCCGAGGGAAATCAGCGGGATTGATTTTGGTATTGGTGAAATTCACGAATTTCCTTCAAGTTATCTCTAAACACCTGCCCTAGGGCCAGAGGCGACTTATTGCTAAGCAGCCCCTGACCCCAAGCAGGGCCAAGGCACCATTGCCGGTGCCTTACTTCTAGCTAGCTTCCTCTAGCCTTCGCTAGATTCTTCTAGCTTTTGCTAGATTCTCCTAGCTTTTGCTTACGCCTGCGGCCGGCTCTTGCGAGGCGGGCCGAAGACGAGCTTGCCCAGACCGAAGTCAGCCGCTTCCTGCGCGCTGAAGTAACGGTCGTGGGGCTCCTTGCTCCACTCTTCCAGCAAGGCGGGGGTGAGCCCGGGCGCCAGAGAAAGCAGGGCGCTAGTCTGGTTGAAGACGCCCTTGTCCACTTCCAGCTGGTAGCGAATCGTGTCGAGGTCACCGCTCAGTTCCGACATCCAGGGCGGATGGAACATCAGGGTGGCCAGCGAATCGATCAATACCGTGCCCGAGCGCATGGCGCACATCGGGAACCAGAGAGCGCAGGAATAGGCCTCACCGACGATGTGAATGGTGAGGTGATGTCCTTGGCGCTGCGCCTCGCAGAGCAGACCGTACATGCTCAGGGCCTGCACCACAGTGCCACCCCAGGAAGTGAGGTAGAGCCGCAGAGGACGGTCCTTGTTCTTGCTGTCCTCCAGCCAAGTGTTGAGCCAGACCTGCTCGTTGAAGACTTCCACGTCGTTGGAGAACGTGCCGTTGAAGCGCATCGACTGCTCGGGCAGGTTGGCTTTCACCACCGGCTCGGTGATGGTGGGCAGCACTTCGTCGACCAGGCCGAACTGGAAAGCTTCCTGGGCGGTGATGTGCTTGTTCTTCCAGCTGCGCACCACAGCCTCGGTGAGCTTGCCGCCGCTGCGATCGACGATCGCTTTGACGAGCTTGCCGAAGAGATTGTCCTGCAGCTTGAGGTCGGCTTCCATCTTGGCGATGGAACCGCTGGTAGTGACAAAAGGCTGACCGAAGACGAGCGAACCGGTGGGCTCGATCATGACATGGTCAGCTTCAGCCGCCACCGCATAGGTGAAGTTGCAGAGCTGGCCGAGCACGTGCACCTGCACTTCGTGACCTTCTGTACGCACCTGACGAAGCAGGCCGCAGAGGCCGAAGATCTGCTCGGGGACGCCACCACTGGAGGTGAGGCGAAGCAGCAGCGGACGGTTGTTACCGGCGTTCAGCTCGAGGAACTCGGTGATGAGATCCAGGAACGAACCCATGTTCTTGTTCATGTTGCCATTGAAGACAAACGCCTGCCGATGCAGGATAAAGGGTGAGGTTTCCATAGTGGTTTCCTTTCATACATTGACTGCTAGATTAGAAAAATGAAGACTTCATCTCGCGATTAGTCTTATTTGCAGGCAAGTAAAAGCAACCGCAACTTTCGCTGCTGCTAGCCTTTACTCGCCGAAGCGCCGGATGGTGAAGGCGCCGACCGGGTCGTAGACCGTGGTCGCTGTGGCATCGAAGTTCATGTGCATCATTGGGCGACGACGCGGCTCGAAGCGACCGTCGTAGATCTCTTCACCGGGGCGCGGGTCGTCCACGAGCACGTAGCCCATGGGCGCGTCTTCAGCACTGCCGATGACATCGAAGCTGACGCTGCGGTCTTGCACAGGACGGCGTACGATGTAGCCAGGCAGCGGGCCATTGCCGTCGCAAGCACCGGAGCAGCAGCCGCACGAATCCTGGGCATGGGTCCAGCCGGAATCGGCGTCGAAGGTTGCCACCACCACCAAGCGACCTTGCTCGGAGAGAACGGCCACTTGCGCGTAGTCGTACTTGGCAGTGCCGCCCTTGGTGGCAATCAGCTCGGCGTTGAGTTGATGCAGCTTGAGCTTGGCGGCCTGCAACGACTCACAGGGGTCGATGTAGTTGTCCATGCCACCCTTGGCCTGCGCCAGGGGTTGAGCATATTGACGATGAGCGAACAGATGAAACCTGTTGGTCATGTGCTTTCCTTTGTTTCATTGAGGTCGAAAGAGGGTCTGCAACCCCTTTTTAGTTGAGCTGCAGACCCCTAGAGATTGCTGGACTTAGACGAGCTGCGGGGAAATAGCCCTAGAGACTAGTCATAAGTCCAGTTCGGCTTAGACCAGCAGGCCGCGGGCCGCCATGACCTTGAGCAGGCTGTCCGGGTCGGTCAGCTGCACGATGGAGACCAGCGACTTGTCGACACCGGCGAGAATCGCCTGGCAGCCAGCGACGATGTCGTCACAGACCTTGGTGTCCTTGTTGGCCTTGACCAGCTTGGCGCGCTTCTCGGCGCAGGTGTCGCTCCAGTCGCCGTCGCGGAAGGCCTTGATGAAGGCGTCGGTCTCGCGCAGCGAACCTTCCACCGCGATCACCGGAATGCCACGGCTGAGGGCGCCGTAGATTTCGTCGCGGGTGATGTCGCCACCGTTGAGGGTGATGACGGCGGTCTGGAAGCCGGCGTCCTTCAGGTCGGCCATGAAGTCGAAGTAGACGGGAACGTCGCCGTCCCAGTCCATCAGCTGCGACGCGCTCTTCTGCATCACGGCGGCGGCGTCCTGACGGTAGTCGATGCGGGTGCTCACCGTATCACCGACCACCAGGCCACCGTGCTTGCGCTCGAGGGCCATGTCGGCGGTACGCGGAGTGGTGGACATGGCGACGACACCGTAAGCGGCGCGCAGCACAGCCGGCACGTTGGTGACCATGTCATCGGCCAGGTCGCCGTCTTCGTTGGCGTTGGCCGTGCCGCCCGAGAACACCACGCCCTTGTACTGACGGGTGATGGCTCCGGCGACGTCCTTCTCGGCGAAGCCGCCCAAGAAGAAGGGCATCATCGCCGCGCTGGCTTCCGGGGTGAAGCCCTTGCAACCACCGGCAACGCGGATGATTGCTTGCTGACGGGCCGAGGTGGCGAACAGCTTGAATGCAGGCGGCAGACCTTCGCCGGGAGTGGCGACGACGAGGAAGCAGCCGCGGGCGTCGGTGTGGGGCTGGCTCTGTTGCGTGGAGTTCGTTTGTGCAGCGGTTTGATTGGTCATGTGTTTTCCAGTAAAGGTTGGTTTGGATTTGCTGATTACTCAGCGGTGTTGGTGACTGGTTGCTGAGGAGTAACGATGGCCCCCAGCTCCAGCAGTTTGGCGCGCATGCTTTCGACGGTGTTCTCGCAAACATGCACATGCGGATGCTCATCGAGAAAGTTTTGGTCGCAAGCGAATTCGCCGGCGGTGCCACCACTATCTTTGACAAGCAAGACGCGGTAAAACGGGTCTTTGCGACCCAACTGCGCCCAGGCAGAAATCTCGCGGGCGGTTACACCTCCACCGTTGTAAGCGATGAGCAGGCCGGGCCAGTTGTTCTTGGCCGGAGCTTCGCAGATGTCGATACAACGTTGATACTCAGAGTCCCAGTTCGCCAGTTTGTCGACTGTCGGCTGGAGCAAGAGCACACTGTGCTGCGTCGGGTGGATGATGGTCACGTACGGGTCGACGTCACTGTGTGACACGATCGTGCCGTGAGGTGTCGTGCGCAAGTGACCGGCTTTGGCCACTACACCAAGAATGCGCGCATCAGGACAACGCGCGGACAGCGCGGGGAAGACTTCGGTGATACCCAGGTAGATTTGGGAAGGATCAGCTCTGCCAATCATTCTTGTTCCACCAAAGAGACAGAAACCTTCAAACTTGGCGCGGCGGATGTCATCGAGAGGTGCGCTTTCGGGCACATCCAAATCACCGCCAAGAGCCAGTTTGAGATTCTCGAGCCCAAAGTAATACTCGGGTTTCATGTTGCCACAACCTCCGGTACCGCGCAGCACGAAGTGCCGAACGTTCCGGAAGAAATTGGCCATAAACTTCTCGCAAGACTGCCCTTCAGATTGAACGAAGAGAGTTGGCGATGATTCAAGCCAGCTCGTCGTTGCTGCAGTCGTTGTTGCTTTTGCTGTGCTATTGTCAGTCGCCATTTCGCCCTCCTTTCTTTTGTTTAGTTGTTGAAAAACATAGAGAAGCGCACACCCCGCAGAGGGCGCGCGCAGAGATACTGCAATTCATAAGCGCGTCCTCGTTCGAGTTGTGAGCGACAAACAAAAAGCAAACACCAAGTTGTCTTTCTCTTTCGCAGGCGTGCACGAAGAATCAACCTCACGGGAGAATCTTTAGGTGGCGTGTGCGCGTAGAGCTTTGTTTTTTGGTGAGTTTCTTTGTTTGTCGGGGGAGATAGGTACAAGAGAACACTACCTACACGCGCCCGTGCAGAACAAGTATCTGCGGGCCTTTAAGAAAGCCTTTATCTAAGTCGTGATGCCGTCAGTGGGGTAGTTCCCCCAGCGGGCTTGGCTAAGCAGCATCGTCAGCTCGCGCTAGTAGGCCAATGGCCCAAATGAAGGGATTTCTATTTTCGCCACTGGCTGCCAAAAAAGCCGCTCGCATAGCTGGCGATGTCCCACAAAACAAGCAACCATCGTATTGTTGCGGGTTGTAAAGAGAGGGTGCTAAACAAATCTTTTGATGTCTCAGATCAAGCTCTTTTGATAGCTCTTTCTTAGCACCCCCTTTAAATCAGTTTGGATAAACAGCTCACAGAACAATCAGCAATTCTTCATCGCGCAACCTTCTAACACGACTGTAAGGTCGTAGGGAGAGCAGCATGTCTTTAACTAAGAAACTGATCTGGCTCGGAGAAGATCCCACACCTCCAGCAGAACCCCGGTTTCTAAGCTACTTTCAGTGGCGCTACAAACGTTTTCGCCCATTCACCCTGCCAGTGCGACGACTGAACATGACCTCAATGGCGAGAGCCGAGACAATCGATGCCATGCGTCAGCTCGTCAACAGTATTCCGCCATATCCCCGCCGTGTTATGGCTCAATATGGCGTAGCTCTCTTGCCCGTTCACAATCTCTGGGACGACACGCATTACATGCTCGGTTGGTGTGGTGGCAGAGGTCACGATCGCAAAGACGGCTACGACTACATCGGCGGCATCTGCGTCAACGATGGTCATCTTGCTGTCGTCGCCGAAACTGTTCGTGTTCGCGACCGCGGCTGGACGACACAAGAGAACGTCGAGGGCATCGCCTGGCACGAACTGGGTCACTCCTTCGATCGCGCCCTAGCTGCTTGGCTCGGACTCGATGTGGAAGTGTTCAGCTTGACCCCTGAGTTTCACGAAGCCTGGTTGGAAGATACCAGCGTTTTTGCGGGCTCCTACCGCTCGCAATTTTCTTACTATCTTCAGCCTGATGGCGTCGGTGAATCAGAAGCATTCGCCGAATGTTTTGCCGTCACCCAAGGAAAAGGAGGCCTTGCCTCCAACAGTAAAGACTTTCTTGAGCACTTTCCTCGGTGCCTGAACATCGTTCGCTCACGCGTCGACAAAGCCTGACCGCAAGGCCAGAAAGATCGGCAACTCATCTTCTCTCACTTCCGATTAACCTTTTTCCTAAGGAGAAAGCCATGTTTAAGCGCCTCGTCGCCTTCATGTCTGGGCTCTACAAGAGCCCCATCTTCCGCCGTTCGATGACGCAGTTCGCTGTGCTCGCAATCGTCACCGGCATCTTCGCGTACCTCACCCTCAACAACGACAACAATATCGCCCGCACTCCCGTCCAGGTAGTGCCTTCGCAGTACGCCGGCTTGAGCCACCTCTCTGCAGTCGACCTTGAGCAGCAGCTGCGCAACAAGGCCAACACCGTTGAGGGTCTGGTTCTGATCAAGGGCACCAAGAGCATAGTGGTGTTGGGTAAAGGCTTCGACCGCGACAGCCTGGTCTTGCAAGCCGACACCGAAGTGATGCAAAGTCTGGCCAAGGCCGCCAAACTGCCAGTCACAAGTGAAGACGCCGGCATCGTGCGCGAGCTGCCTGGCTTCATCATCTCCGGCTGGTGGGTCTTTGGCATTCTCTTGGTCTACTGGTTCTGCCGCTTTCTCTTCAAGAGCCGCAAGACCGAAGACGTTCCCAGCCGATTCATGGTGGGCTGGAACGGCTACCAAGCAGGGCTCAAGTACGCACTAACCAAGTCGAAGATGCGTCGCTGGCGCTTCTATGCCCTGGTCTCCGTGGTATTGGCCCTGGCGCTCACTGCCATTGGACTGCTACGCCCTTTCAACGAGAAAGACCAAGCGGTGCTGCCCTCTGACTTTGCGGCTGCGGCGCGAGCCCAACCTTACCAGGTCGAACGGCACCTGAAAGGACATGCCGAAGAGTTCAGCCGCGTCGCCTTTGCACCGGCCATGAATGCAGCCTACGTCGTGATCGACACTCCCCTGCCGCCGCCGCCGAAACAAGCAGCGGTTGAACATCCTGTCAGCGTAGAAGCTGGCGAGCTGATGTTGGCAGCTCCTGTTGTCTCTACGGTTGCGACACCCACAACGAGCGCCGGTGGCTTCACCTCCATCGCTCGCACGGTGGTCTACCCCAAGACTCCCGAAGGCGTAAAGGCGTATCGCGCCTTCGTCGACGCCATCAGGGCCGGTGGCATCAACAACAAAGAAGCCGATCGCGCTGTCGCCACAGACTTCTGGGAAACGATCACACCACTCGGTCGCACCCTGGCAATCACGCTGGGGGTGCTGTTGCTACTGTCGATCTGCATCACAATTTCGGCTTCACTTGATTCCGATAAAGACGACGACGACGAGAAAGAATCGAACCTGGTGATCGCTGGTCCCGATGGCAAGCCGGCTCCACTGGGCAATACCACGGTGCAGTCGCTGAAAAAATTCGAGGACGTGGCCGGTTGCGATGAAGCCATCGAGGCCTGCAAGTTGGTGGTGAAGAAGCTGCGTTTCCCGATGATCTACAAGGTCTTCGGCGCACCGGTCCCCAAGGGCATCATCTTCTATGGCGCCCCGGGCTGCGGCAAGACCCTCCTGGCGCGAGCCATGGCGGGTGAAACCGGTGGCGGCTTCATCGCCGTTTCTGGTTCGCAATTCGTCAAGATGTACGTCGGTGTTGGCGCTAACGCTGTGCGTGAGAAGTTCCAGGAAGCACGTGACCTGGCCAAGAAAACCGGCAAGCCGACCTTTCTCTTCATCGACGAGTTCGATGCCATCGGCAAGAAGCGCGGCCAAGGCGAAGGTGGTGGAGACAAAGAGTACGAACAGACTCTGAACGAGCTGCTCGTGCAAATGGACGGCTTTGCCAACGACGGCAAAGTGAACGTCATTGCCGCCACCAACCGTCTTGACGTGCTCGACGAAGCAGTGCTGCGTTCCGGCCGCTTCGACATCAAGATCGAAATCAAGAAGCCGGACCGCAAGGGTCGCGCCGAGATCTTCCAGGTCTATCTGCGCAACCGCAAGCTGACGGCGGCAGGTGCCAGCCCGCGCGAACAACTGCAGACCCTGCAGAAGGTACTGATCGATTGCTCCACGCGCTCGCGCGACTTCAGTGGTGCCGATATCGAGCTCACCGTCAAGGAAGCCTCGACCATCGCCGCTGAACGTCACTACGAAGAAATGAAAGACCTGAGCGAAGACGAGATGAAGGAGCGCGCCGTGCTGCTTCCCTCCGATTTGCAAGAAGCTATCGACCTGGTCTCCTACGGCCGCACCCTCAAGAGCCGCACTCGTTCGGCCGAAGAGCGCAAGGCCACGGCAATCCATGAAATCGGCCACGCTGCCATTCCCACGCTGCTAAATGGCGACAAGGTCAACCGCATCACTATCGTCATGACCGACAAGTCGCTCGGGCTGATGGAAAGCGGCTCAGAGGAAGACCGCTACGGCTGGGACAAGAAAGAGTTCTTGCTGCGCATCAAGACCATGCTGGCTGGTCGGGCGGCAGAAGAACGCATCGGGGGGTCCTGCTCCACCGGTGCATCCAACGACTTCGAGCGGGCTAGCATGCTGGCTCGTCAGATGGTCGGCATGTTCGGCATGTCGGAAGAATTCGGCGTGCGCACCATTCCCCTTGACCGCAACGCCCTGCCGGTTGGTCAGATCGGCAACACCCTGATGGAAACCTTCACCACAGCGTGGTCGCGCATCGTCGACGAATGCCAGAAAGAAGTCTGCCAGCTCATCGACGAAAACCGCGAACGCATCATCCGCGCTGCTGATGTGCTTTTCGAAGAAGAAGTCTTGAGCGGTGATCGCTTCAGAGAAATCTGGAACACCCCGCAGGATGAAACGTCCGTCGAGACAAACGCGGCAAGCGATGCATGAGCACACTCGACAACTTGCTGGCTAACCTAGCCCAGCTCGCAGCAAGCTGGCGAAAATCAAACAGTCTGGCCGACTTGGTTGACTCTCATCCGGGAGTTGACCGAGTGCTCGATCACACCCTCGAACAGGCAAGAAGAATCGCAAAAGTCTTCAAGAGTCACGAGCCCAGTCGCAAAGACAAAGATTGGGAAGGGCAGCCGCTTGCAGCTACGCTTCCTAAGGGTCTCGTCATCTACGGTCATGGTTGCGGTGGCGGTGGTCTTTCTCGGGCCATTGCCAAAGAAGTCAATGCACACTTCATTGCTGGCAGTACGTGCGCCGCCACTGGTCGAGCCTTCGGCCCCGACTCAATCGCCCACTACTTCAAGCAGGCGAAAGAACTGGCGCAGGTGACGAAGAATGGCAAAGTAGTGATGCTATACCTCGGTGGGGTAAACTTCCTTACCAATCAAGCGACAACGGCTGCCATTGCCAGAGAGATAGAAGAGCTAGCTGCTTGCAGCAATGTTCTTGTTGTGCTCGAAGCTGAGAAGCTCAGCCAAATCGACGTCACACTGTTGGCTGATGGTCGCTTTGATGTACAAATCGAAGTAGAAAAGCCCGACTACAAAGGACGGCTCACCATCTTCCGGCAACACCTCGAAAGCTGGCACGACTTGCCCCAGCCCGAGTCCGAATCGAGTTCACAACAGCAGGGTGTTCAGATTCTCGTGTCCCTCGATGGCGCATGGAGAGATGAACGCCTGGCCGAGCTCGATCAGATTTGCCAAGAATGCGCTGTCTTGGCAGAAGGCCTCCACGCTGACCACATCTATCGCGCGCTGCTTCAGCTGCGCACACAAGCCGCTACTACCGGCAGTGTCACAGCAGAACAGCTCTACCAAGCCATCGAAAACCAACAAGGAAAACCATGACCTATCCCCAATTTCTCTTGCAGAACTGCGAGGAGTACAGAGACGCCTACAGAGCAGCCTACAGGCTGATCTACCAGGCAGCTCTGGCTCTGGCGCAGAACCACACCCTGGTCCGAGGCAAAGCTGCCATCGTCGCCAACAAGGCACTCGAGCAGGAAGTGACCGCGGCCATCACTGCCGCCTCGCCGAAGGACATGGGCGCCAAGGGCTGGCTTGCTGCCAACCGGGCCCAAGAAGACGCCATGATAGAGGCCACCGAAGATGCCTTCGCTGACAACGAAATCGAAAGCGACAACTCGCTGCGCGGCGAGCTTCGTCGCCAGCAGCGCGCCAAGGTAACCGAGGCCCAAGGCCACAGCTGAGCAGTTGCTTAGCTGTAATTTTCTCGCAGCAGAATTATCCAGAGCAGTATCTCTCATGAACCAACCGAGCATCGCCACCACTGGCGGTGCTCCCTTTTCGAGGAAGCAAAAATGAAACCAAATCTCACCGCAAAACTGGCAACTCTCACAAGCCTGCTGGCCAACACCCAACGGCGTGCCATCGAAATCC
The DNA here is from genome assembly GCA_044378815.1 of Obscuribacteraceae bacterium (SeqCode). Lineage (GTDB taxonomy): Bacteria > Cyanobacteriota > Vampirovibrionia > Obscuribacterales > Obscuribacteraceae. The sequence goes on along the minus strand of JBIPOV010000073.1, from coordinate 9,308 downwards.
AGACGGCTTGTCTGTCCCAGAACTTCCCCCCCATTGATGCTGCCATCCGCATCAGCGCCGGCATGATGGCGAGCGATGTGCTCGACACCCTCTCCGGCATCGAGATGAGCCTCACCCAGATCGGCAATGTCTTTGCCCGCAAAGGTCTGGTGGACACTCTGCAGAAGAAGTATCCGCAAAGCGAAGCCGATGACCTGCTCGCTGCCTTGCTGGCCACCCACGAGCAGGCCCTGCACAGCCGCTGCGAAACCCTCAACCGTGCTGACGGCATGGTCGAAGGCACCATCGGTCTCTGGGGTCAGCCCATCCGCCGCGGACCGCTCTGGGACAAGTAAGCCGGGATTCTCAAATCGAAAGGATAACTTGAATGGACATACTCTCACAGGCATTCAATCACCAGCGAGAGCTTGCCGCTCTATGCAGCGTGCTGGCTTTTGCGGCTCTGCTTTCGGTGGGCTCGCGCTACCTCGGCAAAAGCGCCATCGGTGACCTCACCGTTGGCCCCAAGCAACTGCTCAAAGATGCGGCCATCACAGCGGCCCTCTACGCCGCCCTGGTCGCTGCTGTGACAGCCCTCGCAGTGACCAGCGTCAGCTCGCTGCTGCTTGCCATACCCCTGGCAGCGGTGGCAGCAATGGTGGCATTCATCAATGCCATCAGCCCAGCCTACGCCATGCAGCAGAACGGTCAAGCCGAGGTTACGCAGCGCAAAGAACAGGGCAGAGCAATGGTGGCGCACTGCCTGCAGCTATTCCAGCGCATTGACCGGCGCGGCAAGGGCCTGCTCAACGAGGACGACCTCAATGCCGCCATCGCCAGAGCCGACCTCACTGTTGCCGACAAAGCAGCGCTCGCCTATGTGCGCGACAATGCCGCCACCATCGGCAGTGTGGTCGAGCGCAGTGTCACCCGCCACCATGTGGTTCCTGGCGCGATGGTCAGCGGCTTCTCTGTGGTTGTGCCACAGACGACCAAGCATTATGCCGTCAGCGCCGACGACCTCAACACCTACCCCCAGCGCCTGGAGCAAATCTACCAGCTCTGGGACTAGCACTTCTTTTGCATCAAGCAACTCGACAGAGGAGTTTCAAATGTACAACCCCTTCGTGCTTTCCCTGATCATCTTCAACTTCCAACTGGAACTGGCGCAGCGCCTGCTTCTTGCCGGCAGCAGCTATGCCCGCCCGGCGCGCGCGCAACTGAGCCTGGTGGCCGTCAACAACTGGCGTCTGCCCCAGCGCTCCCGCGCTGTCCTCAGCCTGGTGCATTAGCAACCGATGTGAAGAAGGAAAAATCCGATGTTTTCATTTCTCGAACGCTTCTTGGGTAAAGGCTCAGGCCAGCAAGAACAGCACAGCCCAATCACCAATGCCTACTTCCTGCTCAGGCCTTCTGACCAGGAAGTGGTGCGCAACTACTTCGGCGCCGCCTGCGACATCTGCCGACTGCTTGATAGACTGCGCCGACACGAGCAGAATGTCGCCCACGAAGCAGTTCTTGCCCGCTTCGAAAGAGCCGAAAAGCTCTATTCCGGTATCGGCTTCCTGCCGATATTGCCGAGCAGTGTCCGTCCTGGACAACCGGGCAATAGCTCGCCTCAATTCGACGCCGAGCGCCTGCCCGAGCGTGGTTTTCTCTTGCGCCGTGAAAGCGGACGACTGCCCTTCTTCTATGCCTCGGCAGTGAAGAAGCAGGTTGCCCGCCTGCGCGCCGCCAAGCCCAAAGCGCTCGTATCTTCACCCCGCGTGGCGGTGCTCAAGTGCCACCCCCGTGAACAGCAATCGATAGGCTACCAAGCCTGGACCCCCGAAGCCTGAGAGCAGTCGCAAACAATAGCAGAAAGAAACAAGATGCTCGCTCTGCACTTGCTTATCAGCGCTTTGCTGTCTTACGCGGCAATCTCACTCGTGGAATATGTGGTGCATCGCACTCTGATGCACCGTATGCGCTTGGCTGCTCGCTTGAGGAGCAACTTCCTCAAGCAGCTTTGCCACAACCATATGGCCCGCCATCACAAGAAAGGCTACAAACATCCGTCTACTGATGACGAGCCAGACGATGTTCGCTGGCAGGTCTCGTTGGCGGGCTTTCTCCCCAACGCCCTGATCATTGTCGGCCTAATCTATATCGACCCACTCAGTGCTGCAGTCATGTTTGGCACTGGCACCATTTACGGTATCATTTGGTGGGCCGTACACAACGAGATGCATCGACAAGAAGGTCGGACTTTTGCCGACAATGCTCTGTTCCGCTACATCGAGCGTCGCCATCAGCTGCACCATCAATTCCCAAAAACCAACTACAACCTCCTCCTCCCTCTCTGGGATTGGATTTTCGCCACAGAAGCTCCGCGCCAACAATGGCGTAAGCACACTGCTGGCTGACTGACTTAATAACTGTGATAGGCCCTCTCACTGCTGCTTAGCAAATGAGAGGGCCCAATCGCAGTTCTTTTTTCGATTAGCTACTACTTGACACAGTATTTCCGGATCAGGCCAAATAAAGCCGTATAATGCAAAACTCGAAGCCTGTTAAGGGTGTAAGAAATTCAAGCTGAATTTCTTACACCTTGGCCTACCTACTTCCGGCAGCACGAAATTTTTCTTCGGCCTTATTTCTTCTGCAACTAACTAATTTTCTGATTCCGCATGGGCATCACGATCAATTTCATTGTCCGTATCTTTCTTGATCGTGTCGATATAAGCGTTTAGCCTGGTATGAGTCATTTTGCTCTGCGACATCAAGCGATTATTAGTAACTTTTTTTTGAGTCTCATCAGACTTAGCTTCACCATATGGTTGGTTAGGCTTCTCGAACCAGTGCTCAATATTAACACTATCCAAATCGGTATGACTAGCTACGGCCTTTAAGTGGCTATAAAGCTTTGGCTGAGACGGAGCCTCTTCGGAGTGTTTCTGCATAGCTTTCAGGCGCGCATTAGTTTGATCTGCTTCTTCACGCCCCATGACACTGGGCACATCACTTGTCAACGAGAAGGCCTTGGCTAACTTAGCCCGCAGTGCGGAAAACTTAGTCTTGTAGGCAACGAACCATGTAGCTATTTTGTTCATACTTCAAATAAATCACAGGTCAATTAGAACTGTCCACGCACTGCCAGGCAGGACAAAAAACACTAGCATAGTAAGACCAAAGCCACCGCCGCTTGACAGCCCCCGCTAGCTGCGCCAGCAAATAGAAATTTAAATACAGGTGGTCTCCTCGTAATTACCCTAGTTACACCCTTAAGTATGACTTAGTTCTGGAGTCTTTGATTGCTTATGTTCTAGTACAACCTTTTCTCACTCTTTATCAAAGAAACCACTCTTTCCACCAATTAATAAGCTCTCTAGCCTTAAGTTCTCCTTCCCTCATCGGGTTGTAGAACACCATCGATTTGCAGTTGCTCTCGACTTGAGGCCAAGTTTATAGCGCTTATTACTTGAATCTGTGTCGGTTATCAGCTTGTTGTTTTCAATTGGCTGCTGTCTGCCCATTCTCTCAGTCACATTCTCTAACCCAAAAGGGAGAACACCTATGTTCCTACTCGGAATCGCAGGCATCTTCGTTGTTCTCGTGTCGGGCAAGGACGACCCCATCGAAATCCCCGGCGCAAAGAAGTAACCGCTGACTGACCTTTCCTGGGGCTGGCAGCAATCGACCGTTTGTTTCCGCCCTTTGAAAGGAGGTCACCATGTACATCTGCATCTGCAAGGCCGTCAACGAAGCTGCTGTTCGCAAAGCAGTGGCAGACGGCACCACCAAGTGGAAGGACCTGTGCAAGTCGCTCAACGTCGCAACTCAATGCGGCCTTTGTGCGATTGGCGCCAAGGCCTATTTCGAACAAGTCTTGGCCGAGAAATTGGCTGAGCAATCCAAGCCGTAACCAACAAGTTAGCAGAAGGATCTGATCGGATGAACCAGGCAGTGCAAAGCTTCCTCAACAAGAACAGCAACGATGTCAGCGAAAAGCTCGCTCAGCGCGCCGTCAAGGCCCTGCACGAGCTGCGCCGACTGGCCCAGAACTTCGCCGACAACGGTCGCACGGAGTTCTTCGCCAACGCCACGGAAGGCATCAAAGCGAGCCTCTACGGCTTCTGCTGCCTGAACACTGTGAAACGCTTCACCTTCGCCGACCAGGTCGACGAAGCGGTGCGTGAGTTCACAGCCTTCGTCAAAGAGACCATGACCGCCGCCGGTCAGGCCCTCGAAGAAGGCTCGCTCGTCGCCCTCGCCGAGGACGCCGTGCAATTCGCCGAAGGCATGGTCGAGAGCCACAAGCCTCTCTACCGGCCGGTGGCGAAGGTGAGCGGCGTCACTTCGGTGGCCATCCTCCGCGGTGACTTCTGCCGCATGGCACTGGCAGGCCTCAACCCGGTCAACGACAACTGAGCAGCATCCTCGCTTAGGTTCAAGCAAAACGGTGGGGGCGCGCAAGCTCCCCCACCTACTTTAGTTAACTTGGTATTTTCAAAAAACCTCACTCTACTACTGCCGGTAATAGATCGGTCTAGTCAATGCCCGAAAAATGCCAAGATCACCAGGCTAGACTCTCAATCATGGCAGAGGCATCCCTAGAACTAACCGCCAATACGAGTGGAATACAATAAGCATGGATTTAGGCTTTCTTGCAGAACTAAAGGGCAAAACCACCTACCGCTCTCTGGCCGACGCCATTGCCAGATCAGTCGATAGTGGCACCCTGACTAAGGGCGAAAAATTGCCCTCGGCAAGAGAACTTGCTCTCTTCACAGAATGTTCAAGAACTACTGTTGTAAACGCTTTCGATGAGCTCACTGCCCGGGGTTACCTGCATAGTATCAAGGGCGATGCTACATACATAGCGCGAACATTTAGCGAAACGCAGCCTTTAGCCAACCTAGACGAAACCAACCAAGAGAGAAAAACCTTCGACTGGACGAGAAAATACAACGCACTCTCCCAGCAACTACTCTTGCAAAAACCAGATTTTGTTTCCTCCGGTGATTTCAAACAGCTCAATTATGGCGCCTTACCTAGCGAACTGTTACCCCTGAGACAGTGGCGTAAAAACCTGTCGGATCACTGTAATACTGCCAATCCTTTTGTCCTTGAAGATAGACAAGACGTCTTTGGTTACAGACCGCTGCGTCAAGCCATCGCTGACCTGTTGCGAAGAAGCAAAGGCATGCGCTGCAACGCTGAACAAATTGTGCTTTATCCTAGCTCACAGAGCGCCCTGGCGCACTTGATGCAACTTTTGGTTAAACCCGGCGATGTCGCCATCTGCGAAGAGCCAGGCTACAGTGTTGCCCGAGAACAGTTTCGCAGCCATGGGGCCGATGTTCGAACTATCGCAGTTGATGATCAGGGCTTCAATGTAAAAAGAATGCGAGACACAGTCGAAAGAGCTGATTGGCTCTACCTCACCCCTTCCGGCCAAGATCCCACTGGCACAATCTTGTCAGAGAGTCGCAGAGTAGAGCTTCTGAACTGGGCGCAAGCTCGAGGAGCTGCCATCATTGAAGACGGCTGGGATTCTGATTTTCACTATGGTGGTCCGGTCATTCCACCACTGCAGGCCATGGACGATCAAGGCTGTGTCATTTATATGCATACATTTTGGCGCTTACTCTTCCCCTTAGTCTCCACGGCATTTATAGTGGTACCAGAAAAGCTGATCCCACTATTCAGAAACTCGAAACATGTTAGCGACCATCAGTATCCCCTCATAGAACACTATGTTCTCACTAAATTTATCAAAGACGGCGATTTTGAAAATCACATTCGCTCCTCCTGGAAGATTCTCAGAGAGCGTCGACAAGCAATGATCTTTGAGTTGAAACAAGCATTCTGCAATAGAATTCAAATAACGTCTCCAGGAGCAGCTATGCACCTTCTGGTGCAATTTGATCGTCAATGGAGCCAAGCGGAAATCGCTCACGCAGCTGAAAGCGCCGGCCTCCCATTGGTTTCAAGCGCGTCGTATTATAGTGGCACAGCCCAAGCAAATGAATTTTTGGCACCGTTCGCTGGTATCTCCGCCGAAAGGATCGGCAGCACCGTAAAAGCCTTCGCCCAAGCACTGTTGAGCAGCTGAACAGCATAGCTGCGAAAAAGGAACCGACAACTAATAGAAGAGTGAGCCCGTTTTCTCGTAGAAGCACCACCCCGATTGCTTCAGTCGGACATAGCGCTATCCGGAGATAACACGCGAAATCCGGCAGACAGAGGCAAGTCAGCATACACAAGAAGAACAAAAGGAAATTAGTTCGCAATGACACTCAATGATAGGTATAGAGAAATCATATTCAAATTCATTCTTGGAATTCTCAAACGGCAACGAACACAAAACAACAGCCACCAGCGAGCAATACAGAAAAGGGCAGCGAAGCTGCTCTAAATCGTGCTGCCTTCCCCCCTCACCAATGCCATTTACTGTTACTGCAGGAGGTTCAACTAGAGCTCACACTGACCATTGCAAGCGCGGCAAGCGCTGAATTCAGCAGCAAACAAGCAAGTAAAGCTCAAAAGGCCAAAATCCCTCCCCACCAAAGCAACACTCTACGAAAGATCGACATGAATCCCTCCATCGGATACTTCATCCTCTCCCTCATCGTGCTCGGCGTCCTCAGCTTCATCTACATGGTTGTCGGCGTCGGCGGCATCGGCGGTGGCGGCAGCCTCGGCAGCATCTTCAAGAAGTACAGAGCCCTGATCGTCGTTGTCGCCATCATCTACGCCATCATCGTCACCTGCATCGGCGGCACCACCGCCCTCGGTGCAGCTGCGGTGGCGGCGCTGATCGTCTTCATCTTCTGGGGCGTGCAGCGCTAGACAAGCTCAAAGCGGGCCTCAATGACGAGCAGGAAGTGTTCGCCGACCTCGATCTGGTTTTGCCTTGGCATAAACCGTGGGAACTTCGAAACCGTCGTCGGCTTTCCCGGTGCCAAGGACTATCTGGCCACGGCCTTGCCTGGGCTCAGTCAGTACTTGAGCGCCCTGGCAGCAAACATCGACAAGGCTGCCTGAGTCACAGTACTAGCGTAGTTACGGTAATCTCAGGGAGGAAGCAGGAGAGCACCCAGATCTGGGCCTCTCTTGCTTTTTCTTTTTTGGCCTAAAAGCCGACCGGTCTATTTGTAATCCAGCAGAATCAAACCAAATCCTAGAATCTCTTACTCGAAGTTCAAGAACTTCGCAGCTATGTGTTTGCATAATCTACGACCAAGGAAGAGGTAATATATAAAGCGCTTTACCAAGGTGGCAGATGTCCTCAACTATTGAAATTGCTAAATCGATGCAAGCCGATCTCGTTGCCATGCGCCGAGAATTGCATGCTCATCCAGAGCTCAATTTCGTCGAACATAAGACTTCTCAATTTGCCGCAGAAAAGCTTACTGCACTGGGTTTTACGGTGCGCCAAATAGGTGGCAAAACTGGTTTGATTGCTGACTTTGGCAGCGGCAGTAGCACTATCGCCATTCGCTGCGACATGGACGGACTGCCGATTACCGAACTGAACCGCACAACCTATGCATCACAAAACGCTGGGGTGATGCATGCCTGCGGCCATGACGCACACTTAGCCTGCACCCTGGGCGCCGCGTCCATTCTCAGCCAAAGTCAGCTGCCAGGAAAAATTCGCATTATTATTCAACCCGGCGATGATTGCGAAGGCAAAGTTGGTGCTAGCACGATGCTTGAAGCAGGGGCTCTAGAAGGAGTTACCGCCTTACTCGGCCTGCATGTAGATGCCACGATACCCACAGGCAAAGTGGGCATCGTTACCGGTGCAATCATGCCCTCAGTGCAACGCTTTGTCATTGGCTTCAGCGCCAACGGCAACACTAATGACGACGGGCCTAACATGGCAGAGCGAGGCGATGAGAGCCTGAGTGATAGCGCCCTCACCGTAGCCAAAACTGTCTGTGAGTTATATAAAGCACCAGCGCTATTCAGGATAGCAGGCACAGCGGCAGAGCAGGTCAGCATACTAGTGCAGTCGATGCACAGCGGTTACGACCAAGCAGTTGAGCGAGAAGGTATTGAAAATCAAAACTGCGCCAAGATTAGCGGCACACTGAAGACTTATAGTGCTGATATGCAAAAGCAAGTACAAGAGCAAATCGAGAAAATAGCCAAAACATTTGACAGTAATGCCAAAGTCGATTTTGAAAAATGTATTGAGCAAACGGTTAGCAGTGCGGCTGTGACAAATATTCTCAACGATGCTGCTGTTGATTTAATTAGCGCCAACAATGTCTTATCAATCAAACGCAAATCTTGGAATTATCAATTTACTTTGCTCACTGAGCGCGTTCCTGGCGCCATGATTTACCTTGGTGCTGAGCTTTCTAATAGTCGTCGCATCCATCAAACAGCAACCTTTGATATCGACGAAAACTGTCTGGCGATTGGCACGGCGATCCTCGCAGAAGCGGCCTTGAGGCTATTTTAGGATTAGTGCACTCGTGAGCTAGCACTAGTACACCAGAGCGTAAATAACAGAACATTCACCACAGACTTTGCTCAGAAATATGGATTTTGCTTGGAGCCGTGCGATAGAAAAACCATATCTCCTTCTTTCGTCACCCCAACTCAGCAAGTACTTTGACCCGCCCCCACTAGCAAATCTACTTCTGCTCTAGCCAACAGCCATGCTGTCAGGGAGAGCAGTGGTCAATGCCGCAATAAAGGCTGATGGTTATTGAAAGAATCGCGAGATATCCCTCCACCAACTACACTTAGGAACATCATGTCCCTGCCCAGCAAAGATGAACTCAAGAAGCAACAAGCCGCCGCCTCCGCCAATGCCACCAATGCCGCTCCCGCCGCCACCCACAAGGCCGAAGTCGACCGCCTCACCAACGAAATCGAAACCGCGATCAAGGGCGGCGACTGGAATCCCAGAACCCGCGGCTACCTGCAGCCGGTGATCGATGAGGTCATCGCCAAACTCGCCAAGGACGGCTACACCGTGGTGCTTGTCGGCTCCACCAAAAACAGCCGCACCTTCAAAGTGAGCTGAAGCTCCAAGGCTCGATCGTGCTTCGATAAAATCAAATCGATAGAATCAAGCTTCGAAAAAGATTGAGCCCAGCAATCACTAACATGCGACAAAGCGGCAGATTGTGCACTACTCCGTTTTTGTCGGAGCAGGAATAATCTCGCCGCTTCCTCTATTCACTTGAAGAAACGTCGCAGCAAACATAAGATTTTATTTTTTCATTTTCTGCCTATCACCTTAGCTAAGCCGAAGTTTGGATTTTATATTAATGGGGTAGGTTAACTATAGAATACAGTGTCTTGATGAAAAAGCTTAGGAGGTA
>JBIPOV010000020.1:0-101848 GCA_044378815.1 Obscuribacteraceae bacterium (SeqCode) | reverse complement strand
AGCTATGGCATAGACTACTTCTGCCAATTTGCGAATATAGAAACTCATGCCCGCTACAGCCTGACCAAATGCTGTCTCATCACCGGGTGTATCGACGGCCACGTTCGGGTTATAAATGAAGAGCTTTAGCATATTGATGAGGCCTAAGCTTACATAGTTCAAACTTTGATCTAATAGATTGTCCGATTCGGCTACGAGTCTATCGTTGTTCTTGGCCATTACTTTGAATGGGTTGATATTGTTGTCCATCCAGTCTATGACTGGCTGGAAAACTCCACCGCCTGGTTCTAACCCCTCAACATAAAGCTCCTTATAAACCTGATTACCGTTTCTGTAATCAGGAAATAGTTCAGTGCTTGGTGGTGAGTAATCTAGGTCGCTCATGAACCCGGTCGAAATGCCCTGTTCGCCAGCTTGCTGTACTAGGGTAGCGGGTTGAGATAGCGACTGGGTTTGAGAGTAGCACGGTAAGGTGAGCATTGTGGCTAAAATTGCCAATGTGGCAAAAACCGCCTGCATTCTTTGAGTGGCGGGGCGTACAGCACTGACAAAGTTTGGAATGTAATTTTGGCGATTATCGGCTCTAGCAGACGTAAGGGGTGCAACGCTGTTTTTTATATGAATTTGAATAGTCTTGGCCTTTTTAGACGTTGCGTCCTTAGCGAGCATGCTCAAGGTACTCCGTAATTGAGTGAATGAAGTTGAGTAAGCTTTCGCTTTCTCTTTCTTTGTAGACATTAGAGGCGCAATTGTGACGATTCCATAGCTTGGTCATACAGACTGTGCGAAAGCACATTGGTTCGTCGCTCTTTTTTGCATAAGCTCAATTCACTACTCAATGGTGAACTTATGAATCAAGGGAAACGAACTTTTTTTGCTGGCGATTGTTTTCGCAGTCAGTTAGAGGTGCGCTGGGCACTTTTCTTTAAGGCTCTAGATCTTGACTATATCTATGAGAAGCAACCCTATGGCCTTCTTTCTGGCTGGTATCTACCGGACTTCTGGCTGCCCAAACTAAAAGTGTTTGTTGAAGTAAAGCCCTGGATTGGAGGTTTTATAGATGGAGCACGTTATAACGAGCTGGCGCAGACTACTGGTTATCCCCTTCTGTGTATACAAGGGCGGCCGGAGAGCGGTCAGTATACTGTTGATGTCTACGCGCCTGTGAGAAGTTTCAAGCTTAAGAATTCGTACTTTGCTGAAGCAGAGCGCATAGGCAAGCGTCTAATATTGGTCAAAGAAGATCAACAACTCTGCTGGGAAGTGAGGAAAGACGCTCGGATTTGCAGTTTGACTAAGAATCCAGTTAAGAAGAACTCTGAATGGATTGACGTTGCTTCTGTAGCCGCCAGATGTGATTTCTCCAAATGATTCATATTAAGTAGGCTATGCTTCAACCTGCATCCAGCCGCGAGATAGCTTAGGATGGGGTCTTTTGGGAAAGTTCCCAAATGCCCAATTTAAATTTTTAGAGCTTTCCAGCAAGGCTGTCCAGAAAAGTTGACGCCCGTATAGATTTGTTCGTGCAGAGAACCTGTTTAAGATTAACATCTACAAGGAACCGCTAAATGGCAGTATCTAATTCAACTGAGCTTGGTGTCGAACATAAACTAAGCAGTACTGAGGGCTCGAATGAACCCAACGGTATTAATCTAGTTGGAATTAGCTTCGATTTTATGCCTGGTCGTGGTCTAGAGCGGAATGCCAGCACTGATGCCACTGCTAAGAAGATTGAGTGGGAAAGTGACGTTACCAGTGCTTTGACCAGAGCTCAAAGAGAGCATAAGCCCTTAGTAGTTGTATTCAAGGAAGACCGCTGTGGTTGGTGCAAACTCTTTTCTGAAGAATTGCAGAAACCAGAAGTGGGTGCAATCGCTAAAGACGCTGTCTATTTGCAAGTTACCCCTTCAACTAATGCTGAAGCTAAGCAGTTGGCTAATTTGTTAAAAGTTGAGGGTTACCCTACTGTTTCAGTACTTTCAGTGAAAGGCGGCGAAATTAGCCCGATATCCAAAGTTGCTGGCTTTATGGACAGCAAGAAATTTATAGATCATATGCGCGTTGCTTTTACATCTGCTAATGGAAATAGACTCAACGCTTAACTATAATTGCCACTGTCAATTTTGGAGTGGCAATGGAAGTCAAATGTGATTCGGATCAGATCGCTGTATACATAAACGCTCTGCGGAGCGAGTACGAAGCCAATCTGAAAAAGTTCGTTGATTTACCCAGTGTGAGCATGGAGCCGGAACGGGCCGAAACGATGCTGGCTGCTGCGGCAATGGCTATCGATTTACTGCAGTCACAAGGCGCTACAGCTAGACTGGTCAAAACTGCCGGGCAGCCAGTGGTAATTGGCGAATTTCACAGCGGCGCTGATTGCCCCACAGTTACTGTCTACAATCACATAGATGTGCAGCCAGCGGACCCCTCCGAATGGCTCACTTCGCCTTTTGATATGCAGATAGATGATGGTATTTATCGAGGGCGTGGCACTACTGACGATAAAGGGCCAGCTCTGGCAGTTTTGTATGCAGCCTCTTATGTGCACAAGCAAGGCGTGCCTATCAATATTAAGTTCATATGGGAATTGGAAGAAGAGATTGGCAGCCCCTCATTTGAGGGCTTCTTACAAAATAATATTGCTGACTTGAAGACCGATTCGGTGGTGATCTCGGATACCATCTGGGTTTCGCGCGAAAGGCCGGCCATACCTTATGGCTTGAGAGGTTTGCAATGCTGCTTGCTCAAGCTTAAGACCGGCGTCAAAGATGTGCATTCAGGTACAACTGGCGGTCTGGCTCGCAATCCTATCGCTGAGCTAGCATTTTTGATCTCCAAGTGTTTTGACGCTAAAACAGGAGAAGTTAAAATTCCTGGCTTCCTTGATGACGTGCGGCCAATAGATAGCGCCGAGCTAGAAAACTTTGTCGCCTCTGGCTTTAATGTAGCCAATTTCAAGAAAGCTCATGAATTGCACTCTACTCGCACAGATGACGCTTCTGAAGCCAGCGCCCGTATCTGGGCCACTCCCACTTTTGAAGTGCATGGTATCACTGGCGGTTACGCGGGGCCTGGTGTGAAGACCATAGTGCCGCATCAGGCTGAGGCAAAAGTCAGTATGCGCCTTGTGCCTAATCAAGATCCGGCCAAAGTATTGGCTCAGCTGAAGAAATTCGTAGCCGAGCACGACCCCGATGTTGAGGTTGTGGCCGAAGGTTCGCTCAAACCGTTTCTTGGGGAATTTAGCGGACCATTTGCCCAGGCGGCCAAAGAGGCAATGAAGACTGGTTTTGGCAAGGAGGCTGCCTTCACCCGTGAAGGTGGATCAATTGGTGCAGTAGTGAGCATGCAGGAAGTATTGAAAGTGCCTCTGGTATTTCTAGGGCTTTCATTACCTGAGCACGGCTACCATGCCATCAACGAAAACTTTGACTGGCAGCAAGCCAGCGGAGGTATGCGCATGTTTATAGACTATTTTGAGCGAATAGCTAAAATTAAGTAAGGGCCCTTTAGCTCAATTGCTTCTTGTCTATTTTGCCTGCAGAGGTGCGTGGTAGTGCATGATCGCAAGTATAGAATTCCCATTCCATTGGTCGCAATTCGCGCTTCAAATGCTGGGCACAATATTCGCGCATTTGCTGAACAAGCTTTTGGCGGTGTTCTTTCTTTTCTTCGCCTTCGCTGTTCAGGCTGTCTGACCATTGACCTGGTTGCAGCACTGTATGGGCTTTAACGATTTGTCCCAGCTTACTGTGGGGCACACCAATCACCGCTACTTCTTTAATGAGAGCATTGGCACGCAGTACGTCTTCGACTTCTGCAGGAAAGACTTTGTTGCCAGCAACAATAATTAGTTCTTTGGCCCGGCCTGAGATATAGAGATAATCGTCTTTAAGGTAGCCGATATCGCCAGTAAAATAGCCGCCATCATGAATAACTGCATTGGTAGCCTGGTCTTGGCCAATATAACCAAGCATCAGAGTGCTACCACAAATAACTATTTCGCCTGACTGGCCTTCGCCTTGTTCAGTGCCATCGGAGCCTATTATTTTGACTTTAGCTGAGGGCACTAGTTTGCCAACTGATTGGTCTGGTCCTGTGAGATTGACTGCAATAATTTTTGATTCGGTAGAACCGTAGCCGTTGTTGAGGCGCCGACCGAATACTTTATGAAAATCTTCTGCTAGAGAAGCGGGCATCGGTGCGCCACCACACAGTAGTACTTTGGCATTGCTTAAGTCGATGGCGCCTTTTGGCAAGGCTAGAAAAGCACCATATATGGTGGGAACACCAACCATGAATTCTGGTTTGAATTTGTTATTAGCAGCGACAATGCCTTCTATTGTCATTTCGGAAAAGACTACTGTGCTGCCATCAAGTAGAGCAATCAACATTACTTCAAGGCCCAGCACATGCGAGACCGGCACTGGCAGAAGGACATTGAGATCTTTGTGAAAATCAGCCATGTCTCCCAGTTCGCTCAAGTTATTAATTAAGCTGCCTAGGTCGTGGAGGGCGCCTTTAGGTGTGCCGGTTGTGCCTGATGTGAGAATCAAGAGGGCTGGGTCGCCGAGGCTGGCAAAGTCACTGACGTGATCGGCTGAGCGCTCAGTCGCTTCGAATTTATGAATTTGAGCAATATCACAGAGAGCAATTTTGGCGCCGCTATTAAGATTAGTCTCTAGGGCAGCGTAGTCTTTGATCAAGGCGGGAGCAACTAAAACGATTTTGGCTGAAATAGCAGGTGATTTCGCTACGTTGGCTAGTTCGCCTTCAGTTAGGCGAAAATCGACGGGCACAGCGATGGCCCCTAGACGCCAGGTTGCCAGTATGAATGCGGCCAACTCTGGACAGTTGGGGGAGGTCATGAGAACTTTGTCGCCAGCGCTAACTTTAAAGCTTTTAAGTAGGCTTTCAGCTTGCCCAATCAATTGCTCTAGGGCTTTGTGGTCGATTTCCCTAATCTTGCCGCCAGCCAATACTTGTATCAGCGCTGGTTTTCCGCCATTGGCATGACCACTTGCGGCCGAAGCCGGCCTTAAGATGCGATCTAGCTTATCTTGGAGATTAGAAGTAGCCTGCATAAATACCTCAGATGCAATCTGCGAATGACGATTGTACTTTCTATTCTTACAAATTTGATCTTCTTTCCATTCTTCTGCCCGACAGCTATAGAATTGTTTGGTACTCAAAATTCGTTTGGTACTGAAAATAGGAATCTTTCGTGACTGACTTCTTAACTACTTGGCCTGAGCTTGATTACCAATCCCTATATGCCGTGCCCATTGGCGGTCAAGGTGAGCTGGGGCAGGTGATGTGGTTATTTATCTACCAGGGCGAAATGATTGTGGTTGATGCTGGAGCCAGCTATCCAGCTCGTGAGCTGCCAGGCGTTGACCTCCTTTTACCTAATACTTCGTTCTTAGAGGCCAATCAAGACAAGATTACGGCACTCTTGCTTACGAATGGTCATGAAGAGCATGCTGGGGCAATCATGTACCTCGCCCACCATGTGAGCTTGCCGCGAGTTATGGCTCCGCGCTTTGTAGCCGAGCTGATCAATCAAAATGTATACGATCTATATGGTACTAGCGAAGCGACCGAGTCAGCTAGTTTGCCTGCCATGGAAGTGGTAGATGTCAAAACCAAATATCAAGTAGGGCCCTTTGAAGTTGAATGGATTGTCAGTAACAATGCCATCGCTGATGCTTGTGCCCTACGCATTAGTTGCAATGCCGGTACTGTCATCTATACTTCGAGCTTCAAATTTGACCAGACGCCAGTAGACGGAATATTGCTTGATGTTGGTCGCCTCGCCACCATTGGTGATGAGGGTGTCACCTTACTGATTTCGGATTCGGCTAATGTGGAAGCTGGAGGCTACACACTTTCGGAGAAAGTGGTGGCTGAAGCTATGGAAAAATTAGCAAAGACTGCTAGCGGTCGAATGATTGTGGTCATGCCTGGCACCAATACTCACCGCCTGCAGATTCTTTTTGATGCTGCGGCAAAGTCGAATCGAAAAGTCATTCTTTTAGGCGACACTCTTCACAAAATCGCAGTCAGTGCAGCTATTACAGGCAATCTTAATTTCGATAGAGCGATTGAAGGCTCTATCAATGCTTTGGCTGGCATGAATGAGCGAGAAGTGATGGTGATTGCCAGTTCTACTGAAGCCGATCCGATCAATGTTTTAGACGAAATGGCTTACGACAATCATCCTACGGTCACTCTAAAAGAAGGCGATACTATTGTTTTCTCAAGTGATGTCTTGCCTGGCCGAGCCCGTCACATGGCCCATATTCTTGACCAGCTCTTGCTTAAGAATGTCAGTGTTGTCTGGGGGCAGCGAAAAGGAGTGCATGTCTCCAAGCATGCTTCAAAAGAAGAATTGAAGTTGATGCTCTCGATTACCAATCCTCGCTACTTTGCTCCAGCCATTGGTGAAGGGCGGCATATCACCCAACATGGCGAAATGGCTACCTCTTTCGGTCTTGACGAAAGTGCTATTTTTACTTTGAGCAACGGTGATCTGCTTGAAATTCGCAATGGCGTTGCTTGTGTCGCTGGCTCGGTAGCTTTTCAGCCGGTTTTATTTAATAGGGAACAAGGTGAGCGCGTTACGACAGCATCGGTGAATGAGCGCCGCGCTCTCAGTCTAGAGGGAGTGGTGACCATTGGTTTGACTGTCACCGCCGGTGGTGAGATAGTTACCGGCCCAACGGTTGAAGTTGGTGCTTCTGGTTTCCTTCGATCAAGTGAGTGGGCGGCGATGCGGTTAGAACTCGATGGCATTGTCAGAGAAGCCGTCTCGCGCACGAAGAAAGATTCAAAAAATGACGATGTCACAGTTCAGCTGCGCTCTTCTGTGCGCGAAGCTGTTGTGAAGGCATTGCGTTCCAGGCTTTCAGCAAAGCCTACAGTGCAAGTGTTAGTGCATCAAGTTACGACTTGATCTCTTCTACACCCATTTTTTTGAGCTTCTTACCAACCGCCGGTAATTAGCATTGAGTTGGCATCGTTTAGCACCAGGGTAAGTCTATCGCCTGGATTGACCTTGATTTTTTCTTGCCAATAATAAGTCAGTCCGGGGGTCTTATGTTGGCCTGTGGCATACCACTCGCCTGGTTTAAGCGCTACTACACCTTCCATGGCAGTGCCTTTATTGGCAGATTGAAGAGTAATCGGTGTTGGATCGAGACCCAGTCTCAGCGCTTCCATCTCTTCGTCTTTGTGGCTGTCTTCGTATTCTTCAACGGCTTTAAGATAGCGAGCATTGCGTGCTTCTTCTATTCTGTTTATGCGCTCGACTTCAGGTTTTGCATATTTCAGCATGTTGTCGGCCCAACGGTAGAGCCCGGCAACTACTTTAGGTTCATCTCCACCGGCGCGTTTTTGAGCATTGCGATAGGCGTAATGCCAACGCCAACCAATATCAGGATAGGGCTTAGTGAGCGATTGCCTGCTGAGATAGCCAGAGCTGATTAGCATTTGCTTGATTTGCTTGTCTTCTTCAGAAAGCGGTTGTAGAGGTACCTTTACTTTTGGTGGCTTGGTTGAATAGGGATAGAAAGTAATTTTGTCGACGCGGTCTTTCATTTGCGGCACACTAATGCGCAGCTTTACCCAGCCTTTTGCTTGGGGATCAACACCGTCTGGTGGTAGAGCCTCAACTGCACTGCCTGTTTCGTTCTGATTTTGGGCGGCGCTCGCAAAATTAGATAAGGTTGTGGTAATGGTTAAAGCAATAGATAGCGCTGCGAGGCCGCTACCAAGCTTTCGTAAGTCGCTTGATACCATGAGGCTCCTAGTCGAGTGGTTTGTAATCTTTGGGCAAGCCAAAGTTGTACATGCGCTCAAAAGCTTCTTTTAGTCCTTCTTCGCCACGCTTAGCCCGCGAGCCAGAAACTATCTCAACCAGTCGCTTCCAGCTTACTTGTTGAAACTGGCTAATATCTTCAGAGGTATTGCGATCTCGTTCGCTTTCCATAACTTTCAAGACCCTATCAGAAGGGAGTTTGTCGAAAGCATCAACACAACGTATGTCGAAATGGTTGTCGCGACCGGCATCAAGAATTTCAGCTACTTTTTCAATGGGCATACGATTGCGGTAATGCCTTACTGAAGTAAGAGCATCAAACACGTCAGCAACAGCAATTATGCGTGATAGGAAAGGAATCTCTTCGCCTTTTAGATTGCGATAGTAACCAGTACCATCTAATTTTTCGTGGTGGCACGAAGCAACAAAAGGCACAGCTCCAAGGCGTTTGGTGAAGGGCAGATTATTGAGTAAATCAAAGGTGATGCTGGCATGCTTCTGCACCGTGGCATACTCTTCTGGAGTGAGGCGGCCATTTTTCCATAAAATTGCTTCAGGCACGCCAATTTTGCCGTAGTCGTGCATCATAGCCGAATAGCGCAAAACGTCTAAATCTTCGGCGATGACATCAAGGCCAGTGCCAATCAAGAGACTATAGTTGGTAACCCGCACGGAATGACCGGCAGTTAGTGGGTCACGCTTATCAATGGTCTGGGCCAATACTTCTAAGGTCTTATCAACAAAGCTCTCAATTTCAGCGTAGGCTTGGGCTTGTTCAATCAAGCCAGAAGCAACAGCTGTTAAGGCTTCTAGCCAATCTTCATCTTCAGATGTGAAGGGACCAGCTAATTTGTTCAATACTTGGAAGACACCAATGATGCTACCTTCGCGATTGCGCATGGGCACGCATAAGACACTTCTAGTCTTATAGCCGGTGTGTTTATCCACAGCAGGGTCGAAGCGTTCATCTTTGTAGGCATCTGGAATATTGATAATTTTGCCGCTGCGTGCGCAGTGACTGACAATGGCCGTTCCCGACATAGGGATGCGAATGGTACGAGCGCCAACAAGGCCTTGGGCCACCTGAGTCCACAGT
This sequence comes from Obscuribacteraceae bacterium (SeqCode), assembly GCA_044378815.1. Lineage (GTDB taxonomy): Bacteria > Cyanobacteriota > Vampirovibrionia > Obscuribacterales > Obscuribacteraceae. Next base: position 92,930 of record JBIPOV010000020.1, on the reverse strand, counting down.
TCGCTTTTTTCTTGGTCGAGCACAAACACACTGCAGCGATCGCACTTGAGCATATTCTGCGTTTCGCGAGTAATTGTTTCGAGGAGGGCATCAAGTTTGCGCTCGGTAGCCATTGATTTGACCACACGATAAAGGCCGGAAAGTGGACGGAGACGCTCTAACTCTTCTTGTAGTCTAAGAGATTTGATCTCACGTTCAATTAAGGCGATCTCGCGCTGATGCAACTCAGATTCTAAATCGCGCAAATCTACCGCACTTAGAGGCGGCTTGGTTGCCGCTTGGCTTTTCGTCGAATCAGGCGCTGTCTTCTCGGGGCTGGGCTGAGAGTGTTCATGCTCGTGCCCGACTCTTTGAGATCCCTTTGCCATACGGTTAGCCTCTTGCTTTACTAACTTCTATATACCCTTTAGTTTTTCCCGCAGTTTGGTCTTGCCTGCCGTTTACTCTTGAGCTTGCAGGCTTGGAGGATAGGCTGGAGCCTCTAGGCGACGCCAGATCAAAAGCCAGGCCCGACCAATTACTCGTTTTTGATCGAGGAAGCCCCAAACATGGCTGTCTTCTGAATTATTGCGATTGTCACCCATCATAAACAGGCGTCCAGCCGGCACAATGATTGGTTCATTGGCTTTAGCCTTGTCGCCGGTTGGCTGAATATAGTTGCCTTTAGCGTTGCGGCCTCTGATATCAGAAAGAACATTGAGATTGTAGGCTGGCACTTCTTTTATGTAGGCCGATTCGTCTAAAAGTTGACCGTTGACGTATACTCCCTGGCCGTCTTGAACGCGAATTATGTCACCGGGCAGACCAATCACTCGCTTAATAAAAGCCGGGTCGTTAGGGAAAAAGGGCAAGCCAGTTAAACGGCCGAGCCAGTGCAAGGGATCATTTGATAGCTCTTCACCGCCCATCTCAATCGCCGGGGGATAAAAGACAAGAATGTCACCCCGTTGAATCGGTTTGCCCAGGTGACCGGAAATCTTTTCGACAATCAGGCGGTCGTTAATTTGCAGGGTCGGTTCCATCGAGCTTGACGGAATGTAGCGCGCTTCGGCAATGCCCCAGCGAATACCGATGAGTAAAATCAAGGTAACGACAATTAATTCAATGGCTTCTTTGATGAAACCTTGAAAAAATCCTTTGGGAGAATTGTCGGGAGATGAATTCTCGGTTTGTTGGGGTGCTGAAGTGGTCACAGGCAAATTATCTAGTCCTAAATAAAGAAGTGATTATACAGTCAAAACCTTTTTTTTGACGGCCTTGGCCGCTAAGGTTGCTGCTAGCACTTCGGCAAAGTGATCAAGCTCTGCCACTGGGTTCATCTCCGTAACTGCAACTAGTATGCATGAGCCCAATTCTGGATAGGCTGTTGATAGGTCAATGCCACCTAAAATTCCTTTGCCTTTCAAATCATCAAGCACTTCTTCAACTTTGACACTTTGAGGCAGAGTCAGAGCAAATTCATTGAAGAATGGTTGGTCGAATGTGAGCTTGACACCGTCAATGGCGGTCAACTTGTCGGCCAAATAGTGTGCTCTCTGCAAGCTGATATCAGCTAACTCACGTAGCCCCTGTGGCCCCATACATGTCAGGTATACCAGCATGGCCAAGGCATTCAAGGCTTGGTTGGTGCAAATATTAGAGGTGGCTTTAGCTCTTCTGATATGTTGCTCGCGAGTTTGCAAAGTGAGCGTAAAGGCTCTCTGGCCCCTATTGTCTACAGTCATACCTGCCAGTCTGCCAGGTAATTGGCGAATGAATTCTTTGCGACAGGCCATGTAGCCTGCTGATGGGCCACCAAAGCTAAGGAAGTTGCCGCAGCTTTGAGCGTCACCAACGACGATATCGGCGCCAAGGTCTCCTGGTGCTTTCAATAGACCAAGGCTAATGGGATCGCTGATTACTACTAGCAAGGCACCGTGTTTATGCACCTCTGCCGCAATTGTTTCAAGCTCTTCAATGCAGCCAAAATAGTTAGGATATTGCACAACAAAGCAGGCCACATCACTGTCTAGAACGTTTCTTAAATCGGAAGTGCCATTGTCGTTTTTGGCGATGACAGTTTCGATACCAAATGCCTTAGCGTAGGTCTCAGTCACCATGCGGTGCTCGGGGTTAACCCCAGCAGCCAAGACAACTTTCTTGCGCGGATTGCTCGCTAGTCGTACTGCCATCATGGCGGCTTCAGCTGTAGCGGTCGGACCGTCATACATTGAGGCGTTAGCGACGTCCATACCGGTAATCAGGCAAACTGCTGTTTGGAACTCGTATATGGCCTGGAGGCTGCCTTGTGATACTTCTGGCTGATAGGGTGTGTAGGCTGTGGCAAATTCTGAGCGAGAAATTATGGCTGGCACCACTGCTGGTACAAATCTTCTATACGATCCACCACCAAGAAACGAAGCTTGTTGGCTCGCTGGTTTGTTTTTCGCAGCAAGCTTTTGCATATAAGCCGAAAGCTCAAGCTCAGACAGACCCTCTTGGATGTCTAGCGGCTTGGCTCGTACTGATGCGGGAATATGGCTGATCAATTCCTCAAAGGTCTTCACTCCGATTTCCTTGAGCATTGCTGCTCTTTCGGCCTCGGTGTTAGGCAAATAGGGGAAATGCAGTTCTTTATCGTCGATGTTGTTGTTGATCGTCATTTTCTCTGTCTTTGTAAAGGTTAAAAACTAGAATTGCCAGATGCTAATTAAGTATGATGCCACATCTATAAGTGTAGCCATTTAGTCGAAAGCGATGATAAAAAATACTTCGAAAAACAGAGTAAAAGCCAAAGAAGGTAGTTGGTGAAAATTGTTGTTGGTCTTGGAAATCCGGGCGCACGCTATGAGATGACCAGGCACAATGTCGGATTTCGGTTAGTGGAAAAGTTGGCGACACTCTTGGGCGCTGACTTTCGCAATAGTGGTTCGCTGCAATGCGATTGGGCCAGGGTGAAAGCCGGCAACGCTGATGTCGTGCTTGTCAAGCCACTTACATATATGAACTTATCGGGCCAGTCGGTGCAAAAGGTTTTGCACTGGTACAAAGTTGATCTAAAGGCTCAGCCAGGAGATTTGATAGTCGTTCACGACGATGTTTCGCTTCACTTGGGGCGTCTGCGTTTTCAGAAAGCTGGAGGCGCTGGCGGTCAGCACGGTGTTGAATCTATTATTGAATGTCTTTCTGGCAATAAGCAATTCGATCGCCTCAAGCTTGGAGTAGGACCAGATCCCGGTGGGGCTACTAGGGGCGATTATGTGCTCAGTAATTTTCCGCCAGAGCAACAAAAAATAGTTGATGAGATTTTGCTCCAAGGATGTGAAGGAATTAAGCATTGGCTAAAGACTGATATTGACAAATCGGCCAACCGATTTAACGCACTTGACCTCTGTCCGATAGTGCCAAAACTTGACGAGCCAAAATGAATTTCTGCTAAAGCGGCATATGTCCAGTGGTCTAGTTGATTATCCCTTCGCTAGCACTAAGCGTCACTATCGATAGCTTCGGCCTGTGTGGGCGTTACGCTTTGTATCTAAAGAAGATGATTTTGGCGGGAGTCCATCACAACACTGAAATAATTCTTGAATGAAAAATCATGCTTCTGAGAGGTGATTAGGGCGATGTCAGTAGCCTAGAATCACTCATGAGTCAAGGCAAGGAGCCTTTGAAGGGGTACCGTTAAGTGAACAGTTTGGCACAAACAAGTTTGCTGGATAGATTTATAAGCGCCAAGAAGGGCAGCGCCAGCCGCAATTTCTTTCTATCAGCACTTTGGTGGTCGCTATGGGGTATGGGAGCTGGCATGCTGGCTGGCACCGAGTTCTCAATGCCCGACCTGATTAGAGGCGTTCCGCAGTTGGCAATGCCGCACCTTAGAATGTGGCACGTCAACGCCGTCGCCATTGGCTGGTTGTCGATGGGCTATGTGGCATCCATGTTCCACATGATTCCCACGCTTTGCAAGTGCGATTTATACAGCGAGCGGCTCGGCAATTTCACTATGTGGGCCTGGAATATCCTCATGATCGGGGCGTTCTGCACACTATTAAATGGCAACACTGAAGGTCGAGAATATGCCGAATTGGGCGCCATTCTCGACGTTATTGTTGTTATAGGTCTGGTCTCAGTAGCCTTCAACCTATATATGACCATCGTCAACCGTAAAGTGAAAAAGCTCTACGTTTCGCTCTGGTATTTCCTTGGTTCTCTGTTCTGGTTCCCGCTGGTATATGTTATCGGCCAGCGTACTTTCGTCGCTCTACCTGGCTTGAACGACGCCATCATCGGCTGGTTCTACGGCCACAACATTCTCGGCATGTGGTTCACCACGGTTGGTGTTGGCATGATGTACTTCCTCATTCCGCGCTTTACCAAAGCCCCTCTGTATAGTCACGGTCTGTCGATGTTGGGCTTCTGGGGTATTGCTCTTTTCTACGCACCGACAGGTACGCACCACATCACTCAGTCGCCAGTACCTGAATGGTTGAAGGCAATCGCCATCATCTCTTCAATCTTCTTACTGGTTCCAGTGCTGACAGTGCTGACCAACTTCTTCATGACGATGCGCGGCAAGTGGGGCCAAGTTGTTACCGATTTACCTCTGCGCTTCGCTGTTACCTCGTGCATGTTCTATTTGATTACTTGCACTCAAGGCCCCTTCCAAGCGACACGATGGATCAACTGGTACATCCACTTCACTCAGTGGGTTGTCGGCCATGCTCACTTAGCGTTGCTCGGTACCTTCTCGTTTATTCTCACTTCGTCGTTCTATTACTGCATGCCACGTCTGACCGGCAGAGAGTGGCATAGTCAGGGGCTGATCAGAGCCCACTACTGGCTCAAGTTCTTAGGTTTCACTCTAATGATGACGTCACTAACCACTGCTGGTCTTGTACAAGCAGCAGGTTGGGCCCTTGGTTATCCAGTTGACCAGTGGGGCTTGGCGCTTGTTCCGTATTGGCTCCTAAGAGCGATAAGCGGCTTCATGATCGTCACCGGTCAATGCATTTTTGCTTACAACACATATAAAACGCTCTTCACACCTAGAGCTTCTGCCGACTCAACGGTTAAAGCTCGGGAGGTCAAAGTCTAATGTACGGTTACCGGCTAGGTGCAATTGGTATTGTCACCACGTTCTTTATCATCATTTTCTCTACTGTATTGATGCCAATGGTGCTCTTCAACCCGAAAGCATCAGGTCGTGGAAATGACTACAAAGTGATTCCACTTTCTGTTGGTGACGCTGCTCGCGGTCGTCAAATATATGTCAGAGAAGGTTGCTTCTATTGCCATACACAGTTCACTCGTATTCAAGACCGGGGCTACGGTCCATTGGTCAAAGAAGGCGACTATGTGTATGAAACTCCTCACCAATTAGGTACTGCTAGAACTGGTCCAGACTTGACCAACGAAGGTGGCCGCTTCCCATCACAATGGCAGAAAGCACACTTGATTTCACCTCGTGCAGTTAAGCCTGGTTCAATCATGCCAAGCTTCAGTTATCTTTCTGAGCAAGACATGAATGACCTGGTGCAGTACATTCAAACTCTTGGTAACAAGCGGACCGTGACGGCTTTTGTCACTCCTCCCGATGAGTATTTGCCTACCACTCCACAAGGACGCGGTTTGGCCGCTCGTAAAACAGTCGACACCACATCTGATGCAGCAGCCAATGCTGGTCGTGGTATCTACACTCAGAACTGTGCTGCTTGCCACGGTTTAGAGGGTAAGGGCAACGGACCTAATGCCATCACATTAGAGAAGAAGCCACCAAACCTCACTCGCGACTATTACAAGCAATATCCTGATGAGCATTGGTTCTACAGAATCTCTGAAGGTGTGACCGGCACTAGAATGCCTCGCTTCCAATCTGTTTTGACAGAAGAGCAGCGTTGGTACCTGGTTGCTTACTTGAAGACCTTGCCTAAAGAGCACGAAGAGACAATCGACAATCTTGACCAGCTAAATGTGGTTGAGCCGACTCACCTTCCTGTGCTTACAAAGCAAGTTTACGAACCGCACCACGGTAAGGAATAAGGAGGCGCTATGTGTCCAAATTGTGTTCTTAATGGAGCTAGTATCGGTGGTGGTGTCTGGGTAGCTTTTGGTATTTGTGGCTTCTTCTTCTTAATTGCTGTGGTTGGAGTTCTTTGGGCATTCAGAAACGGTGAATTCGAAGATCTTGAAGCTGTCAAATTTGAAATGCTCGATGACAGCGAAGAGCTTGTGCTTGGCGGTAAGGCCAAAGCTGCTATAGAAAAATTGCGTACTCAGGGCGAAGGCGCTTAACACCTTAAGTGCATAAAGCGCATAGTAAGGAATGGAGAAAAATGGCTGAAGAAGTCAAAAAAACAGTTAGCACGCCGGTAGTCGAAGACGATGAGCACTATGAAGTCGTTTCTGAATACCGCATCGGTGAAGGCGCTCCGCCTCCTTTTCTGGTGATTTGTTTCATTCTGATCTTTGTATATGCAGCGGTGTCTTGGATTCCCTTCTTTGGTTATTAGAGGAAGATGTCAGTTAGTAAGTTGAAATTGGTTTTCAGTAACCCAAAAAGTCTCTCCCCCGCATTTAGAGTTGATCTAAAGGCCTCTCTTCTTTTGGCGATGATTCCTGTGATTGTTGGCTTAACTGCTTGCAACGACAGCAAAGTCACTCTGCCATCAGCAGATAGCCGCTTGGTTAGCACCAAGGTCACTCTGGGCGACAAAGAGCCAATCTGGCCTAACGACGATCCATCAGTTCCTGATGGCAAAGGCGTATATGCTGCTCAGAATTGTGCTGCTTGCCACGGCCTAGATGGTAAGCCTGTTGCTGGTAAAGCCACTGTTGACCTCTCTAGCAAAGATTGGGGCCGCAAGCAAAAGCCAGTGGAGCAATATGACTTCATTACTTTTGGCAAAGAAGGTTCAGACCACCCAGCGATGCAGTCAAAACTTCGTCCACCAGAGATTTGGAACTTAGTCTTCTATGTCAGAAGTCTATCCACTCCACCATTGACTGATGGCGAAATTACCGAAGTATCTTCGGTCTTCGGCGCCAACTGTGCTGTATGTCACGGCACTAAAGGTTATGGCAATGGTCCTTTGATGAAGGGCAACGTGCTTGAGCCAGCTCCAGCTAATTTCCAAAGTTTCCCGCGCTTTTATGACCGTACAGATGAAGTTCTGTGGGATCACATCGCAAACGGGATAAAGTGGGAAGGGATGCCTAACTTCCTTGGCAAAAAAGACAAAGCCAAGAAAGTTACCTTTGACGAGCCTTACATCTGGAAAATGGTTGGTTATGTCCGACACTTCCATGAAAGCAACTTGACTGAAGATGCTACTAAAGCTCTTCATGCCAAAGAAGACAAGGAAGAGAAGGAACACAAAGAAGGCACAGAGAGTAAGTAAAGTCCAGAAAGACTAAGATAGAGACTAATAGTTTCAATCAGTAGTATGGAAGACCTAATACGGAAGACCTAATACAAAAGACCTAGTACCTAAGACCTAGTACCTAAGACCTAAGGATATCGACCATGACAGACGGAGTCAGAAGAAGAGTCATTTTAAAAACGGTAGCTGCACTACCGCTTGCAGCTACATTTGGGCTTTTGATATCTCCTTTTCTCAGATATTTGCGACCAACATTGAAGCCGCTCGACATCCTTGGTCAATCTGACCAACCATTGGCTGAGCCGCCAATTCCTACTTTTACAGACAAAGATTTCCCCGATCCGTGGACTTGCCTGCCTTTCATGTTCAATCAGAAGTACCTTGAGTACAACCCTGAGGGAGCTGAAGTGCGCAAGATTCCTGGCTTCATTGTTAAATTGCCCACCGGAGATGTGGTTGCCTACAGCCGCATTTGTCCCCACCTTGGTTGCATCTTCAACTTTGTCAAAGACCCAGATGAATGCGCTAAGGGCTACAACTTCAAACCCGCTGGCCCGGTATTTGCTTGCCCTTGCCACTTGAGCGTTTATGACATTGCTCAGGCCGGAAAAGTAGTAAGCGGTCCGGCTCCTCGTCCACCGCGGAAATTTGAAGTGAAAAAGGTAGGCGAATCGTATCAGGTGGTTGCGTTGGAGGCTGGTTCAATTGCATAGTTTAGCCCCGGGTAATAGCATCGCGAGTACCCTCACCGCAGCTGGTGATTGGGTCAAAACCCGCATCAACAACATAGATATTTTCGATGAGCACTATCAGAACGAAGCGAAGACCAATCCCTTCTATGCATTAGGGCCTATCTTCTATTTGGTTTGGTTCATTGTTATGGCTACTGGTCTGATTTTGATCATGTGGTATGTACCGACTAAATCAGCTGCATTTGATTCTATTCTCAATATTCAAAACGGTATTCCGATTGGTGGATTGATGAGAGGCATGCACAAATATGGTGCTGATGCCATGATCATTGCTGCCACCATGCGTCTCTATCGCATGTTTATCAATGCCGATTACAAGCCATCCAAAGAATTCAACATTGCTATCGCCCTGGTCACTCTTTTGCTGGCAATGTATTCCGGACTCTCTGGTTACTTGCTAATTTGGAACCAGCGGGCATTTTGGGCGACCAAAGTGTTTGCCACATTCCCTACCTATATGGACCAGTTTGCTGTGATGGGAGACTTCTATCAGCCTCTCTACAAATCACTGCACTTGGGATGGAATACAGCTGAAGTATTGCTTGGTGGTGGTGCTGCCATCACTCAAAACACAATGACGAGATTCTTCTCGTTGCACTTAGCTTTCTCGCTCATTCCTCTTATTTTTGTTGAAATCTACTTCTTCAAGAATGCCTATGTACGTGTACCGTTGAACTGGACAAAGCGTTCAATCTTGATTTTGATGATTGCTTTTGTGGCAATTGCTCTTCCTGCCGCTCAAGGCTCGCGGTCTGATCCAGATGTCACTCCGCTGCCGATTCTCTCTGACTGGTATTTCTTGGGCTTGTATCAGATGTACAAGTACTTAGAGCCAGTGGTGGCAACTTACATCACTATGGTCATTCCAGTTTCAGTAATTCTTTTGCCTTTCCTCGATACATGGATTACTGGTTCAGAGAAAGACATCATGAAGAGACCATTCATCTTAATGATGACCTTCATGGGAGCGGCTTGCTGGATCGTCTTCTCTTATTTGATTATCGTCAACATTGCCGATATTCACTCTGACCCACCTTACTGGCGCTCTTTCCTCTATGGCACTATCGATATTGGTATTGCCTGGCAGGCCATTCTTATGATTCGCAATAAGAATCTGCAGGAGAAAGCAAAAGGCTTCTTGGGTGCCATGGTTATGCTGGCCTACTGTCTGATTCAGACGTTCAGTGCCTACACCTATGCCTACATGGCTCACACCGAGATGTTCATAGACCCACTGGGCCACGCCGCTCTCTATGGCCTTGCTCGACCAATGATGAGCAATGCCAGCGAAGTTGAAGCTGTTGTGCGCAAGTTGCACAGCACCTCTAACTCTGGTGTTCCTCTCAACAAAGAGTATTGGAACTATCATGTCACTTTAGACCCAGGCTACATCGCTAAATTGGGTGAGCCCGTTGCTAAGGAAGACTTGCAGAAACTAGCTGAGCTGGCTAAAAACAAGACACCAATAGACTTGATTTCGAAGTTTATTCCAACCTTTGAAACACCGTCTGGACCTAATGGTGCCTACGATGCCATCAAGTTCTCAGACCCAGTCAAAGGACCCCACCCAGAGTACGAGAGCATGACTGATTTCATGATCAACAACCGTTGGGCTTGGGATTACTGCACATTGCAGGATCGTCTAGTACCAGGCTTGGTGAAAGGTGGTTATCCGCTGAAAGTTCCTGACAATGACTGGTGGTGGATGCTTGGTGGACCTATCGCTGGACTGTTGTGTCTAGTTGCCGGAGTTCAAGCCAAACAGGCTCAAGCCAAATTGGCTGCACCAAAACCTGCTGAACCTGTTGCAGTTGCTTAGATAAGTGAGTAAGAAGAATCAAAAAGTGAGCACCGCTAGTTTAAATGGCAATATGAATAACCTCAATGCTAAGCCTGAAAATGGTGCTAGTGGTGCTTCCTCTTCTTCTTCAAGCAGAAGACTGAAGATCAAGTTTGTCTACAAGTTCTTCGCTTTTGTTTTTTCAGTGGTGGCTCTTTCTTGGTTCTTTGAAGGAACCAGACAGATGCAAGCTGGATTATCAGTTTCGGCCATCGTATACGTGCTCGCTGGAAGTTTGTTTACTGTCGCTCTGATTGGGGTGCAGGCCTTCTTCATTTATGCAGAAGAGAAATCTAAAGACAATCGCACCCGCAAGATTCGACTCTTTGACGCTGTCTACGAGCGTTTGACTAGACCCTCTTGTAGTGACGAATCAACTGACCCTGAAACTCATGGAGATAACTAATCGTGGGTAAAACGATTAACATTGCTTTGGTAGTTGTAGGCGCTGTCGCCTGCCTCGCCTTGACTGGCCTAATGCCTTGGGCTGAGCTTGGTATGACCGGTGCCCCTGACGCTTGGCCCCTCTGGCTGCGTTGGATTAATGAGAATTTGGGCTTGCCACTACCGAATTATGACCAGGTTGCTAGTCTGTCCACTGGCTGGTCTGAATATTTGAAGAAAGCTGGTGCTGAGTCACGTTTCGGAGACTATGCTTACTCATTAGTTATGGGCCTGGCAATGGTCGCTGCAGCAATAGGCATCGCCGCAATTGGCCGTGAAGAAGCTGAAGAAAAGACTGTTTTGCCCGTCAAGAAATAAGTACTGGGAGTTCTGAATCATGTACACGTCGATACCGAAAGGCCTAACTGACCTAACGCTCGCAATAGAAAAGGGAACTAATGCTGTCATCAGCAATAAGTACAATCCCTTCTATTATCACGGTGCGCTTCCTCAGTTCTACCTGTGGGTGCTTTTCCTTTCAGGGCTTTTGCTTTTCGCCTACTACATTCCAACCATTGATAACGCCTATTTCTCGGCCAATCTCGTAAACGCCTGGACATCGGTTGACTACATTACTGATAAATTGCCGATGGGAGCCGTAATTCGCGGTATCCACCGCTATGCCGGTGACGCCATGGTAATCACCATCGTCCTACATGCTCTGCGTGTTTGGGTCACGGATCGCTATCGTCAATACCGATGGATTCAGTGGGTTTCGGGAATTGTCTTGCTTTTAATGGTGCTCTTCATTGGTCAAACCGGTTATTACCTGGTTTGGGACGAGCGTTCTTTAGTTCTTACCCGTATGACCGCAAGTGCCTTCGAGGCTATACCTCTAATTGGGCCTGGTCTTAAGGCCTGGTTCTTGAACGGCACTGCCATCACTAACCTGACACTCTCTAACTTCCTCTTCATCCACATCGGTCTATCTTTCTCGCTGTTGTTTGGTTTGTGGGTGCACTATGTGCGCATGACCAGACCGGTAATCACTCCACCACCTGCTATTAACTATATGTTGATGGCTGCGTTACTCGTGGTTGTTTTCGCTTATCCAATCACCAGTGGCAAGATGGCTGATATCAACAGTGCTCCAACTAGTTTTGATATCGACTGGTTCTTCCTCTTCCCTTATTGGTTGATGGCACAACCTGGGGTTGACCTGACGACATTTTGGGCCTTGATGATAGGCGCCACTGTTCTTTTGTGTTTGGTACCGCTACCAAGTCTCTACAAAGCTGCTAATCCCATTGAAGCTGCCGAAGTAGTTCTGAGCAAATGCACTGGTTGCTCACTCTGTTCCAAAGACTGTCCATATCAAGCCATTGAAATGGTTCCAGCACCAGCTGGATCGCGTTTCAAATTGCTTGCTACGGTTAAGCCTTATCGTTGTTCTGGCTGCGGAGTTTGCGTGGGAGCATGTGCTTTCGATGCAATTGACCTGCCGAACTTACTTGATACTGACGTTACCGCTCAGATCAGAGCGATGGCTGAAGCGAAACCTAACTAATAACCTAATTTCAAAAAAGGGTAGTCTAAGAAAATGTCGGAACAAAAGGTAATTACTCTGATCTGTGAACGCGCTTGCGATCTCGATTCAGTGTGCAATGACAAAGGCGAAGTCAAAGGAGTTGATGGCCTGCACGTGGTCAAGCTTCCTTGCAGCGGCATGATTCAACCTCTAATGATCGAAGCTGCTATGAAAGCTGGAGCTGCTGGCGTAATCGTCACTGGCTGCCAGATTGGCGATTGCTACTACCGTGAAGGTAATCGCATGATCCGCGAGCGTCTACTTGGTCAGCGGCCTCCTGGTTTGAAGAAAACAGTAGATCGTCAAAGAGTATTGGCCCTTTGGTTATCGCGTCCGCAAAAAGATCGCTTCTTGAGTGAGGCCAAAGAGTTTGTCGCCTTCGTACGGCAACTTCCCTCGCCACCACCTGCTGCTGCTAAGCCAGCTGCTAAGTAGTTTTTGAAAAGTTTGAAGAATTGAAGAATTTGAGAAGGTAGGAGATCACTGACATGGCTGAGAAAGCGAAAAAATTGACTGAAGTCGACATCATCTACAGATGGGCTTGGTTCTTCATTCTCTACTTTGTATTTATTCTATTGATTGCCTCTTTTGGCTTGGTTGCTGAGTTCTAAACAGCACGGCTGGAATAATTTTAAAAAGCCCCGCTATCAAAATAACGATAGCGAGGCTTTTTTTATTTAAGATAATCGCGCAGGCTGCCTGTGCTGTCCATATTGCGCAACTTCAGCAAAGCGCGGTTCTCTAATTGTCTAACGCGGTCATCGCTGAAACCTAAGACCGTGCCTACTTTTGTTGCGGTTAGTGGCACTCCGGTATCGAGGCCGTAGCGTAAGCGAATAACGTTAGCCTCATTAGCACTTAGTTTGGCCACAAGATTTTCAACATCTTGTTTGCAGAGTTTTATGATTGCTTCTTCTTCAGTAGCGAGGTGATCTAGGTCAGCAAGCTGATCGATTAGTGGATCTCCTTCTTCTGAAGTGGTGGCATCAAGCGAAATCGGTTCTTGAATTGACTGCAGTAATGATTTGATTTTGCCTTCGCTGAGGCCTAGTTCTTTTGCTAGTTCGCTAGAACCAGCTCGACGACCTTCTCTGACGAAAAATTGATGAGCAGCCTGGTGGATTTTTTGCACAGTTTCGGTCATGTGCACTGGTATGCGAATGGTGTGACCTTTGTCTTGAACGGCTCGAGAGCAGCCTTGTCTGATCCACCAGGTGGCATAAGTAGAAAATCTGAAACCGCGTTCTGGATCGAATTTATCAACCGCTTTGAGCAAGCCCAGATTGCCTTCTTGGATCAAATCGCCAAGGGAAAGGCCGCGTCCAACAAATCGTTTGGCAATGCTCACCACTAGACGTAAATTGGCTTGGGTCAAGCGGCGCTTAGCCAGTTCGCTGCCTTGCTGGGCTTGCTTTCCTAACAACTGCTCTTCGTCTTTGTTGAGCAGTGGATAGCGGCCCATATCTTTAAGATAGGCAGATAGAGCTTCGTCGCAATTATTGTCGATGGCCGTGTTGATAAACTCAGTTTTCTCTAGCGCTTCATCACTATCGAGAATCTGAAATTGATCAAAGTGTTGTCGGGTTTTTGAATATTTTGCTTTAGTTAGAGATTGCATTTCATCACCTTGTTTCAAGGAGCGGGGCTGGGCATTGGCGACCGCTGTGAGTGTAGGTATTTCGCTATAGTGTTGAGTGCACTATGATCTCTATTCAAGCAGCTTCAAATAGACCGTTCTATTTGGATAAGCTTCTCTTAATCTTCGTCGCTCTTACTTACTTACTTACTTGTTTTCTTTCTTTCTCTCTTTCTCTTTGAGGCGCCATGAAATTAGTTGATCTCACCCGTCCCCTTGAGCAAACAGATATCAGCGAATTTCCTGATCTACTCAAGCCTCTCTATCGCATTATTTGTCCACAAATTGAATATGTTGGCCATGCCCATGGTGCTCAAATAATGTCGCAGCTTTTTGGCTGCTGTCCCGAGGATTTGCCTGAGGGTGAGGGGTGGGCGGAAGAGAATATCATTATCAGCACTCACCTTGGCACACACGTTGATGCACCATGGCATTACGGTAGTAAAACAGGCGATCAAAAGGCTTTGACCGTAGATCAAATTCCACTTGAAGAGCTTTATTTAAACGGTGTTGTGCTCGATTTAACGGCCTTAAAGGGAACTGGAGCGGCAATCACCAGGGGGCATCTTAAAGAGGCACTCGCACGCATTAACTACACCATAAAAGAGGGTGACGCTGTGCTATTGCGTACCGACCACGACTTGATGCCCTTGACATCGCCTATACGTTATAACTATCCCGGCTTAACTGCTGATTCAGCTACATTTCTAGCTGAGAGTGGAGCATTGGTTGGTGGTACCGATGCCCTGGGTTTTGATAGGCCCTTTCATCTAATGATTGCTGACTATCAGCAAAGCCGCGACAAAGAGCGTATCTGGGATGCCCACTATGCTATGCGTAAGTATCGTTTTTATGTCGTGCAGCAGCTTGCTAACCTACAAGCGTTGCCACCTTGTGGTTTCAAAGTTGCATTCTTTCCGCTAAAGATTGTCGGTGCCAGTGCGGCACCTGCTCGAGTTGTGGCTTTTGTGGAAGATTAGCTAAGGCTGTCAGCTGTCTTTCGTAAAGGTTGCCGCCGTGCAAGTGGTTAATCTTTCTCGGTATTCGCGAGATACGGCGGCGAGTTAATAGACAGTCTAGCCGTATTACCTGGGAGGAAACTACAGGGTTTTCACTGGTATTTTTCTCTTGGCAAGCCGCGTGGGTTCCAAATCTTACTATTAATCTTTGCCTTGGAATCGCACTACATAGCTTGACCGGTCGTCCTTATCGAAACCTAAAACTGGACCGCTAGTTTGAACTGAACAATTGCTGCCATCTTTATCTACACCACGCACGACATCTGAAGAGCTATAGGTGATGTTCCATCGATACTGACGCATACTGTTGAGCCACCAGTCATGAACTTGTTCAGGAGTCTCTTTTGCATTGAAGCACATCACGTATGCTGGCCCTTGCTTACTTTTGGGATCGTGCCAGTTTTTATAAACTAGACCATTAATAAACTTAGACTTGCCCGTGTATTCTGGCAGATTCGGACAGGAAACTTTTTGCTTAAGTGTTTCTGGTGGTGTGGTTAGCAGATCAGACGGCTGTTGTTGCTGTTGTTGGCGCTGCTGTTGTTGTTGTTGTTGTTGTTGGTTCTGAGCCTCAACGTCTCCAGCGCATGCCATTACGGCAACTGCACTAACTGCAGATATTAAGAGTAGCCTGTTGGTAAAACAGCTTTTGAGCACGCGTAATTCCTCCCCAAAATATCTAATCTCACATTATTAATGCCATGTTTTTGCAATTAATAAACAGCCACCTGCTTAATTGTAGAGGTGGCTGTTTATCAGATCATGTTTATGTTTTCGTTTTTTATTTATTAGTTAGGTTTGCAGAATGTTGCTCCTTGTACTTCTTGTTCGAATTTCAGTTCTCCAAGAAGGTTGTTGAAACCAGAGGCTGGGTGGAATATCGCTCTGTCAGTTCCTCGTGGACCGGAACCAGGGTTGGGTTGGGTGAACGGCATTTCGTGGTAGCCACCGTCACCGGTGGATACGGTACTTCCGGGCATGGATTTGGCAGTGTTCACAGCCCAGCCGTTAACAGGGTATGAGCTGTTGCATACATCAGCGCCGGATGGTGTAGGGCCATCTGCAGGTATGGCACTGTCAGTGTAACCAGGAAGAGAGTTGGTCATCATGCAGTTGTTGCCTTGCACGTAGAGGTACAGTTTGCCGTTGTCTGCAGTTCCGCTCCCGCCCAGTGACAGTGTGGTGCTATTTAGGGCAGTCTCGACATCAGACTTTGTGAGAGTCGGTTGTACTTGCTGCATCCGTTTCCAGACTGAATCAATAATCTGATTGTAAGGACAGGTCGTGCCGCTTGATCCGCCTTGTATTCCTAGTTGTCTTAGGTAGGTTAGCGGGGTGCCGGTTTCCAAGTAGTTAACCTTGGTGCTACCGCCTGTATATGGCTTATTAGAACCATTAGCTCCTGATTTTACATCGCCTGGCCATGCTTTCAAACCAGATGGATTAGGCATGCCTCCAACGGAAGCGCAGAAACCACCACCCGCTTTGCCAGCAATTTTGCCGAGCAAGTCTGCTTTCATATACTCAACGTTGGTGAAGCCACCTGGTGGGGGAGTATAAGTGGAGGTACCGGGGTCATTTCTTCCAAAGTTCGTGCTCCAGTTGCTCAGGTTGTTTATGCATGCTGGTCCTTCTGGCTTGCCGGCTAGACTTGTGTCATACATATCGAACTTGCACTGGGTAGTGTCATTCGACTGTGCTAGTGCCCAGAGGTCGGCAAAGGTGGCGTACTGGTTATGTGCTCCACCTGTTCTGATATCGTGTGCAGCTGGGTTTGTCAGGTAGTCTTGGCAAACAGCCCAGAGATTGGGGTTTCCAGCGTAGTAGTTGCCAGCTGACCCGGGTGGACCATTGTCTGTAATGTTGTTTATTTGGAGGTCGCCATGGGTGTCGGTATAACTATCGCCGTTGTGTACAGTGTTTCTAGTGGCGTAATATGCTGACCAGTCAGCTTTTGCTTGTGACAATCTGCTGGCGTAATGAGAGAACACTGGCTGTCCGCCATTGTTAGCGCCTGTGTTAGCTTGGAGGACACCATCACCGTGGAACAGCTCGTTGTTGAAGATGTCGTTAGCGCCATTGCTCACTGGCATCGATACTGCTGGGTTACCGTTAACGAAAGCATCTTGGCCATTGAGAACTCTGATAAATCCTCTTGGGATTACTGCAGCGAACTCTTTGTTGATTACGCCAACGATGGCACAAGCAACAGATGTACCCATGGCACCAGATTTGGCTTCAAGGGCTCTGGAGTTAGTGCGGAATGCGTTTGGAGGAGTATCTGGATCAATAGCGGTAGTGTTGAACTGACCATGGTCTACCAAGTGAGGCTTGGTTTGTGGCAGTACTGGAACACCATACAAGAATGTAGCGTTGCCGTTGACATTGAAGGGGGTGTAACCAGCTAGGTATCTAGCTGCGGGGTTGGCTTTTGCTGGTTGAGATGACAGCGGCGGAGCCCAACCACCCAATGCAGCTAGGGTCGCAGGGGCGAAGTAGACGTTGGTTGAACTGCCTGTCTTCATGTAGCCACTGCTGACAGTGCCTACGAGGCTTACTGCTGGGCCATTCCACATTTTTGTGTTGTTCTCACTAGCAATGCTCGAAAAGTCTGAAGCAAAGTTAGGCTCTGAAGCCAAATTGTTCTTGAGAGCTAAACCGATTGTTCTTACGTCAGCTCTCAGCTGATTGGCATGACCGATGGCTGGTCCCCCAAGAACCTCTGCGTTTTTACCAACAATCAGAGCTTGGGCAACGAGGCGGTTGTAGGTGACAAGGTCGACTTTAGTGTTTACTGGTTCTGTTAGTGCACCGAACTCGCTGATTAGACCGCCGGTCAGTGGAACAGCACCTCTTCTGACGGCTTGTTTAGCCACATTCAAGACACCGGCGTCGGTAGCGTTGGCGACTTCTCTGCCACCACCAATGATTTTGGAGAGGAAGAAGAATCCTACCCCCACTAGAATTACGAGGAATACGCACGCCGCTACTAGTCCTAGCGTGGCCCCTCGTTGTCGTCGAAGTTTCATAATTTGCTGTCCTCCTGGAGCCGACTCGTCGGCTTTGTTGAGTATTGCCCGGAGACTTGTTTGTCTTTGGCGCTGATTTAGTCGCGGTTGCCTGGACTGGAACGAATGAAATGGATTAGTAATCTCTCTATATTATTGTCGTCTAATGTTTGACGGTCGTCAAGATGAGGCGAAAGTTAGACTATTTATCCATAGCGCCTGACAATTGGAGCATCTCCAAGCTTTGGCTTCTATCTATATTCCCAATTAATCTGGAAATTATAGATTAAATTAGCGTGACTTAATAAAAGCTCCAAAAGCTTGATATGCATCTTGGGGGTTGGCTTTTGGGGAATTTGATGGTGTTTTGAATCGGCGAATATTAACTTCAGTCAATGAAATCAAGTGGTTTTATGTGTAGGAGTTAATGATTTTGGGGCTAAAGAGACCGAAGTTATGCCAGCCACCACTAGCCAGAATAAAAACTGCACCTGGGGGCGATAAAAGACTGTATCGACTAAACCTTGCACAATTAGACCTGTCAGAGCTGCCGTTAGGCCAAGGGCTATCCAGCGAAGATTGGGATTTTGCCAGAAGGTGAGATGGGCCCTAGCGCAAAGGCTTAAGGTCAATAAGAAAGATGAGAGCAGGCCCAGTAGGCCGCATTCCACACCAATCTCCAGGGGCACGCAATAAGTACCAAGGGCGTCAAAGCCGCTCTTCATATATAGACCGTAAGCTAAAGGGAAAGTTGAGTTGCCCGGCCCGACACCAAACCACCAGTTGTCCATAAACATTTTGGCCGAGGCGCGCCAAACATAAATTCGGTAAGCATTAGAACTATGTTCTGAGCCGGCAAATATAGAAAGAATACGGCTTTCAAAACTTGGAAATTTGAAGTGCACTAAAAGTGCAGCGGCCACAGCACTTGCCAGCAGAACTAAAACAATCGGCGCTATAAACTTCTTGTGTTTTGCCACCACATATAAAAATAAGGCTGCGACAATGACAGCGGCCATTCCACCCAGGGCAAGAAAGGCTCCTCGGCTACCAGTCAGCACTGTCGCTAAAGCAATGGTTAGAGCCATGCCCAAACAAACTAATGCTGCTAGCAATCTTATATATGTATTCTTTAGCCATCCTCGCTTTTCGTTCCAGTAGTTGACTGCAAGAGCCAGTGCTAGAGGGAAGAGTGGAATGAGATAACCCGCCAATAAATTAGGATTACCGAGGGTGGAATAAATGCGGGTGCCCTTTGACTCAACTGTTGGGTCTTCCCAGGTTGCCAGTGGTGCTACTCCGATCTTGTATTGGTACAGACCGTACAAGCTGACAACAAAACCAGCCAGGACAGCAGACAGAATTAGTTTGTTTAGCCTATTGGGTTTGCTCAAAATACTAGTGAGCAAAAAGTAGTTAATGATATATACAGCGACTTTGCTCAATCCTTTTATGCTCTGCACCAGATAGTGAGAAGAGAAGGTGGCAATAATGTTGGCCGCTAAGTAAGCCAGAACAATTCCATCAATCACAGAGAATTGTCTCTCCTCCTTGCCTCCAGCCAACCTGCCGACTATCCACAACAACATTGCTGCCGTTGAAAGTAGAGCTAAAGCGCCTTTGTCATTAGCAAATTGCGGTAGAGCGAGCACGAGAAAGAGCAGACAGCTTAAGGCAAAGGCCAGTTGTTGCAAGGTGGTGCCAGCAGTGCTTATGGCACTTTGAGCAAAATTTTGCCGGAGACGATTGAATAAGGCGACCAACCAGCCCAGCAGAGCTGAGGTGCTTAGTGCTTGGCCCCAAGTTTTGTCTAGAGCGGAGAAGCTAAAAAAAGAAGCAAGTTGTGTAAGCATTTTTTAGAGTGCCTGATTGATGTCTACCACCACTCCTTGCACTCTATATTTGAAGGCCTCAAGCTCGATCTGATTGCCTAATTTTATTTTGTTGCCGCGAATGACATAACCGTCATCGGTAGCATCGGCTTCATCTTGCACAGTGACATAAAAATCGTGGGCGATGCTGTTGGCTGGGTCAGGAAAAGCCATGGCTTTCTTGCCGTCGGGGCTCAAGAACGCTACTTGCTTCTGTTGATGGTCAACTTTAACAATGGTCATCGGCGGCTGAACAGGTTGGTTGCGAATGGTTATCGAACTCTTGTCGCCTACCTTAAATAGATTGATGTCTTTGGTTTTCAAACCGGTGATGAAGACCTCAATATTTACCTTGTGAGTGCCTTTGATTACTTGATTAACCCCAGCGTGTCCAGCTTTTGCCAGGCCAAAGCCCGCAGCTGAGAGTAAGGTGACAACTACTAAACCGTAGTCGAGTATATTTAATTTACGCTTACTCGATATCTTTAATTCAGCTGTCTGCATGGTCTTGGGCCCTCTGACTAGTCGCTCCATAATACTAGAATCTAAAAGCTAAGAGCTTAAGGTCTAGCCTTCGTTAGTCGAGTCACTGGTTTTGTCAGCAGATGCTTTCTTCTTGGCTGGTTTTGGTGGTTCATCTTTTTCAAAGAAAATTGAGACTGCCCCGGTAACCCGCCGAACTAGGCGAACTTTCTCAAATTCGATTTCTTCACCATACTCAAGCTCGTCCTGGGCTTTCTCTTTGAGCAAAGTGACTAAAAGTGCCCGATCTTGCTCCGAAAGCTGGACGGCCCCAACATGGTTGTCGTTGGCGATCTTTAGCAGTTGCATTGTCGACATGTCAGGGGCGATAGCTGTCATTTTGACTACTTCGGAGCCTTAGGCGAGAGAAAGCACAGCCAATTGTACTCATTAGCCTTGGACATGAGATCAATAAAGTTTTTTCTGAAAAGCATGGGGTTTCTACGAAAAGCCTTGTCGAAGAATTCGCTAATGTCGATAGACCTATTCACGAGAGCACGCGAGGGCGACACCCCAAATTTCTAGAGGAATTACTAATCATGGCGATTGAAAACACCGAAATCCAAGTTCCCAACGTTGAGTCTACCCAGAGCGACAAGTTTCACAAAGAATTGCAGGCTGAACCAATGCCAGATACTAGGTCAGAACCAGCATTTGAAATGAATAATCCTGAAGCAATGCGTATTCGCGAAATGCTAGAAGCTAACGAAAGGATGATTCGAGAAATTCAAAAGCATGCCTTTGACGTTGCTGACAGAGCATCCGAAAGTATTGAAAGACTGCCGCGTCATTTCCAGGACGAATTTATGAAATCAATTTCTAAGTTCAACGATCCTCAAGACCTTGTCTACCACAGAGTTAGAGCTAACTTTGCGGAACCACACAACGCCTAATGGTCTGACTTGAGTCTCAGTCGTATCAGTAAATCCTCTACTGCTGCCTTAATGTTGTAGTCTTTTTGTAGTGTGCAAATGGAAGTTTAGAAATGGCATTCCTCTTCTAGAATCTCGCGTAGGCGCTGGTATTCGCCCCCATAGAAATTAATATCGTTGTTTCATCTAACCCTTTGCCATTTCACGGCGAGCTCGGATGAGAAAATCGTTGGTCCATTCATAATCGGGTCGCTCTGGTAATTTTGTTTGATCGAAAGCCTCAGCAAATTGTGAATGTAGTTCTAATCGCCAACTATTCACTTCTTCCCATGAGGTCTGGCCATTGCGAATAGCCAGTAAGCGCTCGCGATTGCTGTCAATCTTTACAGGAACAAAGCCTTCTTTCAAAATGGTAATTCCGGAGGAAAGCAATCTAACAAGATGCATTACGTGCTTCCATTTGAGTTCGCCATGGGCTCGCAAGTCAGTTTCTAACTTCTTAAACTGCGAAAGAATATAGCCGTTGTAGGTTTGATATACAAGTTTGGAAAGCAAGCGCGAACGCTCATGCAGCAGCTCTTGGGCTATTGGTGAGGCTTCCTCAACCAGAGGCGTGTAGAGGCATTCCAGTACATTGGGATTGGCTTTGAGAGCTAAGATCAAAAATTTCTGTAGTTCCCAGAAGCATTCTTGATTTTCCTCATTCTCGATTTGCTCTGGCAGCCCATAGAGTGACCAGTGGAGATCGGCTGGCGGTAAGTATATTCCGCGCCTATCTGTATCAGAGCCGTCGACCTCAAGACCATATGCCCTTGAGCCAACAACACAGCGATAAATCACATAGTGGCGCAAGTCAGCATCATCTTCTAAACTCTGAGGACGATCGAAATTGAGGCTCTGTACCTGTTTGCGAATGGCTATTTCTTGGCGGTGCAGGCCGATTTGACCGCCATCAGGAAATTGAACCAAGTAGGCATGGGTACTATCGCTAGGACTCTTGATTATTTTGCCGACTGTACCCTTGCGTCGAAGAGCTTCGCCAGCCAATCCGCGACACTCAACTAGAGTGACTATCTGAGTTCCCGCAGGGAGAATTAAGTGGGGCTTGGCCTGATTTCCATTACTCATATAGAGCTATTTTAGTCTCTTTCGGTTCTTTTTTCGATTTTGTGGGCATATTCAAGTTAAGTCGTGGGTCAAAGACCTACAGAGTTTAATGGTCTTCTAGGCATCTTTACTGGTTGTGGGGGAGTGCTTATTGAGATACTCTTGTGGTGCCAGAAACAGCAAAAAGCAAAAGAAACTGCGTCGTTCATCTGCAGCTGTGCTCGTTGAAGCTGTGGTTTCAACCTGCATTTTGTTGCCCATCATAATTTTGACAATCTGGGCCTGGCTTGAGATTTCATACGCTTATATCATTGGTATGAACATGACTGAGGCCGCTAATCTTGCCTCCCGAGCTCTGGCTGCTGAGTATTTTCGTGACCCATCTGTCGCGCGTGATTTAGCTAAGCAAAGTCGAGTGCTGTCGCGCATTCGCATTGACAATATGGTGTCGAGCAATGCCCAATTTACTATTCCCGAAGGCGGTTGGCAGATCAAGAAAGCCATGTTTAGCGCTCCTGAGTCGGTCACTGTTATTTGTACTTACATTCCAGAGGAAGGCGATCCGCCTCTGCCAAAGTTTCCTAATCCTGACCCGCTTAATTTGCGTTCTCAGGTAAACATTAGTTCGTCAGCCACCGCCTTCATTTACTGAGCGTACTTATATATAGGTATAGATTTTGAGACAAGGTCGCCGTAATCGCTCTCAGTTAGCTCAGATGATGCCTGAATTTACGGCTTCGTTAATCATGATTGTGCCTTTAATCGTAATCTCTATTTATGTGATGATCGAGGCGAGCGAAGCCTATGTCATTCATTGCACTTTGAAGCAAGCGGCTAGTACTGCCGCGCGCAAATTAGCTATGTCGTATGGAATGGACCCCAAATATACAGTGGCTCGTTGGTGCGAGATTGTCTCTTCAATTGATTATCCCGGCGTTGTTAACAGCTACAAGCAGTTTGAGCTTGGTGGCCAGGGCTTTAATGAAAAGTCCAACCCGCCAACGGTCACCGTAAAAGTGCACTTCGTTTCTGATGAGTATGGTTGTCGGCATTTTCCTGAGCCCGATATTCTTGGCTTGGGTAAAGGTTTTGAGATTGTGGCTGAATCAACTTGTCGCTTAGAGTAAAAACTTTGAGAGAAAGTACTGAAGAAGCCATCAAAAGGCCCAAGAAAATATGCATGATGGTGATGGAAACCTTGGTCTAACGAGTGACTGCTATAAAGAAGGCAAGAAAAAATGAGTACCAAGCCAAGGGCTATTGTTATCAAACTCTCTAGAAGAAACAGTGCTGCCCGCAGCAAGAAAGGTGCTCTCAGTTCAGTCTTCTTGTTGGCTTTGATTTTTGGCTTGTTAGTTCTTGGCTCAATTGCTGTTGATTTTGTTCACGGCTTTCATATAAGAAAGCAGCTTCAGGTAGCTGCCGATTCTGGTGCTTTAGCTGGTGCCTACATGCTAACGGCCCCGGCCCCTAGTCAGTTTCAACAGAAGAAAGCTATGGGCTGGGCTGTGGACATGGTTGGACGCAATGCCTCTGACAATCAGCCCTTGATTGCTGACGGTCAAACCGTTGCCGTGGATGTCGATATTAATTCCAGACCCAATAAGTTCCCCCACACATGCGAAGTGACAATTACTTGGCAGATGCCTACCATCTTTGCCAGGTTCGTTGGTTTCCCTAGTATTCCCGTCAGTGCCAGTGCTGTAGGTGGCGCTTATGCTGGTTTACGGACAATTTCGCCCAATCAGATATTGCCAATCGGCATTTCTTCTAAGGCCACCAACGGCAATCTACAGTTAGACCCGAACAAGCCTAAGCAAAATGCCACTTGGATCTCGAACTGGAGTGGCGTGAGCAATCCCAGTTTAGATGTTGGTAGCAGTCCACTTACTATTAACGGAAACAGTGATCCTGCCCTGATGAATGCCCTGGTGGGCAATACATTTTTCTGCGCAGTAGTTAAGGCCTCAACTGATGATGGGCCTTTGCCGAAAAATCAAGAAATTTTGGGCACAACCAGGGTCACTCTGAAAAAGGTCAAAGGTCCTAATGAACTAGAAGTGCAGATTTCGGGTGGTGGCATTTTGAGAGGAAGACCAGGATTTCCCAATTTACCAACAGCTAGCTCAGGCGATTTGCAATTTGCTCTAAGTTCTCAGTCCTGGCGCATCCTTCTAATTGATGATGACGTAGCTCGCAATGCCACTATCGCAAAGGCAGCTAAAGCCTGGTAGCTTAGCTGCTACGTCAGGCGTACGAGTGCTATTCAGGCAGTCTAGAGCTATTCAGTCAGCCTAGAGCTATTCAGGCAGATTGAGCTGCTCAAGATGCTGTAGCATTTCTTTTTGGCTGGTTACTTCAGTTCCAGGTTTGCGCACCACTATTGATGCGGCTAGATTGCCGAGGGCCATAGCTTCTGGCATACTTGCACCAGAAGTGAGAGCTAGTGCCATTGTCGCTACCACAGTGTCACCTGCTCCGGTGACGTCGAAGACTTCTGAGCGGTTGAAGGCAGGTAGCTCAACCATAGGCTTGCCGCGCTCGAAGAGCACCATGCCGTCTCCACCACGGGTGACTAAGAGTGCCTTCACTCCTGATTTATTCAAAAGTATTTCGCCTAGCTGTTTAAGAGATTCTCTTGAAGTGATTTTGATGCCTGAAGCCGCTTCTGCATCGGGTTGATTCGGTGTCATCAGCGTGCAGTTGCCAAAGCGCTCAAAGCTATTTTGGGCGTCAACAATAACCATTGTGTCTTGATTTTCGGCCAAGGTTCTGACTGCAGCAATGACACCATCTGTGATGACACCGGCTTTGTAGTCAGAAACAATGATGGCGTTGAACGACTGATTGGCCGTGTTGATTTTCTCAATCAGGCGGGACTCAATTTGGCTATCAATTTTTGCGTGAGATATGCGATCGATACGCAGAAGCTGCTGCAAGAGTGAGTGCGATTTTGAAATTACTCGGCTTTTAACTGTCGTTGGACGACTTTCGTCTTCGATCAGATCATAAGTGATGCCATAGCGCTCCAAGACTTTTGCCAGTTTAGGAGCGTAGTCATCTTTTCCACAAACACCAATGGCGTGGCACTTGCCACCAAGCGCGGTGATGTTATGGGCAGTGTTGGCTGCTCCACCAGGTATAAGCTCAGTGTCGACATGCTCAAGCACTAGCACTGGAGCTTCGCGCGAAATTCTCTCGGGCCGACCTTCGACTAATTCGTCTATGAGCAAGTCGCCCACCACAACTACTTTGCCGCCGCTTAAATTGACAATGCGATTGCGCAGAGCTGATTTCGAAAAAGGGGAAGGTTCAAGAGATGACTTCAGACCCAGTTCAGTAATTTGCACGCGTTCTAGTTCCTTAAAAAGCTGCTTGCCGGTGGGGTTATCAGGATCGATACCCAGAGCAAACAAAGTCGCTCTTTTTGCCTCTTCAATATATCGTAAATGTTGATAGAGACGGGCTAGATGAAGTGTATTTGAGAGAGCGTCGCTGAGATTGTCACAATTGAGCAAGCGTTCTCTGGTTTCGTTCAGGCCCTTAGACTCGGCCCTAGACAGGCTTGCGCCGTAGTTGCGTTCACTACTTGGCGCTGTTAATTCTAGTAATTCGTCAATTCGAGGCTTAAACCTTTCAAAGGTTTTATCTTCGCCCGGGGGCGAGGTGAATCCCGATTTGCGCGGTAACTGTTCTGGCCGTAAGAAAACAGGCAGGCTGCCTATCTGTGCCCTTTCTACCTGGCTCATGACTGTAAATTCTTTGCTTCTTTGCTCGCTATTGCCCGCTGGGTGAATATGACGGGTCATTTTGGGCTCCTGCTCTTGCCCTTTGAGCAGATAGTTGCGCCGAGCGGTTTCTTTAACCAGAGTGGCTTCTGTGTCAGCTTCAAATGACTGGGTAACGTCCAGCTCTAGCCTGTTCTTAGCCTGAGCGGCGGCATCTTCTTTGCCTGGTCGCTCACTGCCCTTGTCTCGGGGGCTATCGTCTTGATATTGACCGCTGTTGGACATTTATTCCCCTGCTTCAGGTCTAAGATAGTCTATCAGTGTTAAAATCCATGTTTAAAAACGCCACACAAATGAGACTAGCAGATGCCATTTATTCAGGCTATTAAACTGACCAAGACGCTGAAAAACAGAAAAATTGTTTCTGCTTATTTGGCCTATGCCTTATCTGTGGCGAGTATTGTGACTTCCGCAGCCTTTGCTCAGACTACGACGACTGCTACTAGTTCTTCCTCTCCAGGCACAAATCTAGAATTAAGACCAGCTCTCAACAATACTGCTCGCACTAAAGCCATTCGTTCAGATACAGCGACGGCCGTGAAAATCGCTCGCATGCGCTGGGTAGATAAGATGGTTGCAGCAGACCCAGGCCTTGTTGCTGCCATTTGCAGCCATGCCGCATCGGCTCGTGTACTGGCGGCTCATCCCCATTTAGATAAAATTGCTGAAGCCGACCACTATACCTGCAGGCGTATTACTAAGTGGGGCTCTGCGGCTGCTATCTTAGCCAAGAATCCGCAAGCATTACGGGTTGTCACTCTTGACCCTGAGGGAATTTATAGAGCGATTAAGCACGACCGCAGTATTGCCAAACGCCTGACCAAGAATCCTAACTTCAACCAGATGGTGGTTGAGAATCCGGATCTTGGCAAGCTGCTTTCCAATTACATGTAAGTTTAGTTAGCCTTGAATTTCCCATTTTCACTGCTAGAAGTTTTTCAAGCGCTTGCGATTGGCCTCCTTACTGGTCTATTGTCCGGTACCTTTGGTATTGGTGGTGGCATTGTTTGTACGCCGATGTTGCGTCTGATTATGCACCTTGATGCCCATATGGCCATTGGCACAACGTTGGCGCTAATTGTGCCGACATCAGTGGCTGGCGCAGTCAACTATGTCAAAGAAAAACTAGTTGACCTAAACATGGTCAAACTGTTGGTTTTACCTGCCATTATTGGCACCCTTATTGGTGCTGCCTTGACGCTGCAGGTGCAGGGGCGCACCCTTATGCTGCTTTTTGCCGCACTAATTACACTTGCTGCCGTTGACTTGCTTTCTGGCTTTAGCAACAAATTGAAGCAACAAGCGGCGACTAAGGCTGAGCTTAAGGAACCTGATTTAGCTCAATCTGATTTAGCTCAATCTGATTTAGTGCAGGCAGGGGCGATTTCAAAAAAACTGAGCTGGCTTAATGTCTTCCCTGTGGGCTTGTTGACTGGCCTATTAGCGGGCTTCTTTGGCGTCGGCGGCGGATTCATCCTCATCCCTATTCTGCTTGCTGTTTATGGCATGAGTGCAAAGTCTGCCTTTGGCACGTCGCTGCTAGTAGTAGCGTGTCTTTCAGTGCCAGGAACCATTGCTCATAGCATTAATCATCATGTACAGTTCTTGCTGGTACTTGTGATGGTGCTCGGTGCGGTACCGGGTTCCATGATTGGCAGCAAACTAGCTTTGCGCCTCAAAGATTCTATGCTCAAGCGCGCCTTTGGTGCCATCATGTTAGCAATGGCTGCTTTCATGGTCTATAAAGAACTATAACTACTGCTTATGTGATCCTTGCCATGCTGCATATCAAATTGCTAGAACTAGAATCTGAAATAATCGCCCGAGAAGAGTCTGCCAGAGCAAAGTCTCTGGCTGTCTTGCCGGCTGAGTGCGAATTATTGAAGCAAGCTGTTGAGCATGAAATTGGCCTGCGCTTAGCAGATGTTGTGCCTGCAAATTGGCGCGGCTGGCTCACTTACAGAAGAGGCTGTAGCGACTTGATCATTATTCGTGGCCGTGCCTTCAAAGAGAATAGCATGTTTGGCAAAGTCAAAGCCGGTCTCGATTTTTCTGGCGGCCTTGACTCAATTGCAGACTATGTGCGGCAATTTGATGTTTCTGCCCCGCAAGATCTCGACCATCTGATGATCAATTTTGGCGTGGTGCCGTCAACTACTAGAGGATTGGTGGAAAATTCAACTAGCGAGGTTGATGCTACTGGTGGTGCAAGAGTTTTTCTCTGGTATGGTGAGAATCTAGCACCCTATCGATTGATTTTTGAGGATGAAGTTTCTAGTGACCCCGAGCATAATTTGTTAAATGCTGTGGCGGAAGGCCTTTCTTGGATTGTAGCCAAGCCAAAAGATTTGACATTGCCCCAGTTTCTTAAGCAGAAGAAATGAGCGTTTCTAAGTGCTACTAACTGCGGCTAACTAGGGCTTTTTGATCTGTACAGCTTCTGCCATTTTTTCTTCTATCTTGATTTTTTCACCAGCTTCATCTTCATCGTTTTCGTTGCGCATGTGTTGCACTGCCGCCTGGGCAAACTGCATCAGTTCAATTGGCACTGGGAAAATCAAGGTAGAGTTTTTCTCTGCCGATACTTCAACCATTGTTTGCAACTGTCGCAGTTGCATGGCGCCAGGCACTGTGCCTATCACTCGGGCTGCTTGAGCCAGTTTTTCGGCTGCTTGATGTTCGCCTTCAGCGGCCACGATTTTTGCTCTTCTTTCTCGTTCGGCTTCGGCCTGCTTGGCCATAGCCCGTTTCATACTTTCGGGAATTTCGACGTCTTTTACTTCTACTGAAATTACTTTGACGCCCCAACCTTCTGTTTGCCTGTCAATGATGGCTGAGAGTTTGGCGTTTATGGCATCTCGTTCAGTGAGCAATTCATCTAGCTCGTGCTGCCCCAAAACGCTGCGCAGTGTTGTTTGTGCCACCTGTGAAGTGGCGTTAAAAGGGTCTTCGATTTTCGTCACGGCCTTAAACGGGTCGACTACCTGAAAGAAGCACACTGCTGCTGTTTTAGCCGATACGTTATCTTTAGTGATGATTTCTTGCATCGGAATCGACATGGTGATGATGCGCAAGTCGACCTTCTTTGATGATTGAAAGATAGGGAAAACAAGCTGTAGGCCCGGTCCGCGCACTCCGTCTGCTCGACCGAGGGTAAAGACGATGAAGCGCTCGTATTCTTTGATGACTCGCAGAGACGTGAGCAAATAGACCATCACGAAAATCAAAAAGGCAATACCATATCCCATGTCATCTCCAGTATTTATCAGCAATTAATACGGGCTACCACTAGCTAGATACCCATAGGGCGGATGGGCTAGTCATATATGCCTGATAACCCGGTAGAATAGGCAACGACTTGGGGCTGAACCAAGTTTTCATAAACATCCGCTCAAGAGAACTAACTCATGAAAAAGTCTGTGGTTTCGCTGCTCATGCTTGCTGTTTCGGGCCTTCAATTGCTCTCGGCGCCGCCAGCAATGGCCCAGAGGTCAATGGTGTATGCCATATACAAGTCTGGCGTTGCGGCCTACGAGAAGGGGAATTATCGAGAAGCTCTCAGAGCCGAGCGACAGTGTGTAGAAATGCTGCCCACAACCAAGCATAAACCGGTAGAGGAGGCTGGCATACTTTACTCGCTGGGTGAGACTTTGCGCTGTATGGGCAAACTTCAGGAGTCAGAAGCTGTTCTTAAGAAGGCTATGGCCATAAATGATACTTTGCCAAAGATGAGCCGAATGGATAATTGGCTCTTCAATAGCATGGCTGCCCTTTACCTCGCCCAGAGTAAATTTCCCGAAGCTGAGTCTTTGTGGAAGATGGATTTGCAATATCTCAGTAAAGACTCTCCCCAGAGATTTTGGCCTGTCAATAATTTGATCACTCTCTACCTCCACTGGGGAAAAATTGATGAGGCCGAGTCATACATAAAAGAGGCCTTGCGCATCGCCAAGAAATATCCCAAAACTCTAGGTGTTCAGTATGCAGAGTTGAACCAGGGTCTATTGCAGGAGCATCGTGGGAAGTATAAAGAGGCCGAGGAATTCTACAAAGAGTCGTTTGCTAAGTCGATTGCTATATGTGGTGCTGATCATCCGTATGGCGCCATAATTTTGCTGAAGCACGCCGAACTCTATCGCAAGCAAAGCCGCTTTGCTGAGGCTGAAGCGACTCTGAATAAAGCTCTGGATATTTTTAAGTCTCACTATTCAGCTGATCACCCTGACCTTTGTGAGACTCAGGTGAAACTGGCTCGGGTGCTTTCTGAGCAAGGCAAATATCAACAGGCCAAAGAGCTTGTGCAAATTGCTCTCAAAAATGAAGAGTCGCTTTTCGGTAACACCGACAGTCTTTTTATTGCCCATGCCAAAGAGTGTCTAGGCAACATGTATAGACAAGATGGTCACTATGATGAAGCCCAGAAAATGTTAGAAGAAGTGCTTGCCATAGAGCGTAAGGTTATGGCAACGGACAACATCGATATTGCTGTTACTATGCGCAATCTGGCCCTAATTCACGCCGACCAGGCAAACTTCAAAGAAGCAGAGCAACTGCTTCGAGATTCAATGCAAATGATTGAGGAGCAAACTGGACAAGATCATCCAGAACGTGCTGCCGCTGCCAGTGCCCTTGCCCATATCTATCTGCGAGACGACAAGTTAAATGAAGCTGAGCCACTGCTGAAGAAATCACTTGAACTGTCAGAGAGAGTTCTTGGCGCTAACAATGCGATTACGGCTGATGCTGTTCATGACCTTGGTGAGCTTTACGTTAAGCAGAAGCAATATGATCAGGCTGCCATCTATCAGCAAAAAGCGCTAGCTATAGATGAAAGTCTTTATGGTGAGAAGGCACCCCAAGTTGCTGCAGATCTCACAGCTCTAGCGTCAACCTATGGTTATCTAGGTCAAACTGATAAGGCCACTCCATTGCTTACTCGTGCTGCTGAGATCAAGAATGTACTCCCTGGTGGCAATACTAAATTAGATCTGCAAACTAAGGTTCTCTCCAAAGAACACGATCGTCCAGTGCACGACAAATGGGCCTTGGTAATTGGTATCAGTAATTTCAAAGATACTTCAATCAATTTGAAGTATGCCGCAAAAGATGCCACTGATTTTAAAAACTTTCTTGTCACCACCGAGAACTTCAAGCCCGACCATGTCAAACTTTTGACTGATGAAAATGCTAGTCGCGACAATATAATTGGAATGCTCGGCGAGAAGTGGCTCTCGAAAAGAGTGCAGCCGGATGACATGGTGGTAGTCTATGTATCGAGCCATGGTAGCTCAGCTACAAAGGAAGCTGGCGGCGCCAATTTTTTGGTTGCCTATGATACAAATAAAAATAGTCTTCCTGCCACCGGCATTCCTATGCAATGGTTTACCAGCATTGTTAGCGATCAGGTACATTCAGACCGTATCATTCTGATTATGGACGTCTGCCACAGCGGGGCTGTAGGAGCTGGTCAGAAGAGCCTGAACCGCACTGTTGGACTTGATACCAATGCCTTAAAGATTGGCAAAGGGCAGATGATTCTCTGTTCAAGTTTGGCTGAGCAAGTATCGTGGGAGTCAAAGGGCTATGAAAACAGCGTCTTCACCAGACGACTGATGGAAGCTCTGCAGACCGATAAAGGGAAAACCACAATGTTTGAGGCCTACAATAGGCTGAAAGTGCTGGTGGAATCTGAAGTATTGAGAGACCGCGGCGACTTGCAGACACCACTGCTGGTGAACAAAAGTTGGATTGGTTCCGATCCTGCCCTGGCAGTAGAACCGTTGGTTAAATAGGAGTGCTGTATCTACAAGAGCTGACGAATGGCCTCATCTTTGGAGCCATCTCGCACCGACGGTTCGAGGTCGAAGCGGTCAAGATTCATTACCTTGTTCCAGGCTGCCACGAAGTCACGAACAAACTTCTGCTTGGCGTCAACACTGGCGTACACTTCAGAAATCGCTCTGAGTTGTGAGTTAGAACCAAATACGAGATCGACTCCAGTGCCTGTCCATTTGACTTTACCAGTTTTGCGGTCACGTCCTTCGTAGACATTTTCATTGGTGCTGGACTTACTCCAGATAGTATCCATATCGAGCAGATTGACGAAGAAGTCATTGGTCAAGCTCTCAGGTTTGCTAGTGAATACTCCTAGTTGCGAATGGTCGGTGTCTGTGTTGAGAACGCGCATGCCGCCGATCAGCACGGTCATTTCAGGTGCTGTGAGAGTGAGTAGTTGTGAGCGATCTATCAACTTCTCTTCTACCGATCTATCTAGGTTGTGACCACGGAAGTTGCGGAAACCATCAGTGGTTGGCTCCAGCACGGCAAATGAAGCAGCATCAGTTTGCTCTGCGGAAGCATCCGTGCGACCTGGTGCGAAGGGTACATGAACATCCTGTCCGCCTTTTTTGGCCGCTGCCTCAACTGCGGCGCATCCACCCAAGACAATTAAGTCTGCCAGGGATACTTTCTTGCCATCGGTCCGTGCGCTGTTGAACTCTTTTTGGATTTTCTCCAGTGTCTGCAAGGTCTTTGCTAGCTCTGTTGGATTGTTTACTTCCCAGTCTTTTTGCGGAGCTAGTCGAATACGTGCACCATTAGCGCCACCACGTTTGTCAGAGCCACGGTAGGTGGAAGCTGATGCCCAGGCGGTGGAAACCAGCTGAGGGATAGTTAGCCCTGAAGACATGATTTTGCCTTTGAGGGCGAAGATTTCCTGGTTGCCGATCATCTTATAATCGGCAGTCGGAATTGGGTCTTGCCAGAGTTGAGCCGGCGGAACGGTGGGGCCAAGAAGCCTTGAGACTGGCCCCATGTCTCGGTGGGTGAGCTTGTACCAGGCCTTGGCAAAAGCTTCTCTAAATTCTTGCGGGTTCTCGTGGAATCTTTTGCTTATTGGTGCGTAGATTGGATCAACTTTTAGGGCGATGTCAGTGGTGAACATCATCGGCGCATGTTTCTTTGTTGGATCTTGTGCGTCTGGTACAGTACCTGCAGCAAGGCCGCCTTTCGGTGTCCATTGGTGTGCGCCCGCTGGGCTCTTGGTCAGCTCCCATTCTAAGCCTAATAGATGATCAAAGTATCCGTTTGAAAACTTGGTAGGTGTAGTAGTCCAAGCGCCTTCCAAGCCACTAGTGATGGTATCATCACCGTTGCCTTTGCCGAAAGTATTTTTCCAGCCAAGGCCTTGTTCTTCTATGCTGGCAGCCTCAGGAGCTGGTCCTACATATTTGCTTGGATCTGCTGCGCCATGGGCTTTGCCTAAGGTGTGTCCACCAGCAATTAGAGCAACTGTTTCTTCGTCATTCATGGCCATGCGGGCAAATGTTTCTCTGATGTCTTTAGCTGCCGCTAGTGGGTCTGGCTTGCCGTCTGGTCCTTCTGGATTAACATAGATAAGCCCCATTTGAACGGCAGCTAGAGGGTTTTCTAGTTTGCGGTTGGCTGTATAACGATTGTCTCCCAGCCACTTAGTTTCTGGACCCCAGTAAATATCTTCTTGCGGTTGGAATACATCAGCGCGGCCACCAGCATAGCCAAAGGTCTTCAAGCCCGATGATTCAAGGGCGCAGTTGCCAGCTAATATCATCAGGTCAGCCCAAGAGATTTTGTCACCGTACTTCTGTTTGATGGGCCAGAGCAGGCGACGAGCTTTATCAAGGTTGGCATTATCTGGCCAACTATTGAGAGGCGCAAATCTCTGGGTGCCGTACCCAGAGCCCCCACGGCCATCAGCTACTCGATAAGTTCCAGCGCTATGCCAAGCCATACGAATGAAGAGCCCTTCATAGCTACCGTAGTCAGCTGGCCACCAGTCTTGTGATGTTGTCATCAAAGTGTTTATATCTTTTTTTACGGCCTCAATGTCGAGCTTTTTGAACTCCTCGGCGTAATTGAAATTTTTGCCCAATGGGTTGCTCTGGGGCGAATTCTGATCAAGTATTTTTAGGTTCAGTTGATTGGGCCACCAGTCTCCAATCGAATAGGCTCCTAGAGCTGTGGGTTTGCGTGTCGCGTCTTTAGTGAATCCCATGGGGCACTTAGCTGCGCTCTCTGCGTTTTCTCCAGAGGGTTTGGCCGCTAGCACTGTTTTCTTTGCACCAGGGGGAGTGCCGCCAGCTAGTTCTTTCGCCGAAGCACCACTGATTATTTGACTAGCCAGTAAAAGCGAATAAACAAGATTCCTGGTTTTCATTTTTATGCCCCTATTGAAGGATCGTGTGATACCAAAATTGCCGATAGGCTAGTTGCCTATTTTAGCTTGCTTGTTTGTTGTGAGTCCGACAGCCTTTTTTCAGGTTTGTTCCGACTCGTCTTCTTGAAGGTCACCAAAGAAGGTGACCTGTACGCCGTGAACTTTGAACTTCTTGTCAAGGAGCTTTCCAAGCTTCTCTACTTTTTCTGCAGGCACATCAATAATTTGACCAGTTTTGACATCAATAAAGTGATGATGATTAGACAAATTAGCGTCGTAGCGCACTTTGCCGCGCTCAGCCAGAACTTCACGCACGACTCCCGCATCTTTGAGGGAGCTGAGGGTGTTGTAGACCGTGGCTCTCGATAGTGCCACTGGCAGCTTGCCAGAAACAGCATCGAGTACCTCCTCAGCAGTTGGATGATCGAGAGTATTCAATAGATATTCAGCAATAACCATCCGTTGTGGCGTTGGTTTGACGCCATGGGAGACGAGCACTGATTCGACTGACTGATCGTTTGGAATCATAATATCTTTAGACTAGATCTAATTCATTTGTTCGTCAAGCTGTTTTTGCATGAATTCTTATTTTGCTGACTTTGCTGTACAGGCTGAAATTGCCTGTGCTACTAGTTTGTCTGATGGGAAATCTTCTTGCAATTTGATCAGGGTAGGGTATAAGGCTGGATGACCTAGTTCTCTTGCCGCCTTGATGACAAGGTGCCAAACGTCATCTGCTTCTAATGCCTTTATCAGTTGTTCGAGTACCCTTGGATCTTTGCAGGAGCCGAGCCCGGCGATGGCTTGATAGCGAGTTTCGTCGTGGCTATCGTCTATTCTCGCAAACAGTGCTTCTTTTATTTCTGCTCTTACCGGTTGCTTATGCTGAGTGGCGAGGTATAGCCCAAAGGTGGCCCAGTCGCGAAGGTCATCGTCTGTGTCTTGTGATAGGGTGATTAAGGTTTTGATGGCCAGTGCATCTTCGTTACGACCACCCAGGGCGAAAGCCGCTGCATATCTGTTCTCTCTCTCTTTGCTTTGGGCGACTTGGTTGAGAAACTCTGAACTGTCGTTGATGTCCAGATGTTTTACAGCGAAAGCAAGAGCACCGATAACTTGCTCGTCTTTTTCTGTTGCCATCATCGCTTTTATTGCAGCGATTGCTTCTTTCTCAAAGGTCCTTCCCGGGGCTCTCATTAATACCAGTGCTGCCAGTTTTCTTTCGTCAGCCTGACTACTTACCGTTAGTTCAATAATGGCGTCGAGAACATCTCTGCTATTGCTTTGTTGCAGTACTAGAAGGGCTGGAGAGTGCTCTAGCTTGTCGGTCAAGGCTAATTCGATTAAGTCGGCTACGGGCAGCGCTTTTAATTCTTTGATTTGAGTAGAAACGGTTTCAATTGAATAACCTTCAGCAATTAGGGCTTTATACAATTGTG
This sequence comes from Obscuribacteraceae bacterium (SeqCode), assembly GCA_044378815.1. Classification (GTDB taxonomy): domain Bacteria; phylum Cyanobacteriota; class Vampirovibrionia; order Obscuribacterales; family Obscuribacteraceae. The sequence continues at coordinate 57,552 of JBIPOV010000020.1, read as the reverse complement.
CCCCAGGAGCTTCGTAGATGATGAGGAGATCCCATGGACCGATTGGGTCACCCGGAGCATGATGCTTTTCTACAAGATCTCTAAATTTCTGCTCGAATGGATACTGCGCCATCGCTATTGGATTCCAGCAATTTTTACCAAATGAATACTAAGAACTAGAGCCTAATTGACTATCCGAGTTCCTAGTTCATTTACTATAGCAATTTTCGCTTCAAGCGGGCCACAAAGAATCCCGAAAAGTCATGACGTGATGGCAAGAATAGTGCGTAACCCTGGGCGGCTTCTTTTTCTAAGCCAAGCTTACTGAGCGAATCATTGATGAAACAGGCGCTGATATCATCGCGATCAAAGTCGGCGCCGCTCTCATCATTGAGAAACCACTCAATCATGTCTTCGTTCTCTTCTCGCTCAATCGAGCAAGTGGAATATATTAAGGCACCGCCTGGCTTAACCAGTTTAGCGGCGTTGGTGAGTAAGGCCTTTTGAATGACATTGACTTCGGCAATGTCTTCTTCTTTTAGCTTCAGTCTTATATCAGAGCGCTTATTAATTACGCCGGTGCCCGAGCATGGTGCGTCAACTAAGACTTTGTCTACAGGTGGATGTTCGTAGCTGGTGCCATCGGCTGTGTAGGTTTCGATGTTGGTTAGCCCAAGGCGTAAGCGATTTTCCTTAACCATGTTCAGCCGCTTTTCGTGCTTGTCTATTGCAATGATGCGACCTTTGTTGTTCATCAATTCGCCGATGTTGACAGTCTTGCCACCAGGGGCGGCACAGAGGTCAATGACAACATCGCTTGTTTGTGGGGCCATAACTTGACCAACAAAAGCTGCAGCCTCATCTTGCACCGAGAAGATGCCATCTTCGTAGCCCGGTAGCTTTTCGATTGGTCCTTTGAGACTCTTTCTCTCGGTAATAACTAGACATGTCGGCACGAGCATCGAGCGCTCAGCCACGACACCTTTATCGAGCAATAGCCGCTGGTAGCCATCGGTTTCCATGGCGATGTCGTTGACACGCACTGTGAGTTTTGCTGGAACGTCGGAGGCTTTTAGAAGTCTTTCTGTTTCCTCAGCGCCAAAGCGCTTTAGCCAGCGCGATACTAGCCACAGTGGCATAGAATGACGCTCGGCTAGTGCCGCCGCCAGTTCTGCACCTTCCAGTTTGCTCATATCGACAGGCTCGGCAATAAGTCTGCCTTTTTCAATATTGCGAATATGGGTGCGCAGTATGCCGTTGACAAACTTTGAGAGACCGACGTGACCAATCACCCGAGCTAGTTCAACCGCGGTATCAACAACGGCACTATGAGGAATATCAGGCATTGATTCAATTTGGAAGAAAGCAATGCGCAAGAGATTAAGCAGCGGTGGCTGAATCTTATCGATTGGTTTGCTTGCCACAGCGCCTATGGCTTTATCTAGATTGTTTTTGTTGCGCAGTACACCTTGTACCAGCGCAGTTATGAAGGCCCTATCTCTTTCTGATAAATCATATTTGCTGCCATCAAGAGCATTGGCCAGAGCAATGTTGGTGTAAGCACCTTTTTCTTGCACTTTAATCAAAACTTCTACTGCAATTTTGCGTGATGATGCTCCACGTTTGCGCAGGTGCGAATCATTCTTTTTCAGAGCAGGTTTCGGCTCGCTATTCTCGCTCATGTAAGACACTCACCTGTTTCCAATCTAACGCCGTTTACCCAGGCTGCCGCAGCCAATTTGGCGCGGTTTGCCGGTTGCACTTCAAGCAATTCTAATAATTTTTTGTCGCCACAAAGTACGAAAACTTTGCCGTCCGCTTTGATAACTTCGCCGGGCTTGCCACTGGCTGCTGCTGATTGATAAAGAGCATTGCTATCATCCAGCATCTTTGTTTTTACTATTTTTAGTTCGGCGTCTCTGAAATTAGCCATGGTAGCTGGCCATGGTGTTAAGCCGCGTACCAGGTTGTGAATTTCTTGGGCTGGCTTTTTAAAGTCAATTTTGGAAATAGCCCTCGATAGCATTGGTGCTAAAGTGGCTTTGCTGTCGTCTTGTCTTTCTGCTACGAGAGTCTTATTAATCAGTGCTTCTACTGTTTTGATCAAAAGGTCAGCACCGACTTGTGACATTTCAGTGGCTAGTTCTGGCGCAGTCATATCTGGGCCAATAGCCATTTCGGCCTTGAGTAACATCGGGCCAGTATCGACCCCAGCTTCTGTGTACATAGTTGTGACACCAGTAATAGTGTCGCCATTAATCACTGACCAATTGATGGGGGCGGCTCCGCGCAATGTCGGTAAGAGTGAGCCGTGTACGTTGATTACACCTAAAGGCGCCATCTCTAAGACATTTTTTTTGAGAATCTGACCAAATGCCACCATCACCAGTAAATCTGGTTCTAGTGCTTTCATGGCTTCGACTGTTTCGGGTGAGCGGGCCAGAGCCTGTGGCTGAAATACAGGTATGCCGTGAGCTTCTGCCAATACTTTCACTGGCGGCATCTCGACTTTTCCACCACGACCCTTGGGGCGGTCGGGCTGACAGACTGCGGCGACAACTTTTAGGCCAAGCTTTTCTTGATTTTCAATCAAGCTGGCAAGAGTAGGTACGGCGAATTGAGGAGTGCCGAGATAAATGACTTTGAGCATATAGTTTAAAATCAGTGGCTAACAGACTGTATAGTGTATCTCGCCGCCGAGAGAAGCAAAAGTGAACTCGTCTAACACTTCAAAAAGAGTCTCTTTCGGCCTTGATGCCAGGGTCTGGCTTTTGGCGCCTGCCTGCATTTGGCTCACTATGTTTGTGCTGGTTCCTCTTGTAATCTTGTGGGTTTATAGCTTCGGTGGCCGTGATTTGCTGGGTCGGGTCACCTTTGGCTTCAGTTTTGATAACTATTTGCGCTTTGTAAATGGGCCTTATCTATCTGCTCTTGTGCGCTCAATTACTCTTTCGACACTGACAACGGCATCAACCCTGGTGGTGGGCTATGTCTTCGCCCTTTGGTTAGCATTGTTTAGCAAGCCTGCTCTTCGCAACATCTTGCTTCTACTTGTTGTTTTGCCCCTGTGGACCTCGTCGCTTTTGCGCATTTATGCCTGGATAACGATTTTGCGTCCGACGGGTATTTTGGCGCACCTGTGTACATATTTTGGTTCGGCTTGGGGCTGGCAGATGCCGCCGCTGCTTTATACGCCCTTTGCTGTCTGGCTGGGAATGGTTTACAACTATTTGCCATATATGATTTTGCCGCTCTACACAGCCATTGAAAAAGTTGATATCAAGCTAATCGAGGCCTCTCTAGATTTAGGTGCTAGCCCTTTGCGCACTCTGTTTAAAGTATTGTTGCCTCTCACCAGTGGCGGTATCATCGCTGGATCTCTCATGGTCTTTATTCCATCGCTGGGCGATTATGTTACCCCCGATCTTCTTGGTGGTGGCAAGTACATGTATATGGGTAATTTAATTCAGAATCAGTTTCTCGTTGTGCGCGACTGGGCCTTCGGTTCGGCCGTTTCTACAGTGCTAATTATTATTGTCTCTGGGGCCGTCTGGGTCTACATGAAGTATGCCGATACTAGTGAGATTGCTTAGCCTTGCCTAGCCCACATTACCTGGTTTGATTTTTCGCACGATGCTCAGCATGCGCTCGTAGTCTGAGCGGAATAGTTGCGATATGGCGCGACCAGCTTCAATTAAATAGGCGGTTGATGCTTGCTCTGCTTCAGCAGCCGAATCATAAGTTTGCGCTCTTGCCCGCGCTGCTTCGCGCACACAAGCGGCCATCAGCTCGTCGGCCGGAACACTAGTGACACCATTGAGCAAGCGCAAAAATTCGAACTCGCTCGATAGTTTCAACACTTCTTCTTGGCTGGCACTGTAGACAAAGTCGTGCACTTCTGGCGGCTGTGGTGGCAAATGTTGATAGATTGCCTTGTCGCTCCAATCTAAATAGCCAACAATTTGTGCATGTACTTCGGTTTTGAGCAGGGCAAAAATATGGGGCTGCTCTACTCTTAATTGGTCTCTAGTTAATCCCAGAGCGCTAGGTTTGTGTACGCTGTCTGGTGGATTAGTAATGACATTGAAGACAATGGCAAAAATTGAAATGTCGTTTTCGGGCGAATCAACTCTGACAAAACTACCAAAGCGCGGCTTAAGCACTTTGCCGCTGGAGCCGACATTACTACTGTTGCCAGCGCTATTCTTAATTGTCTCCGCCACAAGACCAGTGATAGAAGAAGTAAGCACTTCTGCCAGGGGGCTCTGAGGCACAACCGCAGTTTTGCTATCGCTCTTCTTAGTCAGTGGCTGGAACCTCTTTATTGGGCTTGAAGTTTTCTACGGCTTCATCATCTGGAATGGCACCAATGGAGGTGCTTTGATTGACGATAATAGAAGTTTTGCCTGAATCATCGGCAATATTTACAGCTACTTCAGCATCTTTCAGAGTGCCGCTGATAGTAACGAGATTGCCCATGGCTTCGTTCTTCTCGATATTCCAGCCCTCGGCCTTGAGTGCTGTTTCGTACCAGGCGGCTACTTTTTCAATTGAGTCGCTACTTGATAGATTTAAGTAGCGAGAATGATCGTTAGAATCTTTATCATTTTCGCTAGCTGACTGCGAACCACTGGCGATGGCACCGGGATAGACAAGTTTCTTTAAGTCATCTGGCACAGAACCTTTGCCAGCTCTCGATGTCTGACGCATGCCGCCTGAGTTAAAGCTTACTTCTTTGCCGTCACCGCAGCCGCTTAGTAGTGCAATACTGCCAAGGACGCACAGGCTAATTGCTAGACTGCTAACAGCCAGCTTTGCTGATGCTTTTGCAAATAGTTTAGACAAAGATTTCATAGACTCCATTTTTGAACAATGGTTTTTAGAACTAGTTTCTACAACTAAATTTCAGAACTAGATAATTACACCAATATTCTAGCCGATTCTCTAGGCACTAATTTTGCCTCTGGCACGCTTTGAGGCGAAAAAGCCTTCGCCCAGCATATGTACGCTTAAAACTGTGAAGCAAATCAGCAAGCCGGGTATGACCGCGGCCCACCAATTGCCGGCAGTGAGGCAAGACTGGGCGTCTTTGAGCATGCTGCCCCAGCTTGGGGTGCTTGGGCCTAAGCCTAGACCAAGAAAGCTTAAACCTGACTCCATAATGATGGCGTCGCTCACTAATAGCGTGCCTTCAACCACGGCAGTGGTGGCGAGAGCTGGCAGCAGGTGCTTAGCCAAAAGTTGGGCAAAGGAGCTACCGAGGGCCTGAGCGGCCATGAAAAAATCTTCCTCTTTGATTGCTAAGACCCTTGCTCTGGCCACTCTTGCCGACTCAAGCCAGGTAGTTGCAGTGATTGCCAGAATGACAATGAAATAGGGCAAAAGCCCGTCGGTGTAACTAGTTACCCCGAGGGCTGTAAGCAGAAATGGCGGAAAATGTTCGACCAACTCTGGGGCAGACAGAATTGAACTAAGGGCCAGCAGGAGAATAATTGATGGCACGGCCAAGAGGGCATCGACGAGCCGCATCATCAGGCTATCGATTGCTCCCCCTGCTAGAGCCGCCAGGGCGCCCCAGAGGTTGCCCAAGGTGACCGCTACAAGGGCTGAGCAAAGCCCCACCGAGAGGGAGCCGAGGGCGCCATAGGCGATCATTTTCAGGAGGTCACGACCCAGGGCATCGGTGCCAAGAATATGAGGGAAACTGAGTGATGGCGCCAGGTTGACTGCATTTAAATTTGATGTGGGCGGCTCAATTGTTAGTCCAAATACTGGCTGCAATAGGTTGAGAAGCATTGGCAGCAGGGCGATAGTGAGCAACAGGCCAAGGCCGATGGCGCCGCTTATGAGTTTAGAATTGAGTCTAGAATTAGTTTTAGAGTTGGCTTTCATAGGGTTTTCAATTTTCTGCTTTCGGCTTTCTGCTGGCGCAGTTATTGCTGTAACCTCGGGTCAATGACATTGTTGAGCACGTCGGCGAGCAGGTTGGCCAAAATCACAATTGTGCCGTAGAGCATGACCAGCCCCATCAATACTGGATAGTTGCGACCAAAGGTCGATTCCACCATCAGTCGGCCCATGCCGGGTACGCAGAAAATTGTCTCAATTAAGACTGAGCCGCCAATCAATGCCGGTAGCGAAAGACCGGCCAAGTTGACCACAGGAATGAGGCAGTTCTTGAGAACGTGGTCGGTGATGACATTTTTCAGCGATAGGCCCTTGGCTAGAGCGGTTACCACATATTCTTTGCCCAGCTCATCGATGGCCAGGGCTCGCACGTAGAGCGCTACTTTGGCCATGCGGCGGGACGAGAGAATGACGGCTGGAAGCAGTAGATATTCAGCGGCATAAGCCAGTGATGGCTGGGCCCCAGGTGGATGCAAGCCGAGTACGGGGAGATTGACCAGGGCGCTGCTGTAGGGGCTGGCCAGAAAGGCTAGGGCGATAAAGGCCAGCCAGAAATTGGGGGCTGAGTATAGAGCCAGCAAAACAGCGGTTAAGGCTGAGTCGGCTTTTTTGTTCTTCAAATTGAGCACAATTGCCACCACGCCAAGCAGAAGGCCCATAGTGAAAGACAAGAGTAATGCTATTCCCACCAGGGTTAGAGTGGCGGGAATGCGCTCGGTTATTACTTCTTTGACTGGTCGACCGTCGCGGTAAGAGCGCCCCAGTGCATTGGTTGAGGCAACACTATCGCTCTTGACCCAGCCTGAGAGCCAGAGCAGATATTGCTTTGCTGGGCTTTGGTTAAGGCCAAATTCTTGCCGTAATAGTTTGAGGTCTTCAGCTGGCAGCTCTTTTTGTGCAGAGCCAAGCATTACGTCTACAGGGTCACCAGGAAGGGCACGCATTAAAGCAAAGCTGACAAGTGAAACGAGGAAGAGCATGGGAATGGCTGCCAGTACTCTCCTTATAATCATTTTTCGGCTTACCCGGTGCTGAGACAAAACGTTAAGCTAATAATAACCGCAATGGCTGTCACTTCTTGCTTTTCATTGAGGCGAAAAGGCTCTTGCCGCCTTGTTCGAATTGACAAATAAGGCCGTGCCAAATAGCATGTACTACTACCTTAAAAATTGCGGCGGCATAGCCAAGTGGTAAGGCAGAGGTCTGCAAAACCTCTATCCCCCAGTTCGAATCTGGGTGCCGCCTATCTTTTTCTGATTACTGACGACTTAATAGACTGTTTTTCTGCGGTTTATTAATGTTGCGAATTTACAACTTCGTTTCAGTAACTTATCATCTAAGACTCATTCAAGTTACAATAAGTACTCGTCTTGTATTGGTTGCTTGTCTTGTGGGCAGTTGGCGCAGTTGGTAGCGCGTTTCCTTGACATGGAAGAGGTCACAGGTTCGAATCCTGTACTGCCCAAATTTTTTATTCGCTTTTGTCCTTCAATTGTTCGTAGTGACCAAGGCTCTCAAGCACTATTCGTCTTTGTTCTGGCTCTAGAGGTTCTAGGGCCTTTTTTATTTTCGCAAAGGCTTTGGTTGCTATTTTCGTATCCGGGTTTTTAGGCTCAAGGTTTGGCAGCGCAACTTTGGGAAGAAATAGGGTGGCATTTACACAGAAACGCTCTGCCAAAATTGCGATATGGGTTTTGGTCAAATCTCGGTGCCCGTTCCAGATTTCGCTAGCGCGGCCAGAAGGAAGGCTCAGTAGTTTGCCAAAATCTGATTGCTTTAGCTGATTCACCTCAAAGAGATATTTGACGTTCTCAATTGGTGTGAAGTTACTGTCTCTTGCGTGGTGCACTTTCTCGTATTGAGCTATTAAAGTGCTGAGTACATCGAGATAGTCTTCTTCATCATTATCTAGAGAGTTGATTTTGAGATACAGTTCGCCAGCTACTGCCAGCGCTGCATCTAGTTCTTCTTCAGACTTGATAGGGCGCAACGGAAGCCGCTCGACTAGCGATTTGTACTTACTAGCCATCGTGTTACCAAGCCTCCATATCATATTCAAGGTGAGTCATTACTTTTAGAACAAAAACTCTGTGCTTTATAAACCAAACAGCAGCGGCCAGGCGAAAGTTATTGCCGCCAATATTGAAAATCCAGCGGTCGTTGCCGATATTGTCAGCGCTGTTGAATGTTCGCGCAACATCGGCTGGATTTTTCCACTGTTGCGCTTTGACAGTGGCGACCCAGTGTCGCAGTGGGCTCTCCGCGTTGGGGTGCTTCTTTGCGAATTGCCAGATTATTTTCTCATTGAGCAGTTCCATCGAGCGCCCTCTATGGTGATTTATCCATGGTCCCGTTTTGTGAGCAATTTGTCAATCTTTTCTTGCTACCGTTTTGTGAGCATTGAACTAAATCTTTCCAACCAGCGTCTTAGATAAGAGAGGTTTCTGGGCAGGATGTTTCTATGAGCAAGCTAGCTGCATTATTGCTTTTGATAATTTGTCTTTCGCCCTTTGGTCAGGTCGAAGCTCTGGCTAAATCTATTTCTGTCCATTCACGCAGTCCTTTTGCCGTTGGCAATTTCTTTAGCGCCAGTGCTGCTGCTGCTGTGAAACCAAGTGTCGAGAAAAGGCCAGGGCCAAAAGATGTAATCGGCCAGCAGCTTGTCGACGCTAATCCGACTTTAGAGCAAGTGCGCTTGATTCCCTCTCTGGATGGCCCTCAACGCAAACAGGTCAACGAACTATTCAATGTTTATCGCAGTGATTTGAAGCTTCTTAATGAGCAACTGCGCCCCTTGCGCGAAGAATTCAAAGCGCGTTTGAAATCTGAAAAAGAGAAGTTCGACAAAGAGAAACAAGACAGAGACAAGCTAGCTAAAGAGCAACTAGCCAAAGAGAAGCTAACCAAAGAGAATTTAGCTAAAGAAAAGCAAGAGCCAACTAAAGCCGAGCCGGCTAAGTTTGTGCCAGCAAAAGAAGAGGAAGATGCTGCCATCATAGCCGTTGTCAGCAAAATCAAAGAGCGACAAAATCAGTTCACTGAAGCCTTGAACAAAGTTGTTAGCCCTGCGCAAATGCTAGAGCTAGAGCAGCTTAGACGTGGCAAGGTGCCAGCTTATGCCCAATAGAAATAAGAGCAAAAGTGACCAGCAAATCAGGCACTTGCTTAACCGTGCCGGCTTTGGCTTTACCCCAGAAGAACTAGCGCCCTATCTTGAAATGGGCTACAGCAGTGCTCTTGATCAGCTAACCAGTCCATCGTCAACCAATAATAGTGCCCTCGATAATATGCTCGCTGAGCAGTCTTTTGATTTCACTAATCCTGATGATATTAAGCGCTGGTGGCTCTTCCGTATGATGTTCACCAGGCGGCCGTTAGAAGAGAAAATGACTCTTTTTTGGCATGGTCACTTTGCCACTTCCGATAACAAAGTGCGCAACCCCTATGCCATGTATGTGCAAAATTGCACCATACGCAAACACGCCTTCGGCAAATTTGATGATCTTTTGCTGGCCATGTCTAAAGACCCAGCTATGATTGAATGGCTTGATAATCAGCAGAACCGCAAGAATAAACCTAATGAAAATTATGCTCGCGAAGTAATGGAACTATTCACCATGGGCATCGGTAACTATACAGAGCAAGACGTCAAAGAAGGTGCACGCGCCTTTACCGGATGGCAAGCTAAGCCCGATGGTTTCTACTTCAATAGCGGACAGCATGATAATGGCAGCAAGACTTTTCTTGGTCGAACCGGCAATTTCAACGGTGAAGATATCGTCAATATTCTGGCCAATCAGAAGGCTACCGGTCATTACTTAGCGGGCAAGCTGATTCGCTTTTTTGCTCTCTATAATCCTTCCAATTCTTTCGTTGATGAGATTGCCGGCGTCTATAAAAAGAGCGATCACAATATTGGTGCCATGGTCTCTGCCATTTTTGCCTCTCGCAATTTCACATCGACTGCCTGTTTTCATTCACTAATTAAAAGCCCTTGTGAGTATGTGGTTGGTATGCTCAAGACTTTTCAGGTCAGCCAAGTTGATGCGGAAGTGCCGCGGCTGATGGCGGCGATGGGGCAAAATCTTTTCAATCCCCCTTCGGTCAAAGGTTGGGATGCTGGAGAAAACTGGATTGCTTCAGATGTGATGATGGAGCGCTTCAACTTTGCCACAAGAATGATTTCGCAAAAGTTTGACTATCTTGAGAAATATTCTTCTCCAGCCAAAATCGCCGCTGAGCAGGGGCTTACTAGTGCTGCTGAAACGGTAGATTATTTTCTCAGCCTGCTTGTGGAGAATGACGCCCCTCCAGCCGTGCGTGAGCGGCTAATTAAGTATGTTTCGAGCGATATGAGTGGCAAGCCTATGACCAAGTCTATGGTCGGGCCCCTGGCTTCAGGCAAGCTCCCTGAAGATAAAGTTCTTGATGCTCGGCTGCGTGGCCTGGTACATTTGATTATGACTCTGCCAACTTATCAACTGAATTAAAAAAGGTGCGAACGAAATGACCAATCCCAGTTCTATCTATAATTCGATTAATAGGTCGATCAGTCGTCGTGACTTCCTGGCAGGTTTGGCGGCTTTAGGAATACTCGGGCAGCAGCAACTGGAAGCATTTGCCTCTCAGATAGATCCCCTGGCCGGGGCGGAGCGGTCAATTTTAGTTATTCAGCTTAATGGTGGCAATGATGGTATCAATACAATCATTCCCTACGGTAGTGGTGCCTATTATGATGCTCGTCCGAAAATTGCAATCAAGCAAGCTGATGTGCTTCATATAGATGATAAAGTTGGCTTCCATCCTAGCTTGACGGCCTTTCAAGAATTCTACAAGCAGGGCAAATTAGCGGTTATTCAAGGGGTCGGTTATCCTGAACCTAACCGTTCACATTTTCGCTCAATTGAAATTTGGCAAACGGCACAGCCTGAAATTATTGGTGATACCGGTTGGTTGGGGCGCTACCTTGATCACTTGAGTATTTCTCAATCTTCGGGAAAAGTTGTGAAAGCGAGCATTGAACCAGGCAAGGAGAAAATTGCCATGTTGGCAGTCAATGTCGATCCTCTTTTGCCTAAGTCATTGTTGGCACGCAAAGTGGCTGTGCCATCGGTCTCTGACGTGCAGGCCTTCCGCTTTAAGGTTGATCCACTCTATCAAGCTGATCGTGCTCTACAGCTTGAGGCATTCAATGATATCTATCAAAACTTTGACGACAATCGCCCGGTGGTAAAGAAACTGCGCACCAGCGGCCTGGCGGCTAATCGTGCTTCTGAGCGCTTACTTGATTTGGTGAAAGGTCACAAAACCACAGTTAAATATCCTGACGGCAAGCTTGGATCAAGCTTGAAGTTTATCGCTCAGATGGTTAGTGGCGGTATTGGTGCCAAGGTTTATACCCTTGGTTATGACGGCTTCGATACTCACGCTGGTGAATTGCGCACGCAAACTAATCTGCTTGCTGGTTTAGGCAAGTCACTGAGCGCCTTTCAGGAAGATTTAAAACAGCACGGTTGCGACGATAAAGTGATGGTGCTTGTCTTCTCTGAATTTGGCAGACGGGTAGCTGAGAATGGCGGCGGCGGAACTGATCACGGCACTGCTGGACCGTGCCTTGTTCTTGGCGGTGGTGTCAAAGGCGGCCTCTACGGGCAATACCCGTCGCTGACTGAATTAGATCATGGCGACCTGAAATTCAATGTCGATTTCCGCACCGTATATGCCACTATTCTTGACCGCTGGCTGGGTGCTGATAGTCGCGAAGTTCTAGGCAAGAATTTTGATAATCTCGACTTCTGCTAAATTTCTCGTTCTTAGGCTTAGAGGCCGCCACTAGCTTTTATGGGTCTGGCGGAGCGTCGCCTTCTAGCATGACAAAGAATTTGCGCTCGCAGTCCCACATATTGTCATCTTTCCAATTTAGCAGAGAGACCTTGGCTGACCAGGCGCCCTCTTTTGTCAGGCTGACATCGGGCTGGAAGATGTAATGACCTTTGAAGATATCACCAGGGTCATTGGCATTGAAGTCTTTAGTAAGCACCACGGTGCCATCTGGATCTTCAATGGTGACGATACCTTTGTATTGGCGGCGCTCGTAAGGTGTACCAAAGCCAATGACGCAGGTGCAGTTCATTTTTGTCGGTAGTTCTTTGAGAACAAACAGATCAAAAAGACCACGGGCATCCACGCGACCATCTTCTTCGTGGTCGGCCCCTTGGCAGAAAAGAATGTACCCGCTGTGCAGATACTTCATAGTATCGCTCTCCTTACGCCTGCCCTAGAATTTTACCGCTTTTATTGAGCGCAGCCCTATTGTCAGCCTAAGAAATCGCTGTTCACTCCAAGAAAAGACACCAAGAAAAGCCCTCGCCAAACAATCTGTTTAGCGAGGGCTCTTTATCTCTTGATTATCTAGAGCTTAGTGGCGAGTGTCTTTCTTTGTAGAAATAACTGCTTCAGCAATAGCATTTGGCACTTCTTCGTAGTGAGCGAATTCCATGGTGAATGTACCTTGTCCGCGGGTCTTGTTGCGGATGTCGGTGGCATAACCAAACATTTCAGACAATGGCACGGATGATTTCACTTTTGATAGCGAATCAATGGTGTCCATGCCTTCGATGCGGCCACGTCTCGATGAAATGTCACCGATAACGTCACCCATGAATTCTTCTGGAACTTCAACTTCTACCTTCATGATTGGTTCTTGCAGAATAGGGCTGGCTTTCATGAAGCCTTCCTTGAAGCCGATAGAAGCAGCCGTCTTAAAGGCCATTTCGTTCGAGTCAACTTCGTGGTACGAACCGAAGACCAAGGTGCACTTAACGTCGATTACAGGGTAACCGGCCAGTACGCCGCCAACTAGTGTGTCTCTTACGCCAGCTTCAATTGCAGGGATGTATTCTTTTGGAACGACACCACCAACGATTTTGTTGACGAATTCAAAACCAGTTCCAGCAGCAAGAGGCTCTAGTTCGAAGACTACGTGACCGTATTGACCACGACCACCCGACTGACGGATGAATTTGCCTTCGCACTTGACGTTCTTCTTGATGGTTTCGCGGTAGGCAACTTGTGGCTTACCGACGTTGGCTTCTACTTTGAATTCACGAAGTAGACGGTCAACAATGATTTCTAAGTGTAGTTCGCCCATACCAGCAATGATTGTTTGGCCAGTTTCGTGGTCAACACGCACTTTGAAGGTTGGATCTTCTTCTGCCAAGCGGCCCAGTGAGACGCCCAGTTTGTCGGAATCGCCTTTGGTTTTTGGTTCGATAGCAACCGAGATAACTGGATCTGGGAAGTTCATCGATTCCAAAATTACTGGTGAATTTTCTGCTGAAAGAGTGTCACCGGTTGTGGTGTCTTTCAAGCCGACTGCAGCAATAATGTCGCCAGCGTAGGCTTCATCAACGTCTGTGCGGTTATCTGCTTGCAATTGAACGAGACGGCTGATGCGCTCTCTCTTACCTTTAGTGGAGTTGAGAACGTAAGAACCAGCTGCCAATTTACCGGAGTAAACGCGCAAGAAGGTTAGTTTACCGACGAAAGGATCGTTCATAACTTTGAAGGCCAAAGCTGAGAACGGAGCGTTATCGTCAGGAGCTCTTTCAGTTTCAGTACCGTCTGGCAAGGTGCCTTTGATAGCAGAAACGTCAGCTGGTGAAGGAAGCAAATCGACAACTGCGTCGAGAAGCTGTTGAACGCCTTTGTTTTTGAAAGCTGAACCACAAAGAATTGGAATAACTTTGTTGGTGCAAACTGCTTTTCTCAAAGCTACTTTGAAAGCTTCGTTTTCAACAGTTTCAGTTTCCATGTAGATTTCCATCAGAGCGTCGTCTGTTTCAACAACTGACTCTTCAAGTTCTTTGCGATATTTTTGAGCATCTTCAAGCATGTCGGCAGGAATGTCGACGATGTTGAATTTTTGACCCATAGGATCTTTCTCGTCGTAGACGTGAGCTTTCATTTCAACTAGGTCTATTAGACCTTTGAAATCGCCTTCAGCGCCGATTGGCAATTGAAGAGGGTGAGCATTAGCCCAAGTGGTAGACATACCAGGAAGCTGCTCTTTGATTTGTTTGACTACTTTATAGAAGTCAGCGCCAGTACGGTCCATTTTGTTGACCAGAATCATTCTGGGCACTTCATAACGGTTGGCTTGCTTCCAAACTGTGTTGGTTTGCGGTTGAACGCCACCAACTGCGCAAAGCACGATAACAACGCCGTCGAGCACGCGCATAGAACGTTCGACTTCAACGGTGAAGTCAACGTGTCCGGGGGTGTCGATTAAGTTGATGCGCTTGCCTCTCCACTGGGAGGTAATAGCAGCTGCTGTAATGGTGATGCCGCGTTCTTTCTCTTGCTCCATCCAGTCGGTGAAGGATGTGCCTTCGTGCACTTCACCCATTCTGTGGATCAAACCGGAATAAAAGAGAATCCGTTCTGTTGTGGTAGTTTTGCCAGCATCGATGTGAGCTGCAATACCCATGTTACGGACGTCTTGAAGCTGAATTTGTCTTCCTGCCACTGTCCCTGTTTTCCTCTCTTTAACGCTATCCATTTGAACCTTCCAAATATAACTAGCTGGGTACTATCTTGCCGTGCTCAACCGCTGGTGTTGACGACCTTTCTCTTAGAACGCGTTGAGACGCGCTCTTCTTGAAAAGACTAAACTTAGGTTACCACCTGGTATCGCACCATCTTTATATCCTTCATAAAGATATTCAGAATTGACTGAGCATTCTTTACAAACAGATATAACTTTGTCTCTATGAGACTTTGTACAACAGTTTTCACAAAAACGCTTCGACCAGTGGCCGAAGCGTTTTTTAATAACACTTTATACCGACGATCTAATTTTAATTAGTAGCGGTAGTGAGCGAAGGCTTTGTTGGCTTCAGCCATTTTGTGTGTTTCGTCGCGCTTCTTAACTGATGCTCCGGTACCGTTGCTGGCATCGGCTAGTTCAGCAGAAAGACGCTCGGCGAAAGTACGACCTGGTCTCTTGCGGCTGTTGGCGATGAGCCATTGTGAAGCGAGAGCGAATCCACGGGAAGACTTAACTTCAACTGGAACTTGGTAGGTCGAACCACCAACGCGGCGGGCCTTAACTTCTACCAGAGGAGTGACGTTTTTCAATGCTTTGTTGAAAACATCAAGAGGCTCTTGCTTGGTGCGATCTTTGAGAATTTGTAGAGCATCGTAGAAGAGGCTCTGGGCTGTGCTGCGCTTACCGCGCTGCATCATACGGTTGACGAAGCGTGAAACCTGTTGGCTGTTGAATACAGGGTCAGCTACGGTAATTCTTTTATCTGCTTGCTTTCTGCGAGACATTCTTACTATTCCTATTTATTAGTTCAGGTTGGAAATTGAGGCTTATTTCTTCTTGCCAGCTGCTGCGGCTGGAGCGCCTGGCTTAGGACGCTTAGCGCCGTACTTAGAGCGGCTCTGTTTGCGGTCTTTAACACCGGCTGTGTCGAGGGCGCCTCTGACGATGTGGTAGCGAACGCCTGGAAGATCCTTAACCCGACCGCCTCTTACGAGTACGACTGAGTGCTCTTGCAAGTTGTGGCCAACACCTGGAATGTAGGCGGTGATTTCAATACCGTTTGTAAGACGTACTCTGGCAATCTTGCGAAGTGCTGAGTTCGGCTTCTTAGGGGTTGTTGTCTTCACCTGGGTGCAAACGCCCCTTCTCTGAGGGCAAGACTTTAGCGCTGGAGACTTGGTCTTGTAAGTCACCTTGCTTCTTTCGCGTCTGATCAACTGATTGATGGTAGGCACCACTGCACTCCTAAGAACTACGACTACTGAACACAAACTTAAACGGGCAGGACAAAAACTAGCAGATCACCCAGAAAAGATTGGACAGCTGCAAAGACAACTAACCAACATGGGTATCGGCAAGTTTTCAGATTATCAGATGAGCCCAGGTGATATAGCGGACTTTCCAAAATCCTTTACAAAGCAAAAGCCAAATGATCGAATTCTTAGACGAAACCCCGCTAAAACGACCAATTCTTAAGCGGTTATCACAAAAGACGGTTAAGTCTGCCTGGCTTTCAAGTGGAAGAGTCAGTTGTTATTGCTCTTAATTTGATTGGTCACATTGAACGAATTGATTGAGGCCCTGGGAATATTGATGGCTGGCTTGCCCAGGGGGTTGAGGCTAACTGTGCGCTCTAGCGATAGCTTCTTGGGCGGTGACTTTGCTCTGAGCCAGTGGTCTCTAGTCAACAGCGAGAAATGACCGGCCCGCTCTAGGCCCGCTTCTTCAAGGGCTTCGATGACCGAATTTTGATAATCGTAGGCTTTGGCAATGACCATGCCCTTCATTCCAGCCCTGCGCATGATTGAAAGTACAAATTTGACAAGGTCCCGAGCCGTATGGGCCCAGCCTGGATGCACCGCGAACTCTAGATGATAGTCACCTTCGCGATGAGCCGTGACGCGGCAGGCGGAGGTAATGACCTTGCGCTCTGGGTCGCTAGCAACCCAGAACCAACTCTTGCGCCTGATTAGACGACGAGCCAGTTTGTCGAGGCTCTCTACCTTTAAAGGGAAAACATAGAAGTCTTCTGGTAAATATTGAAAAGTCAGTCTAAGGTCTGCAGGGAGCACGTCTTGATGCAGTTGATAGAGGCTGGCCTGGTCTTCAGGAATGGCCAGGCGAAAATTATCTTCTGATTTGCTTTCTGGCTTGGCTGCGCTTTTCTGCTCTAGATGCTGCTCTGGATTTTGCTCGGCTTTGGCCTCAGTTTTAAGGTCTAACTTAAGGTCGGCCGGCACCTGATAGTGAGTGATGCGAGCTGAGCGGCGAAAGCCGCAGCTAGCAAGCACTGCAAGAGCGCCTTGATTTAGATCGGAGGCTTCGGCAACGAAATGGCTAATACCTTGACTGCCAAAAAGAGCAAAGGCGAAGCGTAATAACTCTTGGGCGATGCCGCGACCGCGGTGATTAGGATGCACCACAAGGTGATCAACTTGCCAGCAGTTTTTTGATTTGCCAATAGGATGTAGCGAAATCATGCCTATGACAAGGCCGTCTTCTTTGGCTACATATACAGATGGCGAAATATGCCAGTGACAGGGCAACCAATGTTGCCAGAATGTCAGACCCGTAATCATATAGCGGTCTTCGGCACAGAAGCTCTCATAAGGCACAGGCTCGCCCTGGTAACGCAATAAGGCGCGAACCTGGGTTGATTCTGTGGCAAATAGGGGCTCAATTTTGATCATAATTAAGATGATACCATGCTTGCCAAGCGGCCCTGCTTGCCTTCCGGCTAATTGGCTAACTGACTGCTACCCGGCTATACTGAGATGCCGACCGTACTATTTAGATGACTCAGCCGACCAAGCAACCAGTTAAGAAGACAACAAAAGACGATAAGCCATTCTTTAAGACAGTGGCCGACAATCGTCGCGCGCGGCATGACTACGAAATTCTCGATACCCTAGAGGCCGGTATAGCCTTATACGGTACCGAAGTTAAATCTATTCGTGCTGGCAAGGCTAATTTAGCCGATGCCTTCGTAAAGGTAGAAGACGGAGAGCTTTGGCTATATAGCTGCCATATATCTCCGTATGACTTTGGCAATAGGTTCAATCATGAACCACTGCGCAAGCGCCGTTTGCTGGTTCATAAGAAGCAAATTCTTAAGTTGAAATCGAACATGCAAGAGAAAGGTCTGGCCCTGATTCCGCTTAAAATGTACTTCAAGGGTCATTTGGTTAAAGTTGACTTGGCTCTGGCTAAAGGTCGAAAACTATATGACAAGCGCGAGAATATTGCCAAAAAAGAGACGAAGCGCGATCTTGACCGCCTCACGAAGTCTCGCAATAACAGTCGATAGTTGGAATAAAAGTCACTAAAAACCAGTAAAAAAAATAAAACAATTTCAGTCAGCAGATAACACGGAATCAGACAACATCGAATTTCAGCGAGGGTCAATGGCAAAAGTTAAAAGCTCGGTCTTAAGTTTGCTCTTAATGTCGGGGCTTCTTCAAGGTTTCGTTCAATTAGCTCTCGTTGCTCCAGTCTGGGCCGCTTCTCCTGTTGCTATTCTCAAAAGTGGACGCAACGGTGCTACATACCAAGATCAGCACATCGGAACTTTTGAAGACGACTATAAGGTTTTTCGCAAAGCCTTAGATGGTGCCAATGTTCGCTACGATGAACTGAGTGACGGGGATGTCGATGCTGGTGTTGCCAGGCTCTCTGGCTATAAAGTAATCGTGGTGCCACTGCTGGTTGACCTACCAGCAGCTGAAGTTTCAGCTCTTTCTGATTTTGCTCGCGGTGGCGGCAAGCTTCTCATCACTGATGGTGCTGGTGTTCCTGGTGCAGGTGCACAAGCTTTAGAAGCACTGGCTGGTGTTGCTTCATCTAAGCAAGCCACTATCAAAGAAGTAAATAAATTAGTATGGACTAAGCCCGGCGCAATAAACGCACCAACTGCTGAATTCTCCATTGCTAGCGTTATCTCCCAATTGGCTTTGAGTGGCACCGGTAGCAGTATGGCTACCTGGCAAGATGCAAATGGCCAGGAGCAGGGCATTGGTATCGCTCGGGCCGGTAATGTAATTTTCATGGGCTGGGCACCGGGTGTTCAAGGTGAAGTATCAAGCAATGCTTTGATGCTCTCGCAAGCTTTAGACGAACTGTCACCTGGTATCACTCAAGCTGCAGCTGTTCAAATTAGCTTTGCTGATTATCAAACCATTTCGCAAGAGCTGGATTATCTTGCTAAGCGCACTGATGAAGCGATCAAGACCGCTAAACAAGCTGAGTTTTCTGTACCACTCAAAACCATTCAAGCCTCCTATGATGCGGCAGTTGAGCATGTCAAATCTTTCCAGCAAGCCTACAGCGATAGACGCTTTTTAGAAGCCGATGAGCATGTCCAGAAAGCCCGTCAAGACTTTGCTATGGCCTTTGCTCAGTCGATGCCGGTTCGTCCAGTTGAAGCTCGCGCTGTCTGGCTTGATAGAGGAACGATTGTCTCCACCCGTGGTGCCAAAGGGATGGCCCAGCTTTTTGATAAGTTGAAGACCGCTAACATAAACGTTGTTTATTTCGAGACCAACAATGCTGGTTTCACTATGTTCCCTTCTAAGATTGGTACTCAGAACCCAGAGACTCTAGGTTGGGACCCGCTTGGTTGTGCCATTTCGGAAGCGAAGAAGCGCAACATGGAATTTCATGCCTGGTTCTGGACCTTTACTGTGGGTAATGCTAAGCACAACCCCATTGTTGGTAAAGAGTCAGATTATCCTGGTCCAGTGCTTCCTGCTCATGATTTTTCTTGGGCATTGGCTTCTCAAACTGGTGCCTTTCTGCCGCCTAGACAATTTGAGTATTGGCTTGATCCGTCTAACCCAGAGTGTCGTGCTTACGTCAAAAGTTTGATTTTTGAAGTGGTTAATCGCTACCCGGTTGATGGCATTCAACTAGATTACATTCGCTATCCCTTCAACAATAGAGGCTCTGAGATGGGCTTCAATTGGCTCGGCCGACAAAAATTCGAGCGCGAGACTGGTCTATCGCTCGATCGCCTTGATGAAGACACAAGAACAATGTGGATTCATTGGAAAGCTAATAACGTCAGCAGTTTTGTTAAAGAGATGTCCGAGTCATTGCGTGCAGCTAAACCTGGTATTCGCATTTCTGCTGCAGTTTATGGCATGCCCAAGCGTATGCGCATGAATGCCGTGCAACAAGAGTGGGAAGTTTGGGTAGCGAACGGTTGGGTTGATACGATCAACCCCATGACTTATGTCGGTACTGCCAAAGAGCTCAATGATGCTGCCGGTTTCGTGCGTGAATCGACAGCTGATAAGGCTCTTTCTTATCCAGGTTTGTCGATTAGGCAGCTCGATACTGCTGGCTTGGTTGAGCAACTAGACACCGCTCGTGTGATTGGCACACTCGGAACAACTATGTTTGCTGTTGCTCACCTTGATGATAAGAAGGTCAACATGCTTAAGGTTGGTCCTTACAGACGGCCAACCACTATGACTCCTCAGTCAGATCCAATCAAAGCCAGTCGTCTTTTGTTCGACGATTTCTCCACCATGGTCAATCGTTATCTACAAGATCCTAAAAAGCGCATCATGTCTGACACAGCCAGTACCAATGATGTCGTCAATCAACTTGATTCAGTGCAGAAATCACTGCACAACTTGTCTAGCAATCCTAAGCCCGAAGAAATTGATGCTGTGCTTAAAGACGTCACCTCACTTCACGCTACAGTGCGTGAATGGTTGCGCCTAGAAGCCTTTATTCAACGTGGTTTCCGTGCCCAGTACATTGCCAATTATTTGAGTCAGGTTGAAGCTATCTTGTCTTACGCCGCTCAGCATGCCAGAACAACCACAGCTGGTTCCAGTGCTATTGCTACTCAAGCTGCTAATCCAGGGTAGTTGGAGAAGTAGATCCTCTTTTTGATTCGAGAATAAATGTCCGATTTTCAGCCGAAAATCGGACATTTATTTTTTTGTTAGCCACTGACCCACTTCTACATCGCTAGTGGTGCCGGGGCGCGGATAGCCATAGTGTGTGGACAGGCGCACTTGCTCTACTTTTTTATCTTTGAATCGCAGCTCTAGCACTGATGAAGTGTCGGTGCCGTGCCATGTCACTTGTGAGAAGTCGGCGTTGTGCTTGAAGTCCGGTGAGGAGAAGCGTTTCAGAAGTTCTTTCTTTGTCAGTCCGAAAAGGTCTTCGCCTTTGTATTTGCGACTCAAAAACAAAAGCTTATCGGCCGCCGTCTGGTTACTTTTTGCCTTGGTCTGCCTGTTCGTCGCTTGTTCGTAAGTTTTAGGTCCATCTTTGGCCCAGATTACGCTAGTACTGGGTAAGGGCTTTGAGCTTTCTGGACTAGCCACTGCTGCGGTCTGGATCAGCATGGCGAGAATCGTCAGACAGCCCCAATATTGTCTTTGAAACGCAATATGCATCAACTACTTTGACCTGGTTGAATCTCGCATGTACTTCATGACGTTGGGGAAAAGCTCTTGCATGCGTCGCGCCGCATATTTGTCGCTGCCTTGACCGGTAGCCGTGGCGAAGGCCTCGGCAAAGAATTCTTCTTTGGCTGGTGAGCCCAGGTAATAATTCATTGGCCCACCCGGTTGCACTTCTTTCATAAGCTGCTGCATTTGGGCCGGAGAAATATTGTTGACGTCACTGACAAAGGCCGCCTGGAAGTTCTTATCTTGCACGGAAAGGAATCCGCGGCCAGCGCTGTAGGCATGGCCGGCCTCGTGTCTGGCCAGGCCTGCTACATCGGTATTTCGCAACGATTTGACCGGAGTGCCATCGCCCAATTGCTCGAAAACAGCAATATTTGGCGGTTTACCTTTGCCGTCAAAGAGAGCAGGGGCATCAAGTGAGACCTTTTGGCCATTGACGACCATGGCAGCCTTATTGGTGCCCATGGCTTTGTCGTATTCGTAGATGTTTTTGAAAACGTTTACCTGAACGCCTTTGTCTTTAAGCTCCTGGGCTATTTTTTCTGGCAAAGTGGCGACACCGCTTGCTACTTCTTGGGCAAAGGCTGCACTGGCGCCACGGTTCTGCACTTCGAGAATAGGCTTGGCGCTCTGTTTGTCGCCGACCTTGGGCCTGTCGCCAATATTTACTCTGTCGCCGGTGGCTTTGTCACCGGTGGCGTTCTTTTTACCGTCATTTGGTGCGAGTTGGGCCGTTTCCAGATTTTTTAGCTGGTGTGCCATATTCGCCAGACCCAATTCTTGCGGTTGACGCGCGGCCGAAGCCAGGTTCTCGCCACTAGTAGGCGGTACTTGGTAGCCTGCAAACTTGAGCCCCGAGCTAGTTCCAAGGCTGCCGCTATTTCGGTCGCTGTCTCTGCCACTATCTTGGCCAAAGTTAGCCGCGCCAGTATTGGCGTCGGTTATTTTGGGCTGCTCTTTGGTGGGTGCGTCTGACATATTTCTAATCTACCCAGGCGCCCATGAAAAAGTCGTGAAACCAGACCTTAATCCAGACCTCAAACCTGTACTTAAACCATAGCTGGGCTGAGTCTAAAACCAAAAATGGAACCTCTCCCGGGGGAGAGATTCCATCGAAAGGAGGACTAATAGCTAGTGCTAGATTAGCTGCCTGAGTTCCAGTCGGTCACTGGGGTGATGACTGGTTGAGCGTAAGTGACTTCAACTACTGGTTGTTGTACAGGTTGTACAGGTTGCTGTACTTGCTGTATAGCAGGGGGAGCGAAGTTTACTTGAGTTGCAGGTGCTTGTACTGCTTGAGCAACAGCAGGGGCGGCAGCGGCAGCTGCAGCAGCGGCTTGTTGTTGAGCGGCATAAGCTCTGAAGGTCTCTTCAATGAGACCGGCTTTTTCGCGCAGTAAGTACTCTATGTAATCACCACGGCTCATACGTGAAGCTGCGACTTGTTCGTCGAGCAAACGGTGGGCCATAGGGGTTACACATACGGCAGTAGTGGTTCCACGGTTCTTACCAAAGAAGAACGATTTGGCACCACCTTTAGGGCCGGTTTGTTTAGCTTGAGGGGGTAATCTCAAGGGGGCCAAGCCAGCGCGTTCACGAATAAGCATTTCTACGTAATCGCCATTCGAAACGCTGGCGGAAGCGGCTTGTTCTTTTAACAACTGACGACCTAGGGCTGTCAGGTTGAACGAAACCGAACCGGACTCTTTGCCAGGAAAGCGCGAGCGCCTGGGCGAAGTGGTCTTGGCAGGTGCTGGTGTTATCTGGACCGTTGTGTTCATCTAGCTTATGGCAGTGATTTTTCCATCAACTTTTTAGGGTCTTTAGTGAATCTCTACCTTTCCTCCTTTTCTGAAAGAACTGACCTTCTGGTACGAATATAAGACTGGGTCTTTTTTGAATTTGATGGCCAATGCCATCTGGTTACCAACGCTTCTGTTTTGTCTCTTGTTTTGCTCTCGGGCCCATGCCTTTAAGCTACCGACCGCTAAGTCGATTAGAAAGCTCTTGCCGTGCCCTCGCACTTGGACTCTTCAAAAAATGTCACTGGGTGGTTTTTCGATTTGTCCTGGCAACCCTTTCCAAGACCTTGATTATAGAGCAAAGTTACGAGAAAGATGCAGTAGTCATGTATTACTATCTTTTCATAACAAGTGGCTCTGGCGGCTCATGACAACCGCTTAAGGTATATGCCAATGTTGATGGATAGCCAAGTTGTTGAATACTATGGCGATAGCACAGCCCAATGTAGCTCCAACAAAAACTTCTATTGGAGTGTGGCCGAGGAATTCTTTAATGCGCTCAGTAGATAGCTTTGGGTGTTCTGAAAATAGCTCAACCATCATCTGATTGAGCACCTTGGCTTGTAAGCCCACGGTTCTTCGTACTCCCGCAGCGTCATACATGACGATAAAAGCTAAGCAAAGAGCAATGGCAAATGAGACGGAGTTAAACCCTTCAATCAAGCCAACAGAAACGGCCATGCCCATGGTGCAGCACGAATGTGATGAGGGCATGCCGCCAGTGGTGGCAATCATGCGCAAATCAAGTTTTCCCGTGGTGACCAATTTAGTAATAACTTTCAGGGCCTGGGCAAAGGTACTGGAAAATACCGTCACAGCTATTACCTGCCAGCCTCGCCCCTGCATGTTCTGCACTGCGTCTTGAACATTCAGTGCTGCTGTAGTTTGGGCAAAAGTAAGTAGGCCCGGGTCTAGTAAAGAGAATTCCATTTATAAGTGCTCTATTTCTGTCTGTGGATAGCATACTTTAGTAGAGCTTTCAGTACCGGGGCATCCTCGATGTCAAGCGCGCTTTCCTCAATTAAAGTCACACCTTCGCTCTCCATCTCGTTCAATTTTTGCCTGGCACCATCAATACCGATGGCGCGTACCCATGTCGCTTTTTTGCTGGCTTCGTCTTTGCCTGGGGTCTTGCCCAGGGTCTTGGCGTCGCCGGTTACATCTAATAGATCGTCGGTAATTTGAAAAGCCAAGCCCAAGATTTCGCCTAAACGATACAAGCTGGCTAGTTGATTTTCGTTGGCTCCCATAAGTTTGCCACCAGACCAGAGGGAGAAGCGAATTAGGGCACCGGTTTTTCCGGCGTGAATTGATTCCACTGTAGCGATATCAAATTTAGTGTCATCTGATCCGGTGAATTCCATATCTTTCACCTGGCCGGCGACCATACCTGATGGGCCTGTGGCCTTGCAGAGCTCGTGAGCAACGGTCAATAGGTCGCTTGGATTCACCGCTTTGCTGGTGTGTTCAATCAATATCTCATTGGCCAGCATCAGCAGACCGTCACCAGCGAGCAGTGCCAGAGCTTCTCCGTAGACTTTATGATTGGTCGGCTTGCCCCGCCGCAGATCGTCGTTGTCGAGGCAGGGTAGATCGTCGTGCACTAAACTCATGGCGTGCACCATTTCAATGGCACAGGCGCAGGGTAAAACTGTTTCAATTGGGTCTAAGACTTTGCTTTCAACTTCGCCTTGAACTTTCTTTTGATCATTATTGCTATCCTGGGCTTTACTGGCGGCAATGGCTTCGGCAGCTGCCAGAGTAAGCATTGCCCTAAGGCGCTTGCCACCAGAAAGTACTGAATATCTCATTGATTGCCAGAGGCGAACAGGCTCTCGATCTACTAAATAGATGGCGAGTCGATCTTCAACAAGCTTACGCCTAGCTAATAGATAGCTTTCAAAGTCGAAGTCAGATTTAGTTTGCAGTTGCATTAAGGTCTAAATTTATTTGTTGAGGACTTTTTTGACGAGTTGGAAGAATTTCAAACCTTCAACACCGAGAGTAAGAATGCTTCTTTCTTTGGCCATCAATAGTGAAAGCAATGGGCCAATCTGCTTGGCCATCTCGATATATTCGAGTGGTCCAGCAGCATGAGCCTCTTTCGGAAATCTCAGGCGTTCGGTCAGGTCTTCTAGGTTGAAGCGAGCGGCCTGCATCTGGATGAGAGCTTGATCACGAATGCGGTCAATCAAAATTTCAGCAGTCTCCATACCATCGTTGATGCGCCAGTGATTCAAGAGAATAATCCAGGCACCAATGCCCAGGGTAAAGGCTACTAGTGAAATCATGATGCGAGCCGTCATCATTAATATAGGCGAATGTTGATCGAGGAAGGCAATTGCCACTGGTGCCAAAAGAATCACCGCCAGCACCGATAGCAGGGCGACAAGACCTATATAGAAGTAGCCCACTAGTATTGTGACGAAGCGCACTTTTTCAATGCCTTCAGCAAGTTCGGCGCTGATAGAAGGGGCAATCGCAGGCATCTGAGAATTTGCTAATTCAGTTTCATCCTGATTCTTGGGCGTGGTCGGCTCAATGCGGATGTTCTGAATCTGAATCGGCTTACTGGGTGAATTTGCTGATGCTTCTAAGTCGTCGTTGTCTGTCATTTTTATAACTACTTGAGGAGGTCGCGGGCAATGAGCATGCGTTGAATTTGATTGGTGCCTTCGTAAATTTGACCAGCCTTAGCATCTCTAAAAATGCGTTCAATCAAAAGCTCTGGTTTCATGCCGTCCATTCCTAGAATGCTCATCACTTCAGTTGAAACGCGCATAGCTACGTCGCTTGCCATTGTTTTGGCCATGGCGGCAACGGTGACACTTTGCTCATTGGCATCAATCAAACGGGCGGCCTGGAAGGTCAGTACTCGGGCTGCTTCTATTTGCACAGCTAAGTCACCAAGTTTACCGGCCATACCGTTGGCATCGGCAGTAATGGCACCGTCGCGGTAGTGCTTTTGCAAGGTATCTAAGCAAGCATCGAGTGCCCCTTGGGCCCATCCAATTGATTGAGCAGCAATTGTTACTCTGCCCTTGGCTAAGCTAGAAAGAGCGACCTTGCGGCCTTCGCCATGCTGCCCGAGTAAATTGGCCTTTGGTACTTTGCAGTCGTTAAAGACGATTTCGCAAGTAGAGTAGCCGCGCATGCCGAGCATATCGAATTTTTGACCGATGGCAAAACCTTCGAAATTGCGTTCAACGATGAAGGCTGTGATTTGGCCTGGTCGTTTAACTTTGCCAGCTTCAGCAGCTTTGTCGCTAGCAGTAGCACTTTGTTCGGCGCTATCGAGAAGACGA
This sequence comes from Obscuribacteraceae bacterium (SeqCode), assembly GCA_044378815.1. Taxonomy (GTDB): domain Bacteria; phylum Cyanobacteriota; class Vampirovibrionia; order Obscuribacterales; family Obscuribacteraceae. The sequence continues at coordinate 31,583 of JBIPOV010000020.1, read as the reverse complement.
GCCATAACAATGTAATAGTCAGCGGAGGCACCAGAGGTGATGAATGTCTTGGTACCGTTCAACAAATAGTCGCCATTGCTGTCGATTTTTGCAGTAGTTTCAATCGCTGCGGTATCTGAGCCAGCATTGGGCTCGGTCAAGCCAAAGGCCGCGAGCATTTTTCCAGAAGAAGAAGGCACTAGGTATTTTTGCTTCTGCTCGTCGTTGCCGAAGCGATAGATTGGCTCTTGGCTGAGAACATGCACTCCCAGCGAACTCATAATCGGCACGCAGCGTCTGCCGAATTCTTCGTTTACTAGACTGAAGCTGACATAGTCACCAGATGAGCCACCGTAGGTACTAGGAAATGGCAAGCCGCCCAAACCCCACTCTGGCAGGCAGGCCTTTTCGAACAGGTCGCGTCTGAAGACATTGTCTTTGTCTGAGGCAATTACTTCTTGCAAGCTAACTGAATTGGCAAAGGCTTTGGCTTTGTCTAGCCAGGCTAGCTGTTCTTTGCTGAACTTGCCTTCAAGAGCGCTGGTGGAACTTGGTGATATCTGTGTTTGAACCATATCAATCATCTACCTAGAATTACATATACAAATATAGCAAGTAATGATGCCTTTTCTGCTTGCCAGCTCTAAGTTATCCCGGTTGCGGAGTGGTCTGTCCCCCATGAGCGGCAGCCAGCTTGATCGCAGTGGCAAGCGTAAACTCGATAAATGTATAGATGGTATACAATTAATCTCACTTGCTGCTCTGTAGCGGAGTTCAAAACAGCCGTCTCTTGGCAAGGTGCGGCTAATTCAAATGTGACTTAGTTCTGGCAAAAATACTTAGGAAAGAGAATTTTCGAGTTTTATGGCTAAGCAAGAAGTGGTATCAATTCTCAAACCGAAAGTTCTTAAAAAGGGCGATACAGTTGGCATCGTCGCCCCTTCTTCGCCTCAGTTTGAGCCAGGCAATCTGCAATTTGCTACTGATTGGCTCACTAAGATGGGCCTTCATTTTAAAATTGGCGTCAATTGCACTAAGTCATACAGCAGCTACGCTGGCAGTGATTCGGCCCGGGCTGAAGACTTACAGACCCTGTGGAGTGACGACGACGTTACCGCCGTGCTGCCTATGCGTGGTGGTGCTGGTGCTTCGCGCATTCTCCCCAAGTTAGACTTTTCGCTATTCGCTAGCAAACCCAAAATTTTGGTGGGTTTTAGTGATATCACAGCTCTTCTTGTTGCGATTAATCAGAAATCGAACCTGGTCACTTTTCACGGGCCTACTCTTGGTCTGATGTTTGAGACGGCTTACACTCATAGCTACTATCAAAAAGCGATTATGGGCCTTGCGCCAATTGGTCTTATTACTGACCCACCGGCTGAGGTCTGGGGTTCAGGCTATCCACCGACACGGATGGTCATAGCTGAGGGCAAAGGCAAAGGGCGATTGACTGGCGGCTGTCTGACTTTGATACGTGGCCTAATGGGAACGCCTTACGAAATTGATTGCGATGATCGCATCGTCTTTCTAGAAGATGTTGATGAAGAGCCGCACAACATTGATCGCATTTTGACTCAAATGGTTTTGGCCGGTAAGTTTGATCGTGCTCGCGGTATCATCATCGGTGACTGTAGTGGCTGCCGACCCGGTGGCAGTAAGCGCAACATTTTGCCTTTGAATTCTTCTCTTGAAGTAATCTTGCGTGAACACTTCAGCCACTTAGGTATTCCTGTTATCTATGGTCTCAAACTTGGTCACACCCCAGATAAAGTGACTTTGCCCTTGGGCGTTATGGCCAGCCTTGATGTCACTAGCAGCTGTGTGCGGTTCAAGATTGAGGAGGCGGCCTGCGTTGATAAAGCCCACAGCACTTAGAAGTAACGATCGAGTGGCGCTTATTGCTCCTGCTAGTCGGCCAGCCCAGCCGTCAGCCTTGAAGCGGGCTGAGCGCATCGTTCACGACATGGGCTTTGTGCCGGTGGTCGGTGCCCATGCTCTAGATACTCATGGGGCAATGGCTGGCAGTGATAGTGCCCGTTTGCACGATCTTGTGGCTGCCCTAGAAGACGACTCTATTGCTGCTATCTGGTGCCTTAATGGTGGCTATGGCTCTTTGCGTTTGCTTAAAGATCTGCCCTACCAGACCTTTGCTAAGAAGCCTAAAATCGTGATTGGTTGCGACGATAACAGCCATTTGCTCTTTGCTTTGAACCAAAAATCTAAAGTCGTGACTTTTCACGGTAGCAACCTTGATCGCATTGATAGCAAAGAGTCTTTTGATCGCTTCAAAAAATTACTGACTAGCCATGATCACTTTCCTTCTATGCAAGCGAAAGATCGATTTCTCTCAGACTTCTGCTACGCCCCTGTTCACGCTGTTGGTAAGGGTCGTATGGTTGCTGGAAATTTAACAGCCCTAGTCTCATTATTCGGAACTGAATTCGAGCCAGATTTAAGCGGTTCTGTATTGCTTTTAGAAGATAGAGCTGAGCGCAACGATATTTTAGATCGCTGGTTTACTACTCTCTATATCTCGAACAAACTATCTACTGTGGCTGCTCTAGGCCTTGGCCAATTTGAAGATTGTAGTACTAGAGGCTCGTTCAATATGCTCTCTTTTGAAGAGTTAGTAAGTGATCGTGTTAGCGAAATGAAACTAGCTACCTGCTTTAACTTGCCTTTCGGTCAGGCTTGCGACAATGCTGTGGTGCCGCTGGGCGTGCAAGTTTCATTTGATACAGCAAAAGGGCATCTCACTTATTTAGAGTCGGCTTTACAGAAGGATTAGCGCTGTGGTGCATCAGATTGCCGAAAGCGATTCACAGAACGATGGAACAGTGACGCTAAAGTTTCCGTTGGTAAATGATCAAAGAAAGAGAGTCTTTACTTTCTTGAGTTGCGCGCTACTTGTGATTATGCTTTTTGTGATTGCTTGCAGAGTGGTTCAGACCCCACAGCTCCTGTCTGATAACGGTTTTCAGGCTTTTACTTTGTACATTATTGTATCTACCGTATTTTTGCTTTCTGTCCTTTGGTTCTTCGTTTATCGGTGCCGATACGGAACGATTTATCTCAGTAAAGGCGGGGTAGAATTTTCCGGTTTTGATAAGTTGTCTTTGCTGAGCAGGGTTAGGCGAGATTGGTCTGATCTTCATTCCGTTCAAATAATCTATTTAGAAAGCTCTGGTAAAGACATTGCCCCACAATTCAAAGGGCAAGTTCAAACTCTCTGGCAAACGCTGACTAATTGTAGTCATGGTCCCTGTGTCAATTTCGACTTTAAATCAGGGGGCTCGTCCGCGATTTCTCTGGCTTGGCTTACTCGGCCGCAGGCCGAAGCACTCTTTAGTGCCATTGAGCAATATGCAGAACCGTCGAAATTCTCTACTGACTTTGTCAAAATGCAAAAGGCTATTATTTTGGAGCGCCTTGATGAGCAGTCATTCACTCAATTGTGGTCTGAGAGTCTCAGCCCGAGATATTGTGCTACGAACTATGTGCCCTTACCTACTAACCATGAACTGCAAAATGGTTGCTATTCAATTTTAATGGAATTGGCTGCCGGGGGTATGTCAGCCGTCTACTTGGCTAAGGCCAATGGTTTCAAAGTGATTTTGAAAGAATCAGTGCTTCCTGATATAAGCATGCCGCAGCAAGAAAAAGCTCGAGAGTTGTTTGAGCGCGAAGCAAATTTGCTACTTAAGCTGAAACATCCACAGATTGCCAAGGTTTTAGATCGTTTTGTCGAGGCTTCGCGCGACTATCTTGTGCTTGAGTATGTGCCTGGTCTGACCTTGGGGCAACTTGTCAAAGCCAAAGGTAAGCAGAAAGAAAAAGATGTGCGCAATTGGTGTCGTCAGTTAGTCGAGATACTCATATATTTGCACGGGCAGGACCCTCCGCTCTTGCATCGAGACTTGACACCAGACAATATTGTTCTTAGAGCCGATAACTCAGTATTTCTTATCGACTTTGGCGCTGCCAATGAGTTTGTTGGTCAAGCTACAGGAACAATGATTGGAAAGCAATGTTATATCTCCCCAGAGCAATTGAGAGGCAAAGCCACTCAGTCAAGCGATCTCTATGCCCTTGGTGCAACATTGCATTATCTGTTGACTGGCGATGATCCAGAGCCCCTGTCGGTTTCAAGACCGATTGATAAGTCTCCTCGGGTCAGTCAATCTTTTAGCGACTTGGTTACTAGTCTTACTGCTTTTGAAGCGCAAGAGAGACCCAAAAGTGCCAACGAAGTCTTGAAAATAGTAGATGGCTGGGGCATCACCAGCAGTATCGCTCGGTCAGGTAAGAACTAGTGGCTAAAACAGACAAAATACTGGCATTGCCGCCTTTGCCCTCAGGTGAGAGCGAAGTGTATATTCCCTATAGCGCCTTGCGAGCACATTATTACTGGCGTCATGAGCTTAGTAAAAAATCCAACAGGCTTCGCGAGATAGCAAAACTTTTGGCTTGTTTTTTCCCTCTCTTGTTATTGCCTAGTATATGCAGGTGCCTTGGACACTTTATTTTGGGCTTTCCTGAAAGTGAATTGTTTTATTTGATTTTTTTCGGTTACACGTTAGTTTTCATCTATCCTCTGCTTACATCTCCATCAAATATCCAGATAGGCAAAGAAGGTATAAGACTTCATTGGCTGTCGTTTATGGGCCTTTTGTCAAGCCCGTGGATCAGCTTTGACTATGTAAACTTGGTCAATGTTTCAAATTTTAGACGCGGTCTCTTATATAAGTCTCAGGCAGTTGATATTTCTATTGATAAAGAGAATGTTCCCCGGTCTGTAAGAAGAGCACTGTGGCTGATTGCTCCCTCCCTTTGGTGCGTCAGTTCCATAGGCCAGAAGACACTTAAACTTCGCCTCGACCTCGCCGCCATTAGTCACGAAGCTGATGTGCAGGTGTTGGTGAGAGCATTTCAAAATTTCATTCCTGCTGAACGGCTTGGTGCTCAATTTGTTGAGTTGCAAGAGCAGCCAGAGAACTCTTTTACCAAGCTCTGGTTAGATAGCTTAGATGGTGGCAGTCGTAGCGATAGCAGTGTGGCTCTATCCCTGTTAGGGCTCGAACCTGGTGATACCTTGTTAGATGGTCAATACGAGATTATCCGTCGTCTTGCTACCGGAGGCCAAGCAGTTACTTATTTGGCGCAAACTAAGCCGCTGCAAGAAGATTTGCAAGAGCGGTCAGCAGAAGATTTGAGTAAAGCAAGATCTGAAAACGTGGTCTTAAAAGAATTTGTCTTGCCAGTGCGCGGTGGCATAGAGATTCGCAAGCGTGCCCTCGAAAATGTTGAGCATGAAGCTAGGCTTCTGAAAAAGTTGAACAATGAGCGCATAGTCAAACTAGTTGATTGCTTTGTCCATAATCAAAAAGCCTATTTGGTCCTAGAGTACATTGACGGTAAGTCATTGCGCAAACTAGTTCAGGATGACGGCCCCCTTAGTGAGGCAGAAGTGGTTCGTCTTGGTATCGAGATGTGCCTTGTGCTTGAGTATCTCCATACTCTTGAGCCAGCTATTATTCACCGTGACTTTACCCCCGAAAATCTACTTCTGCGCTCGACTGGTTCGTTGGCTCTAATCGATTTCAATGTCGCCGAACAACTTGAATCGAAAGAGACTAAAACAATGGTCGGGAAGCATTGCTATGTTTCGCCTGAACAGTTTCGCGGCAAGGCTACAACACAGAGTGATATTTACGCTTGTGGTTGTACTCTTTATTGGCTTCTGACAGGACAAGATCCTGAGCCAATATCTATGTCACAACCTAAGAGCGAACGGCCAGAATTGAGCGATGAGTTAAATGCAGTAGTTGCTTGCGCCACTGCTGTTGACGTCAGCAAACGCTTTGCCAGCGCCGCGGCGATGAAGGCAGAACTAGAGAAGATTGTCTAGCTTTTGCGAAACAAGTCAAACAAATCGGCTTTAAGTTCGTAAGCCGATTTGTAGCGATCTGCTGCTTTTTTCGATAATGACTTGAAGATGATTCGCTCGATTTCGCTGGCTGCTGGAGATGGGGCTAAACCCATTGGTGGCGGCACTTCTTGCACATGCTTAGTCATTAGCGCCACCGGATTATTGGCAGTAAAGACCATTCTGGCTGTAAGCATTTCGTACATGACGCATCCTAGTGAATAAATATCAGTGCGATGATCTACGTTTCCGGCCAGGCATTGCTCTGGGCTCATATAGCAGGGAGTACCCACAGCTTCGCCGGTAATTGTTAGAGCCATTGAAGCTTCACTTTGCACATGTTTGGCAATGCCGAAATCGATAATTTTGACAAAATCTTGCTGGCTATCTTGCTCAATTAGCATAATGTTGTGAGGCTTTATATCGCGGTGCATGATGCCTAAATCATGAGCGTGGGCTAGGCCTTCTGCCACCTGTATAAATATAGGCAGGGCTCGGTCTAACGACATGGCACCGCTTTGTTCAACGATTGTGCTGGCACATGTGCCTTCAATATAATCCATCACCATAAAAGGTCGGCCATCATTGAGTATGCCGAAGTGTTTCACTGCCACCGTATTTGGTGATGTTAACTTGCTACTAAGCTCGGCTTCTTTCTTGAAGCGATTGACCATTTCAAGATTGTCTATGAGCGACTGGTGCAAAATTTTAATAGCAACGAATTGATTGTTTTTGTCATCAATTGCTTTATAAACTTTGCCGCTATTACCTGCGCCCACTTCACCTTGAATTTGGTAGCCGTCTACTTTATCGATTTTACTTGGGCTGGTGGTGATAAATACTAGTTGCGAACCATCTACAGGGCATTTCAGCAGGTTACTATCGAATTTGCCGTCGCAGATCAGGCATAGCCTGCTGGTATTTTCTGCTGAGTCGAAGTTGTTCATGTTGAAACCCTATTATTGACCAACAAAGCCCAGAGCTTCAGCTCGATCTTTGTCTTTTTTTGCTTGGGCCGATAGTGACAGTTGTTCGTTGGCATAAGAGCGATAGAAATATGCTTCACCGTTGTCTGGATCAAGCTTGATGGCGTCGGTGCAATCGATAATGGCGCGATGGAATTGGGCCATTTGATTGTGCAGCTCTGCTCGGCGAAGCAGTGCTGAAGCATCAAGTGGGCTGAGCTCAATGTTCTTGTTATAGTCTTTCATCGCTTGCTCATAGAGCTTGAGTTCTTCTTCGGCGTCACCTCTATAGGCATAAGCGGCTTGGCATTGCGGATCTAAGGCAATGGCTGCGTCGCAGTCGGCTATGGCTTTCTTGTACTTGAAAGAAAGGTTGTTGGCATAGGCCCGAGCTGTATAGCCATCTGGATGATTGGGAGCGGCTTTGATGGCCTTATTGGCCGCCTCGAAGGCTTCGTCTAGATTTCCGCTATTGAGATGGGCGTCGGATGCCAGCACATAGGCATCTAGATTTTTGTCATCTATTTTTGTGATGGCAGCGCAACTGGCCAAGCACTCTTTGTAATTGCCAATTGAACTCTCTGTTTTGGCCTTAAGTATGAGAGTGGGTAAATCGTTGCGACCAGCCGCAATTGCTGCTGCTAAGTCGTCTCGCGCTTTCAGCTTTTCGTCTAAATGCAGAAGCAAGCGGGCACGCTCAAAATAGAGATCAGCTGTGGGCTTGAAATCAATATCAGCTGTCAACTTCTCAATGGTTTTCTTTATTTCTTCTGGTTCGCCTTTTGACAGGTGATTGAAGACGTGATGATCGAATGTAAATTCAATCGGTATGGTATCTGGCGCACCTGACGGTAGAGGCGGAAAAGGCAGCGCTGCCTTTATCGTCGCTATCATGGCCGCATCAAATTGCTTGTTGCCTGAGCTCGTCAGTATTTTTAGATCAGAAATGCTTCCGTCTCTTTGCGCCGTAAATGAGACAGAGCCAGTTTCGCCTGAATCTGTTTTCGGTAGCCAGTTGGCCTTGATGCGATGATGCAGGCGGCTCATATACGAAACAAAGCTTACAGCCGAAATCTTCTTAGTATCTTTTGGCCATTCTTTTCGATCTTTGCGATCTTTTCTATCTCTGCGCTCTTTTTTCTCTTTGTCTTCTTGCGGCTCTTCTGCTTGATTGCATGAGGTTAGAGACGCAGCACTGCTGAGTACAACTAGTGTGAAAGCTAATCTGAAGATGCAGTTTCGGGTTACCATTTAACGATTTACTTGATAATCTAAGACGATAGTACAGACTGGGTTAGTTGCTCTTCGAGCATGCTTGTTTCACCAGCAGCTATGTTTAGCAGTGCTAGTGGAATCGCTGATCTAATATCTCCAGCGACGATACCGGCTTGACCGAAATTGGCTGCCACCAGATCGCCTGCTCGACCATGTATGTAGACCCCAGCGCAAGCTGCATCAAATGGGCTCAAACCCTGTGCCATCAGGCCGCCGATGATGCCTGAAAGAATGTCACCAGCACCAGCAGTGGACATGCCAGAGTTGCCAGTTGGGTTGATATAGACTTCGCCGTCGGGGTGAGCTACCAAGCTGTAGGCACCTTTGAAAACTACTATGCAGTCAAATTCTTTTGCTGCAGCGAGAGCCGAACCGACCCTGTCCGATAAAAGCTCTTCTACTGTTTTGCCTGTGAGGCGGCTCAGCTCTTTGGGGTGAGGGGTCATGACAAAATTGCGTGCTGGTTTTGGCAGCGATTTGATATTTGCTGACAGAGCATTGAGGCCATCGGCATCGATGACGCACGGCTTGTTGATTAAGTCGAGCAGGTCGAGCACAAAGCTTACTGTGTCTTGGTTTTGTGACAGACCTGGACCGATGACAACGCTTGAAATTTGATCAAGAATTTCGATTACGTCGCGCAGGGCTTCTTTACTAATCGATTGCTCGGTGGTTTCTGCTAGTGGCTTTACTACAATTTCTTCCACTGGAACATGACTGGCAAGCGAGCGTGGGGTAGCTAAATAGGACAGGCCCGCGCCCACCTTCAGGGCACTACTACTGGCCAAAGCCGCTGCTCCGCCCATTCCGAGGCTGCCGCCAATTGTGAGAACGCGGCCAAATGTTCCTTTGTTAGAATTATTTGGTCGTGAAGGCAAGACTGATTGCACCGCACCGCAGGTGGTTACAAAAATTTTGGGACTGCTTTCAACGTGGCTCAAGCTCTCTGGCAGGTTGCCAAAATCGGGCAGGCCGATGTCAACTAAGTGCATTACTCCAGAATATTCTGCTCCTGGATGGGTGAGGTGGCCGGGCTTCAAAAAGCCAAAGGTCACTGTTTTGTCTGCTCTAACAGCGGCACCCATGATTTGACCAGTATCTGAGTTGATACCAGATGGAAGGTCGATTGCCAGCACTGGTTTTGTGCTCGAGTTAATAGCTTCGATTACATGTTTGGCTACGCCATCAACTGCTCTAGTCAAGCCTGTGCCAAACAGTGCATCTACTAAAACTGTTGAGTTCGATGTAATGGCACCGAGCACTTCCAGTAGTTCATCAGTATCTTCCAGAACAATTAGATCTACTCCGAGTGAAGCCAATATCTTGCGATTGGCTTCTGCTTCAGGAGAAGCCATCTTAACTTCTACTTCTACTTCTACTTCTGCTTCAGCGTCAGATTGTTCTGTAGGCTGTTTATCACTCGGTCTAGGGTTGGTCTTTGCTTTGCTGCTATCGTGTTCGCTCAATTTTTCTGTAGGGGCAACCACAAAACAACTGGCTGGCACACCCCAGAGGTTGAGGTAACGTGCTACGACAAGGCCGTCGCCACCGTTGTTACCACTGCCACAAAAAATAGCAATGTGGCCTGGGTTTTCGTCCCAAAGTGAAAGGGCTGCTAGAGCGGCGCCGCGACCGGCTACTTCCATTAAAGTTTGGCTCCAATTGAGGCCGCCTGCTAGCTCAGCGATTGACTCAATCCAGGCGGCTTCCAAATTTCTGATTTGTTTGGTAGTGGGAACTCTTAAATTACTCAGCATCTTTTTCTTCTTTGAATTATTTGTTTTGCTTAGACTTCTTTTTCAACTAAAAAACAACGAGCATCGTGGCCGGCTGATTTTTCTTCAAGGGGAGGAATTGATGATTCGCAGCTATCGACGCGCAAGGAGCAGCGATTGGCAAAGCGGCATCCCTTAGGAAGATTCACCAGACTTGGTGGCTGGCCTTCAATCGGTATCAGTCGCTGCGAACCTGGTTTTGGCAGCGAATTCATCAAGCCAATCGTATAAGGATGTTTGGGGTTTTGGAACAACTCCTGCACGGTGGCATATTCGACCACGGAGCCGGCGTACATGACGGCTACTGTGTCGCACATCTCCGCTACCACACCTAGATCGTGAGTAATCAATACGATGGCGGTGCCCTGGTCTTTTTGAATTTCTCGCAGCAGGTCTAAGATTTGCGCCTGCACTGTCACGTCTAGAGCTGTGGTGGGCTCGTCAGCAATTAACAATTCTGGCTCGCAGGCCAAAGCCATTGCGATCATTACCCGTTGGCGCATACCGCCAGAAAACTGGTGTGGATAATCATCAACTCTGTTTCGTGCTTCGGGAATGCGCACTCGATCTAGTACATCAATTGCTTTCTTGCGAGCTTCAGCTTTCGAAACTTTTTGGTGCAGTTCAACGGCTTCCATGATTTGAGCGCCGACTGTATAGACCGGGTTTAGCGAAGTCATGGGATCTTGCGGAATCAAGGCGATGCGATTGCCTCTTACTCCGCGCATTTGGGCTTCACTAAAATCAAGGAGGTTTTTTCCGTCTAGGCGAATCTCGCCACCGACAATTTTTCCTGGCGGTGGAATCAAGCGCAAAATCGAGAGAGAGGTAATCGATTTACCGCAACCCGATTCGCCAACGATGCCAAGCACTTTGCCCTTGTCAACAGAGAGGGTGACATCGTCTACCGCTCTGGCCATACCGGCCTCGGTGGGGAAGGCGGTTGCTAAATTTTGGATTTCAAGAAGGGCCATGGCACCGCAAAGAATGAGAAAGCTATAGAAACTGTTGTGATTTTAGACTATCTGCTCGATCAGTCTGCCTAATCTTGCTATGGAATGCTTAAATAGACATCTAAGTCCAGAGGGAACTATGTCTACTGATTCAACTAACAACACGCGAGATATCTCAGTTTTGCAGTTGCTCACCAAGCTGGTGAAAGAGACGGATAGATTGGTTCGTCTAGCTGATGACATCGATACTCATGCATCAACCCCGCAAGCTAAGGCAGCCTTTAATCTGATTGGCTCAGAAGTCAGCAGTATTCTTTCAATTATGAAATCTTCCCTTGACCCTCTTTATCGTTTATACGATCTCGACCCGGGCATGAAAAATCTCGACCGCAACCGTCGCAACGCCACCATCAAAGAATTTACCATCGCCAATGACCCTGATGATAGCTACGATGAACAGGCGCTCTGGAACGACATTAAGGCTAAAGAGTGATAACTAAAGAGTAGCAAGACTAAAGATTGGTAGAGGCTAAATTCTTGTTGGCCAGGGTCTTAAGTTCTTGTTGTACTTCAACATTGCCCCCTACTCGAGCAACAACTCGCTTCAGTGAGGCAAGCCAGGGCTTGAAATGATGGCTGCGCATTTCTGAATAGGCCTGGTTAAAGCTCCAGTGGTCGTGAATCACGCGAAATACCCCAACCAGCGCCCCGGTGCGGTCAGCGCCATAACGGCAGTGAACAAAAACCGGCTGATTGGCAGGATCATTAACAATATTCAAGAATTGGGCGACCTTAGAAAGCGATGGCCCCATGAAGCCAAGAGGTATGTGGATGTATTTGATGCCAAGTTTTTTTGCTCGGCTTGCTTCTTCTTCAGCACCAAGGCCAGCTAAGCGCAAATCGACGATGGTCTTGACGCCACTTTCTGCCAGCTTTTGCATAGCTTGATTGGAAGGTGCCGCTCCTCGCCATAATCCTTCGCTGACAATATCGAAATTAGAGATACTCGGTGCTGCTATTGATGCTGCTAATGCCCGCTCTTTTTCACCGTTTACGTGACTGACATTTTCGTGCACCAAGATGTGGTTGGCGCCTTTGTCTGGTGACTTCAAGGCCAAATCTAGAATAAATTGGTTTCGCTCTTCTTCTGAATCAAAGACATTCAGCTGCACTTCACCGCTGAGATTGTTGGCTTGTTCAGCTGCACGAGCTGCTGGCAAATGGGCCATTGCCCCTACCATTGTGCCTGCTATTGCGCAAACGACAAGGCTCAAGGTCATAGCGCGGCGGCTGCTTTTTCTTGAGACAATGACTAATTTAACACCTTCGCTGGTGCTACTTAAGTTGGTATCAAAGGCGGTGTCAGCTTTGCTGCATACCATTTTTGTGTAACCTGAAATTTTCCAATTTCGTTGATAGTAACATGGTGCCTTCTTTACAATCAAGTTGTAGTTGCCAATTATTGCCACAGCTTTCTTTGCCGTTCACGGCTTGGTTGCCGCCGATACGGTTATACTCTTGGGGTGGAAAGTAAGCTAAATTCGACTAAAACTGGCAAGAAAGGGCGCAAGGTCTATCTTCTTTCTCGTGTTTTGCTGACTGAGTTTCGTGGATTTCTAATCTGCATTTGCAGTGCATTCACTCTGTCTGTTGCCCTTTTTTACCTTTACTATCCACATAGTTTGTTGCCTAGCGGTGCTGCCATGACATTCTGTCAGGCGGCTTACTACACCCTGCTGATGATCTTTTTTGAAAGCCCATTGCAGTATGTTGAAGATATTCGCCTTTCACCATTATTTTTCTTGTTGCCTATTTTGGGATTGGTGACAATCGCTGAAGGGGTTGTGCACCTCGGCAATCTTCTCTTTCAGCACAAGCGTTATTCTAAGGAGTGGCAGAAAATGATCGCCGAGACAATGGAAGGCCATGTGGTCGTTTGCGGGCTCGGTAATGTCGGCATTAGGGTAGTGCAACATCTCAAGCGCTTTTCTGAAGAAGTTGTGGTGATTGAGTCAAATCCTGATGCCCGCTTCGTTGGCGAGGTTGCTGGCTACGAAGTGCCTGTTTTGATTGGTGATGTTCGCGACACTAAAATTTTGGAACAAGCCTCGGTGGCTAAAGCCAAGGCAATAATTGCAGTAACTGATAATGATTTAGCCAATCTTGAAGCGGCCATGACGGCGCGCGAAATCAATCCCACCATCCGAGTGGTTATTCGTATGTTTGACCAAAAGTTGGCCAAGAAAGTTGAGAAGTTCATGGGTATTGAAGGCGCCTATAGCTCCTCAGCGCGATCGGCAAGACTTTTTGCTCAAGCTGCCATATCTGGCAATATTATCGACTCATTCGAATTTGGTGGCACCATTATCAATGCCGTTCAGCTAATTGTTGAACCCAACACAATTATTGTCGGGCAGACCGTCGATGATCTGCGTAATAACTACGAAGTAACGGTGCTTTGTCACGAGTCTAAGGAAGGTGTGGCCGACTGGAACCCCGCCCCCGGTAAAACCCTGGCTGTTGGTGACAAACTGCTCATAATGACTGATCGCGAAGGTTTGGATAGACTGGCACCGGTTTCTCAAAAGTTATCTCTACCGCGCGATTAGTTGTCAGTATGTTGCGCCTTTGCAACTACTCGTTACAACCGTATAAATGTCTACTAGTACTAGCCATTTATGGGTAATCTACCCTTGGTTGATGTCTCCAATGTCGATACTTAAACGGCGATACTTAAATGTTCGGTGTGACTCCGCCCACGCAAGATGACTATCGTGATGAGAAAACGCTTGAGCGTCTCGTGCGCAAAATAGCTGCCACCTTAACGCGTCCATGGACAATAATGGAAGTTTGTGGTGACCAAACCCAAGTATTACTTGAGAATAACTTGCTTGAGCTTTTGCCCGCCGAGCTAACTATCGCCCACGGGCCTGGCTGCCCAGTGGCATCGGTGCCAGTGCGAATTTTTGATCGCGCCATCGCTATCGCCCAAGAGCCAGACGTCATATTTTGTGCCCCAGCTGAATTGTTGCGTATACCCGGTTCTACTTGCGATTTGCTCGAAGTCAAAGCCAGCGGCTTCGATGTGCGGGTTGTTTATTCTTCGATGGACTGCATTGCTCTAGCACGTTCTAATGCCGATAAGAAAGTAGTGTTCTTCAGCGTTGGTTTAGAGACTGCAGCGCAGATGGATGCACTTGCTGTTTGGCAGGCACGCAGACTTGGTATCACTAACTTTCTTTTGCTTTCCTACCATGCCCAAGTCGCTCCGGTCTGCTCTGATATTTTTAGCCGCGTCGACAACGTTGTGCATGGCCTATTGGGCCCCGGACAGGTTTGTAGCCTAACTGGCTTTGAGCAATATGAACAATTGAGCAAGCAGTTTCAGGTACCAGTAGTGGTGACTGGTTTTGAGCCGGTTGATGTTCTAGAGGGAATTTTGAAATGCCTCACTATGCTTGAGGCCGGCAAATATGGAGTGGAGAATCAGTATCGCCGTGGTGCCAATAAAGTTGGCAACCCAGAAGCACGGGCACTAATCTACGAAGTCTTTGAGTCGGCTGAGCGCGATTGGCGGGGGCTTGGTGCTATTCCCCTTAGCGGTCTTCGTCTCAAGCCTGAGTTTGTCTCTTACGACGCCTTGCGCGCCTTTTCGTTTGAAGTCGAAGCCGTCAAAGAATTTACTGGTTGCCTCTCCCAGGATATTTGGCGTGGTCTGCGCAAACCAACTGATTGCCCGTCTTTTGGTCGCGGCTGCAAGCCCGATAGCCCTCTTGGCGCCACAATGGTTTCTGCCGACGGCACTTGTGCTGCCTATTATAAGCATAGGGAACAAGCAGCTAGCTAGAAAATTGTAACTGCTGTTTGAGTATCAGGTACGCCCGTCAAATTCCGGGGCAAGACATACGGAATATCATACTCAGCACGCTCAAGACTGTGACAATGATTAGAGTGCTCTTTGGTGATAATCCTTGCACTCGCATCAAGCCGACGTAGCACATATAGCCTGTTGCTATTGTCGCTACCATGGCGCCCAGGGATATCTGTCCAAGGGCAATCCAGGCAAATACAAAAGTGGCTTTGCTGAAGGCCAGAACTCGAAATGTTCCTTCTAAATCGCCTTTGCCACCAAGGCGCTTGAAGGCCAAATCAGTGATTACGGCTCCTACAGTGACTGACAAAAAGGCAATAATCATGCCCCAGAAAAATAGAAGTGGATTCAGTTTCGAAACTGCGAACATAAGAGAACTAAGAATCGAAGTGAATACCAAGTAGAGGAGAGGTTCTCCATAGCCACCGGTGAGAGGCAAGCTTTGAAAATAGCCTTGGGGATTGCTGAGAATATCTTTGGTGACATTGAGGTTGTAGGTGGCAATACCAAGAATGTCATTTCTGCTGAAGCTAAGGCCAACACTTGGAGGAGGTACTTCTTTCAGTTGGTCTGGGGCGGCTCCAAAGAGCTTACTGCGCGATCTCTGAGGTTGTTCGTATTGCTGATTTTGATTTCTGCCAGGGTTGGCATTGGGCCAGGCAGGCTGCTGATTCTGCTGTAGCTGAGGATCTACTTGCTGGTAGGGCTGGCCTGGTTGATTTTGCTGAAATTGGCCCGATTGCTGGTTAACTTGCTGATTGCCCTGCTGGATAAATTGCTGGTTTTGCATCGCGGCTTCTTGAGCTCCCGGCCAGGCTGGCTCAAGAGGCAGATCTGGGGCATAACTGGGGCCGGTGACGATCGGTAAAGAGTTGAAAGGTATAGCGTTTGCCTGACTGCCTCCAGCGGGCTGAGGCTTTTTCTCGGGCTCATGCGGTGGGCGCTTCTGTTGTGGCCTCTCGTCGGCGAACAAGTCCCATTTTGGCTCAGGAACCGGAATCCAGGGGCTGGATGGGTCGGGCGCCGGGGCATTGAGAACTGGTGTTTTCGGTATGTATTCCGATGAATTGGGGTCGTCTTGCGGCCGCAGCTTCGGCAGTTCTATGCCCGTCGGGCCAATTGGCTCCGCTGGACCGACATATCCAGCGCTGACTGGATAGGCGGGAGGTGGCTGGCTGGTGGTTGCTTGATTAGGAAACCAGGGATTATTTGCCGGTGGTGGACCAGCTGGCTGCTGCTGCTGCTGGGCGCTAAAAGGTACATATCCAGGCAATTGTGAGAGAAGATCGTCTTCCCCCTCTTTTTTCTTGTCGCTGTTGTCGCCGGATACCATATTTAGATCTTACCCATTTCTCCGCCAAAGCTAAGGATAGAGGTAGATCTCGATTTCTGTTTCTCTGCAACTGGTTGTTCGTCATTTTGTACAGCTTGCTACCTCGGCAAAACGCCACCAACTGCAATGCGCTTGCCAAGCGGTGGCTTGATTGGTTCCCATTTGCATATGTATTAAGGTGCCTGAAATTAATTCTTGACGTCGCTTACTTACTGGCAACTCTTGCGGAAACATTGTCGCTGTCTAGGCGTCGAAGAGTTCATGCGGAAATTGCCAGTCATCTTGAATACCACCGGTGGGGCTAGATGTATTGTGCAATTGGCACTTGTCAGGGATAATAACAACGAGCTGAAAAGTGGCTCTGAAAGGGCGTCCCTGACTTGCATAACTTATTTCTATGCATGAGGTATAGCAATGGCATCTCCAACTATCTTGCGAGCATCCGACCCAATCGTCGGCACCAATGCGGGTAAGAGTTCTCTGATTTCGGTCAAATTGACAAGTCAGAGCCGAACTACTGTAGAAATGCCTGAGAGAGTTTCAACCTCTGCTGGTTATCGCTCTTTGATGTTGAATGACAGTTTGGCTGGTCGCAACGCTTCGCGTGTTTTTAGAAACGAAGAGCGCGAAGACGGCTGTTCCCGCATTCGCATGGTGAACAGGCTGCGTCAGAAAGAAAGATGGCTCATCTGGAAAGAGTTCTTCAAAGATTTTGATCACAACGTTGGTGCCTTTTTCCAGAAGTGCGCACCATCAGCGTGGATAAATCACTAGATAGGTCCAAGCACTAGATAGGTCCAAGCACTAGATAGGTCCAAGCACTAGATAGGTCCAATCCTCGTTAGCTTAGAGTTTTGGCGCGTCTGCATCAGGCTTATAGCCTAATTGATTGTCGAAAATGAGCTTGTCTACCCTGAAGGCATCAGGGCTTACCTGCAAGTCGCCCGAGAACGGCGCACCAAATAATATTACGAGATACATATTCAGTGATATCAGTAGTGATACCATGGCAGTCATGGCCATCTGCGCTCTGGCATCGCTGAGACCAAAGAAATAAGTGAATACAATCGTCACTATGGCGCCAATAATCAAGACAACCCATTCAACTACTGGTATGCCATGTTGGGCCATATTTGTTCGGGCCCTGCGATAATCCCAGACCTGACAGGCTTCTTGCACTGCAATAGGATAAATTGCTTTTTGGTTTTCGCTGACTGGTTCAAAGCTCATCACTTCTTTCATCAGTTCGACAATGGCTTTTCTGGCACTAGTGCTGATTTTTCCCTCAGCCATCGCCGGCCATTCGTCAGTGAGTATTTCTTTGACATAGTCGTTGCAAATCACTCGTACTTTCTGACATTTCTCTTCGGGAAAACTATTCGCTAGAAGAAAAACATCAGCCAGTGCATTTGCTTCTTGCTCGACAACTTCACGGGCTGTCTGAAACTTAGTCATGGCGTCGACCACGATTAAGCCCAGAAGCACTGCGTACATTGTGCCGACGACTGAGAGGAGATAACCGCCTACTTCATGGCAGCTCTTCAGCTTTTCTAATTCAAAGTACTTGCGCACGACCAAAAGGCCGAACACAGACAGCAGCGAGGTACCAAGAACGAAAAATGTGCCGCAAAAATAAGAATCAACTTTCATACCCCTAGTTTCCTAGGAAAGTTGAATTTGTTCAACTACTTTTAGCGCACTAGATTGCTCGCAAGCAGCCTTAGTTGGAATCACCGAGGCGGTCAAAAGAATGCAAAAGTTTGGTGGCCAAATCAAGTGCGCCGTGGGCGATGCTGATCACTTCATCATGAGCCACTGTGAGCAGGAAAACTGCGCCGAAAGTAAGCACTATTGCATAGAAAAACACTACAGTCATTTGGGTCTCCGCTCAAAATTATTTGATTCAGCACATTGGAAGCCACTTGAAGCATTCCCGATTGCTCAGTCAGTATCTTTTCAAGTGGTTAAAGGTGAGGTTAAGAGATTGCTCTGCTGTAACCACTGTAACCATAACTGTGGTTAATATTCAGGCTTTACTCAGTGGCTTTTCGCTACTGTTCGGCTCTAGTTAGTGTTTGGCTTCTATCTAGTGTTTGGCTTCTATTTAGTGTTTGCAGCCAGGTCCATGACTATGGCCTTGATGGTCGTTCGTCTTTGAATTGCCTTTGCTAGTCGACGGGCCGTGGGAGTGGGCCAGAAAGCTACCATGGGTGAACTTTCTGTTCAGCAAGTGGGTGCCAACTAAAAGTAAATTGCCAGCAGATATTAGAGGAAGTTCAAAATTGGCTGGGAACTGTCCCCGCAGAATGGCCACTGCGACCACAAGCGTAAGGCCTACAATTAATCCAGCTAGGGCGATGGGTTTTTTATGTTCACGATAGCCGGGGATAATTGCAAAAACGGCAAAGCCCACAATGAAGGCTATGAGAACATTTTCGGTAGTTTCGCTCTGCAGCCACTGCCATTGCATTCCTATAAAAGGAATAGCAGCTACTACGAAAGGCATGGCCAGACAGTGAATAAGACAGAGGACCGAGGCGAAAATACCTAGATTATCTAGTGAGAGAATAGTTTTCTCTGCTGCTTCTTCTGCTTCAGTAGAGTCTAGCTCGGCCATAAGAGTTTCCGTCCGCAGTTGCTCTGCGCTTGTGTAATAGTGACTGCTTATCTAGCGTTTTTTGCTGCCACTGCAATCACTGCAAAGGCCGAAAATTTCGAGCACATGGCCCTTTACCTGAAAACCATAGTTCGAGCGAATACTGTCTTCAAATTGCTCAATCAAGCATTCATCAAGATGCAGGCTCTTGCGGCAAGACTCGCATACCAAATGGTGATGATGCTCGCCCGGCCTAACTAGCTCATAGCGACGCTCGCCATCACCGAGTTGCACCGCCTGTACCAAGCCCTGGCCAACTAGTGATTCAAGCGAGCGATAAACAGTAGTTAGACCTGGAGCCTTTGGGTCTTCTGTGCGCATTAGACCATGAATATCTTGGGCACTGGTCATATCGTGCGCGCGCTCGAGATACTCGAGAACCTTGCGCGCACCCTTGGTCAGCTTTTGGCTGGGGCTAATAGTTAAACCGTGTTTATGCTCTGGCATGATTAAAGAATAGCAGAAACGCCGTAGATCAACTTATTGCCCAGTTTATCTAACAAGGTTTTAGTGGTCTTTGCTTAGTTTTGAATTAGTTGGAAGGCGCAGCTACTTTACGCAGGCCATAACCGACATTAGGAATGGTAGCGATGATTGATTGAGCCTCATCTTGGCTATCATCGAGCTTTTTGCGTAAGCCGATGATAGTTTCGAGCAGAGAATCTGCCGTTGCCTTTGACCCCGGTTTTGAAATACGCTGTATTAAAGTATCTGTGCCTAGCTCTTCATCTGGGCGAAGCATAAAATATTCAAGCAAATCGAACTCTTTTGAAAGAAGTTGAACTTTGGCACCGCTCTTGGTGACGATGCGTTTGACCAGGTCAATTTCGACTTCGCCATTGGTAATAACATTTGAAAGCTTGTTTGGTGGCCGTCTTAGCAGTGCACGCAAGCGTGCCGAGAGCTCTTTGAGGTTGAAAGGCTTGGTCAAGTAGTCGTCTACACCAGCATCAAAACCTTGTTCTTTTTCGGTAATTTCGGTTCTACCGGTGAGCATTATTACCGGCGCCTTGCCTTCAGAGTCTCTATATTTGCGACAAATTTCTGGCCCTGAAAGGCCACCAGGCAAGTGCCAATCGAGAATAATTAAATCGAACTTGCCCTTGCGCAGAACTTCCCATCCTTCTGTGCCATCGTGGACAACCTCAACCGAGTAACCGTCGGCCGATAGCCAGTCATTGACCATTTCAGTCAAGTCTTTATCATCTTCCACAAAGAGGATCTTAGCCATTTCGCTCCGGCAGCCTAGGGGATATATCAAATTCGCTGTCTAAGAATATACGACGCTCTCAATCGTTTCAAGTAAACTTGTCAGGTTACCTACCTGAATAAGGCGTTCGATCTGGTATGCGGCTATCTTTGAAAGCTAAGGGATTAATACTTGTTGCCGTTCCTCTTTGCTTCGAGTTAGCCTTTGTTGCCGTCCTGGTCGACTTGCAAAAGCAAGCGGAGGCAGAGTCTGCCATTGCCTTGCGCTCGAAGAAAGTAGCTCAAGGAATCGCCGCTCTCACCCACGATCTCTTTGCATTGTGGCAGACCATGTACAACACAACCCGTACCCAATGGCGTGAGACTGGCCGCTTCGATCAAAGCTATAAGCCTTCTGTGGCGAAGCTTCTTGCTGGTTACGATGAACTGATTGAGCTGACCCCGGACGACCCAGAAATCAATAAGCGTGTGCGAATTTCGCGCGCCACCCTGAGCACTACCGAGCGTGTTCTTGATGCGATGATGAACCGCCTCAATGAGCATGACGGTAGTCAGTTCCTTACCGATGAGGTTCTAGCGATTAAGCAGATCCAAACGACCTTTCATGCCCTCGTCGAGCAGAATCATGAGTTAGAGGCTGTCTTCAGAAAACAGAATAGCGAGAAAAGTAGTAGTCGACAGACTGAACTAAGGCAGAGAATCTTGACTGTGGCTACTTTTGCTGCTGTCGTCAATGTTCTATTGAGTATCGCTGTTGCCGTTTTCTTGCTCAAAGACGTAGTTAGTCGCTTGCGCCTCTTGCAAGACAATGCCGCCAGGTTGGCTACAGGTAAGCAACTGAGCGCGCCACTTCAAGGAAACGATGAAATCGCCGAGGTTGATAGAGTGTTTCGCCGTATGGCTCGGGCTTTGACAGAGTCAAATCACAAAGAGCGAGCGGTGGTTGAAAATGCGCTCGATACAATTTGCGCCATTGATAAAGACTGTCGCTTTAGCACTGCTAACCCGGCTAGCTTTAAGCTCTTTGGCTTAGAACCTGAAGATCTTATCGGCACACGAGTTGTGGATGCCATTGCTGAAGAAGATAAAGCCAGAATACTCTTGTGGATCACCGAGCTGCGCGAGAAGAAACAGCGCGTGCCGAGCCAATCGGAGCGCGAAAAGGAATTTCGGGTGCGACGCCGCAACGGTAGCATAGTCGATACGCTTTGGAGTGGTCACTGGTCAGAAGAAGAACTATCACTGTTTGTGGTAATTCACGACATGACCGATCGCAAAGAGCTAGAGCGAGCCAAGCAAGAGTTAGTGGCTATGCTTACCCATGACCTGCGCTCACCGCTAACAACTATCCAGGGCATGATTGAAATGGCACAGGCTGGCATGCTTGGCCAACTCAACGAAAGAGGTGTGCGCCTGACCAATTCTGCCGAGCGCAATAGCTCCCGCATGCTCAGCCTTATCAATGACCTGCTCGATATTGAAAAAATAAAGTCAGGCACCATGACTTTGAATAAAGAGCGCCTTACTTTAGCAACTCTGTTTGATGAAGTTAAGGCCAATGTCTCTGACTGGACTGAGGTGAACGGCATCGTCATTGACTGTGTGGAGACTGATTTAAGTGTGTTGGCCGATAGGGAAAAAATTGGTCGAGTAATTTTCAACCTGCTCTCTAACGCTATCAAGTTTTCTCCACCGGGCGGCCATATTGAACTTTCTGCCACAGCTCAGGCTAAATTTGTAGAAATCACTGTGCAAGATCAAGGGCCTGGTATGCCACCACAAATGGTATCGTCGATTTTTGAGCGTTTTCAGCAGGGCACAGGAGCTGCCCATAAAGGCAAAGGTGGATCTGGCCTGGGTCTCGCTATCTGCAAAGAAATAGTCAGTTTGCATGGGGGCAAAATTTGGGTAACTACCGAAGAGGGCAAAGGGAGTCAGTTCCACTTTACAGTTGAAGCTTAGCTTCTGTTGCTGTTATTTTACTTCTGCATCTGCTTTTACTTCTGTTGTTCAGCCAGCGACAGCTCATGTCTTAATTCGCGCATACTGGCATCAGCTTCTTTGTAAGCTTGCCCTGGTCGGCCCGCTCTCAGTCGCTCATAGGCGGCAATGGTCCTTCTAGCGTCAGCGATGTCGACTTTTGTGCCAAGCTGTAAATCACCGACCCAGCTCGATGCTAAGGCATTGGCAAGGTTGCCCAATTGGCCGTCAAATTCTTGGGGCGTGGCTGTTTTCTTTATTGCTTCCGCTCGCGCCATCCAGGTTTCTCCAGAAGGTGGCTTAGTGGCCGCATAGGCTTGCTCTATTGTCATTGGCTTGTTGATGAAGTCGCGCGAATTACCCCACTGGCCATCGATTTTTACAAGTCTGGTCTTAGGATCGTAGTCGACTATATTGACCACATGATGATCGGCTAGAATTTTCTCAGTTGAAAGCGGCCCAGTAAGTGGATTGCGCCGCATGGTGCTAACGAGCGGGTCGCTGTTTGCTCTGACAAAAAGGGTGGCGAAAAGTGGCCCTTTTTCGCTTTCACGCAGGTGCTTGAGTCTGTTCGCAAAGTCTTCTACTGAAGTTACACCAGTAGCCAGGTTGTGCTCACTATCGCGCTCTTGCTCTGAGCGATTGATAATAAACATCTCCGGTTGCCACTTCTTGGTGAGCTGTTCGTTGATGCGCATCATATTATTCATGTAGCCAGCCATGCCCGGCCCCTTGTCTAGCTCTTGGGGGCGACCGTGTGAATAGTCGACTAGTGATTCACCGCTATCGTAGGGGCCAGTAGCTTGCTTCTGGTAGTAGTGCACATCACCTGGTGGCATCTTACGCAGATTTTCTTGATTGTAGAAAGCCGAAATGGCAGCAGTCTGGAAAACTTGGCTGGTGTAAGAGCGCACCCATGAGCCATTTTTGGCGTTGAGGGCGGCATCGCCATGGGCTCTGAGATTGGTTTCTTCCATGGTCACACTAGTGCCATCTTTAGTGGTAAATCGTCCTTCGCTAGCAATTTGCGAAAGAATGTCTGTCACCGTAGATGGTTCTTTCGCGTAGAGTCTATTTTCAATAGTGGTAATCTGACAGGTGCTGTATTTACCCTGGTCGTTTGATGTAGGCTCAGCAGCATTGGCCATGGCGCCGTTAACTAGCCTTACTCGCTCTCTTTGCGATAGAGGCACATTGCCTTTTAGTTCTAATATATGAGCCAGGTCACGGTAGGTGCGGGCTACTTCTTCACTGCTGATACCGTCTCTTTTTGCTCGCGCCTCAAAAGTCTGCATGTCGCGCTTTAGCTTTTCGCTTTCATGTGGGAGCACTACTTTTTCAGGGATCAAGCGCTCTAGGCCAGCTTTCTCTTCTGCCAGGCTCTTGGGTGCGGGCTGCTCGGGTTTGTCACTGCTAATTAGGCGACCATCGGCGCTGCGCACAACAGTAAACTTGTCGGTTGCTTTAGGGCCAAAGTGCTCTTCTTTGTAGCTGTCGTCGGCTTTGCCAGTAAAGCTGCGCTCAAAGCCGCTGCCGTCTGGTCTGGTTACTTTCACTTTGCCGTCTTGAGTAATTGTATAAAGCGACTTGCCAGTATCAGTTAGAACTACAGCACCGTCTATGGTGTGGCCCTGCATTCTTATTGTCTCACCAGCTTTAACTGTTGCTGTTAGGGGTGAATCGCTTTTGGAGAGCTTAATGAAATTGAGTTCGTAGATTTCTTTGGCGTGTTGTTTGATTTGTTCATCGCTTGCGCCTGGCCCTAAGTGTTGGGCTGCAATTTGCATAACCGATTGCTCTGCGGTCGCTTTTACTTCGCCTGGTTTTACGTTGATTTTGATAAATTCGCCCACAGCGGCTTCTTCGGTCTTAATTCCGGCAATTTTTATGAAAATAGGGCCATCTTGCTCGGCACTTCTTGCGCCTGTGGCCTTTTCCGGTTTCTCTTCGAGTTTTGCATCCGGAAAGCCCATGGCCTTAACAGCTCCAGAGTCGTTGCCTTGGGCCAATGCGCCATTCCATTCTGCGGCATTGCGCCTGAGGTCTTGAGCTTGGTTGGCAAGGGGCTGGGGCTTCTCGGTCGCGTCAGAACCAGCGCCGTCTGTGGGCGCTTCTGGTTGTTTGTGTTTGCCGTCGCTCGTGTCTGCCTGTCCCACGGAATGAGCCTTTAGGTACTTTTGTTCTGTGAAAAGTGGTCTTAACTGGTCGCTACTACTTATATACCCTCCTCAAAAGGTTTCTCGACGGGCCTGTGTGTCTTGCCTTCTATCTGGTGGATGGCCGCCTGGCGGTTCTTTAGCTGTCACCGGTGCGTGCTTGACATTGATGATGTTGCAAATTTGAAGCAAAGCTAAGCTGATTACGGCTTTGCTCTTCTTACTCGATTGCCTGGCATGTTAGACTGATTGTCTTGTCGGGCGATTAGCTCAATGGTGGAGCACCTCGTTTACACCGAGGGGGTTGGGAGTTCGAGTCTCTCATCGCCCAAGACTTATGGAGAGCGGTTTTCGAAAGAAAACCGCTCTTGCTTTTGGGGTAGTCTTTTTAGCCTCACTGCTATACTACTGCTATTCAAATGAGCAAGTTAGAGAAATTGATAGTAACCAAGGTGAACGTCAGTTAGTATTTGAATTGCATTTTTTCGTTGA
This sequence comes from Obscuribacteraceae bacterium (SeqCode), assembly GCA_044378815.1. GTDB lineage: Bacteria > Cyanobacteriota > Vampirovibrionia > Obscuribacterales > Obscuribacteraceae. The sequence continues at coordinate 7,013 of JBIPOV010000020.1, read as the reverse complement.
AGAGATCATGCGTCTTAGAGATGGCCCAAGTCTCACAACGACTGCGTTATCGAGTGGGTTTCCCTTCTTCTTTGAGAAACTCGTCTTTTAAACGAATAGCAGAATGCCACTATTTGCTTAGTAAGCACCATATTAGGTGCAATGTTGGTCTGTAATTGGCGGAATCGTAGCGCTGCTAGGCCGTTCTAATATAGCCTTGATATTTCGAGCAAGGTTATCTTTGTTTGCTCTTTAGGTTTGGTGGATTCATTCGCTTAGGATTGCCGAAATAGTAATCACGTAGATCTATGATGGCGTCTTCCAAGGTTGGGTGATTGTTGAGGAAGTCGCCTGGTCCTGGGCCCGGCACATAAACGCTGACTTGGAAGTTCCAGGTGCCATCTGGGTCTGGATATATCCAGCTAACTGGGGCATCGGTCTCTGATCTGTTGTCTAAGTCACCGAATCCACACCTTGAGTCAGGGCGTGTATTTCCTTTTGTGGTATCAGGTTTGCAGACAATATAGCCATGGCGAAAAGGTCCTGTTTCTTGTCGAGCTAAGTAGAGTCCAAGATCAATCGTTTCTTGCACTAGTTTGTTTTGTTCTTCTGAGAGTTCAAGCAGTGGTGTATACCATCTGAATTTGCGATAGGTGACAACTTCATCGATTTCTTCAGAGAGTATATTGAACTTCTCGGCAAAGGCTAACGCTCCTTCTATTTCTGTCCATGGCAGATCTGTTTCTTGAGCAGCTCTGATAATTGAATATAGAACTCTTTCTCGGCGATCTTCTTCTGTTTGATCTCGGCCAAAAGTACTACATTTGGGGCAGGCCCCGGTAGCTTCAATTTCAGTAGAGCATCTGCCGCAGTTCATAGGGAGTATTCTCCTAGTCCCGGGTGGATAGAAAGGGGGCGTTCTGGTCATTTAAGGCCCGTTAGTATTATACCGACCAGCTAGCCGTAAAATGCCTAAGGCCGAGGCTGCCAATATTCAGTTTTTGATGGTCGCGGCTATCCTTTTCCCTAGTTTACTTTGGTCGGGAACATTGGTAAATTGAGATCGTCTACGAGTAAAGGTTGAGCTTGCGGCAGATGCATGAGCCAACATAATCTCTGAACCCTTTCAACCTTTCTTACTATTTTTCTTCTGCTGTCAGTTGTAGTTACAGCATTTCGCAATTTTCTTTTTGTTCAGCGTTTCGTTAACGGTTGCCTGGAAGGCAACGTTTAGTAATCGTCGAGAATCAAATCCATCCCTAACAAGGACTATATAATGTCAAATGAAATTCCTTCAGGAGTAGCATTCATGCGCTCCGAATTGCTCAGTCGCAAGGAAGCAGCCGCTTACCTTGGCGTAGCGGAACAAACTCTAGCTATTTGGAAGTGCACAAAGAGGTATGACCTTCCATATGTGAAAATCGGAAAACTGGTTAAGTACAAGAAGAGCGATCTCGATGCATTTATTGCTCGAAATGTTCAGAGTGCGTAGTTGGGTATCGTTAAAGGTCTAAGGGATTAACAGGCCAAGCAATAATCCACTGGTAGAAATTACTTGACTTCAGGTCAGTAAGTCATAGTACTGCTGGTAATACCAAGAAACCGAAGCGAACAAGTAGTTCACTTCGGTTTCTTGCTTGCTTCACGTACTGTCATGGACAATGACTTGAGCGCTGCGCAATTAAATTGAGCCATTTTATCTCTTGTTTGTCTGGACGCACATCAATGGTAGTCCAAAATTCAATTGGCCTGAGACCAGCGGCCACAAGCCACGAACGAGCTATATCATCTGTGGCATTGGTGAAAAGGCGGCCGTTATTATCTACCCTCTGACCTGTTCCCAGCCTGTAGGACGCGTACAGTACGCCATCTTTCTTCAACGACTGTTTAAGCCTTTCCAAAACTGCTACCATTTCGATTTCTGGTACATGCAATAGAGAAGCACAAGCCCAGACGCCATCAAAGCAATCTTTGAAGGTTATGTCTTGCATCGGCATGCACTGCACCTCGAGCCCTGTATGGGTACTTGCTAAAGTGCACATTGATGGAGATGCATCTATAGCCGTTACCGTGTAGCCTTGATTACGAAAGAACAGAGCATCACGACCGGAGCCACATCCAGCATCGAGCAGGCAAGCACGATCATTGAGTCGTGAGAAGAACGGAGCGTAATGTTCACTCATGTCGAGGTGAGCAGTATTTGCAAAAAATGTCGATGCGTTGTCGTCGTAGAAGCTCATTTTAAAATGCTGCCTCTCGCACGGCCTTGGTTGTCCATTCATGATGGATGCTCAATTTGGCTGTATCAAAGCACTTTTGCATTGTCTGCCTTCGAGCTTCCTGCGAACTTCCTGTCTGTTCGGCAATATATTGTCCCAGGGGATGCCGGCTTTCTATTAAATATTCATTCCTGTGGAAAAGTCTCTCGAGGTAGTACCGTGAGGGAATTTTGTCCCGCTTTCCTGATCCACCATTGCACTGCTTGCAGGCTAGGACTAGATTCCAAACGCCGTTAATATTGGGGATGGAGCGTTCTTGTCGCAGTCTAAACGGAAAGACATGATCAACCTGGCCTAAATTTTGCGACTTGGGTTCAATAGAAACGTCGTTGTAGCAATAAAAACAAAAACCTTTCTGATAGGCGTTCAGGCCGGATCTAGCCGATGTTACTTCCACCCGTCGCAGACTCTCATCCTTGATGCAAAATAGCTCATCGTCGCTGTCGTATTCAAGCCGCAAAATATTTCGTGAAACCTTTTGCTCCCATGAGGTTTCAACGAGGCGCCAGCGGGACTCGACTTCGTGTGGCAAGTTCGTTGCTTGGATCGAATGCGATAACTTTATGAGTTGCGGTGTTAGAATCAGTCCAGTGTTTGACCCACGCTTCTCGACATGAAAGAAAGGGTCAGGAATGTCTGCGCCGCAGACTTTATGGAAAGCCTTCAGTACATCTTTGAATCCAAGCTTAACTGTCTCTGCGATGAGTTCCTTCTCTCCTATTTCGCCAGTTTGAAATTGGGCGCAGCTATTTACAAAAGTGCTTTTTGTGAACGAACCTTGCCGGGGAGAGTGAGCAATATGCTCCGAAATAGCTCTTGCATACGGTAGAGCTAAAACCTCTATTGGAACGAATTCTTGCTCAGTTTTCACAACTTCAAGTAGTGCCTTGCCTAAAGCAAATTTATACGATGCGGTATTTACGCCGAACATTACGATCGAGCGCCAATAAGACTCTGGAGTGGGTGTCACTTCTGTAAATCTGATTCTATAATCTGTGGGCGGCATGCAAATCTCGTCAATCAGTGGACTGATTATCCCAGCTCGAAGCCATGTTTGACAATCCTGGCCAAGAGAAAGTAGAAGTGAAGAAAACAATGCTTTCGTTGAGACGCAAAGAGATTTCACTTTGATGCAAGATATACTTTGCTGTTGCTATCGTTCTTGTTCACGATAAATAGGCTAGTAGCAACTGCTGTAGAATGACTTTCACAAAGGACGAATTCTTAGGAGAACTCCATTGAGATTGAAAAACCTAGGAAGTGTTCTTGCCGTCTGCGCTGTTCTGTCGAGCTTGAACTGCGCTTGGGCTAGTGAGTTAACGGGTAAGGTTATTGGTGTTTCTGATGGAGACACCATTACTGTTCTGACTAATGGTCAGCCAGAGAAGATTAGATTGGCCGATATAGATTGTCCGGAGAAAAAGCAGCCATTTGGACAGAAGGCGAAAGAGTATTGTTCCAACCTGTGTTTCGGGAAACCGGTCGTAGTAAGCTACGCTTCAAGGGATAGATATAAGCGCATAATCGGGCGAATCAAGCTGACAAATGGCAATATTTTGAATGAAGAGCTTGTTAAGGCAGGAATGGCATGGTGTTATGTCAAATACTGCAAGATTCCTTTGCTGTATGAGCTTGAAAGGCAGGCAAAGCAATCTCGCTTAGGGCTTTGGAAGGATGATAATCCAACGCCACCATGGCTTTGGCGTGAGCAATCACGCGCCCGATCAAAAACTATCATTCAGAAGTAGCTTTTGAATGATAGTTTTTCAGTGAACGAATATGATTTTTGCGGCTATAGATCAAGCAATTCAATATCAAATTCACCAACGCTAATTTCTGTTACCCCGTCTGCAAGATCAACATCAAATAGATTTTGAGATTTAGCCAAGGCTTCTGCGAAGTTTAGCCAGGGGCTTGAGGCATCTGTAAAATCAGCAGTTACGTTCACGCTTAAATACTTCGCAGGCTTAGCTAAAAGGTCTCTAGATTCGTCTGTCCAAAGTTTCATTCCATCTGCACCTGAAGTAGCTAAGCAATTTTGCGCTTCGTTGTAAGCAAGCGCTGTGACGTTAACACTGTGAGCTTTTAAAACCGTCTTTATAGTCCCATCTATGGGATTTACGATAGCCACAGTGCCATCAAATAGCCCACAAAAAACATGACCGTGGACAGCTATGCAACAGCATATATCCGAAGGTAGCTGTATTGTTCTGGTTATCCCGCGCTTTGTTAAATGGAAGATGGAAAGCTTCTTCCTTTCATCGGCTATTGCAACCCAGTCTTGCTCCACGGCAAGTCCGATTGGATAGTCTGGTAGGTCATAAGAATCAAACTTCTTTGGCGACGATAAGTCCCAAATGTATAGACGATGAGAAACGCTGCAAGCGAACACATACCTGGAATTGAGAGAAAAACGTGCAGCTGTTATTTCTGCCTTGCAGTCCCTTAGCCTCCTCGATTCTTCAAGAATTACTTCTGGATTTTCGTTAATGTTCCAGATTGAAATATCTGAGCCAGCAGCAGTCAGAGCTAAGCTATTGCTGCTGTTGATATCCACTGCTTTGACCCACGAATTTGTGGCTTTCCAATCCTTCTTTTTGTTAGGCATCCACAGCTGTATGGTGCTATCGTTGCTACCACTAATTACTATTGTACCGGTCGAGTTTACCGCAATTGCATTGACCATATTCTTATGACGTGGTCCGTGTGCCATTGTTGATTCTTTCGGCGAATAGCTTGTAACTTGTCCGTTTGAATCACCAAGAAATAACTGACTTCCGTCGGCTTGAAAGGCTAAGGCATAGACACTACTGACTAGTGGCTGCTTAAATTTAGTAAATTGAAATTGCAACGTATTTGATTCGATGCACTTTACCGCAAGTGAGGAAAGCTCTTTAAAGACTTCAGTATAGGCAGTTTGCTCTGGCTCCCATGCCACTGTTCTCAAGGTCCGAATTAGAGCTGCGCATACGCGCACCGGAGCAATACGAGCTAAGCGCCACATCTCTTCCCATTGCTCTTCCACCGTTAGACCTTCAACTATTGCATTCCACTCGGTTGCCGTAATATCGACTAGATTCCTCCGCTCCTTGCTAGCTACGACGCTTCTCAACCAGTCTGTATGACCGGAGCGTTTCAACTGTTCGAATATTCGTGCTTGAATATCTTCAGGCTCCTGCGCATAGGCCGAAATCAACAAAGATCTGTCAAAATCTATCTTTGAATAGAGCTCCCAATCACCTAGCAACAAATGAAAAATCGCTAGTTCCTTAGCTTCACTAGGTTGATACTTAAATTTCTGCACTATTTGAAGAGCTGTCTTGTCGTCTGCTCTAGCAGCCAACCGACACAGCTCATCTATTGCCTCACTATCTGTAAGTGATTTGAATACCAATGCTGCGTTCGTATGAATTACTGAATCTTCATCACGGATACATTTAAGAAGTGCTGCAAGCTCGGCAGTAGTTGGTGATGCAATTTCGATTATGTTGCCGCTGTTCAATACTGTTAAAATTTTGGCTTCAAGTGGTGAACTAGCTATCCAGGTTAAATCCCTTAGGAATATTCCTATTGTAGGATTTCTAGTTTTGACCCACTCAAGTGAAATTTTATCCACTAGATCTTGGTTTTTAATTCCAGCCAAAACGCTAACTAGATCTGCAATTATTATCTGCTCTCCAGAGTTGATGATTTTCAATACAACTTCTGACACCCGCTCACAACCATTTACAATTTTGGCTAATACCGATTTTCTAGTCTCCTGCGAAGTTAAGCTGATTCCGCGTGCTATTAGTGCTGCATATGCAGTCATGCCGTACAGGAGATCCCACTCTTCTCCCATGCAATACAAAATAGCGCGCTTGGACACGTCGTCTGGATCATATTGAGCCGCCAGACAAATTGAGAGAGTCAATTCGTCTCCAGAGAACACCGTATGCGAAATTAGCGCCTCTATACTATCTGTTCTCTTTAGCTGTCCTAAAACTAATCGAGCGCGTCTCGCAATTTGAATATTCTGTGAACCAGCAAAGTCGATCAGAATTGTGATTGAAGAAGGTTCAGCTGCCTTCAATAAATCAAGTTGTCCTAAACTTAACTGACTTTCTATCTCTTGGGCGTTCATTGCTAGTCTGACCTCAATGGCGAAAATGATAAGGTCTTTTAAGGATTTGACCTCAGGGTTGTCTCGAAGAATTGGTAGTAGTTTTTCAGTGAACGAATTTGATTTTTGCTGCTATAGATCAAGTAATTCAATATCGAATTCGCCAACACTAATTTCTGTTACGTCATCAGCGAGTTCGATATCAAATAGATTCTGTGACTTTGCCAACGCTTCAGCAAACTTTAGCCAGGGAATCGAGACATGCTTGAATCTGGAAACTTGTTCTAAGGTTAATTGCTTAGCTGGCTGCTCCAAGAGATCTTTAGATTCGGCTGACCAAATTTTTGTCCCATCTGAGCCGGACGTAGCCAGATAATTCTTCGCTTGGTTGTATGCAATCGCAGTAACATTAACATTATGTGCTTTCAATAGGTCTTTGATACTTCCATCAATTGGATTTACTATCGCCACGGTACCATCAAATAGACCGCAGAAGACGTACTCATTGACTACAATGCAACAGCTTATTGCCGCTGGTGTGAACAGTCCTCTAGATGCGCGGATATTCGGCGAGGAGTTTACACGGCATATGCGAAAGGCATCCCTCTGGCGTAATTGAAACAGGGATGTCTTTCTGAGATGTTTTGGGTTAG
>JBIPOV010000072.1:0-30591 GCA_044378815.1 Obscuribacteraceae bacterium (SeqCode) | reverse complement strand
CCACTCGCGATTGGGCCCTAGTGGTTCAAGCAGAGGAGAATCGAGTCAGGGCTTTCATTACTCCAATTAAGTTCTTAGTGGGCTTCAGACCCGACCAGAAAGACTTTGAACCCTACGTCGAGCTTCTTTTGGTGAGAGACCGAGTGGGCAATTCCCGCCAAATGGTTTGGACCATCGACGGCCAGGCCCTAGCTCTAGAAAGTATTCCCGCACTGTCCCGCCGCTTTTTCGGCCAGTTAGTTAAGGTCTCTCGGGGCGAAGCCAACAACACCGAGACCTTTGTCTTCAACCCCCATGACCTAAGTGCCATACAGCCGGAGGTGGTGGTAGAACGCTCTTACGAACCTGACGACCAGGCCATATTTTTCAGCGAAAAGCCTAGACCAAGTGAAATGGCGCGACAAGCAGTAATTGACCGGCCCGGTCACACCCTGGCACAACTGGCCAATGTCGGTCAAAGTCAAGGAATAATGCCACTGAGTGGGCCAAATGCATCAATTCATGCAGCACGATCTGCTGGCGCCGACTTGCTTGGACAGCCCCAGCCCGAACCTAGTCAATCACCGGGACATGCCAGTTTTCCCCTGGGAGCAAGCTCGAATAATTCAGCCAATCAATTTGCCAACCCAGCAGCGGCACCAAGACAATTATCAATTGCTCCACCTACGCCTGAGCCTGAGCCTCAGCCAGCCGTTATCAGTGAACCAGCGGCTGCAGCTCCACGAGAAGAATTGAGTTTCTTCAGTAAAACCGTGCAGGAACCAAAAGAAGAAACCATTAAGCCAGCGGCCCCAGAAGTAATTGCCGTATTACCAGAGCAAAAACCAGCAGAGCAAAAAGTAGAAGCAACAAAAGCTCCAGAGGTAATTGCAGCACAAGAAGTAATTGCAGCACCTAGCCCAGTAGCCCAGCCAGAAGAGAAACCAGAGGTAAAAGCAGAGGCCAAAACCGAAGCGCGGATAGAAGTTAAAGCTGCACCTGAAGTGGCGCCAGAGCCAAAGGCAGCTGATCGAGCCACTGCCACAGCTGCTGCTATAGCCAGTCAAGCCACCACTCAGACCTTAAGCAATGCCGGAGTCAACGGAGAAAAGAGTACCTATCACTTTATGGCAAAACCAGAAGAAGAAGCCCAAAAGGTCGACGTAAATGCCGACAAAGATATCGCCGAAAACAATCGCAAAGTAGCTCATGCCATTAAAAATTTGTTTGATTCAGTCGACTCGTCAATTACGGCCCTGACAGCTGTTGGAGTAGACGCCATGAAAGCTGACGACATTGCTGCAGTGGGCTCGATTATGCGCCAGACCAAGACCCTAAAGGTGCTACGCGATGGCATTGTGCAATTGTCAAAAGACTGGCAAAAGTCACTGGAGAACTGAACCATAGTGTTCATTACATTGCATGGTGCAGCTAACGCTGTCACCGGTTCTTGCTATCTGATCGAAGCCGACAAGGCCAGAATTTTGGTCGACTGCGGTTTGTTTCAAGGCTCCAAGCGCCTGGAGAAATTCAACTTCATACCTAAGTCTATAGTGGCTGAAAAAATCGAAGCAGTGGTGCTTACCCATGGCCATTTAGATCACTGCGGCCGCTTGCCACTTTTAGTGAAGGCCGGCTTCAGGGGGCCAATCTACGGTACATCCGGCACCCTGGACATTGCCCGCCTGATTATCAGCGATGCTGCGAAAATTCAAGTTGATGATACCAATCGCGAAAATCGCAAGCGCATAAAAGCAGGCCAACCGACAATCAAGCCGCTCTTTGGCGTGAAAGATGCAGAGAAAGTCTTCCCTCTGTTTTACACCCTGCCGTACAACAGCGATACCAAAATCGCTGACGAAATTACCATTAGGTTAGTCGAAGCTGGACACATTCTCGGTTCGTCCAGCGTTATCATGACCCAGAAAAGCAAAAGACAACAACTCAAACTTGTCTTCTCTGGCGACTTAGGCCAAATCAATATACCCATCAACCGCGACCCCGCAGTAATGGAAGAAGCTGATCTAGTCTTCCTTGAATCGACCTATGGCGGGCGGGAGCATCCACCCTATGAGCAATCAGTACAGCTCATGATCGACTTAATCAAAGAGACCGTAGCTAAAAAGGGCAAGATCATAATTCCGACATTTGCCGTTGGTCGCACACAACAGCTGCTTTACCATCTAGCCCAAATGTTTCACAGCGGAGCGGTTGAACCCTTTCCGATTTATTTGGATAGCCCGATGGCCCAGGCTGCCACAGCCATCTATAGCGATCACCTAGACATCATGGACCCTGAAGCTAAGGCCCTATTCAGCCAAGGGCAGTTGCATAAACAATTACCGACACTGAAATATTGCGCAACGGCAGAAGAATCGCAGGCCCTTAATGCCATAGAGGGGCCTTGCCTTATTCTTGCCGGAGCTGGCATGTGCGATGCCGGTCGAATTTTGCACCATTTCCGCCACAACCTGGGCATTGCCGAAACACTCGTTCTCATTGTTGGTTTTCAGGCAAAAGACTCGATGGGTAGGCGTCTATTAGACGGTGAACCCATTAAAATTTTCGGTGAGTCAATCAACGTTAGAGCAAAAATAGCCAATGTACAGGGATTTAGCGCCCACGCGGGCCAGAGCGATCTATTACACTGGGTCGAGCCAATAGCCAAAAGCGGCGCCAGGATAATCTTGACCCATGGCGAAAACCATCAGTTGCACGAACTCAAAAGCGAGATCAAAGCCAAGTTTGGCATTGAAGCAGAAATACCATCACAAGGCGACAGACTCAGCATCGGCGAAGAACAAGACTAGCGGTTAGAGCCTGGCCCTGAACCATCGCAGCGGTACTGTATTTAGTATCACCGCCAGAGAAAAGCGTCAGGGCTGAAACTACCCGGGAAAAGTTTAATCTGCAGAATTGAACTTTAATTGCTCTCAGTTCGTTTTAAAGCACATACGCCCAATTTGCTCATCGGTCCGACTATTAAAGTAAAAAGTTGCCAGAGCGACCAACCTGCCAGATAACCAAAGCTAGTTAGGTCTGTCGGCCACTGCATTGCTGAACAAACTAGAAATGCTGCTATCCACAGAGAAAACAATGATCCATCGCAACCAACATTCTCAACAAGAGTTATCGCTAATTTTGCTGCTGGCAATCAGCGTGTTATTTCTGCTGGTCGCCCTGGGCCAAGGCTTCATTGGCACTGAAGCAGCACATCTAGGCTACATCAAATTAGCCAAATTCAGCGCTTCGCTGGCTATCTACGCCACTACTATGTTATGGCTACTGAAGCAAATTTCAGGTGGCGGTAGACTACTAGATTGGGCCGCAACTGCTGCTTTTGCTGGGGCAATGCTTGAGCTCACCTCATTGCTCATCCAGGCAGCTTATCATGGTTGGCAGACTAGCCTGCTAGTGGCAATTGGCAGACTAGCAATTCTCTTGCCTACGGCTTTGATCGTGATAGTTTTCAGAATGCTCTTAAGAGAAAGTATCGCTCCAGCTCTGCGCCTTGCCTTGCTATGGGCTACCGGCCTGGCCCTATTTGGTTGCTTACCTGGAGTTCTGATGCTGTTTGAGATGAGCACACAGGACGCCGCCGTTGACAGCCTAAGACTAGCGCATTTCGTCGGGCTCCATACCTTGCAGCTAATGCCGTTAGCATACTTTGTTGTGGCCAAGCGAAGCCCTTCTATTAAAAGACAAATCATGGCAATTAACACTTTAGGATATATGCTGCTTGTGCTCATTGCCGCGCTCACTATAGGGTCAATAGGAGCAGGGCCAGCCCAGGCAATTGCGGCAATATTTATAGCCCTAGCCAGCGTATTTTTGGCGAAATTCTTGGCCAGCGAGCCCCGCCTCAAACTGGTCAAGCCTAATACCACCTATAGTGGCAGTCTTTTATCGAGCAGCATAAAACAGTAGACAAAAAAAGACGCCTCATTGCTGAAGCGTCGTCTTTAATATTCGGAGAGGGAGGGATTCGAACCCTCGGTACAGGTTAACCCCGTACGTCTTCTTAGCAGGAAGGTGCTTTCGACCACTCAGCCACCTCTCCAAGAGCACGAATTTACTGGTCGATTAATCGGCAACTCTTATGATAGCTCACAATCGCCCTGAAGACCAAAAAATGTTGTCAGATGTTGTCAGATATTTCCTAGAACCACTAGGTTAACCCAATAATAGGCCACGGCACTACTAATAATGATGCTATCACCACGGTCTAAGAAGCCCCCATGGCCAGGAATCATGTCGCCCGAGTCTTTTATTCCCGCGTCTCGCTTCAACAGAGATTCACAAAGATCACCAAGCTGAGCAGCAATTGAAATGACGGCTCCCATAAGCGGTGCCTGCCAAAGATTGAATTTAAATGGATGACAAGCGAAAAGCACGTGATCTGCCAATAGGGCAATACTGACGGCAAATATAATTGCCACGCAAAATCCGCCAATGGCCCCTTCAAGGGTCTTTTTCGGACTAATTTGGGGGTAGAGAAGGTGCTTACCGATCTTCTTGCCAACATAATAAGCAAAAACGTCAGTTCCCCAAATAATAAATAGAGTGGCCCAAACATAGGCCAAACCTGGCTGCTGCAGAGGATTGTCAGTAATTGGCATGCCGGCTGGAGTGAGGTTACGCAGCAAAACTAAATGGCTGGGCAGCCAACCAACATAGATGAAACCCAAAATCGTAGAAGCAATATCGGCGATGGTAGCCGGAGGATTATCATTGCGAAACAACAAACGAAAGAAGGATAAATAGATGCCAATAGTTAGCAAAAGCGGAAAGTGCTGAATCGAGAAGCTGTCCGGTACCTTAATTCCGATCATCCATTGAGGAATGTCAGGTAGTGCAGCAACGACAAAGAAAGCAATGATCATGCCGAGAACAATGCGACTAGACGGGTTTATTCCTTTTTTGCGGGCCATGGCAATAAATTCGCGGCCGCCCATAACGCAGGCATAGCCAAGGGCCAACGACAAAAATATGCCGCCGGCCATAATACTAAATACTGCACCGGCAAATAAAAGCCAGCCGAATAGAACTCTCATTTTGCTGTTCTATGTATCAAGTGCCATTTGCTACTAGCTCTACCGCCCTGATGCCATTAAACGCGCTGCAAAATAAGCAGTGAGAGGAATGGTCAGAACCAATCCTAGACTACCACTAATTGCCGAAGCCACTTCAGTCGCAACTAAATCAAGATTTACAAGTTTGGTAGATGGAATTTGACTAATCAATAGGAGCAAAGGTAGAGCAGAACCGGTATAAGCCAAAATCAAAGTATTTGTCATGGTGCCCATGATGTCGCGGCCCACGTTCATACCAGACTCATACAATTCGGCAAATGTGCGGTGGCCAATCTTGGCCACCTCCGATACAGCTGAGGCAATAGAGACTGCCACGTCCATGATCACGCCAAGAGCGCCGATGAGCATTCCGGCCGCCAGCAAGCCACTATAAAATTTAGGGCTAGCGACCAAGACAGAGCCCCTTAAAATTTGCGCTTCTTCTGAAGACAAACCTGTCAAAGGGGCATAGACAATCACCAGCTGCGCCGCCACCCCAGCCACTATCACCCCACAAATAGTTCCCAAAATAGCAGACAGGGCCTTCTTTGACAGACCGGCGACAAAATACATGGTGGTCACAGCCGAAGCCAGACAAATGCCAATGGCAACCATGAGAGGATTAAAGCCATTGAGACTAAGTGGAAGCAGCACAAAAGCAATAAGACATACGCTTATAAGAAGAGCAACCAGAGACTTAACGCCTTTTTTACCACCAAATATTACGAAGGCTAAAAGGAAGACAAGCAAGAGCCAGCCAAGAGCTGGTGCGCGATGATAGTCGGCAATATTCACTTCGCTCTTTGCCACCTCACCACCAGTGGTGACTACCGAGAGTATTACTTCAGTGCCTGGTTTAACATTGATATTAAAAACCGGGTTATCAGTGATCTCATTAGGAACAGCCACAGTGCAGCCCTTTAGCTTCCCTTCTAAGACTTCCACTGAAACGATTTGGCGATTAGAAACCATGCCAACGCTAGAGAGCAATTCTTTATTGAGCGTGCCTTTGCCCACCGAGACCACTCGACCGACAGCAAATTCTTCTTCACTAGATTTAGCACTAGCAGCATTAGTGCTAATCACAACATTAGGTTGAGCTGGTGGCATTATTGCTCACTTTTACGTTGAAAAATATCTAACTGCTTGGCCTCAGCAATCGAAGTCTCAGTGAGAATGCGCTTACTGACCGGCTTACCCAGGTGCTGATAGGCAAAAGGTGTAGCCATTCGACCACGAGAGGTGCGTTGAATAAATCCTTTCTGAATTAAGAAAGGCTCGTAAACGTCTTCAACGGTTTCAGAGTCTTCACCAATGGTGGCAGCTAATGTTTCGATACCAACCGGGCCACCATCATAGTGATCAATGAGAATTTCCAGCAACCTTCTATCGGTCATATCAAGGCCATGCTTATCGACTTGATACGATTCAAGAGCGGCTTCAGCGATGGCGCCATCGATAACCTCAGCCCCTTGATACTGGCCAAAGTCACGCACAAGACGCACCAAGCGATTGGCAATACGAGGAGTGCCCCTCGCTCTTGAGGCAATAGCGACCACAGCCTCAATTTCCATGGCGACCGAAAGAATCTTAGCGGTGCGAGCCACAATTTTGGTCAACTCGGCTTCATCATAAAATTCGAGGCGACAAACAAAACCAAAGCGATCTCGCAGAGCATTCGATAGCATGCCAGCTTTCGTGGTGGCACCGATGAGGGTAAAGCGGGGCAAGGGCAAACGCATAGTGCGCGTAGCCTGTCCTTTGCCCGTGGTCAAATCAATTACAAAATCTTCAATCGCCGGATAAAGAAGCTCTTCAGCCACACGGGAGAGACGATGAATTTCATCAATGAAGAGGACATCACCTTCTTCTAGTTGATGCACTAGACCAATAATGTCGCGTGGACGCTCGAGGGAGGGGCCCGAGGTCATATGAATGCGAGCTTGCATTTCATTGGCGATAACACGGGCCAGAGTGGTTTTGCCTAAACCAGGGGGGCCATAAAATAAAACATGATCAAGGGCTTCTCCCCGCGACTTTGCCGCCGAAATAGACATATTCATCATGCCCTTCAGGCGTGTCTGACCGATATACTCCTGCAGGCTGTCAGGTCGAACGGCTTGGTCTGATTTTTGATCTGCGCTATTTTCTTGACCAGAAAGTAACGAAGAACGACGATTTCGGTTTACGTTAACTTCTTCTATAGTTTCGGATTTTTTCTGACCAGAGGAAGGCGAAGCTGAAATTTTGCTCTTAGCCTTAGGCTGTAAGCTCTGCTGTGGTTCTGGTTGGGGCTCACCTTGAGCCGGATCGCTGGTCTTTATGATCGTCATTAATGCAAATCGCTCACGCTCTTTAATGTAGGTAATCAGGAGGATGATGAGAAGTAATCAAGGTGTTTGTTTGGCCAAGTTGATTATGATTGTCTGGCACTTCCAATTTCAGAAAATATGTCAGGGATATACTTGCGATGAATACCATTCAAACTGCAGCATCTATGTCAAATGCGGGGTCAAATGCGGGGTCGGCCACGACTAATAATTCTGACCCATCCAGTCTAAGTCATAATCAGCCAATTGTCGCTAGCACTAAGATTGTCGCCGATCCTCTGACTTACGAGAAGTCGATCTACAAGAAATCAATGCCGCTTCACATGGGTGTTGGGCCAGTTCCTGAAATTTCGGTTGTTGTTCCAGTCTACAACGAAGAAGAAAACGTCGAGCTGCTTTACCAGAAACTAGTGAGCGCTCTCGACCAACTTGGGCGCACATGGGAAGCCATCCTTATTGATGATGGCTCGAAAGACCAGTCATACAACAAGCTCAAGGCAATCTCAGCTGGTGATATTCGCATCAAGGTCGTTCGTTTTGTTCGCAACTTTGGTCAAACGGCGGCTCTAGCCGCTGGAATCGATCACGCCTTAGGCGACGTGATCATCCCGATGGATGCCGACTTGCAGAACGATCCAGCCGACATCATTCGCCTTCTCGACAAGCTAGATGAAGGCTATGACGTTGTTAGCGGCTGGCGCAAAGAGCGCAAAGACGAATTATTCCTGCGCCTGATTCCATCATGGACAGCTAATAAAATTATTTCGTCCATCTCCGGCGTGCGTCTGCACGACTATGGTTGCTCACTCAAGGCCTACCGCAAAGAAGTGATCAAAGACGTCAGACTTTATGGAGAAATGCACCGCTTCGTGCCAATCTATGCCACATGGCTCGGCGCTAGGGTGGCTGAAATTCCAGTAAACCATTATGCCCGCCAATTCGGACAATCTAAGTACGGCATTTCGCGCACTTTTAAGGTCGTCTTAGACTTGATCACAGTTAAGTTTATGGCCAAATACTTCACTAAGCCAATCTATGTCTTTGGCACAGCCGGTCTAGCTTCGTGGATCTTGTCTCTGTTAATTTTCGGATGGATGGTCGTACTGAAATATGGCTACGCCACATCTTTCATTGAGACACCACTTCCGGTGCTAGTGGCAGTCTTCTTCCTCATGGGCATGCAACTGCTCTTGATGGGCCTACAGGCCGAAATAATGATGCGCACCTATCACGAGTCGCAAGGCAAGCGCATCTACAAAGTGAAGAGCACACTCAATGTCGACGCCGAACTAGAGTAAGTAATACTCGAAGTCAATAACGACGCTTCAGTTCCCAATTGTAAGCACTCTCAACAGTTTGTCTGAGATCAAACTTTGGCTGCCAACCAAGCACTTGGGCTGCCTTGGTATAGTCGGCAACAAGGGCGGGAGGGTCACCTGGTCGTCTATCTACCAGGTCATAGGGCACGGCTTTTCCAGTAACTGACTCAACCGCGGCAATAACCTCCTTTACCGAGGCACCATGGGCTGTGCCCAAATTAAGAGCTAGACCCAATTGATTAGACTCTTCCACATCACCACTGAAACTATCTGAGCTTAATAGCTTTAGAGCTAAGCAGTGCGCCTCAGCCAAATCATTAACATGAATGTAATCACGCACGCAGGTGCCATCAGCGGTTGCATAATCGTCGCCAAAAACTTTTAAGCGCTTGTTCTTCTTATCACTATTCAAGGCCGCAGTGAGAGCGAGTGGAATCAAATGAGATTCAGGTTCATGGCTTTCTCCTATTTCTTGCCCCGCTGCAGGATCAGGGTCAGCTCCAGCGGCATTGAAATAGCGCAAGCAAACATACTTAAGTTGCACAGACAAAGCTAAAGCGCGCAGGGCCTCTTCAATCATAAGCTTGGTGCTGCCATAGGTATTGATAGGCTTTTGGGGGTGATCTTCATCGATAGGCACATAGCGAGGGTTGCCATAAGTGGCACAAGTCGATGAAAAGACTATCTTCTGTACATGGGCTTGCTGCATTGACTCTAGAAAACGAAGGGTCTCGCAAACATTGTTTTCGAAATATTTGAACGGCTTACTTTGCGACTCACCGACATAAGCATTGGCAGCAAAATGAACAACGGCATCAATCTTATGGCTGGCAAAAATCTTGTCGACAGCAGCTCTGTCGCCAATAGAGACCTTATATAGATGTAGATTCGGGTTGGCTTGATCGAGAGAAAGAGCATTTCCCAGGCCCAAATTATCGACTGCAACCAGACCAGAATCTGGGTTTTGCTTGAGATAGTAGCGAACAAAATGAGAGCCAATATAACCAGCTGCTCCAGTCACCAATATCATCTAGGACCCCTTTGTAATAGCTAAAAGCAGACAAAATTCTAACAGCTCAGACAAAACAGAGTAATATTGTTAGTGTTAGTTTCCCATCCCTTTAACAGTAAGAATCAGTAAGACTGTGAATGAGACTAAAGCGAAGAGCTTGACAGATACTGCCAAGCTCGAAGTTGGTCAACATGATCTTTTCCCCAGCAGCAAAGCCTTTGTCGGCTGGCTCTCCGTTGGGATTGTCGGTTTTGCCTGCCTCTTTCTCGCCCTGACATCGGTTCATATATTCAGCCCAGGCTTGCAAGCTACAGATGTCGCTGACCATGATCTTTATGCCCCAGAGGCAATCTCAGTTGTGGACCGCGGCGAGACAGACAAGGCCATAGCAATTGCCAAGCAAACGGTCTACCCGGTCTTTCAAGTAGAACTCAGTCAAGACCAAATATCAATTCAATCAATCAAAGCTAGCCTCAACCGCATTGCCCAATACCAGGCTCTAGGCCTCATCCCTATTGGCCCCGCTCTGCTAAGCAAAACAGGCAGCAAACGCAATAACAAGAAGTCAACGCCAGCAATCGAAAGCCCTAATGCTGCCATCATACTAGACATGTTATTGAGCACGGATGCCATTTTCGCTGAGCAAAGCGAAGTCTTGCCCTCGCTAAAGCCTGACCTACTTAAGCGCCGCTCTATTGTTGCGAACTTGCCAAAAACCACTCCCTTAGAGAGAGCGGAGCTGCTAACTGCATTGTCAGTTCAGCCAACCGACTTTAGCGCTTATCAAAAAGCGATTATCACCAGTGCCCAACGCTTAACCAACAAGTTTAAGCGCTTTCCGGTTTCTGACAAGAAAGCCTGGGTCGACATGGCAGAAGAGTTTCTCCCAGACACTATGCCTCTAGCCTTGAAGAATGTTTCAGCGGCAATAATGGCAAGAAATTTAGAACCCAACCTGGTTATTGACCACAAATCTACCCAAAACAAGGCCGAAGAAATTGTCAAATCAATCAAGCCAATAATGCGCAGCGTTGCCGAAGGAGAGCTTTTGGTGCCCCGTGGCGCCATGATCACCAGCGAAAAACTAAACATTCTCCAAGCCCTAGGAATTACCCACGTCAATCGCTGGCCATTTATCTTTAGCATAGGTATATCACTAGTTGCCGCCCTTACTTTAGTGGCACTGTTCCTTTATACCTACGAACCGGAACACTTCTTCTCTGTCAGCTCAATTGGTTTGATGTTTACCGTGGCCGTGGTGGCGTGCGCAATGGCATCAATCATTGGCAAAACCTACCCACAATTCGTACCAATTCCGGCAGCAGCACTAATTCTTACGATATTCTTCGGGCCACGTGTTGCCATCGTTTGGACAGTACCAATGATTATGCTCATCGCTGTGGATCGCTTGGTTGATATGCGCAACATTTTTGCTCACTGTCTCGCCTCAGCGGCGGCCATCTGGACCTATTCAAGGCAACGCAACGCTGTCATTAGCACAGGGCTTGCAGTGGCAGCCGGTCAAGTAGCTGGTGACCTGACGGTCAGTGCCTTTAACATGTCGATTACCTCATGGCACATGCTTGGCAGACAGGCCGGAATCGATTTTCTTGGCGGAATCTCCTCATCGATTTTGGCGATTGGCAGCCTACCTTATTTAGAGAACATCTTTGGTCTAATTACACCTTACAGGCTGGCAGAATTGACCGATGCCAATCAGCCCCTACTGCGTCGCCTCGAAGAAAATGCTCCGGGCACATATCAACACAGCCTGGCTGTTGCCAACCTAGCCGAAGCTGGAGCCAAAGCAATTTCGGCCGACCCCAACATGGTCAGAGCAGGCGCTCTTTATCATGATATCGGCAAGATGGTCCGACCGAAATTCTTCATTGAAAACCAGCTAGGCGCCACCAATCCCCATGACTCAATGACCCCAGAAGAGAGCAGAGCAAGAGTATTGGCTCACGTCACCGATGGTATAGCTCTGGCGCAAAAATATGCCCTTCCCAAGGCCATACAAGACTTTATACCAATGCACCAGGGCACGACCCTAATGGCCTATTTCTATCACAAGGCCTGCTTGAGAGATGGTGTAGAAAAAGTCGACGCCAACTTCTATCGTTATCCTGGACCAAAGCCCGATACAAAGGAAACAGCAATTGTGATGCTTGCTGATGTTTCAGAGGCCGTGACACATAGCATGCAAAATCCTACTAATGAAGAAGTTGAAATCGCTCTAGATAAAGTATTTCAAAATCGCTGGGATGATGGCCAATTAGCAGATTCGAATCTTACCTATGAAGAGATGCAAAAGGTAAGAGCGGGATTCTGCCGTGTCTGGCGCACCCTGCACCACGAGCGACTTAAATACCCTGCCACAACCACAGGCAAGATGCCTATAGCACCAGATGTGGTGCCGACAGAAGCAGAAGCAAAATCAGAAGCAGAATCAGAATCTGAAGTACCACCAATAGACTGTTGCTCCAGCTAAAAGCTCACTCTAATCTTCGCGCAGTCGAGTTCTCTTTTTCCAACCCAACCGGAAAATCGCCTCATCCACGGGCAATGGCGTGGTACAAGCCATGTCCAGCGCAAGCAATGCCTGCTCTTCGGTCAACAGTTCTTCTTCTAGCAAATAGACCAGCCGGAGGCCAGAATAAATGGCGTGCTGGTCGACAATATTGGCAGCAACAAGGGCACGACAAACTTCAATCGATTGATTGTAATGCACTTCAACGCGCTCAAGAATTTCCGCTGGAAGCCTGGCAATTTCAATTGAATAAGATCCAGTTTCATTGAGCAGCTCAAGTAATCTTCGCGATGGATTAAGGACAATACGACTTACTGACGCCTCAGCTAAAGCACGCAGGAATCCAAAACCAAATTCTTTCATGCGCACAAAAGCATCTACGGCAAGAGGTGTGGTGAGCATGCCGTTATCTATCATCTCTTGCAGTTCTACCGTGGCCGTGACGTAGACGGGGTCCATGCCGCAGAGGTCTTTCATACACTGCCCCGATGGTCTAGCGGTTGAAAGCGAATTTTGCAATGACTCAAGTAATTGTGAATCACCAATTAGTTCAGCCTCGAACAAGAGTTCACCAATTCTCGGCGAATTTCGTAGCATCGATTTCTTGAAGCCAATATTGTGAGGCAATGAAGCCAAGGCTTTTTCCCGCTGATGGGCTTGAGATATTGCTTTGACACATTGTTCGCGAGAAATCGAGCCGCGACGAATCAACTGCTGACCCAGTAATGCAGTCTCGAGTAACTGCTGCGAAATAATTGAGCGATAGCACAGAATATGTCCAAGAGGCAAACCAGTGCGGTGATTAACTTCTAGGGCATTCTCCAAAACAGGAAGATCTACTACTTGGGCATCAAGAACAAGTTGGCCAAGCTTGTTACTAAGATGATCTTCCGGCTGCACCACTCCCGAGCGTTCAAAAGCTTCAGTCAAAGACACAGACTCTTTGTAAGCAAGAGTGAGCACTTTCACGCCGACATCAAGAGGCAACTGTCTTTCATTGACAAGGGCCTGAACATCAAGAGCACAGCGAAGCTGAGCTTCGGTAATATAGCCAGAAAGTGTGAGCACCTTACCTAAGGGCAAACCTTTCTCTTCAAAGTTACGTAAAGCCGTTTGTATAAACTCTGACGAGACCAATCCTGAAAACATCAAAAGATCACCAATGCGCACATGGCCGGTGGCCTCTATCAGTGAACTATCCCGAGCCTCTGCCCGTTCAGAAGCAACCGCAGCCAAACGCGTCGCCGTGGCATTGGCAAGGCGCAAACGCTTTCCCTGCTGCCCTTGAGCATCGATCGTTTTATCTTCTTGAGAACCGCTATCCATTGGCACCATTAATCAAAACTAAAAAAGCTAAGAGCTGACTTCCCATACTCTCGGTAATCAACCTTCATTAGGCTACCATCGTCTACTTCGATGAGATCGTCGCGATTATGTTCGATTATGATCAGGCTATCTGGTGCTAACAACTTATATTCCACTAGCCCAGCCAAAATTTGCTTACCATAACCTTTCTTGTAAGGAGGGTCAGCGAAAACAATGTCGTACTTTGTGCCAGTAACGCTAATGTGGGGCCAAACTCGCCTTACATCGCTTATAACCACATCAGCTTCAGCTGGCACCTTAAAAATCACACTAGATTTCTTGATACTGGTTGCTTGAGCTTTATTTTCCTCAACAAACGTTACAGCGCGAGCACCGCGACTAAGAGCCTCAAAGCCCATCAGGCCAGAGCCCGCGAACAAGTCGAGGAATAAGGCGCCGTCTATTCGTGAGCCTAGAATGTTAAAAAAAGCCTGCCGCACTTTGGAAGACGTGGGACGCACGTCTAGACCGTCAGGACAGGCTACAGACCTGCCTCGCAACTGACCACCGGTAATTCTCAAATGCCTGCCTCTCTGAGCCCACATGATAACATGTGTGCTGCGGGGCCTCGAATGTTCAATATATTTCGTTGCCTCTAATCGAACCCTTAAAAGTGAGGCCCAAATGAGCGCACGGCGAATAGCTCGTGAACTGGCAATTATAGTAATGCCCCAGCTCCCGAAGAACATGGAGAAGTTGGCTAAAGTTGAGATCACTGAGCTAGTAGATAGAGCCATCCACATGCTTGTGGATTATGCCAAGCAGAATCTTCAAGACGTTAATGCCATGGTGCTCCGGGCCTCCAATCAATTAGATAGCCTTGAAATTGATAACTCCAAGACCAATGAGCTGAGTTCTGTGCCAATGACCACAGGGCAAATCAGAGAGCAGTTAAGCACCCTTGAAACCTCAATTAACATGATTTCCGAGGCCCTTGATATTCCCGAGATGGCCCTGTCAGCCAGCAGCACTCTTTTCAAAACTAATTGCAAAAAATGCGGCCACGCCGGAGAGCTGTTAGTCGAGCGACCTTATAAAGATGATGTTCGAGAATTTGTCTTCCGCCTGGTGGAAACATATATAGAAAACAGAGAAATCATCGACGAGTACATCAAGCGAGCTCGCACGCAATGGCGTATGGAACGCATGGTTTCAATTGATAGAGATATTCTAAGACTGGCCTGTGCAGAGGCTTTTTATATGGCCGATATTCCAGTAAACGTAGCTATATCAGAAGCAGTTGAACTGTCGCATCGATTTGCTGATGAAAAAGCCGCAAAATTTATCAATGGTGTCCTTGCTGACTTAGCCGAAGAAGCAGAAGCCGTAAGACGTTCAGCCAGAAGACGTGCTTATGCAGAAAAATCAACTGGTAGCGACGACGCTGGCCAAGATCATTAAATAAGGTAGGACGAACATGGGTGAAGATAGCCAACGCAAAGGCTTTTGGGGCACAACCCTAAACAAACTCAAATCTGTACTGGCAAAAACAAAAGAGCAAGTAAGTGAAGAGTCTGTCCAAGAACAAGAGACAGCCTCGCCAGTGCAAAGTATAGCCGAGCCACAGGCACAGGCAGAACCGCAAGCAAGTACGGCAACAGCAGTTCAAGCTAAGAGCCACCGCGCAGTTGACGAAGACTACATTGAAAGCTTAGAAGAGCGCCTGATCAAAGCTGACCTGGGCTTAGCCACAGTTGAGCCCCTGGTGCAGCACCTGCGCAAAGAATCTCGCGGTAAAAATTGGACCAGTGAAAACGTTGATATCTTTTTGCAGAAAGAATTTAGCAGCCTGCTCAGTGAGACAGCTCAAAGCGGCCTTAGCTTTAAAGCCGGTGTGCCTAACATTTATTTGATAGTCGGTGTCAACGGCGTGGGCAAAACCACCAGCATCGGCAAACTAGCCTTTCGCTTCAAAAGCGAAGGAAAGAAAGTCTTACTGGCAGCAGGAGACACATTCAGAGCGGCGGCCGAATCACAGCTTGAAATATGGTCGCAGCGAGCAGGCGTTGACATAGTTCGACTGCCAGACGGTGCTGACCCTGGTGCCGTTGTCTACCAAGCCCTGCAAAAAGCCAAAGCCGAACAATATGACGTAGTACTGGTCGACACCGCTGGTCGTCTGCACAATAAAACCAATTTGATGGCAGAATTGAAAAAAATTCGCTCAGTTGTTGAGAAAAACGCCGAAGGAATGAATGTCGAATCACTCTTGGTTCTTGATGCTTCAACCGGCCAAAACGGGCTACAGCAAGCAAAAGTATTCTCTGAAGTTTGCGGCTTAACCGGAGTTATCTTGACAAAATTAGATGGCACCGCCAAAGGTGGCGTGGTCTTCGCCATAGCCAAAGAATTAAAGATACCGGTAAAGCTCATTGGTCTTGGCGAGAAAATGGAAGACTTGCGCGATTTTGACTCAGCGCTATTTGTGCAAGCACTTTTCTAATCTATTTTGTAGCCTAATCGCCGCCCCTCTTGACAGCAGGCTTCTTGCTTACCGTCGAATTAATTCACACGCGCTGCTAATGGCGATCAAGAGGGAGTCAGTCCCTATATAATTTGGCCTAGCATATCCATCCAGTCAATCTAAGTGCATCTGCGCAGGGGAATTTATTATGGCTACAGCCAGCGTAGCAACACCTAGTTTGAGGGAAGCAAAACCTCTAGGCAGTGAAGAACTGCAAAAAATCAATTCTTACTGGAGAGCTGCCAACTATCTCTCTGTTGGCCAAATGTACCTTCTCAATAATCCTCTTTTGCGCCAGCCCCTGGAGCTAAAGCATGTCAAACCGAGATTGCTTGGTCACTGGGGCACTACTCCCGGGCTCAATTTCATCTACGCCCACTGCAATAGAGTAATTAAGAAGCACGACCTCGATATGATTTACATCACCGGTCCAGGCCATGGTGGTCCAGGACTAGTGGCTAACACTTATCTAGAAGGTACTTACAGCGAGACCTATCCGCTTATAGAAGAAAATGCTGAAGGCATGCAAAAGCTCTTCAAGCAATTCTCCTTCCCAGGCGGCATTCCCTCCCACGTTGCCCCCGAAACTCCAGGCTCGATTCATGAAGGTGGAGAATTGGGCTACGCACTTGTACACGCCTATGGCGCCGTACTCGACAATCACGATTTGATTGCCTGTTGCGTAGTAGGTGATGGTGAAGCAGAAACCGGCCCCCTAGCCACAAGCTGGCACTCGAACAAGTTTGTCAATCCAGCTCGCGACGGCATAGTCTTGCCGATCTTGCACCTGAACGGCTACAAAATCGCCAATCCCACTGTTTTGGCTCGCATGAGCGATGAAGAACTAGTACAACTCTTCACTGGCTATGGCTATAAACCATATTTTGTCGAAGGTAGCGATCCAGAATTGATGCACCAGCTCATGGCTGCCACCATGGACCAAGTTCTCGAAGACATCAGAAAAATCAGAAGTGACAGTGACAACGGTTTTGTCGGCCGCCCAAGCTACCCCATGATCATATTGCGCTCGCCCAAAGGCTGGACTGGCCCAAAAGTAGTTGATGGCGTTCAAATTGAAGGCACTCACAGAGCGCACCAAGTTCCGCTTTCTGAAATATTCACTAAGCCTGGTCACTTAGAGTTGCTTGAGCAGTGGTTGCGCAGCTACAAGCCTGAAGAGCTATTCGACGAAGAGGGCGCTCTCCTTCCTGAGCTAAAAGAACTCGCCCCCAAAGGCACCAGAAGGATGGGAGCCAATCTTCATGCCAATGGTGGCTTACTGCTTAAAGACTTGCGCCTGCCAGACTTCAAGAAATATGCCATCAAAGTAGAAAAGCCAGGGGCCCTCGACTATGAGTCAACCAAAGCCCTGGGACGCTTCTTAAAAGACGTATTTGCTGAGAACAAAGATCGCAAGAACTTTCGTTTGTTTGGCCCCGATGAAACTGCTTCAAACAGGCTAGGAGATGTATTTGAGACCACCAGCAAGGTGTTCTCAGATGAAATTCTTAAGACCGATGACCATATCACCCACGATGGTCGGGTTATGGAAGTACTGAGCGAACACATGTGCCAGGGCTGGTTAGAAGGCTATCTTCTCACCGGTCGTCATGGTCTGTTTTCTTGCTATGAAGCCTTTATTCACATCATCGACTCGATGTTTAACCAACATGCAAAATGGCTTAAAGTCACTCGCGAAATTGGCTGGCGCAGACCAATTGCCTCACTCAATTATTTGCTCACTTCACACGTCTGGCGCCAAGATCATAATGGCTTTAGCCACCAGGACCCAGGTTTCATTGATCACGCCATCAACAAAAAAGGCGATATCATCCGCGTCTATTTGCCACCAGATGCCAATACTCTCTTGAGCGTTGCCGATCACTGTTTACGCAGTCGTGACTTCATCAACATCGTAGTGGCCGGCAAACACCCTGCCCCTCAATGGCTCGACATGGACAGCGCGGCCAAGCATTGTGCCGCCGGCATTGGTATCTGGGACTTCGCCAGCAATGATCAAGGAGCCGAACCCGATGTGGTCATGGCCT
Organism: Obscuribacteraceae bacterium (SeqCode); assembly: GCA_044378815.1. Lineage (GTDB taxonomy): Bacteria > Cyanobacteriota > Vampirovibrionia > Obscuribacterales > Obscuribacteraceae. The sequence goes on along the minus strand of JBIPOV010000072.1, from coordinate 12,472 downwards.
GCGCCGGAGACGTACCAACCCTTGAGACCCTCGCGGCTGTAGACATTTTGCGCCGAGAATTACCCGAGCTCAAAATCAGAGTAATCAACGTCGTCGACTTGATGACTTTGCAGCCTGAAAGCGAGCATCCACACGGCTTGAGCGATAAAGATTTTGACTCACTCTTCACTAAAGACAAGCCCATAATATTTGCTTATCACGGTTATCCCTGGCTCATTCACAGACTAACTTATCGCCGCACCAACCATGACAACATGCATGTACGCGGCTACAAAGAAGAAGGCACCACAAGCACACCATTTGACATGGTCGTCATGAACGACATGGATCGCTTCCACCTGGCTGCTGATGTCATAGACCGTGTGCCGAAGGTGCAATATACTGCCGCTCGGGTAAAGCAGCTCTTACACGGCTGCCTGATCGATCACAAAAATTATGTCGAAGAATTCGGCGAAGACATGCCCCAGATACGTGACTGGAAATGGCCGTACTAAACTAGCTGAGGAAATATCGTGGTTCAGACTAACAAAAATGATACTTGCGTCACCGTCGAGGTAGAAGACGACCGCACCGGTACTTCCATCGAAACGCTAAGACGAGCCATGGCAGACCATCTGTTCTATACGCAAGGCCGTTTTCCTGAGTTAGCAACCAAGCATGATCTTTATATGGCGCTTTCCTTCACTGTGCGCGATCGACTGCTGCACCGTTGGATTAACACTGTTGAGACATACTTCAAAGAGAAAGTACGAATCGTCTGTTATTTGTCTGCTGAATTCTTGATGGGACCGCAGCTCGGCAATAACCTTCTCAGCATGGGCCTGGAGAAACAGTTCGAAGAAGCTGCTGAGCGCTCTGGTATCTTGCTCAAAGATATGATCGACCAGGAAGAAGAACCAGGTCTGGGCAACGGCGGCTTAGGTCGACTAGCGGCCTGCTACCTAGATTCTCTTGCTACCTTGAGCATCCCTGCCATCGGATATGGTATTAGATACGAATTTGGCATCTTTGATCAAGAAATTGTTGACGGCTGGCAGGTAGAGAAAACAGATAAGTGGCTGCGCCTCGGCAACCCTTGGGAAATTGCCAGACCAGAAGCAGCAGTAGAAGTCAAAATTGGTGGGCGCTGTGAAATACACGTCGATGCCCAAGGCAAAAACGTAGTTGACTGGATTGCCGACCACATCATCAGTGGCGTGCCTTACGATACTCCAGTACCTGGCTACAAGACCAACACAGCCAACACCTTACGCCTGTGGAAAGCCGAAGCCAAAGAGTCTTTCGATTTTCAGGCTTTCAATGCTGGTGACTATCTGGGAGCAGTCAACGATAAAGTATTCTCTGAGAACGTCTCTAAGGTTCTTTATCCCAACGACAACGTTGCCCAAGGTAAGCGCTTAAGACTAGAACAACAGTACTTCTTTGTTGCCTGCTCGCTACAAGACTGTGTGCGCATTCTCAAAGTATCAGGAAGTTCTATTGAGCAGTTCCACGAAAAATTTGCGTTTCAGTTGAACGACACCCACCCTTCTATCGCCGTACCAGAGCTGATGCGCATTTTGATGGACGAACATCAAATGGAGTGGAATCAAGCCTGGACAATCGTCACCAATACTTTTGCTTACACCAACCACACCCTTCTACCTGAAGCATTAGAAAAATGGCCCGTACCTCTATTTGCAGCAGTACTGCCAAGACACTTGAGTATCATCTATGAAATCAACCGTCGCTTCCTCGATGAGATCCGCCAGCAATACCCTGACGATGAAGGCATGGTGCAGAGACTTTCGCTGATTGACAATTCTGGCACTCATTTCGTCAGAATGGCTAATTTGGCTTGCGTCGGCAGTCACGCTATCAATGGTGTAGCAGCGCTGCACACCGAGTTACTTAAGCAAGACGTGCTTGCCGACTTCTACAAACTCTGGCCAGAAAAATTCAGCAACAAAACCAACGGCATCACCCCTCGTCGCTTCATCGCTCTAGCCAATCCAGATCTGACCGCCCTGATATCAAGCAAGATTGGCGATGATTGGTTGCTCGATCTCACCAAGCTAAAAGAGCTCGAGCCTTACGCTGATGATCCAGATTTCTGCAGAGAATGGGCCCAAGTAAAGCGTGACCAAAAAGTAAGACTTGCTGAATATGTCAAGAAAAAGTGCCACATCACAGTTGACCCAGACTCACTCTTCGATGTTCAAGCCAAACGTATGCATGAGTACAAGCGGCAACATCTAAACGTCTTGCACATAGTTCACCTCTACAATCAAATCAAGAAAAATCCAGCCCTAAAAATTACGCCAAGAACATTCTTATTTGCGGGCAAAGCGGCTCCAGGCTATTTCAATGCCAAGCTTGTGATCAAGCTAATCAATGCCGTAGCAGAAGTAGTTAACAATGACAAAGATGTAGCCGGTCGCATAAAAGTAGCCTTCATCCCCGATTTCAACGTCACCCTCGGTCAAATTCTCTACCCAGCGGCCGATCTCTCGGAACAGATTTCTACAGCTGGCAAAGAAGCATCAGGCACTGGCAACATGAAATTTGCCTTGAACGGCTCTCTCACCATCGGCACCTTAGACGGTGCCAATATCGAAATGCTTGAAGACATTGGCGAAGAGAACTTCTTCCTCTTTGGCCTCACAGCCTCAGAAGTGCAGGATTTAAAAGCTTCTGGTTACAGACCGCAAGATTATTACGATAAGAACCCAGCTCTGCGCGAAGTAATTGAGATGATCAAAAACGGTCATTTCTCACCAGATCAACCAAACCGCTTCCGCTCCCTTGTTGACGACTTGCTCTATCACGACGATTACTTGCTATTCGCTGATTTCGACGCCTACATCAAATGCCAAGAAAAAGCAGCAAAGGCGTACTTAAATCAGAGTGACTGGGTAAGAATGTCTATCCTTAACGTAGCGCGCATGGGCAAATTCTCTTCTGATAGATCAATTAGAGAATACTGTAAAGAAATTTGGAAGGTAGAGCCAGTGCAAGTCGAACTGGAGCACTACCAGCCAGACGGAGCACTGTTGAAAGTCTGTTTCATCTAAGGTGCTGAAAGAAAATTGAAAACCACTGTTTCAATAGTTCTGACACTTGTTTTTCTCTTCTATCCCTCTTTTGCTCTTGCGGCTCAGACGGCTAGCCTTGATGATAGTGAAAAGAAAATTGAAGCCGTGGGTATTGTCGGCTTCTCCTTCAAATACGCAGGCCAAGAGCACCCTTGTGTGGGAAACATTTTGCCGGAAGGTCCAGCAGCAGCTCTCGATATAAAGAGTGGCGATTTGCTCCTGGCCATCGACGGCAAAGATACAGCTCTTCTGAGCATACAAGGGGCTCGCCAGCGACTCATGGGCAAGCCCGGCAGCACAGTTAACATCTCCCTAAAGCGCCCCAATCAAGAAAGTAAAATAGACCTGACACTGACGCGCATGTCTAGCGCTGCCGTCAAAGACAAACGCATGCGCCAAATGATTGAACATTCGCGCGAGCGCCACAGCGAAGAAGACCAGTCAGCGCCACTTCTCATTTGCCAGATGAGCGAGCCGGGCCCTAGCGTGCTTGAGTTCTATACCAAGCAATCTGGACAAAACAAACTTTTGCTAGAAGAAGAAAAACACGGACTCAGTGTTAAACATATCGCCCTTGACGATGTAAAAAACTCCAAGTTAAAGTCACAGTTGCAAGTAAAGGGCTCCGCACCCATCTATTATTTCGCTGGCATCCTCACTACTCTAGGACACTTCGAGCGCCGCCCGCTAACGGCCGAAATACTAAGCGACAACCTCAGAAGTATCAACTGGACACCAGGGCAAGATAGCTTGCACCAGGCCATGATTGCTCAATACGAAGCCATGCGTAAGCAGTCCTGGCAGCCCGGGGCTCATGGGCAAAGAGAACTTTTACTCAACAGTGAAATTGCCAATCCACGCCGCGAAGAAGCCATTGCTGCTATGAGTAAATACGTACAATTGCACAACTCAAATAACAAAGCCGCCAATAATATGCTTTCCCCGGAGGCAATTGCCCTGGGCCTTCCCCCCATGGACAAGCTCACTTTTGAAAACAGCCACGAAAATATCAATATAGTTGGTGATGACTTTGCTGTTGCAAGAACTAGACTGATCAGCCCCCTAGCACTCGATGTCTACTTCTATTTACGCCGCGACAAAGACTGGAAAATTACATCGGCACGAGCACTAGCCTGCACAGGGCCCCTCAATGCCATAGTCAATCAGCTAGAAAAGAAGACCAAGTTAAGTGATGAAGAAAACTCAACTCTGAAAAATCTAAAATTGACCCTATCTCCCGATGCCGATCTAAAAAACTGGTTTAAGGCTAACAAACCATCACTAGATAGCCTGGTGGGCGATGGCGACAAGTTAGCAGCGAATACCAGTGTCATGCTCAGCGATAGCCGTACTCAAGAGACTTCGCCCACGAGCAGTGCCATCAAAGCTAAACTGCAAGCTCTGCATCTATCAAGCTTGAGCAAAGTTGACGACAAGCAAATCGAAATTATTATTGGCGGGGTGACAGACAATACCGTTGGCTTCCTCTATGCCCCAGATAACAGACCACCACTAGTGGGGCCCTCAGAGTATATTTGGGTCGAGAAAATAGCAGACAACTGGTACTTGTTCAGAACCACCTGAAACTGTTACTGCTTCGTCTTCTTATCTTTCTTGGCTTTATTCTTCGACTTAGACTTTTCTTTCTTGCCTTTTACCTTTCCTGATTGTGGAAGAGATTCAGCAAGAGCATCAGGCACAACAGTAAGCTCAATATCGGGAACAGCTTCGGCTTCGACATTTTGAGTTGTATCGAGAGCAACAGCTTTGGGCACATCTTCGGTAGGCTGAGCTTCTAGCACCGATAAATCTTCGGCTTCGACCTCAGCAATTGTGTCGCTGACCAAGATTTCACCTTCAAGCAGTTTTCTTGCCTTTTCTAAAGCTTTCTTCTTCTCTTCACTGACCACCGGATAGTGCAAATCTAAGTTTTTTAAAGTCTCGGCAATAATGTAGCCCACGGCCAGTCGGCAGAATGGCTTGCTGTCAGCCGGAATGACGTGCCATGGTGCCCAGCTGGTGCTGGTATTGCTGAGGCAATCTTCATAGGCATGCATATACTTATCCCACAGCTCGCGATCTGCAGCGTCAGAGTCGGCGAACTTCCAATTTTTCTCCGGGTCATTTAGGCGAGCCAAAAAGCGCTTCTTCTGCTCTTTTTTAGAGACATTGAGAAAGAATTTGAGAATGACAGTGCCATTTTCAACCAAATACTTTTCATAGTTATTAATCTGCTCAAAGCGTTTTTTCCATAGCCCCTTGCCTCGCAACTTTGATGGCAGCTGCTGCTTATCGAGAATTTCAGGGTGCACGCGAGAGACCAAGACTTCTTCGTAATAAGAACGGTTAAAAATGCCAATGCGCCCGCGCTCAGGCAAAGCCTTATTGCAACGCCACAAATAGTCGTGGTCAAGCTCTTCAGCACTCGGTGCCTTAAAAGCATAGACCTGACAGCCCTGGGGATTGATGCCTGACATAACGTGCTTGATGGTGCTGTCTTTACCGGCAGCATCCATGGCTTGAAAGATAATCAGAAGAGCATAGTTATCTTGAGCATAGAGAATATCTTGGTAGTGAGCAATTCTTTTGATGTCAGCGTCTAAGTGCTCTTTGGCCGTTTCTTTGGAGATAGCTGCTGCGTCTAGGCCAGACTTGAAATCACGACTAAGGTCAATAGTCGATCCACCTTTGACAATGAACCGTTCTCTTACTTTTTCTTTTTCTGAATGCTTCACAGATAACCTATCGGTCGAATTGCTATTTTGCCACTATAAGTTCGAGAGCCTCTGGGTTTTCCACAGACGAGAGATCACCGGTCTCTTGACCCAAGTATTTACGCTTGATAGTCGCTCTTACTATTTTGCCTGAACGAGTTTTGGGCAAAGCTTGAACAGCAAGAATAGTGTCAGGTTTGAGGGTGGCGCCAAGGCGGCTACCCACCATGTCGCGCAGCTCTTTGAGCATATCTGTCGATAAAGATTGACCAGGCATCATGACGATGAAACAAACCAGACATTCGCCTTTGAGCTCATGAGGTACACCAATAACGGCGGCCTCAGAGACTTCTGGATGCTCTACCAAGACCGATTCAACTTCACCAGGGCCAACACGCTTACCAGAGACTTTGATGGTATCGTCAGAGCGACCAAACAAGAACCAGGAGTGATCATTGTCTACCTTAGCCCAATCGCCGTGGTACCAGACCCCAGGAAACTTAGTGAAGTAAGTTTCGACATAACGATCTGGATCTTTCAAGAATCCTCTGGTCATAGATGGAGCGGGTTTGCGGCAAACTAGGTGACCAATCTCATCATGAACACTTTGGCCTTCTTCGCTGAAGACATCAATGGCCATGCCCAATCCCGGTGCGCCTAAAGAGCAGGGCTTCAGGGGCATGACAGGAAGGGGAGAAAGCAGACAACCGACTATTTCGGTGCCACCAGAAATGTTGATAATCGGGCAGCGCTTTTTACCGACCTTATCGAAGAACCACATATAGCTGTCTTGATCCCAGGGCTCGCCAGTCGAGCCAAGCAAGCGCAAAGTCGACAAGTCATGCTTATCTACCCATTCCTCACCTTGAGCCTTCAGGTGGCGAATTAGAGTAGGACTAATACCTAGAGTGTTAACTTTGTGTTGGTCGCAAATTTTCCAGATAGTATCAGGGCTCGGATAGCTCGGATTGCCTTCAAAGATGACCATGGTGGCACCCCAGAAGGTGGTACCGATCATCTCCCAGGGCCCCATCATCCAACCAATATCAGAGACCCAGAAGAACTTGTCGTCAGGCTGCAAGTCAAAAGCAAAGCCCAGCTCTTTAGCAATTTGAGCTAGAGCACCAGCATGGGTATGAACAGTGCCCTTAGGCTTACCTGTGGTACCAGATGTATAGAGATACATAGATGGGTGTTCGGCCGAAAGGTTCGCTTGGGTTGAGGCTGGCTCTTGATTAAGGACAACATCATGGAACCAGAGATCACGACCATCTTGCATAGGCACGTCAGTCTCGCAATGCTTGAGCACAATCATATGTTCAAGAGCGGGTACTGATTGGGCGGCCAAATCAGCTTCGGCTTTAATAGGAATGAGCTTGCCACGACGCTTACCACTATCGGCAGTAAACAAAATTTTGGCCTCAGCATCATTCAAGCGAGTAGCTAAAGACTCAGGGCCAAAACCACTAAATATCGGAACAGCAACAGCACCGATTTTGAAACAGGCAAAAAGCACTGCCACTACCTCTGGTACCATGGGCATATAAATACCAATGGCATCGCCAGCCTTAACATTGAGCTTGAGCATGGCGTTAGCAACTTGCCCGGTTAGGTGACTGAGCTCACCATAAGTCAATTTGCGACTACGACCGTCTTCACCTTCCCAAATCAAAGCGGGATGATCTTTGCCGACACTTACCCTGGAACCTGCGACTTTACCGGCTTCTTGATGCCAATCTAAGGTATTGGAAATAATATTGAGCTCGCCATCAACGAACCACTTGGTCCACTCAAAGCCCTTAGAGCTGTCCATCAACTTACTGTAAGGCTTATTCCACTGAAAACCCATGTACTCAAGAGCAGCCTGCCAGAACCACTCGGTGTCTTCATTAGACTTGGCAATGAGGGTCTGCCAATCGGCGATATTGTGCTTTCTCATAAAGTCGACTACTCGACTTTCAAGATAGGCGCCGCTAGGTTGCCAAATAACTTCTGAACCAGTGCCAGTAGAAACGGTTTTGGTGCTCATAATTGGGTATGCGCTCACAGTGGTGACGGCTCATTCTAGCGCCGGAAGGCACTTTACAAGGCCAAACCAAGCTAAAAAAAGAACTTAAAAAATGTAGAGCATTACTTGGCCGAGAAAATTCCCGGAATTGCACCGACAAGGGCTTCTACAGCAAGAAGAACGCAACCCAAAAGATTGGCAGTGAGAGCGCAAGCCCAGACCAGCTTGGGGTCTTTGCTCTCAAGCAGCATCAGGACCGTGCCCTCGACCATGAACGAATAGGTGCCAAACAAAGTCAGCCCCCAGGGCATGGAGCCAGTGATGTACGGCCCGAGACCTAAGACCAGGCCGAGGAAGGAAGCAAAGTTCATCATCAGAGAATCAAAGAGCGAACGCGGAAGAGATGCCCATTTCATGCGCCAGAGCACAATTCCTTCGACAATCACAATGGGCACAAATTGAAAGATATAAAAACCAAGCATGCTTCTATTGTAGTCGATGTGCCGGGCTTATGGCTGGACACTTAGCCAAGCAGGGTAACCCAGTCAGGAAGGTACGGCGAAGAACGAGCCTAATTATCACTCTCTTGAATAGACTTAATTGTTTTCATCAAGGCTGAATTTTCCTCTTGTTGATTGAGAATTTCCAACTGTAGTTCGGAGAGCTTTCTTGAGTCATAGGGAGCTTGTGGCACAAGCTCTGGCTTACCTTCTGCAATGAAATAATTGGCTAAACCTTTTACATAATCTTCGCCTGCGAATTCGTCTATGGGTTTGAACTCTTCAATTCGTTGATGGTACACAACAATATCCTGCTCTGCCATTTTCTTACCCTTGATATTGAACACCCGACAGCGAGCCTTCGCTACGCATTTGCCATCTTCTAAAGGCTGCGTAACTGAAATATCTTCTTGCTGAAAGGAATCGAGTATTAGACCTGATTCTTTTTCAACTCTCACTCTCGTGGTACGCGTAAAACGCCTGCTTGAAGATTCATCGACTGTGAACACCTCATCGCCCTGAGGAATCTGGTATTCATAGTGCGAACTGGCATCCACTCGAGTGACCTTCGAATTTATCGGGTGCCAGATTTGGCCTTTCGCGTCAGCCTGATAGCCGCTAATGAAATTAGTACGCGTTTGGTAACTGATAGGTATGCCCATCACCTTCCTGACGCTTCGCTCAGTATGCCAAATGCCCGCCAACCAATCTGGAACGCGTCGCCACCTTTGAACTTTTCCGTCTGACCGAGATGCCTCAATTCTAAAAGGCTTACCTTCCCTATACTCATCACCCAGAGGTGGCAAGTCTCGGCTTAACTCGACTGCCCCTTTTAAGGGCTCTGCGGGCAAAGCCGGCGACACCGCAATCAGAAGCGATAGCGCCGCCAGTAGAGCCTTCCATCTCGTATTTCGCGCTTTCATCTATAGTCGACAACCTGACTGACGGCAATGGGTGACCAAAGAGTACAACGTGCAAGATCCAGAAATTAAATAGATTTGCCTAATTTCCATTAAAATTGTCATTAAAAGGTTTACTGCGGGTCTTTGGTTTCTGTCTATTGATAAATAGTTGCACCATATTAGGTGCTGGTTGGTTGTGCGATTAGCTTAAACTTGTTGCAGCTGATGCAACCGCAGCTAAACTAGAGCCTTTAAGGTGGGCATGCTTGACACCAACGTCAATCGCGTTCAAGGCATTAGCAAAAACGACAGCGATAGTATAGTAAATTTGGTAGCTGTCTCTTGCTAACCGGAGCCACAAATGGGGCAAGGTCACGCTAGCTAACCCCTGCTCTATCTATTTTTTTGTCAACACTTGCTGTGCAAGCATTGCTGCGGTGATTATCTGCCCGTTGCCAAGCTGCTAAAGTTAAGTAGTGCTTGGTTCTTGAATTTGTATTTGTGTTGTAGGGACAATCAAAGTGTTAGTCAATCGTTGAAATGTTCCTAGCCTGGTTTATAGCAATAGGTCTAATTCTTCTGAATGCCATTTACGTGGCAGCAGAGTTTGCTACAGTCGCCGCCCGGCACTCTTATATTCAAAAGTTGGCTTTAGCAGGCAACCCCCTTGCTTCGCGGCTTCTTCCTATTTTGGAGGAACCGCGAAAGCTCGATGAGTATATTGCTACTTGTCAGATTGGAATAACAGTTTCAAGTCTTGTGCTTGGAGCTTACAGTGAAATCAGTTTTGGACCTGCATGCGCTGCCATTTTAGTCGAGTACCTTAATTTAACTCCAGTCTTGGCTGAGTCAGTTGCGGCAATCGGTATTCTTTTGCTATTTACCTTGCTGCAGATTTTGTTTGGGGAGCTGCTTCCGAAATCTGTCTCCTTGCAATATTCTGATCGAATAGCCATCTTTATGTACTGGCCGCTTCGCCTTTCTTCAATGGTCTTTCGTCCGTTTATTTGGCTGTTGAATGGCAGCGGCAACTTCTTTTTGAAAGTGCTAGGAATTCCAGTTTCTACTCACAAACATGTACACTCCCTTGAAGAAATTGAGTTGCTACTAGCCGAAAGTAAAGATGGTGGCTTGTTAGAGCCCGTTGAGCACGAGCGCCTTCAGCAGGCTCTTGATCTGGGAGAGAGAACAGCTAGACAACTTATGGTGCCCCGTTCGAATATTCTTGCGGTTTCGAATAAAAACTCTTTAGAAGAGTGCTATCGCATTGCTTTAGAGAGTCCATATACGAGGCTCTTGGTATATGGAGACTCTATTGACGATGTTCTAGGCTTTATTCATGTGAGGCAAGTGATTCAAGCTAGATTCTCGGAGAACGACCTTGCTGGTATTGATTCTCTGATTAAAGGCTTACCAATTATTCCGGAGAATCTACGCCTCGGCAAATTGATTGCCTTGCTGAAATCAAAGCATTCGCATATGGCCGTGGTGATGGACGAGCACGGAGCAACAGTTGGTATTGTCACTGCTGGTGATATTCTTGCCGAATTAATTGAGAATGTTGATAGTGATGAGTTCAAAAAGACTGCAGTTATTGAAGCTTTAGAAGATGGTCGAATTCGGCTACCTGGCTTTTATAAGTTGCATCGAGCCTCTAAGTTCTTAGGCCAAGTGCCCGAAACCGAAGCCGAGACTATCAATGGCCTAATCATGGAAATTCTTGATCGTGTGCCTGCTGTTGGCGATTTGATTGAACTACCGTTAGTGGTGATTGAGGTCGAAGAAGTTGAACATCACGCTGCTGTATTGGTGATGGTGAGCAGAAAGGAGGAGGCTAAGCAAGATGTTTGAGCTGAGCTTAATTCTTCTTCTGATATTATTCAATGCTCTTTTTGTGGCTTCTGAGTTTGCCACAGTGGTGGCACCTAAGCTATCAATTGAAAAGCTTGCTCTTGAAGGCAATAGAACAGCCAAGCAGATTTATTCTGTTATAAAAGAGCCGTTGTTGCAAGATCGCTATATAGCCGCATCTCAAGTTGGCATTACGGCAGCTAGTTTGGCCCTCGGTATGTACGGCGAGCAGGCTATAGCGACCTGGATTATTCACTATCTTCACCTCGTAGCTCCCCTTGAGATAACAACAATTCACGCAATTGCCAGCGCTCTGTCTTTAGCGTTACTTACCTATCTTCATATCGTCTTTGGCGAGATGATACCTAAGTCGTTAGCGCTGCAGAAGTCTGAAGCGGTAATGTTCTTCTTGATCGGGCCGATGCTCTTCTTTATGAAAGTCTTTAGACCAATTATCTTCATTCTAAATGGAATGAACAATTTCTTGCTAAGAAATCTCATGGGTATAGATCGCTCTAAGTCAACGTTTCCAGCTTTCTCTTCTGATGAAATTCAATTGATCATAAAGGAAAGCGAATCAGAGGGAATAATAAGCGATGAAATTGGCAGTGTGATTGAGCAACTCTTTGACTTCGGCGAGCTAGTCGCTGAAGACATAATGGTGCCTCGTGTTCACATTCTGGCTGTGCCGATTAGGCCGACGAAGGCTCAAGTGCTGGAGATAGTTAGTCAAGCCAACCACTCTCGTTATCCTGTCTATGCAGGCGATAAAGACAATATTGTCGGTACTGTGCATGTTAAGGATCTCGCTGCTTTCTTGGAGGCTCGCGATGATAGAACTCTGATTATCAGGCAAGTACCATTTGTGCCACAGTCTTCGACTTTGCAGTCGGTACTTGAGTCTATGAGGCAGTTTCGCACTCATTTAGCAGTTGTTTTGGATGAACATGGTGGTACTGCTGGTATCATTTCAATTCAAGATATATTTGGTGAAGTTATAGGTGAGATTGATGAATCTGCTACTCCACCACCGATTGCAACTATAGACAGTAAAAGCGTGCGGGTTTTAGGAACAGTCAGGCTCGAACAACTTGCTGGCTACCTTGGTCTAGTAATTGAAGAAGATGTCGGTACCATTAGCGGACTAGTCTTGGATCAGCTTGGGAGACCGCCTCGGGTCGGAGACAGGTTCAATTTTAAGAACTTGTCTATTGAGGTAACCAATGTGAAGGGGCGGGGTGCTCAGTCTTGCATAGTTACGGTGTTGTCTGACGCCTGAATATTTGCAGCTCGCGGCGAACTGTTCGCGGCTATCGAATTTTTGTTCTAGACTATCTTTCCATAGTCAAAAATGATTTTTCGATCTACTCGCAATAGTTTTGCTTGCTCGGCTTGAAAAGCTTGCACGTGCCTTCAAGAGAGA
>JBIPOV010000071.1:0-30837 GCA_044378815.1 Obscuribacteraceae bacterium (SeqCode) | reverse complement strand
CCTTGCAGATGATGCCCTTGTTGGCGTCCGTCTTGTGAAAGCTAACGACGACGACTTGGCCTTTTTGCAGGCGGGTACGTGGATCGGACATTTTCGCTCTCTGCTGCCCTGCCGACCGCTTCGGAAAGATGGCAATGACAGAATGCTCATCGTAACACCAGTTGAGATAGACGTAGTCACGCTCTCTGGTGATGGCAGAGATCTCGTCATCGTCATGTGCACGGAGCGGGAGCAGCCAGTACTCATGCCCACGTCCGCTGCGAAACCGTGAGCGACCACCATGCTCTTGCCTCATATACTCCTGCAACCAAGGTCCGAAGTTAGGATCGCTGTATTCGACTCTCCGGCACTGGCTGAGGAAGTATTGGATCCGATCATTCTGTTCTTGAGGTTGATAGCACATAGAGATTACCTCTGACGTTTGGATGGTGATGAAGTGACGATGGTTTGTTAGCCAAGTGGGCGAAGCGTCGGTTGATTGCTCAACCTCCGCACTTGCACACTGATGTAACACTCACCTTTTGGGTAAGTGTTCGCCGAGTCGGCTGGACTCGGCAATGAGACTGACGGGATTCGAACCCGCAACCACTCATCTTCGATAACCTTTGTAGGTTTGGGAAAATGAGCGCTCTACCATTGAGCTACAGTCCCGAGAAAGGCACCGAGGACGGTGCCTGTTGCAAGCGCTGTCTATCTTTAGCGAGACTCGATTGGTATCGAAGTCATGCTAGAGACATTCATGCGCTTACGCTCTATCGCTGTCAGAAGCGCCATCTACCACTGCACTCACTTGCTGGCATTGAGCATGTCGCGCCAGTCCAGGCCGAGCCTTTCGGCCCAGTCGAGATCTTCCGATGAGACTGTGGAAGAACGCCCCCAAGACTGCTGGCGAGGACCAGCGGCTTGGGGGGCAGGAGTTGTGGTGGATGCGGCTGCTTTGGCTTGAGCCATGTTCTTGACCTCGTACACCTGCGCCGCGGGAATGCGACGCATGCTTGGTGCGGGACTTCCGGAGAAGTCAGCTCAAACTTACCGGTGTAAGCAAGTTGAGCATGCCGCAACGCCTCAGGTTGGATTCGAACCAACGACCGACCGCTTAGAAGGCGGTTGCTCTATTCCGCTGAGCTACTGAGGCAGAAAGCGAGGAGAGCCTGGGCTCTCCTCTGAAAGGTGAATTACCTGCAAGCAGGCTGGCCAAGCATGGGGTCTCGGCAATTTGTTGGCATCCGTCATGAAGCGATCATGACAGAGTTGTTGTCGGCGTCCCACGTCGCGGAAATTCCGAGCGCCTTCAGTTGATCAATCAGCGAACGGGCCACGTAACAAAGGTTTTTGTCATTTCCCGTTCGTGTGCCGAGATGCATCCTTAGAGGACTCCCGCACCAGAAAGCGAGTTCGTCATCCAAACTGATGTAGATGAACGCCCCCACCTCTAGACGCACGGCAGAAACTCGCAGCGAAGCTACGATTGAAACAGCCTCCTGATCGGAGACCCCATCAGGATCTTGTTCGAGAGCGATGTCCAGACCGTGAAGGGACTGCTCGGCTGTTGCCGTGACGACACCACTCAGTTTGGGGAAAAGCTCATAAACCTTGATCAAGGTAATGCGCTTGGTTAGAGAATCGAGTGCCATGAGACTTGAGCAATGGAAAACTGCGTTTTTTGGCATGTAAGCCGCTATCCCACTGAAGTAAGACTTCAGAACAGCATCGGGAATTCTAGCTCGCTCTCGTTGGGGAAGATTGAGGGATTTGGTCAAGAGTTGCGCACAACAGCATCAGATGCAGTTGTCTCAAATGTGAGTTTGAGCGAGGCGCAATGAGACTGGCGGGATTCGAACCACGCTTCCTCTCGCCTTCGCTAACCTTGGTAGGCTTGCGAAGACGAGTGCTCTAGGACCATCGACGTGGTCACCCAGCGAGCTTCAGCCCCTGAAATCAACTTACTTGATGGCTGTCAGTCGTTCTCTTTACCTGGGTGCCCATAGTCGTAAAGGGTAACCACGACTCGGCCGAATTGCAGATGTCCCGATTTCACCAAAAAGCCATCGTTTACCATTGCGGAATGCAATGGGCGGCTGAGAAAGTAGGGGCCGATCAAGAGGCCCATTGCCGAAGCGACCACGACGATCATGCACGGAATATTGGGGCGCCAGGACTTTTGGGATTGAGTTTGGTTGTTAGGCATGGAGTTGAACCGGCTTGGCCGGGGCGATATTGAAAGATCCAGAACCTTTATGCTGGGCTCGGGAATAGGACTGGCGGGATTCGAACCACGCGACCTCTCGTTTCCGGTAACCTTGTTAGGCTTGCGAAAACGAGCGCTCTGCAGCCGAAGCTGAACACTGAGCTGCATCCTAAGCTTGGCTAGGGGGAAAATCAACGGATGTGATTAGGGTTCGAGCATGTCCAAAATCGGACTGAAATCCACGTCCGCGGAATTGCCACCCCTCACCGCCCACCAAAGTAGATAGTGGCTAGGACGATTAGCCCCGCAGAGAGAAGGCCAAAGCCCAGTCGCGCGAGATT
The DNA here is from genome assembly GCA_044378815.1 of Obscuribacteraceae bacterium (SeqCode). Classification (GTDB taxonomy): domain Bacteria; phylum Cyanobacteriota; class Vampirovibrionia; order Obscuribacterales; family Obscuribacteraceae. Next base: position 28,308 of record JBIPOV010000071.1, on the reverse strand, counting down.
GAATCCGAGGCGAAGGACGTCCTCATCGCCCTGGGGGGCAGTGAGGCCCAAGCCATTGAGAGCAAAACCAATAATAATGAGCAGGGAAGCAAGCAGTTCGCCAGTTCCAAGCCCGGTCGCAGATGACGCGGAAGTCGGCTGCGCCGAGACGGCAATGGGGGCTAGAGCTGCGGCTCCGCCAGCCAGTAATGCCAGTAGAGCAAATCTGATTTTTGAGTGTTTCATGATCGAAAGATGCAAGGGTTCAGTGGTCTTTCGGCAGGGGCTTGGGAAGCCGCAGTTCAAGACTTTCGGTGGGAGGAGGGACAATCACCCAATTCGCAAGTACAGGTGGCACCACTTTCGTGCTGGAAGAGCTAAGCGCCACCATGTCACCTTTCACGCCTTCATCTACTACTAGGGTAATTTTCTTGAACCTCGGCGATTGTTGCGCTAGCAAGCTGAGGCCTGGCTGCCCAAACCCAAAAGTGAGAACCGTGGAATCAGGAAGTTGAGCTCCGACGATAAATGCCGGCAGTGAGCCGAGTCCAACTCCGACCGCTGTACAGAGGATTGCCATCTCCAAGTAGTGTCCCTGTACCCTTTGGCCTGTTCCTAAGCAGGTCGTGGTTTTTACCCGACGACGCTCGTCAAAGGTGCCAATAACTCCGCCAATGATGGCGAAAAGAATGATTGTGTACATGGTTGGTTTTTGTTTTTGAGGAGCTGGATCGACTGCCCAGCATGCAGGGCTCTCTCGGCAGGAGCCGGACGAAAGTTGAATGGCCAGCAAACAGGCTGGCCAAGCAGGGGGTGCTTCGCAATCTGTCCGCACCCGTCATGAAGCAATCACGACAGTCTTGTTGATGGCGTCCCACGTTGCGGAAATTCCGAGCGCCTTGAGTTGGCCAATCACTGAGTTGGCAACGTATACGAGGTTTCTGTCATCTCCCGTTCGTGTGCCGAGCTTGAGTTTTAGCGGGCGGCCTGACCAGAAGGCGAGTTCGTTTTCCACCGTGATGTAGATGAAGGCCCCCACCTGCTGACGCACCGCAGTGGCTCGCAGCCAGGCTTCGATTGAAACTGCTTCTGGCTCGGAGACGCCGTCTAAATCTTGCTCAAGGTCGAGGTTCAGAGCTTTGATTGATTGCTCGGACGTCGCTGTGACTACGCCGCTCAAGTGGGGGAAAAGCTCGTGAACCTTCGTCAAGGCAATGAGCTTGTGGATAGACTCAGCTGACATGGCAGACAAGCAAGGGGAATTTATTTCAGAAGATGATACTACTGCATTAGGTGCCGTTATGCGCAACCCAGAGCAAAAGCTTGAAACTCAGCTCATCAGCTCATCAAGATTGGCTAGGAACTGTTTGACTGAGCAGCCAAGTTCCATCGCCATTGCGGGTTAGTTCAAAGATCTGCGCTCCAGACCAACCGTTGCCGCCGTAACGCGTTTCGAATTCACGCTGCTCTCCACCTTCGATTGAGACGGTACCGCGGACAATCGCTTCCCTTCCGCCGAATAGCCGGACGCCTTGAAAGGACGATACCCGGACGGCGACGCTTTGCACATTTTCACCAAGCTCTGCCAGTGCAATGGTGATGCTTGTATCAATGTCCTCTTCGATTGACACACCAGTGTGCTCATTCTGATTGCTAGAACCGACCCATTCCATGCTTCCGTCAGCTCGGTAAAGTCTTGCACTAGAAGACAGATCGGTGGTGGGAGTGCCGCTAAAATTCCACCCGCTTGCAATTGCGAGGGTTGCGTTAGAAGGGAGCGTTGCGTTTACTTGGTTCATTTTGATGGTTTGGTTGGGTTTGGTCATTTGGGGCCTCTGTTGGTTGGTTGTTTAAGCGTTGTTCAGAAAATATGCAGCCAGGGTTCCCTGGTAGGGAATCTGATTGTCGAGGAAGTACTGCCTCGGGGTGACGCCGAAGACAAGTTCGATCCCGCCCTGGCACTTGTCGTTAAACAAGACGAGGAAGAAGCCGCGCCAGTGGCTGATCACCAGGCCGGTTTTGCCGAGTGTGAAGTACTCGGTGCCACCGACTACACAGTCACTTTCGAATGTACGTGACCAGGCGGGAGACTTAGCCACTGGCAATTCATGAACAATGACTTCAATTTCAGGCATTTTTTTAGGCCGGCATTGACCGGGGCTTGGTGTTGAGCTGGAGGTAGAAATCGTGTTGGAGAAAATCTGATGCTTTGAGGTGCATCAAGAGTTTCCTCAAAATTCGCGGGCAAGCTCCTCGTGCATTTTCTTGTTGAGCAGATGTGCTTCGATACTGCCGTCGTGATCCTTCCAGTCGTTCTGAAGAAGGCCGTCAATGGCAGCCTGACAGAACAGCGAGAGTGCTCCCATGTCGCGCCAAGCACCGCTGACGGTGACATCTTCTCCGTTGAGTCGAAGAGAAATGCTTTCAGGGTCAATCTCGAAAAACGTCGCTCCACGCTTAAGAAGTTCAGCAATAATTTGCTGCGCCGAGAGGGGCTCAACGTTATTGCTGTGGTCATTGAAACAGATGTTAATCATGAGGACCTCATGTGTAGGGTTTACTACTTGCCTTGTGGGCAAGTTTACCTAACCTTGCGGCTAGGCAATGAGACTGGCGGGATTCGAACCACGCTTCCTCTCGTTGTCGTACCTTTGCAGGATGCGACAACGAGCGCTCTAGCAGCCGTGCCGAATGGTATCGACGTGGCCACCCATCGAGCTTCAGTCCCTGAAATCAACTTACTTGATGGCCGTCAGTTGTGAACGACCACAAGTTGTCCAGCATCTCTTCCGAGACCCCAGACGCGCTCCGTGTAGGGCACCACCAACTCACGGTGCTTCCGCTCGGAGGACCGAGACAGAACTGGCGAGTAGACAGGCGTCATGACTCCATCGATGAAGATAAAGCCATCGGCCTGAGCCGGATCGAGTTCAGGTTCTTGCGAATCATCACTTTCCTCCAGGCGATCAAGGTGAATGATCTCCACACTGTTGCCGAGGGCAACGCCCAGGTGGGTAGCAGACACGAAACACAGGTCGGAGATAGCGGAACTGAGTCCCACCTTCCAACCACCTTCCGTCTCTCCATTGGACACAGTCAGAAATTCGTCTCGGTCCGCAGCGGCGACCGCAGCTGTCTCGTGGCTGTAGGCGAATGCGCACATCTCTCCCTCATCCACGTTAGTGGACGTGAAATCGATGAGCGACACGCACCAGCACTGCCAACCCTCGGTGAGAAGCGTAAGCGTCTCACCGGAGGGAGCGGCGACCATCTTGCCGATCGGTTGATCAACAACATGAACTCGCTGAATCAGACCGGGGTCACCATCCTCAAGGCCGTAGGCGAAGAGATCTCCAGCTACGGTGCCGACGATGAGCTGCTTCCCATCTGCACTGTACACAAGCGCCGAGGCGCCAGGCACTGTCAGGCTAGGGAGTTCTGCTGTATCCAAGCGCAGGCCAAAGCGGCGAATTTGATCACCGCAAATGACTGCAACCTCGTACGAGCCGAACTGGGAATGGCGAAAATTGCCGACTGCGGCATCCGTGAGCGTGGGGATGTCCACACGCTCAAAGTAGCCGCTTGCCCACCTGAAGATACTGCCACCCTCAGCATCAACGCAGAGGATGTGCCTGCAGTCCGGCGACGGGTATACACGCGCGGACGGATCCACGACAGTGAAGTGACGACGCAGAACATTAGGAGTAGTCATTTCAATCTCCATTGAACATCTGAGCAGCTGGATTGCCACTCATGCTTGTGCCGGAGCCGAAGCTCACGCAATGCCGAGGAGAAAGGCATTGACCGGCGATACCACAGGCGAGTCTTGAACTGCGCATTTTCCACGTTTGACGGTGGTGCTCTACTTTGAGCTACTGTGGGAGAAAAGCACCGGTGATGGTGCCTTGGGAAAAGGAGGGGCGGGAAGCCCCTCCTTTTGTTGCCGTCAGTCGACGGTCTCGGCGTCAACGGCTTGAGCAGGAGCTTCGGTCGAGGGCTCGATACTTTGAGCGACCGCTTCGGCCACGCCATCGGCGAACCCTTCATGAAGCTCCATCGCCTCGGGTGAGGGCAGGTCAGTCCTCAGCTGGTCAAGCACGGCATGGCCGGCAAGCGTACTGACGACTGCCGCCTGAATACCCGACGCTGGCCGCTTGACCGGGGGGAGCATCCCACCAAGCATGGTGACTCGCGGCAGACCGCCCTTCAGCTCAAGGCTGAGAACACGGCACTCCACTTTGTCACCCTGCTGGAAGCGAATGGCGCTGCCTTCATCAGACAAGGCCATGTACTGGAAGTCGAGGTGGGCGCGGAACCGGCCGTGACGGACGATGATTCCGTAAGCTGTCAACCGTTCGACTTTTGCAGTGAGCCACTTGCCGACCCGGGGAGGAGCTTGACGCTTCTGATTGCGGCGGCCCTTGACTGACTTCTTCTCGGGCTCCTTGAATGCGATGGCACCTCCGTTATACGAGGCGTTGAGAGGCTGTGCTTGAGCTTCGGTCGCAGGTTCGCCGTTCACGACTTCCGCCGCAACTTCGGTTACTTGGGCGCCATCCGAGACTTGGCCTTCGGTCGGGTCGATGAACTGTTCTTGAGTGTTCATGGTGTTAAGAAGTTAACGAAGGGATAGTATCTCGACTGCGAGCTCATGTTTGGCACAAGCTGCAGTTGAAACACTGGGGTTGCCCCCCTCTGCGTGAGCATCTCAGCTCACCGGCGCACAATCACGTAAGTGAAAACTTACGCTATGCCTCCTCCGGCTTCTCATGAGCCAGATTCAGGGGTTGTCGAAAATGAATGGAAGAAAGAATCGAAGGCTGCACCACAGGGGTAAACAGCCTTCGACGCTACGAGGGAATGCAGCGCCCCGAAGGAGCGCCACATTCAGTCCATTCTGACGTGTCAGTGATCAGTTGTAACCGAGTTTAACCGTGCCTTTTTCAAGGTCTGTTCCCTTGACGGTGACTGAGATATAGTCGCCGGTTTTAACCAGACTGCGGATGTCATCCATTTGGCCATCTGAGCAGTCGCTGTAGTGCAGCAGGGCATCCACTCCATTGGGGAGGGTGACAATAGCGGCATTGCAACGCTTCTCTTGCGGGTTTTCGAGCGACTGCTTGTGAAGCATCACCTTGACTCGTCCGAGCAGGGTTTGACCGATGATGAGTTCAGTGATCTTTCCCTGCTTGGAGGCCACAACTTCGGCATCGAGGGCCTGCCGATTTGATTCCACCTGAGTGTAGCTCAGCGAAACCCGGTTGTTTGATGGGTCGGAGGCAATGACTTGCACCATTACCTGCGAGCCAACGGTGAGAATCTCACTGACGGATCGACGATAGCCGTTCAAGTCAGAGTAGTGAACCAAACCGCTCACGCCTGGCGCAATCTCGACGAATGCTCCGATTACGAAGTCTTGGCCTGCGTAGGCATCTCGCTGAACACCTCGGTAGATGCTGGTGACGACACCAGGGATGATATCACCAGCGGTGAGCCCTTCGATGAAAGCGGCAGCCACTTTCTTGATGGCGCCCTTCTGGGAGAAGACGAGAGCGTCATGCTCGGCTTTGAGCACGGTGACATCGATGTAGCTTGGTTCTCCCCAGCCGCGGTCATCCGGGCCTGAGTAAGAAAGGAGCGATGAATCGGCGACGAACGAATAGGGGATGAAGCCTTTCAGCGTACCGAAGCTGACATTGAGACCACCTGGCCGTCCACTCCCCCGGCGCTTCGACACTGAGTCGATCCTGACCTTGCAGGTATTGCCAGAGGCAGCAAGCTCAGTAAGCTGAGTCCAGGCCAATTGCCTGGTATAGGAGAGAACAGCAGCTTCTTCGCCGCCGTCTTCGATGACGATGAATTCAGCCTCATCTCCTGCTGACAAGTTGCCGGCCTCGCGCCTTGGCAGGAGCGCATCGACTTTATGACCATTGATGGCCACGGTGTAGTCGCTGTGGTTGGCGGCGAGTACAGTGCCTTTGACCACTCGCTGATTGCCAGTGGGAGAAGTATTTTCGGGGCTGTCCAGAAGAGTCTCGAAGGCGAGGTAGCTTTCTTGAATTTCTTCGATTCCGGGGATTTCAGACATCGGGCTTTCATCAGCGCCGTCAGTGTAGGAAGCCATTGTGAACGCGATCGAGGCTTGGTTAGTGAAGTTCTTGGATTTCATGGTTGGAAAGGTGAAGGGACGATTAGACGTGAACGGTTAGACGTGAACGATTAGACGTGAACTGAGAAGGAAGAGGTGGACCGGATGGCCTACTGGCCATCTGGTTCAACTTGTCAGAGCTTGAAGTCGACCAGCACCAATAGCCTTGGGTGGCGCTGAAGAATCGATGCCGGAACATCGGGGGTAACCGGCCCGTGGAGAGCCCGGTGAGCGATCTCACGCTTGTTCTCCCCACTGATGAGAAGGACAACATGCATCGCCTCCATCATGGTGGCGAGGCCCATGGTAATGCCTTCTTCGACATCAATGCCGTATTTGGTCTTGCAGTCAGCGATGGTGCTGGCTTGCAGCGGCACCTTGTGGGTACGTGTATCGAACGGGGTTCCGGGCTCATTGAAAGCAAGGTGGCCATTGAGACCAAGTCCGAGGAAGAGCACGTCAAGCTCTCGGACCTTTGCAATCATTGCATCATATTCAGCTGGGGTTAACGCAGTTGGGTCAAAACGGTTTTCCCGTTTCAGATTGATGTTCTTGAAGAGCTGCTCGTGAAGCAGCTCTTGGCCGATTCGGCGACTGCCAATCACGTCGTCAAGGGCGAATACTTTAGCTTCGCTAAAGTGATCCGGGAAGGCATAAGAAAGAAATTCGTACATACCCTTGGGTGAGTTGCCCCAGGGGAGAGCGAATGAGCTGGTTGGCTTGCAACCAATCTGAGCAATCATGAAGGCTGCAGCCCTTTTGCTCATTTCATCGTAGCTGAGGCCATCGATGATTTGCATTCCGATAGTCATTTTTCCTAACAGATAAGGTTTACTTAGTCAGCTGGCATCGCCAGCGGTGTCATAGTCAGCAGTCCCAGTAGGCGAATTCCTGATCGTATTTGAGCGGCACGGGCTCACCACGCAGAGCGAAGATGGCCTTGGCTTGCGCCAAAGTCTCCACTGCAGAATGGCGGTAACGCTCACGAATGGCAGCGATGGGGTCAGCGGTTTGAGGCTCCAGAATCGCAACGAGAGAGGCCAGCCAAGTGTCGGTCCGACCTTGGCCGAACATACAAAAGGCAAGCAGTTTCTTCTCGTCTTGAAGCATTGGAATCACCTTCTGCTTCAAGAACCACTCCCAGTCGTCAGGCACACCACCAAGTTCAGGCAGTCGGCCGACGAGCATGGTGAAATGGCGACCACGCGGAAGCCTGGGGATCCGCGTGGGTTGTTGCTCCGAAGTGACCGCGTAGGTCTCTCCAAATGGAAATTCATCAGCCCCGAAGAGAGGCACGAGAACATCCATTTGCGTCAGGTCTTCACTGCGAAGGTAGACGATACCTCCAGCGTAGACCTGATATGGTCCAACCTTCACAGCGTCTCCACGATATGTGGGGCGCGGGGGCGGAGGTGATGCCCCTTGATTCGTTTGGTTCATCATCACTTCACTCCATCCCTTATGGCCTGACGGCTTCACGAGCTTCATCCGATGAGTCAATCGAGAAAATCTTGGTGAAATAAGGTATCTGAGAATCTGGTCGGTGCCAGCCCCCTGAGCCACTCAGTCTTTCAGCGATGATTTCTTGAGCTTCGGCGTTGGTGGGCTCGATGCATACACGATATTTGGTAAATTTGAATATCCTTACCTTGACTCTGCCGAGTGTGGTTGAGATTTCACTTGTTCCTTCGTTTGCATCTGCACTTGTTGCGCTTGGAGCCCATTGCTGCTGCACTTCTTCCATCATTCTGGGCATAGTTTTTCTTGCAAACGGGGTGTTTTTTTTGTAAGGCCGGTTTGTTTTTAGACGCAAACCGGCGGGTGTCAGTTAGCTGTTTAAGCTAACTTGGGCAACTTCAGCCCTATTGGTTGCCACTGCCTGTGGGGGCACCGCTTGGCGCAAGCGGCTTCATCGAACCGCTGGTGAAACTGGCACGAGTGGTATCGTCGGTGACGATTTGCTCGATTTGATTCAGGGCCTCAGTACCAAGCAGCTTTGTGCCGCCAATTTCAGCCGAGAGGTGACTGGAGGGGAAGCCCAGCTGGTGAATGATGAAGGAGTTGATGATGTCTCCTTCGCTGTAGCTCTTGTAATTGCGCACCATGTCGAGCAGAATCTGCTGCTGAGAGCGAAATGCTTCTCGATTGGCTTGCACAAAGAGCAGAATCTTGTCGTAGCTCTTCAGGTCGATTTTGGGATAGGCTTCTTTGATGGCCGAGTAGAGGGCTGGTTGTCCGGCCTTATCAACTTTGCCGTCATAGCGACCTTTGATGGCGTCGGTCAAGATGCGGCGGAGCTGTTCAGCCTGCCTATCTGCGATTGACACTTGCTCAGAGTAGCCAAGCACGTAGCTGGAGAGCTGGTTCTGATTGTTCTTGTACTGAGCCGAAATACCCAGCTCAAGACTAACCATTTGACTGCGCAGTGTATTCACCTTGGCGAAGCCACTCAAGAGCAGCAGCGCCAGAGTCGAAGCGATGGCAATCTTCCTAACGCCAGAATCAATTTGCATGGGGTGTTAACGAAGGGCTTGTGGGCGGTTTTGTCCGAGGTTTGTTCTGTGACCTTGTCGCAGTTCTTGCGCTAAACTCGGGTCAGTTGGCTGGCAGAGCCGGAGCCGCGAGCGGCTTCATTTCGCCGTCTTCGAAGGCTTGGCTGGTGGTGGAGTCAGTGACGATGGTCTTGATCTGCGCCAGAGCCGCTTCTCCGTAGAAAACGTTTTTACCGATGCGCGCCTGCAGTTGGCGGGTGGGAGCACCAAGAATGTTGGTGAGCAGATTGTTGATCAGGTCACCGTAAAGCAGGTTTTCGTAACCGGCGACATCAGCCAGCAGCGATTCTTGCTTCTGGCGAAATTCTTCGCGGCTCTTTTGAATGTAATCGACGATCTTGTCGTAGCTCTTCAGGTCGATGTTGGGATAGGCTTCCGAGATGGCCGAGAACAGAGTGCCCTGACCAACTTGTGCCGCAGAGAGCTTGCCGTCGTAGCGACCTTTGACTGCATCAGTCAAGATGGTGCGCAGTTGCTGGGCTTGGCGATCGGCAATACCGGTCTGCTCGCTGAAGCCAAGCACGTAGCTGGAGAGCTGGTTCTGGTCGTTCTGGTAATGCGCCGAGAGCGCAGTTTCGCGAGCAATGACTTGGCCACGGAAGTTGTTGACTTTGCCGTAACCAGCAATGACGAGCACAGCGGCGGTGGTGAGGGCGATGACGGTGGTGGTGGCTTTCATGGTTTTACTGTTGTTTTGGAGGTTGACAGGAATTGGTCTTAGCTCGATTGGAGCGAATAGCTCGAATAGCTCGATTAGGTCGACTACTTTGCTGTAGCAACCTATGCCTGATGCTGAGATCAGTTTCTCAGCACCACATACCAGACGGCACCAGAGGCAAGAACTACGGCAAAGCCAATCAGAACTTGCTGGAGGGTATCTGGCTGCACCTGGTTGAGCAGGTAGAGGTAGCCGGGGTTTGCACTACCGTCTTGGCCGTCGCAGCGCATGCAGACTCGCTCGAATTGCCAAAGAAGCTTGCCGAGTTCACCTTGGGGCAGCGTGTACGTGACTTGTTGCGATTGAGAAATGGTGGCAGTAGGCACACCAAGAAGTTTCTCAGGTGTCACTTCTGTGCCAGGCAGTTGATTTTGGATTTTGAGAAAGAGGGCTTCGTTGCCGATGGGCATACCGCTAGAAGCGCGTGCCCAAGCAACTTTGCCATTCTCTACGCCCAGAACAACCACTACAGCATTCTTCGAGAGGGCTTGCTTGGCGAAAGCAGGGCTCTGCCAATAGGCCGCAACTGCACTGGCGTAGTAGTCGGGATTGTCTACGCGCTTGGCATCAATGAGAAGCAGATGCAAATCTCCTTGCTTAGCATCACCGAATGCTGCATTGAAGCGATTGATCGCTTGCAGCCAGTCACCTTCGGCAGGCGACATTACCCAGTAAATGCGGTTCTGCAGGTAGTCTTGCTCGATCTGATGCTGAAATTCAGGCATCAGACCTTTTTCCTTGTAGGCAGTGATGCGATCCGATTCCTTTCTCAGGAGGTTGTCGGAGGCGAGAATGTAGTTCTCGTAGTTCCATCGCACAGCCACAGGCCCTGGTGTTCCAGCATCAAGGCGAGCTTTGGAAGCAAGCCAGGTGGCGGGGTAGCCAGAAGGAATGTTAGATGGTGCACTGACCCAAGCCCGCCACAAGTGGGCGGTTGGGTTGGTCGGTGCATTGTGGTCAGCAATCGAGATCTGGCCGACAGTGGTATTTAGAACAAACCGCCATTCCTCCGTGAAGTAAGGGCAGTCGTGATACTTTGTTTCAGTTCGGGTTTGAATCTTGCCGTCTGAATCTTTGTATGTGGTCGTTACTGTGTAAGGATCACATTGATATGTCCAGTGGCAAGAACCGTCCCTGTGGCAGGTAGTGATGTCTTGATTCGCTGCTTGCTCCCAACCGCTTCTGGTCTCGGTGTAGGTGACGTTCGACTGAATGGCGAGATGATTGCCAATCAGCACTACAAGTGGTGCCACTACAGTACAAATCACCACCGCCGAGAGTTGAAACTCGCGATCGGTGATGTTGTACTGCCTGTCACCTTCGTTGTATTTTTTGAGCCCCCAGCCGAACGCGAGTGATGCGGCGGAGCTCAACAAGCCGACTAAAAACATGGTTCTTTAGGGCAGAGTGGTTAGCTTGGGGCAATGGGGCGAGTACCTGTGCTCTGGGATTGATCAAGCCACGGCTAGGTCGGCCGCAGAAATATCGCAGGTGGATATAGCCAGGTCGGCCAACGGAACACCGCAGCAGAGAAGCACCTCGAGAACGTCGAGGGGCTGGAATGGGAAATATTTCGAGAAAAGCCCATTGAGGTCGATGCTTGAAGCTTCACCTTCGCCTTCATCACTGTTCAGCGAAGCCCTGATGGAATCTCCCCAGGTCAAGCCGTTGCTGCCGCGCACTTCCGAACTGAGGAACTGCACGAACGGCAGGTCTTCGAGGGCAATCTTGCAGTTCGCCTTTTGAGCTACTGCGAGCAATTCTCGCCAGGTGCAGCTCGTATCAGCGATGCTAATGGGCAAATCGAGGAAACGCTTGACCAATTCGGGGAAGGCTGTCTCGTTGATGCCGACGATGGTGTCTAAATCATCGATGCTGAACTGACCGAGGCCGAAGTTGGTGCCTAAATCATCGATGCTGAACTGACCGGGGCCGGAGTTCATTGTCATCATTTGAAAAGCAATGGTGGTGGTGACAGCGTTTTGAACCTGTGCCGCTAAGCTGTCATTGAGCGGCACGGTGATCAGGTCTGGAGGTGTCAGGTTAATACGTCGGTCTGGAACCAGCTTGAAAGCCCACCAAGCAGTTTTTGCAGGAGGCTTTTCTGGGGTTGCGGCGCGCGAAAATAGATTTCTGAGAAAAAATCAGATTTGTGCTTCACTTTGATTTCGAAACCTTTCCTCTGCAGAAGTTCGAAGGCGATTTCTTCCACTGCCTGATGAAACTTCTTCGGTTTCACCTCAATGAGTTTATGGAAAGCATGAAAGTAAATCCACTCACCGTTGGCAAGATACATTTTCGTCTCATCTTGGCCGAGTAAATCTTGAATTCCCTTGACCAAGGCCATCCGGCAGTCTTCTTCTGTGGTTCGAATAAGTTGCATACCCTGTTCAACAAGCTCGTCGAGACTTGCGGTAGTGGCATCCTGATTGACATGATTATCACAGGTCTGCGAGTTGGTGGTGGCAGATTCAGTCATTTTGTTTATCCGAGAATGATCGGACACAAGGGTTTACTTGAAGGCTGAGAGTTAAGACAGTGATTTCGCCTAAGAACGGCTGCTCTAAGGCGCTTCTTGGCGCTTCTGCGCTTTGAAGCGCCTTGCGAGGCTTCAACCGTCGTTTTGGTCTTTCGAATCCTTGTCGGGGTTTTCCTTCGGCGTGTCGCTGAACTGCCCGAGCAATCCGAGGACGCCGCAGTAAATCATGGTCCAAGCCGATGCTTGGATGAGAGCATCGGGGAGAGTGTAGTGTTTTTGGAACAAGTCGATCAGGACGACGACCAGGAAGTAGGCGGAGAGCTGGACGAACGGTGCGCCCTTGGTTTCTTTCTTTTGCATTTGCTTTTTGTGCGAAGGTTGGTTGGTTGGTTGGTTGGTTGGTTGGTTGGTTGGTTGGTTGGTTGGTTGGTTGGTTGGTTGGTTGGTTGGTTGGTTGGTTGGTTGGTTGGTTGGTTGAGTTAGAACGCCGGGACAGCGAGTTCGTTGGCAACGCGCTGTTGCGCGGCCAGGAGTTGTGCCCTGTATTGACGCGAACGTGCACTGGGCGGGCGAATGCTCAGGGCAAGCGCCATTTGCTTGACGAAGGCTCGAGCTGCCTCCATATGAGCAGCCCGATGTTCTGCAGTGGCGCCCATGTGGTCGCCATTCCAGACATTGGCAAGAACGCGTGTTTCGTAATCGTCAGATTCGGCGAAGTACCACTGAGTGATACTGATGTCGATGTTCCAGCGCACTCTGGAATTGAGCTGAAGCGGGCGCCCACAGAGCTTGTCGATGAAGTCTTGCTTGCCCAGTTGCCAGAACGAACGCCACTGGGTTGTCATGCCAGTAGCACCTTCATAGTAACCGTCAGGCATCACCGCCGCTTCGCCACCCTTCGCTGCCATCATCGGCATGATGTCGGTGTAGTACTGGTCGATCCGCTTGCGACTTCCTTGGGGCGTGTAAAGCTCCATGAGTCCAAGGCTGCGCAGGATATTGACCACCACCGAGCGAGTGTCGATGTAATCATGCCCTACCAAGACAAGGCCGAATGCTTCCTTGCTAGGGTCGATGGCTCCGTCAAAGGCGGTGCCAATGGCAGACATCAAGCCATGCCCACCGAAGTGAGCGTGACCAATGTCAACAGTGCTGTCGACATTGACGTGCGAGCTGTGGTCTGAGAAAGAGTGAGCAACGACAATGGCCTCGTGGGTGACGAGTCCATCGTGGCCGTGGCCGTCAAATGAGCAACCGAAGCTACTCATGTGGCCGCCAAGCCCATCGGCTAGGCCGAAGTGACCGTGGCCATCGTGGCCACCATCACCGTCAAAGCCCACTCCGGAAGGTCCGTGTGCCATGATTGATAATCTCCAAAAAGGGTTTACTGAGCTAGAGTCAATCAGGGAACGTTACCGTCCACCTGATTGAGATGTAGAAAAAATAGCCACGAAAGTCGCCGGCAGGCTTCTTGTTCTTGGCCAAGGGGGCTTCGAAGCAGAGTTGCCCAAACAGAGCTCGCTCCATATGTGGTGCCCATCCTGCTTGCTCAAGCCTTTGCCAAAGCAGCAGAGCCGCTCCTTGCAATTGCGTAGCATCAGGGCATTGTCCTTCTGGCCAGATGTCTTTGGGGTCATCGTAGAAACCAGGCTTCTGCCACGATTCTTTCCGATCGAGTCGCAACAACCGACCACTTGCCACAAACGATGGCAAGCCTTGGGCTTGCGCTTGCGGAATCAAGTCGGCGTTGACGGCGTCAATCAGTAGCGGAATCTTTTGGAAAGCAATGGTTGCTCTCTCGATTTCTTGTGGGTTGGACATCTCTATGCAAAGTGCTTGGTTTCCTTGGGTCAGTTGCCGAATCGGGGAAGAGTGTTGGTATTCATCAGAGAGGCCCGCAATTGAGCGGGAATGAAGGTGGTGATTGTCTTACAGACGGGGCTTGCGCCTCGTAGGTGTTTGCCTCGTCAGTGTCGGAGTGACAAACTCTCGACAGATCATTGCAGCGGTAATGACTGATTGGTATCAGTGCACTGCTCGCGCTAGATTTCGGCATCGATTGCAGGATTGAATTCAGCATTGAATTCGGCATTAACAAATTGGTTGCGATGAATCAAACAGATGCATGCACATAAAAACTCACCACATCGCAAGATGAAGTGAGAAAGAGCGAAAGATGGTAGCGGTGGATTAGTTATTGGTTGTTGGTGGATGAGGCCTTTGGTAGATAGAGAGAAGAAATTAGATAACTTAAGCCTGACAAATAACTAAGTATATGCTCAAGACTACTTCTCTTCTTTTGCATCACGCGCGAAGTAAGGTGCTATTATCTTGAGCTCTTTCAAGAAGCTGATTGATAGACACTTTTTGGGGTATTTCAAGGCGGCAGCCTGGCGCATTCTGATAGATTGCTTTTTCGTATTAGCCGCCGTTAATAACATCGCAGAGAAGCAACTAGGCTACTTGTCAACCTGGTGGCGTTGTAATCTGGCTCGCTGCTAATTGCTATCAAAGCTAAGCTAAGTCGGAGCAAAGCCAAGGCAAAAAGAACGGCACCAAACCGATTGGCTGATGCCGTCTTTCTTGTTAGCACGCAGTGGTAGGCTGGGCGCAATTAATTCAGCTGAATTCAGTTTGCATTTTCCAGACTCATGACGTAGGTCGTTAGAATATTAAATTCGACTTGCCCATTCGGAGCTTTCCTCCACTGAATGATGCCTTGGACCTCTTCTGCAACCTCGCAGAAGACAGAAGTGTTGCAAACTACGATGCGGCTGTTATCGGGATGCAGAAACGCGATTTCAGGAGTTCTGCGCCTGCTTTCCTCGACACCGCACAAAACAAACCTGTGAAGGGTTTTGTGAGCCAGAAGAATTTCATCTGCACTCAACTCACCATCGATGTCGATGGCTTGCCAGTTTGTCCGCGCTCCCGTGGCGTCGGTCTCCTGAGAGGAAGCCAGGCAAACTTTGCCGTTGTTCACGGAAATCCGTGTGTAAACTGCAGTCTCTCCTTCAGCTGTCGTGCTTTGAGAGATCTGGAAGCAACGGATTACCCTGGGCTGACTTTCGGAATTAGTGGTCATGTTAACTCCTTCCCCTGAGAGGTTTTAAACTTGCGGGTTACGCAAGAGTTTGCCAAGCCGGGGCAGCTTGGCGATGGGGCTAGCAGGATTCGAACCTGCGACTTCTTGCTGCAAGCAGCAAGCGCTCTACCACTGAGCTACAGCCCAGAGAAGGCGCAGCTTTCTGCACCTCTAGTACGTGTGTCCGTTTGGCCGGTGATTATGAGTGCCGACCGATGAAGCTGGAGGAACAATTACTCCCAGTGATTCTGCATGTAACTCAGGAGGTTAGGCACGCTTCTTCCCGACCAGAAATTGTTATTTTCGCCATATCGCAGTGACGGATTTACCGCGCCGTAACTTGCATGCGCAAGCCAGCTGAAGCAAGTGTTGTAATAATAGTAATCCGCTCTGGCAAAGTTACCTGCTGCCTTAACGCAAACATTTTCGATGACAGTCCCGAAGGTTTCAAGCGACTTCTTTTTCCATTCTGCGTCGAGATTCGTCTCGAGACTACCTGTTCGGAAATTGAGGGTGGGTAGCACCAATGTTGATGGTCCGAACAAATTGGCCAGTTCACTGTTTCTCTCTAAGCTTCGGGAGTTATGGCGATAGACGATGATCGCGCTATCGGGAGACTGCGCCAGGCTTGTCTTCCAATACGGTTCGTCAGCTGAGACAGAGACCACAATGAAGTCGAACGCACTTTTCGCCTTTTCTTCATCTGCTGAGATGTCATATTTAAAACCAAAAGAACAGCCGTCTACCCGCTTTCTTTCTTGAATATACAGGTTGGAAATCGGATAGTCATTGTTATGCGGGCCTTCCCAGTAACCAGCACGAAAATAATCAGATTTTTCTGCCGTTGGTATCAGTTCTCCGAAATAGCCCCTCTCCGCCACGTTGTCTCCAACGTATAGCACTTTGCCAAGTTGGGTGAGGTGAGTGGCCAGGTTCACTGAGATCATCGTACGTCCCGAACCGCTTAAGGCGGATGTGACGATGATAACCTTTGCGGGTTTAGTCATTTCTGAATCCGGTGGTGTGCCGGAGCGAATGTGTGGATATTCCCGAAGCCCGAGGGCTTTGGAGAAGTTTTGGAGCCGGTGGGATTTGAACCCGCGACCTCTCGCTGCGCAAACTCGCAAGAGTTAACGCAGCAAGCGCTCTACCACTGAGCTACAGTCCTAGGGAAAGGCACCGCAAGCGGTGCCTGATGTGAGCTAAGCGCTAACCTGGACACAGGTCCTCATGTTCCATGGGCCGAATCATAGGGTGACTAATAGTCATTACCAATAAGCCAAATGGTGCCGTTCCAACTGAGCCCTATTCTCTCGAGCTGATCGGGCCTGGCCTTATAAACCCCTTCTTGCCCTTCATAAATAGTAAATATCAACTCCTCCAAACCCAGAGCGGCTACTAGCCGCCCGACGCAGTAAGCGTCTTCCCATGTGAAGCCGCCTTTAAACGGATTATCGCTTGTCCCGACAGCGCAAACGCTAGCGAGCACCCCTGTTTCTGTGATGTACCTCTGCGGTTTGCCAACTTTTTGTCTTTGCAAGGCCAGTCCGCTGTAATAGCCATACAGGCCTTTTCTTTCTCTAACTAAATCCATTTTTCTTGTTTTGGATGATGCTGAATTTACCGCTCAGCGTTGCGTGACGACTTGTTAAAGCGCTTGCGCGCTCTTCTGTACCAGCGGAGTCACCAGCTGGCAGATTATTGCCGATCATTGTCATGACTTCGGCAGGTAAATTAGAAAGGAAGACAGGCATCTTCCAGTTCACAAAAGAGCTCATATAGGGAGCCTTATTGCGGCCACGCCGATTCTGATCGATTTGGCCGCCTATTGAGCTACACCCCTGACTGATCTCACAGCCTATACAAAAATTCGGCGATCAGCACCGTGAGATAACCGTATGCCAAAGCAATCGCACAAGCAGCGGGGAAAATTTGCCATGGAACGCCAACTGCCGCGGCCATAACGACCGGGAGGCCGCTCGTAAACATTGCCGCAGCAGCGAAAAGAATGTATCGCCAGCGGCGCAAAAGCACCGCCTTGATGACCCCGAGGTTCCGAAGGAAGGGAGACATGAAACAAATAGCTGGGATTTTCCGGTTTTAAGTGAAACCCGAACCTCGAAATGGTTCGGGGAGGGGGATTAGCAGGAATCGAACCCGCGACTTCTCGCTGCGCAAACTCTCGCGAGTTCAGCCAGCGAGCGCTCTACCACTGAGCTACAGTCCTGAGGAAAGGCACCGCGAGCGGTGCCTGTTCCAGGTTCGAAGAAGTTCGCAGAAAGAGCCTTGGTAAGCTTTGCGCCGATTACCTCACCACCTTTTCCACTTCTCGGTCAGTCGCGCGGGATAGGAATTCAGGTCGGGCGCGCTAATGCCGTAGATGGAAACAATGATGGGCGAGAGGTAGCCACCTTTGCCGGTGCTGATCCACACGTAAGTGGTGTTAGAGCCTATCTCATGACCGATCTCGCTGCGCTGCGAGTTCATGTGTTGCAGCAGCTGGCGCTCGCGCTCATTGAGGCTGAGGCTGCGATCCGCTGCATCCATCTCCTCGGTTGTGAGGACGCCGTTGTCGTCGGTATCGATCGCAGCGAACCGTCCTGTACCGAACTCTTGCGTCGGTACTGCCATGCTGCGCAGGTAAACCGCATGCTGATGACCGTTGTCAATGGTATAAGCCACTGGATAAAACGTCATCATGAACGAAATGCAGGCAGCCAGAATTGACTTCTTCACGGTAGTTAGGCTTTCGTCCCACTCCATGTCGAACGTCATGAGCCCTAACCAGTAAGAAAGGGCGGCATACAGAAATGCTGTGAAAAGCCCCAACGCGAGCATGACTCCTGGACCTCCAGCAACGGCTTGCGCCGGCAACAGACCGAGGGTAAATCCCAGCGCAGACACAATGAGCATTATGACCCAGCCCCCGCCCAGTCTCACTCCTACGAAAACCATGCCCACGATCACGGCCAGGACGGCCAGACCGATGAGGAGCCAAGAACCAGAGCTTACAACGAAAGAAGCAGCAGCTCCAGATACGGCCACTGCTAGAGCAGCTGAACCAGCGCAGAGACCGGTGAAAAGTACTCTGTTCATTGATTTAATAGCCCGGTTTGCACCGGGGTGAGTTTGGTTGAATCCCGAACCTGTGGCTCGGGAAGGGGGATGACGGGATTCGAACCCGCGACCTCTCGCATCGTCAACTCTTTCGAGTTTTCAAACGCGAGCGCTCTTCCGCTGAGCTACAGCCCCAAGATTGTCGATAGTCGATATTAGCGCGTGGATTGGCAGCGGGCGTGAGCTTAGTTGCCGTTGAGGCTCCTTCATCACACACCTCGCAGCCAATCCTGCACTTTCATAGCCAGGTCGCGTTGCTCTCTAGAACAAACCTGGTTTTGCACCAGTAGTTCGCCCAGTCGGCCAGGGTCTTCACCCCGTGCTCTCTTCTCAGATTGGTAATCAAGCCATTGCTGCTTGGTCTCGATTGAGATAGAACCCAGAGCGACGAGGATATCGCCGATGAAACTCTTCTCGTCGAGCACAAACTCAATGCTTTGCGCCGAATTTTCTCGGGCTGTTTGTTTGAACCGCCTTTGAATTTCGGCTACTTTCTCCAGCAGAGCCCTTTCAAGCACCCCGGTTCTCACCAGAGTCTGTCCCAGAAGTTCCCCAGGACGGGCCGCCTTCAAAGCATCCTTCACCGACTTGCGCGATACAAGTTTTAGTGTTACCAACCAGTCACCGAGCTTCGACCTGGCCGTTAATTTGGCCATGATACGCTCCGGATGGAATGCTTGCTAAATTAAGCAAGCGTGTGCTTAAACTGTGCTTTGCGGCTCCGGCACTGGAGCAGCTGAGCACTCTTGAACATTCCCAAACTCAACACTATCTGCACAAACGTACTGTCCTAACTAATTCACTCTCCAGTGATGGCTGCTCCGGTCCATGAAAGTCAGTCAGGGCGCTGCCTGAAATACTTCCAAACCAAAGCCAATCGCTGCTCCTAACAGTCCATGAAAAGAAAGCAAAGTTTTTAGCGCTCGCTCGCTCTCACACTGTAAGGGTTGGAATCAACTAGCGTAAATCAAATCAGACACCCCGCAGAGCGTTCTGCACTTTCATGCCGAAGTCGCGCTGCTCAAGCGAAACCACGTTTCGAGAAACGAGAATTTCGCCGATGAAACCAGGATCGCGTCCTGCATCACGCTCGGCTTTTTGCCAGGCGAATGCCGAGTTGACAGACTGTTCATCGGTAAATCCAAGAGCCACCAAGATCTCACCAATCTTGCTATCGGCGTTCAAGCCTAAGGAGACCTGAGTCTGCTCGAATGTTTGCCGGAGATGGGTCTGCACTTGCAGAGCGAAATCGCGCTGCTCAGCGGTTACCACTTTCCGTTCGACCAGTATGGCGCCGATGAAGCCCGGCTCTCGTGCGGCATCACGCTCGGCTTTTTGCCAGGCGAATGCTTCTTCGATAGCGGATTCTTTGGCGTAGCCGAATGCCAGCAGCATTTGGCCAAGGAGGCTCTGGGCGTTGATTGAATTGGACATGGGTTTGTACTCCGTGTTGAGTGGGCAGGCGTGCCCCTCAACCATCTCTGGGAGTCCCATTTGATAAACTTCCTTCGCCAGTCTGTGCCGGAACTGCCGAATTAGTGGAAGCCTAATGTGACTCGACGAGAGGCACACCGAGAAGCATGGCTTGCGCCATCCTACTTTTTAGCACTGCTTTTCGAACTTCGAAAAGCGTTATTGCGATGCCGGCTTGAATCGCCGAAGCAATAGCCGAGCATCGCAATACCCCGGGTTGGATTCGAACCAACGACTTGCCGCTTAGAAGGCGGCTGCTCTATCCGCTGAGCTACAGGGGCAGGGAAGGCACCGCGTGCGGTGCCGAAATATCAGACAACTAACACCTACTCGCCGGGAAGTTAAGCTCGACTATTCGCAGAAGTCAAAGAAATATTGATCGTCAGCTCGATACCGCCGTCGTACCTCAAAATGGCATCGAAGGCATATCCCGCCAAGGCAATCTCTCTCAGCACCATTCCCTGCCAGCCGATTACCTGCAGCAGAGGGATGTCTGAGCTGGAAACGGCAACCCAGCGTAAATTCCACCTCTGCCACCCGTTGGTACGCTCTCGGTAGTAGGCAGATGCCCACTTGTCAGCCAAGAACCCAGGCGAGAAGTGGCTGGCACTCAGGTCAAATAGCCCTACGCTATCTTTGCAGTTGGTCTTCGCCGAGCTTAAACGTTTGCTCAGCTCACCAAGGTATTCTCTGGCTCTTTCTGCCCAAAGGGCTTGCTCCGACAGTGCCAACTCCGTCTTGGACGGCAAGTATCCTCCAAAGTCCACGGTCAGAAGCTCGAGACAGCTTTGTGTTAGCCTGCCGAGTTGATCAAAACCAGCAGCGATGCTCGCGCCCTGGAGAATCAACTGAGCTCGCTCGCTCGCCATAGACGGATCCGCCAAGATGGACGGATCTTGGAGCATCGATAAGGCTTCACTGACGGCTTCTCTGGTCTGAGTCATTAGGAAGTCAGAATCGCCCTCGTCGACAGGCAGAGTGCTACCCACCAAAACGTGAGCTTGTCTCTGCGCCTGAGCCGCGGTCATAAAACCCCGCGCCTCGGTCAGCTTAAGCCGCGCTGCTTCCAGGCTGTGCTGAAAGTCGTCATCGCAGACAGTGAGATTCGGAGCAATCTCTTTCGTCAAAGATTTCATACAATTTTCCCGGTGGTTTGCCGGGCCGAATTGAAACAAAAGTCCCGAACCTGTGGCTCGGGAAGGGAGCTGACGGGATTCGAACCCGCGACCTCTCGCTGCGCAAACTCGCAAGAGTTAACGCAGCAAGCGCTCTGCCACTGAGCTACAGTCCCAAGAAAGGCACCGCGTGCGGTGCCGAAGTGAACGAGCGAAGCCTACTCGGTAGCTCAAGAATGGGCCGACAAGCGGCGTACTTGAACGGTGGAATCAAAGGCGAGTTGCTTCCCGTCCTTGGTAACAACCGGAATGGTGCCGAAATTGGTGTCCCTGCGACCCTCTGGCTGCCTTGTGTAAACCACGCCTCTCAATAAGAACGATCCGAAGACTTCAATCAGTTCCAGAGGCACTTGAGAGTTGTTCATGGAAGTCTCCCGGCTTTACCGGGGCGAAGTGAATTGAGCAAATTTGCGATGCCGGCTTGAATCGCCGAAGCAATAGCCGAGCATCGCAATACCCCGGGTTGGATTCGAACCAACGACCAACCGCTTAGAAGGCGGCTGCCTCAATTGCTTCCATCGTCGGCAACCGGACTCACCCTGTACTTGTCCAGCAATTTCTGAACATCATCGCGGGATTCCTTGATTGCCCAGAATTCGCAGGTCTGCAGATAACGAAGTTTGAGTGCTGTGTTGTCATCACTTGAGAGGTCAAGCACAGCCTCGAATGAAGCAGACGCCTGCAGTCCTTTCATCGAGTCCGACATGGAAACGACGAGACCTCGGAAGGACAATTCTTCCCTGCTCCAGTTAGATGGAGCGCGCGAGGCATCCATGATGTGCCAACGGAGCTCGCACTCCCGTTGGAGCTGAACAAGAGCTTTGTGGAGCTGTTCCGAAGTGAGATAAGCCATTTCAAAAAAACCGGTGATGTGCCGGGAGCAATGGAATGTGTGGGCATAATGCTGCCCGCGTGGTCGACATCACAGGATGTCGACCAATGGAGCTGAAGGGATTTGCACCCAAATCTCTCTGATGCTTGCGCAACTCAGATTGCTCTCAGCCGAAGCTGTTTCTTCTTTGAGCTACAGCACCACAAGAAGCTCCGCACCGGCGGAGCTTCTTGTGTATGAGGCTACGCTTGTGCGGAACTCCGGGTATGAAGCTGGCACTAGCTGGCAGCGAATGCCACCTCCAGGCTAGTCCGACGAGCTTCCAGGCGCACCTGACGAGCTTGCAGACGCTCCTGACGAGCTTGCCGGAGGCGCTCCTCACGAGTTGGCCCGCTCTGACAAGAGAGCTGCGTGACCTCCTCGTATACGAAGTACTCCTCGTTGAGTGGTGTCAGCAGCCTGCTGATCAATCTCAGATGAGGCATTGCAGGCATGATCGGACTGTCGTACGCCACGAAGGTCCGCATGACCGGGGTGGAACTGTCACTGTCCGTGGATGAAATGGAAGGTCAGTTCGGTCCCCCGTGCGGAGGGAACTGACCAGCCCTTCGAAGAAAGCTCGTGCAGTGATACGCACTCAATTATGCGGGTTGGTGTCTTTATTGAAAAATGCCCGCCATAGAGCGGGTCTGAATGGGTGGTTGAAAGATCCATGAGGACCTTAGTATGAAGCAATCAAGGTTGACTGAGCTGCGGCTCAAGGAAGGAGGCACCAGTGACGATGCCTCCAAAGAGCCTTTAGGCAGTCATCGCTGCAGCTCAGGAAGAGGTGCGTTGGCGGGCCCTACGGGACGAGCGATTCCGACCTCGTGCGCTGGTGACAGCGCCGGAGTCCGAAGCAGTCTCAGGCTCCGCCAGGCTGCCGGGCGACAGCTCAGAGGTAGACACAGTGATAGCAATCGTATCACCCACAGCAGTCTGAGGGTCTTCGATGACCTTAGCAGCGGTGACGGCATCGCCGGAGTCCGAAGCAGTCTCAGGCGCCGCCGGGCTGCCGGGCGACAGCTCAGAGGTAGACACAGTGATAGCAATCGTGTCACCCACAGCAGGCTGAGGGTCTTCGACGACCTCAGCGGCAGCGACCGTCACAACAGCTTCAGAAGGCTGAGCTTCCGGAGAAACAGTTTGACGATGCTGCAGCCGCTGCCAAGACTCTTGCGCCCATTTCTTGGCGATGGGGGCATTCTTGGAGACGAATTGACGGGTGGTGAGAATCCAATCTTGCACCTGCGTGCTGCTGTAGACCTCGACCACTGCCGCGATGATACCAGCGACAAGCTGGGCTGCTCCAAGGACAACGCGATAGGCCGGTGCCAGTTTACCCTTGATGAAGAGCAGGTCCTCCTTGAGAAGATCTCGCGGAGAGTCCGAATTGAGCCGGTCTTGCTGGAAGGCTCGCACCACCATCCAGGCGAAGGTACCGATGAATGAGAGAAGAATGATGTTCATGATGGGTTTGGGGGTGAAGGAATGGTCTGTGAGGGTTTCGGATGAAGCTATCAAGGCTGACTGCTTCATCCAACTGGGCTGACGGGAATTGAACCCGTGACCTCTCATTGTGGATAGCCCTTACGAGTTATCCACAACGATCGCTCTACCGCTGAGCTACAGTCCCAAGAAAGAGGCACCATTGACGGTGCCTCAAGGAGCCTTTAGGCGGTCACCGTTGCAGCCGCTGCCAAGACTTTTGCGCCCAATTCTTGGCGATGGGTGCATTCTCGGAGACGAATCGACGGCTGTTGACCATCAATTCTTGCACCTGTGTGCTGCTGTACACCTCGACCACTGCCGAGATGATACCAGCGACAAGCTGGGCTGCGCCCAGGACAACGCGATAGACTGGCACCAGTTTGCTCTTGATGAAGAGCAGGTCTTCCTTGAGAAGATCTCGCGGAGAGTCGGAACCGAGCCGGTCTTGCTGGAAGGCTCGGAAAACCATCCAGGCGAAAGAACCGATGAATGCGAGAACAATGATGTTCATGATGGGTTTGGGGGTGAAGGAATGGTCTGTGAGGGTTTCGGATGAAGCAATCAAGATTGACTGCTTCATCCAATAGGGCCGGCGGGAATTGAACACCGCAACCTCTCGTCGCTACCGTTTGCAGGTATTCGATACCCGTGGCAGGTATTCGAGACGATTGCTCTCAGCCGAAGCTGTTTCTTTGAGCTACAGCCCTGAAATTGACAGCGCTTGTGATGACCACAAGCTTCATAGTTTTTTTTCTGCGGCGAAAGTGTGTTGGAAAGGAAGTCGGTTGGAGAAGAAGCCGGTGGATGAAGAGGCCAGTGAAGACCTCTGAGAGAAGCATTCAAGCAAGAGGCTGACTGCTTCTCTCAGTCAATGTCGATCACCCAGGGCTGATTGACAGGCTTGTTCCGCGCACCACAGATGGCGGCATTGAAGTAACGAACACCTGTTTCCGGGTCAGTGTACTCTCCGTAGCCGGAGTGCACGTGACCAAAGACCACGACCTTCGGTTGGATGTCGGCAAGGCGCCATCTCAGGCTGGTGCAGCCTCTTTCTCTTCCATCCAGGATGCCGAATGGAGGGGAATGGCTGACCAAGATGTCCGTGTCCTCCGGAATCGCCTTACAACGATCCGAGAGTTCTTGCGAACCAGGGGGCAGGGTGAAGGCGTTGAAATTTCCCTGGCCCATTCCAGGTACCCACGGATGCCCGTAAAATCTGAGGCCATTGAGTACAACCGAAGAGTCCACAAGGTAGTGCATGGACGGGTCGAACAGCTTTCGGGCATTAGGATTTTCGAACAGCTCATTGTCGTGATTGCCCGGGATCACCACTATGTTTTCGTGCGGCAATTGCCTCAGCTGCTTGTTGAAGTGCTCAAGTTCTTTGCGCGTGCCGAATTCGGTCAGGTCGCCGCAAATGAGTAGGACGTCTGCGTGCGGAATCTGAATCTGATCCAGCTGGTTGTGCGGATCACTCAGAGAAACAATGCGCGTGCTCATGGTTCACCTCCGGTGAAAGAATGGTTGATTAGAGAGAGAAAGAGACAGAGAAGCGCAGCGAAAGTCGCTTAGCTTGAGCGGTGCGTGTGGGCTGTGGGTTAGTGCTGAGAGCCAGCGGCATCCAGAGCTTCATCGAAGATATAATCCACGGTTTTCATCAGGGTCAGATCGTCCACGCCTGCGATCGCGTTTTTCTTTTGCACCGAAACATACATCCGCCTTCTGTGCACAGGCGATTCCGGGCAGTCCGGGGCGCAATCTCTGAACGGATTCCACCAACGAGATTTGTCCCTTGAGAGCCGCACTTTGTAGCCCTTCAGCTGGAAGCAGCGAACGGCACTATCCAAAATGATTTCGTTGACGCGAATACGTTTGTAGCCCTTATCTCGTATGTAACTGCCTTCCTTATTGCAAACCCAAGACTCTCCGCGCCATGCAACACCAATTGAGATGGTTTCAATTGTCTTGCCTCTGTTAAGTTCGCTGCGCCTTTCTGCGATGTCCTGGCAAATCAGGCTTATTACACCGTAGATTGCCTTTTGAACTTCTGTGCTTGAGTACTCTTCCTGTACAAGGTCTTGGGCTTCCGGAATTTTAGCGAGAAAAGTGAGGTCTGGCATGGGAAACAAGCGATGGTGTGTGATTCGGGTGAAAGAGATAAGCGGCAGCTATGAACTGGCCGCTAGAGCAATGGCCTTGCGCTTGGGATCAACTACCTGAGGCAATGCCGAACTTGGCCCAGTCGATTTCCTCCCAGAGGCCGACTCGCTTCAGCACTGCCACCACACGGGGATAGCTCGAAATCTTGTCGGACTCGTTGTCGACGATTGCCTTGGCGCTGCTGAGTTGTCCCCGCTTGAGTTCGCTGCACACACTACGAACGCAGCTGATGCCGCGACCGTCGTTGTGCTGAGCTTGAAGTTCGAACAGTTCCACCGCCAACGCTTGGGCGTCGAATGTGGTGCTGTCTGTGGCGGCGGCTGACCTTGTCCCGATGACCAGGCTGAGAGCCTCCGCGGCTTCCTTGGGGAGCATGACCTCGCCATCGGCATCGCGATGTACGCGAACAAGCTTACCACCGGTAAGTTTGGCATTATGCAGAGCATCTCGTGAACTGCTGTGCCACGAGAAAACTCCATATCCGAATTCATCCGACGCCGTGACACAAGCATGCGATAACCAGCGATCGTTGATGGCAAGCGAGGGGATTAACTGGTCCTGAACGTCCTCCATTCGGACAGTGCGGACGGCTTGGACGGGCTTATTCGGACGTGCCGTTGCAGGATTAGAGCTCATTGAATAAGCCGGGCGCTTAGCCCGGGCGAAAGGATGGCCGGAATCTTACGACTCCGGCAATAGAACTGACTGGGCGTTAGCACCGTTGCCGGTGTTCGCCGTTGATTGCCAGCAATCAGCAGCAGTTGATGCTGCTGCTGATTGGCTGTGCTTCGTCGGCCTGCAGTTGTAGAGCGATTTCCGCTGCTGTCATGGCGCGGAAAGTTTCC
This sequence comes from Obscuribacteraceae bacterium (SeqCode), assembly GCA_044378815.1. GTDB lineage: Bacteria > Cyanobacteriota > Vampirovibrionia > Obscuribacterales > Obscuribacteraceae. The sequence continues at coordinate 2,215 of JBIPOV010000071.1, read as the reverse complement.
GCGTTGGCGATGAGCCACTGATTGGCGCCTTCCAGGTCTGCAAACTCACCTTGGTGCTGAGCGACGAAGGCCCGACCTTTGATGAGCTTGAAGATTGGTCCTGGATTGAAGCCGTGAGCCTTGAGCAACGCGCCGTCTACCAGAGCAGGGGCATTGAGCCTCTGTGCTGGCACCGGGCTGGCGTTGAGGCTGGCAATCTTCTCCAGGTAAAACTGGCGCAGCGAGGCCCTTTGCCTCTCTTCCTCTGTTCGCCCTGTGCCCATGGCGTCAGCATGCTGCAACTTGATCAGATCCATGATGTCAGGGCGCTGAAGGAGCTTCACCAACGTTCCCGGTTTAACACCAGGGTCGTTGAAGCGATGCATGCTCATGTGCAGTTCTACCAGATCGCAGACCCGTTGACGGGTTTCCTTCGGCAGCCTGAGACGATCGCAGATGACCGCAGCCATCTCAGCCCCGACTTTGTCGTGCTTGTTGTTGGAGATACGCAGGACCAGACGGCCGTCATGATTCTCCACCCGAGTCTCTTTGGTGTTGGGCTTGGCGATGTCGTGCAGAAGCACGCCGAGCATGAAGGCGAAAGACTTGTCTTGCGAATCCTCTTTCGCTGCTTCCGCAAGCACCATCAAGGTGTGCACCCAGGCGTTGCCTTCTGGATGCCAGATGGAGTCTTGCTCGCCTAGCTCTCCGCACATGGGGAGCATCTCAGGCAGAATCTCCGCCATGAGACCGCACTCCATCAGCAGCTCCATAGCCGCTACCGGCTCTTTGCCCAGCAGAGTCTTCTCCAGCTCCTTGGCGATGGTCTCCCATGGCGTTTTGTCGCCGGGGCGAAGATCGCGGGCATGATCCCGGATAGCAGCATGCAGTTGGGAGTCAAGGGCGAAGCCAGTTTGCGACATGAAGCGCACCGCCCGCAGCATGCGAGAAGGGTGCTCGATGATGCGGGTACTGGCATCGCCAACGGCACGCAGAAGGCGTGCGACGATGTCTTCACGACCGCCGAAGAAGTCGTGGATCGCACCGCTGATGGGGTCGCAGTACATGGCATTGATCGTGAGATCGCGCCGCTCGGCATCGAGGCGCAGAGCCTCCATGGCCGTATGCTCAGTGAGCAATTCGACCTTGTCTGGGCGTCTGCCGTCGCTGCAACCAGATTCGCTGCGGAAGGTTGCCACCTCAATGGTGAGACCATCGATCGCGACGAGAACGACTCCGGTATCTTCACCGAAGCCAATGGTGGCTTTGGCCTGGTTGCCAAAGATAGCCCTGACTTGAATGGGATCGGCATTGGTGGCCACGTCATAGTCTTTGGGCGTGACACCCAGGAAAGTGTCGCGCACGCAGCCACCAACGAAAAGGGCCATGAAGCCTGCGTTCTGCAGCCGCACACAGATGGCGGTTGCTACTTGAAGCGCGTTCATTTTTCCAAAAGGGGTAAGTGGACATGCCCAGCTAGCTGGGTTTTAGGTGCATCAGAGAAGTCTAAGAGGCTCGGCTGAGCTTTTGCTTGGGCGCTCAGCTGATCTCAGCGAGGCTGATGAGCTTGCGCCTGCCTCCAGTTGCTTTGTTCCTCTTCCAGGCAACCCAGCAGACCTCGACCGAGACCTCGCCTTGTTCAAGCAATTCAGTCATCTTGGCCGCGACGTCGATCACCCCGTAGCCGACGAGCTTGTGCTCGGGCAGGTAACCATTCGCATCTCCTTCGATGGCACAGATGAGGCCGAGACCTTTCTCGCCTTCGTGGATGCGCAGGGGTTTGACCTTCAAAATGTCGCTCTTCTTGACGTGGTTGCGGGCTGGTTGAGCGGTCGCTTGTTTCGCCGCTTGAGCGGATGGGTGGACCGGTTTGGGCAGGAGTTCAGACATGGTGTTGCCCGCAATTGAGCGGGAGAGAGTGTGTGTTTGAAAGACCCGTGAGGACCTTAGGATGGAGCAATCAGGATTGACTGCTGCACCCAATAGGACTGGCGGGAATCGAACCCGCGACCTCTCGTCTTCGGCACCCTTTGTAGGATGCGAAAACGAGCGCTCTTGAGTCACGTCGATTGGTATTGGGCTTGTGAACAGTCTGAGTCAGACCGAATCGGTCGCAGGCTCTTGCGCGGGCAGCAGATTGGCAAGAGCCTCGAGGCCGCCCTTTTGGCTGAAGCCATCTTTGCGCATGGGCGCTGTTCGACGAGCCTTCTTCGACTTCGTGGTGGCCTGGAGAGCT
>JBIPOV010000070.1:0-31503 GCA_044378815.1 Obscuribacteraceae bacterium (SeqCode) | reverse complement strand
GTGGGCAGCGAGACGCAACCAAAGCGCAAGCAGGCCGAGCCAATTTTGCAAAAATTGAGCTAAGGCAGGATAAAGCTAACGCGCCAGTGGCTTGTATTGCTCCGTAGCTGTGAGTTAATAGTGTCTCCAGAGGTATGATGTCAAGCGGTTGATGTGTCTCCGGTGGCGGCTATACTATAATAGAGTGGAATAATAGTGTCTCCAGAGGTGTGAAATGCCGCAAACGAAGAGAGCGTATCCGGGCGAGGTAAGGACGAGACTGACAACGGATGACTTGAAAAGATTCAAGTTGCTAGCGGAGGCGAAGAAGCTGGGGGATGCGGAGCTGGCGAGGGAAATGATCGTGGAGGCGCTGGACAGAGGGGACCAGGGGATAAGAAACAGGATTGAGTCGGAGTACGCGCAGCAGCTTCGGGTGTCGACCGATGAGATAACCGGAACCATCAAGGCTGGGGTGAACAGAATCTGCGGGCTACTGGCGAAAGTGGCGGTGACGGCTTTGGCGTCAAACAAGTTCTTAGCGAGGCTGGAGGATACGGATGCCTTGATGAAGGACTGTACTGGAGCGGCGGCAAAGCAGGTCAGGGACGGGCTGACAGAGGAAGAGGCGGCGGTAATGCAGGGGATGAAGAAGAAGGTTGAAGGGGCGTAAAAGAAAGCGCCGGAGGGCATGGGAGCGGATGAAACCGTTTTTGGAGCCGGTGGGGGTTGAAGAGATTTTGGCGGATTTGTGTGGGTCTTACTAAAAAGCAGGGGCTTGAGGTAAGATTGAGATGGTGGAAGAAGGTTATTAGCGCGGCGTCTTGGTGGTGTCGCGCGTTGTTTTTAATACAATAAAATAAAGTATTACGTAAAATACAATACAGTAGAGTAATCCTTTGTATGCTATTATCCCCGTAATCTGGTTTAGCGAGGGTGTATTCATGGGTCGTAAGGCGTTTTTTACTGAGGGCGAGATATTCGAGGCAGCGGACACCCTCGCCGCTCAGGGTCAAGAGGTCACCGCTCAATCTCTGTTCAAGGTCATGGGTGGCGGCAGCTACACGACTATCTACAGGCATCTGGAGGCTTGGCGCACAAGTCGACCGGCCCTCGTCAATCCTGTGATTGCCATAGATTTACCAGAACCCGTTCAGACAGCTTTTGTTGCAGCCTGGAAGGTTGCTGCTAGCGAAGCTGCCCGCGAAGTCTCTGCTATCAGGGATAAGGCCGCTGAAGACGTTAGAGCTGCCTCAAGGCAACTGAATGAGGCTATGGAGCAAATGAGCCGCCTGGAGGCTGAAGCAAATGCCGACGCTGACGAGATAGAGATCTTGAAAATGAGCACAGCAGAGCTGGAAGCTGCCAAGCAAAAACTCGAAAATGAGAACGCGGCCCTTAAGGCCAAAGCCGAACAGCTTGAGCATCAAGTTGCTCACCTGGCAAATGTTGAGGCGGCAAAAGAAGCCGCCGTGAAAGAAGCGGCGCAATTGAGCGGTCAGATGGAACAGTTGAACAAGCAGAATGCCGACCTTTTAAGTCTGCTCGGGCAGAGGGATAAGCAGAAATAGGTAGCCAGAAATGGCGCTTCGCTCAATAGTCAAACACAGCTATATCAAGTCTTTCGGTGACGGTAAGGCGCGGGCGAAGGCGCACGTCAATTACATAAAGTTCCGGCCTGGTAAGGATAAAGACGAGGAAAGGAGCCGGTCTTTTTTCTCAGACAAAGAACACGGTTTGACTTCGCATCCGGTCCATGAGGCTATTGAAAAGCAGACTGGGCGCGGGGTTCTTGTTCATAAGCTGATTATTTCACCAGGCGTCCAGGACGCCAATGCTCAAGAGTACGTCAGGGAAGTCATGCATGACCTCGGGCAACAAAAAGGGCTGGAGCTTGAGTGGTATGCAGTCGAGCACCGCAATACAGCTAACCCACATTGCCATGTTGTTGTAATGGGCAAGGATAAGAACGGGCGGCAGGTCAAGCTTTCAAGAGACGACTATACGAAGTTGAAAGAAGCCGGTGATAAGTATCTTGAGCGAAACAAGCTACTGGACAAGGAAAAACTAAGAGAGAAAGAAAAAGAACTTAAATCAAAACCCTTCGGTAACAAGCTAAAAGAAGCTCTGAAGGCTGCTAAAAGCGAGTTTGACCGTGTGATGAAATCCGACCTGGAGCAAGAGAAGGAGCGGAAGTTAACCAGGTTTGAGGTTCTCCGGGCGCAGGAAGCTGAGTCTTTGGGAGATGCGCCGAACTACGACCAGCTAGCAGCAAAGAAATTGGCGAAAGAGGACAAGGCGAAGGCTGCCAAACAAGAGGCCTGGAAGCACTACTCAAAATCCATCGAAGTGGAGATGGCAGGCGAGAGCGTCAAGTATTCGTGGAACATGCCGATTTCGCAGTTGCGGGAGCTTGAGAGGCGCCACCAGGTAAATGCGGTATTGTCGGAGAGCGACCAGGAGAAGCTTCAGACCTGGATAAAAGACGCTTACTTTGAGGAGCAGTATCTAGCGAGGCAGGTGCAAGAGCTAGAGCAAATAGCCGTCAATAGAGGCGAGTCAGTAGACAAACTAACGAAAGACTCGACGCTGGATAAGTTGCAAGAAGCCGAGAAACTTCACAAGTCTGGGGCGGTTATCCTATCAGCCGCCGAAGAAAAGGCATTATCTAATTGGCTGGAGCACCGGCTTGAGCAAGAGCCTATCAAGGTGGCTATCGCCGGAGTCGACCAGCCTGTCGTATATGATAAACAGGACTCAAAAGAGTCGTTAAAATTCCTGGCAGATGAGTACCGCAAGGGTGAAGACTGGGCAAGAGACGGGATAACCAAGGCGGAGTACAAGAAGCTCAGAACCTGGATTAAAGAAAAACGAGAGCCAGAAAAGACTCAGGAGCCCGAAAAACAGCGAAATCTCAAAGAAGAGCGGCAGTAAGATGACCAACCAGCCACAACAAGAGTCGGACGCCGACAAACTCAGGAAGCGCCAAGACAAAGAACGGCGCAAAGAGTTCGAGATTGCCAGAAAGAAGCTCATTAAGACTCTCGTCAAAGAGCAGAAGCCAAAAGACAAAGACAAAAGCAACGACCCTTTGCAGAAGTCCAAGCCTCAAGACGCGGATAAGTTCAAGCAAACGAAGCCCCAGGACGCCAAAAAGCGAGAAGACAAAAAGCTCAAAGAGGCGAGTAAAGACCGCCGCGACGCCCTGAAAAATAAGCCCAAGCGCACACTGTCAGAAAAAGACAAGTCCACAAATAAAGCTGTCCAAGATGATAAGAAAGAAAGACTGGCTGACCACCTGAAAGAAAAAGCAGCCAGCCGCGCTAGTCTCGACCGTCAAAAAGCTAGCCTCAAAGCCGAAGTGAAGGCGCTAAACAAACTGTCGGATGTCAGGGAGACAATCGACGGAGAGTACACGGCAAAATTCTCAGGCTTCCAGTCGGCCATAGCTGCCGGGCCAATGGGAGCGGCCTCGACCGGCCTTAGGAAATTGGACCCATCGGTCTGGATTAACATGAAACGAGCGGAAGCCGGGGCTAAAGTCCAGAATAAAATTGACCCGAAGGTTGCTCAACAGCTGCAAAAAATAAAAAGAGTGGCAAAAGACCTCAAGCTCTCAGACTTCAAGGAGCTGCGCTGGGCTCAGTCCACGAAAGTGAAAGCGACCAGGGAGGCCTTGGCCTCAGAGCAGAAAGTCGAGCACAGTAAGCTGCGCTCGAAAATAAAGGAAATGAAGACCAAAGAGAAAATGCGAGACCCGAACCGCGATCCAAGCAAAGTCGACGAACTCAATATGCCGTTTCGTGGAGTCGGTGGAACAGGTGGAGTCTGATGCCAAGTCAACACAAAGAGCGCTTTGAGACTGATATCCCGCCACAAAAGCTGGCAAGGATTTTGATGACGACGCTCCGCCGGCATAACTGGCATGTGACGTTCGTGGATGAAGAGACAGGAATAATAACAGCGGAGAGGAAGTACGTAGACAATGTCATGGGGAAGAACTGGAACTACCAATACTCGGTGGTTCTCAGGTGGAAGGGTGAGGGAGGGTTTGCTGGCGTTTTAATCGAGGTGAATGAGCTTACCTATGGTTGGACTACCAGGGACTGCAAAGAACGCTTTCTGGAGCTTGGTAGAGGGCTGTATGAAGACTCAAGGATGGTTCTTGATGCAGAAGAGAAACCAAAGAAGGGTGCCAGGTGGGCTACCCCTTCCGAACTAGCCAAAGCTGGCTACATAGTCAAGACCAAAAGGCCCGGCAGACTACTCGTGACCGGCGACGGTCAAAACTACTTGTCATTACCTGAAGCCGAAACTAACCGTCACGCTCTTGTTTGTGGACCGACCGGCACCGGCAAAACGACTGGACTCTTCATCCCAAACTTGATCGAGCGGGTGACATGCTCGGCTCTTGTCACCGAGGCTACCGGGGGTAAGGGCATTGCTGACTTGTTTACCAAAACTGTCGGCTACCGCGCCGCCAATGGGCACAAAATTATCTATTTCAACCCAGACGACTTGCATTCTGACCAAATAAACCCGCTTGACCTAGTCAAGACGTACATGAACGCCAGGCGGATAGCTGAAATTATCATGCAATCGACCACGTTAGAGACTCACAAGGGTGATCAGTCGTGGGAGAATTCTGAGCGGGCGCTGCTTACTGGGCTGATTCTTCATGCTGTCAGCATGAGGGAAGAAGGCAAAGGCAACCTGGCTTACATCGTCGATTTGTTTGATGACGGGCCAGAAGGCATCCAGAAGATTGTTGAAGAAAGCCCAATTGAAGCAGCTCGAAAAGCCTTCAAGAGGTTCATGGCGACAACGACGCCACCGTACCGGAACCTTGTTGCTAATGGCTTAATTACCCGTCTCGATATTTGGAACCAGCCAAGAATCAGAGCATTGACCGAAAAAACGACGATTGATTTTGAGGCTCTCAAAGGACAGTTGTTTACCTGGTATCTGGCGACACCGGCAGACAAGCCAGAACTGAAGCCACTATCGGCGCTCATGTTCAACCTCGCTCTCAGCATGGTAACAACAGAAACGTTTGAGCATCCGGTCGGTTTGTTTTTGGATGAGTTCACTAACTTTGGCTATGTGCGCGGGATGCCAGGCAAGTTGACGATAATCAGGCACGACAAAATACCGGCGATATTGGGCATCCAGGATTTTGTACAGCTAGAAAATCTCTACAGAAACGAAGCGAAGCTACTAATCAGCCAGCCTGCTTTGAAGGCATTTTTCAAGCCCAATGACTTTGAGACAGCAAAGAAAATAAGCGACATGCTGGGCAACACAATCGTGAGTGATGGCAAGGTAACTTCTGCAGGACAGTTGAGAGACAGCAAAGACAAAGAGCCGCTACTTAGTGTCGATGACCTGTTGAATCTTGGCGCCATTGACGAATCGAGCGAAGCTGCCGAAGGCGGCAAGCCCAACATGATAGTTTTTCTTCCAGGTACAAGACCGGTGCAAGTGCGGGCACTTAGTTGGCAAGACTACCAGGAGCAGACCGACCCTGAAAAATATCCACCGCCCGAGCGTATCGCTATTGAAGTCGATGAGACTCTGGTTTGGTCGAAGAAAAAAACGGAACCTGATTCTACTGCCGATACCGATGAAGAAGACGCGGAAGAACAAAAGGCTGATGATGCAGTAGACGACGTTGACGACAAAGGGCTGGGCTTCATGCAATGGTAGGCAGAGCGGCAGTAGGAGAAAGTTGAAGTGGGTGCGCAATCAGGGCTCGGCATATTACTAGCAGTAGTCGCCTTCTTCGTGACCGGCGCTCTCTGGTATCAGTTCTTTGGGATGGACCTGTCATTCTGGGCCGGGCTTGCTGCCGCCTGGTTCACTTTCAAATACTTCAATAACAAAGACATGGCTGAATTAAAAACGCTGCTGAACCCGGAAGAGCAAATCTGGCCAGTCCGCTATCCAGTTGCTTGGGGCTGCATCTCAGATGTTTTGAAGCGCTCAGGGGTGCAAACTGGAGTGAGCGGAACGTCGATATGGACCATCGTCCAGGAGGATGACTCCCGAGGGTTTATTCAAGCGAAGCTGATATTTAGTCAGATTCTTGGCGTTGGGCAAACTGCTAAAACCTTCCCAAGGGAGATTCATCTCACTATCCAGCTCACTGCCGAGGGCGAGTCTACTAGGGTCAAAATGGAGTATCAAATGCTGAGCCCGTCTGGAGCTGGCATGGTAAGAGAATTAATTGCAAAAAATCAAAACGACTTCAAAGCCTACATGGAGGCCAACAGAATTCAATGAAGAAGCGACGTGTTAATTTCGGGATTGTCGGGCTTATTGGTCTCGCCGCAATACTAGCCACTCAGGCTGCTTTCGCTCAAGGCTTCTTCCAGCCCCTTGAGTTAGAAGGACCGAAAAGAGACCAGGTAATAATGGCTCAGCTTATTTCTACTGCGTCATCTGCACCGAACACTCGGACCATGAAAGATGGCCACACTCTGGAATTCTCAATAACCGGAGTACGTGGCGGCGCTGGTTCTAAGAAGCCGCTGGGGCAATATTTAGTTGAGCCCAATATGGAGTTTCGCTCAGAATACAAAGACCAGCCGACTGAGACTATGTGTCAGTTTGCCTATGACTTGCATCAGTTCATTGTTTCTAAAGGCGGCGATTGCCGCTCAATGACAATGAAGCCAGATAGCGACTATGTCCCATACGACAAGCAAAAGGAATTTGCCATTACCTGGTGGACAAAGCGCTACCCGAAATACAAGCACATGGGCGGCATGTTCAAAGATTGGTTTATCAACGACGCGCTCATTGACGGCACCAATTTGTACAACTTTTCGCGCCGAGGAATCGATGGCGGAGCAGATTACATCATGTGGTCAGATGCCGCTGTCCAAGCTCTGATGAAGAAGAAGCCGTGAATGGTTGTGATCTAAGATTTGAAGCTGAGCGAAACGCAGTCAGGCTAACATGGCTAAGAAAAATCTGCTCGATGGGCCAATAACAGTAACTCACCCAAACAAAATAGAGTTCTGGGATTATGACCGTAACAGTTATTCTCCAGAAGATTTTGGCTACAAAGCACGCGTAAAAGTTTGGTGGCGCTGCGACCATAATCATCACTGGCAAAAATCAATCAGTGAATTCTTGAGGCGTCAGACTGATTGCATGTGGTGTTCGCGGAAGCCAGTTGACAAGTCTAAAAGGCTCTCAACGCGCTTTCCCAAAATCGCTAGAGAATGGCATAAAGAGCTTAATACGCATGTATCTCCCAAAACCATCTTGTCCAGAAGCAAGAGAGAATCCTGGTGGCAATGCTCTAGTGATGCATCTCATTTGTGGTGCCAACCGTTGCGCTCACGAACACTGTACGGTGCTGGTTGCCCATTTTGTCAGCCCGCCTCAGAAGGTACGAGTGTGGCTGCTTTGCACAATGACCTAGCGAAACATTGGGACCACGAAAGGAACCATGGTCTTCAACCGGAGCATGTTTTACCTGACTCAGACATTGTAGTTTATTGGCTTTGCCAAACTGATGATAAAGGAGCCTTTGGTCACAAGCTTCAACGCTCAGTCAGATCTTTTGTCAAAACAGGCATCGACTGCTGGATGTGCAAACGCTCAAAAAATTCATATGGCAAATTAAGTTCAACCTTTCCTGAAATCGCAGGAGAATGGCATAGTAGGCGCAATCATGGAATCAGCCCCGATGATGTCTCGGCAGGTGATGGGTTTCTAGCATGGTGGCAATGTCCTATTGCAAAAGACCATCAATGGCGAATCTCTGTATATTCAAGAGCAATCAGAAGCACCGGTTGCCCATTTTGCGCAAAGTTACTTGCTTCATCTACCTACTCTCTTGCGACCGCATATCCGCACTTGATGAGCGAATGGCACAAGAAGCTTAATGCTGGCATAGATCCAACAAAACTCATGGCAAGTTCAGACCAGGAGGTCTGGTGGCGCTGTCCATCGAATAGTAGGCATACCTACCAGTCGCGGGTTATCACCAGAACAAATGGCTCATCTAGCTGCCCTTACTGCTCAAGGCACAAAGTGTTCCCTAGCGAAACATCGCTTCAAGCTTTATATCCCCAGATCGCAAAGCAGTGGCACAAAACAAAAAACGGCAAATTGCGCCCATGTGATCTGACTTCGCGAAGTGGCAAGAAGGTCTGGTGGCACTGTAATCGCGGACCAGATCATGAGTGGCAGGCATCTCCTGGCGATCTTGTTGCACAGAAACATCGTTGTCCATTCTGCGCACATAGGCGATTATCGGTAACCAATTCACTTCAAGCGATGTTTCCAAAGATAGCCAGGCAGTGGCATAGGGAGAAAAACGGCGAAGTATTGCCCAAAGATGTATACCCTTTCGCCCAACAAAAGGCTTGGTGGACCTGCCCCAAGAACAAAGAACACGTTTATGAAGCGCGAATAGCAAATCGAACAGCCAACAATTCAGGCTGTCCCTACTGCGACGGCCGGAGGATTATCGCCAAGGAAAATTCGCTCAAGGCGCGTTTTCCCGATATTGCAAAAGATTGGCATAAAATCAAAAACGAAAATCTTAGTCCAGCGGATGTAACTCCTCACACAGATCGCAAGGTATGGTGGACCTGCAAAAAAGGACCAGACCACGATTGGCTGGCGGCTGTCTGCAACCGCACAACTCACGGGGCTGGATGTCCGGCGTGTGCTGGCAAAAAAGCTTCGGTGACAAATTCGCTGCAATCGCTGTTTCCTCAAATTGCAAAGCAGTGGCATAAAACTAAAAACGGCAATCTCCGTGCCAAAGATGTTTTGAGCAAATCTAATAAATTAGCCTGGTGGCAGTGCCGGTGTGGTCACAGTTGGGAGCAAAAGATTCAAACTCGAACAGCACGACTAACCGGCTGTCCTAAGTGTAAGCGAACAAAGTAGCTGAGTTAGAGTCAGTCTTTCATTTCCCGTGCCTGCAAGCGGTCTTGTTGGTTTTTTGTGCTCTCAAGCGGGCGGCTGTCGGTTGGCTCTGCCCTTCCTTTCCATGCCCGCAAGGGAGCGTAGCTTCAGCCTCCCAGCGTAAAGACCAAGCCTAAAGGCGCCTTCGGCGGTCTTGACGCTGGGACCCCAGTCTTCGCAATTACGCATGTGCGGCATGGGGGTGCGGGCGGCGCACTTCAAATATTTGGAGTAAAAACAATGCTAGAAGCAAGCGAAAAGACAAAAGAAGCGCTCAAAGAAAAGGCTCATGATCTCTCAAGACCGTTCTGCTACTCAGACTACATGACCGTTGAAGAGAATGAAGACGGCGAATTTAGATGCCCTAAATGTGGCAGCGATGACCTCATGCGGGAAGTCGAAGGAGTCGGTGTCGAGTGGGGCTACGACTGGGTAATTGATCACCTGGTAGAAACCGAGGGCGAAAAGGTAGACATTGAGGAGCTTTACAGAGACTTGCTCGATGAAATATATGAGCCAATTAAATTTGGTGAGCTTGAATATTGCCCATCTCAAGTGCTTGAAGCTGTGGACCCGACAGCTTTTAGAATGGGCTGCAATGACAACGCTGATAGCCTGATGGAGGATGACCAGCTCGTTTGTTTGAACGGCAACTACTACCGGGTTGATAGCCTGGTGTAGATGAAGCAGGCGGCTTGAAAGAGCCGCCTTTTACTAATTACTCTTCTAATTCAATGGTCATTTTAGATGGGCCAAGGCGCCGATTTATGTAAGCTTGTAGCTTGTCTTCAAGCTGCTTGGTGTTGTTGCTGACTTCATATCCTTTGGCGTTCATGTAGAATCGGAGCGCATGAGAAGCCAATCCAGCTTCTTCTAGGTCTAGTTCTAGCAGTCCTTGATAGTCAATGTCGGGATTTGGCAATTTACTGCTCATGGTTTGTCTCGCTAGTCGATGGTGAGATATAAAGGGTCTGGGCAATGTCTCTAGCTATTTTGTCTGCTTCAGGATAGGCGGCTAGAGCATCAGAATTTAGCGTTTGCCAAAGTAGAGCCATCCAGGAAGAGCGAAGAGCATAGCGGTGCAAGCTAAGTCTGGCCCATTCTCTTACTGTCTCTAACCTGAAAAGGTCAAGAGTTTTCTCAAGTGGGCCAACTTTGTAAATTTCAAGGCTCTGGTGCAGTTGGCTTAAGGGCTCAATTAAGTGATCGTACTTGTCACCAGGCGGGCTTGGCGAGTAAGCATCGAGAGCTTGACGAGCGCATGAAAGCAAAGCTAGACATTCGCTTTCGTCGGTAACAGTAAAAAACTCTTCCATGTCATACGAGCCGTAAAGAAGAGCCTCATACCAGACGCCCTCAACAAGAGAGGCAGCAAAGCCGTCTTCTGTAAGTATGACTGCCTCGGTTCCGTCTTTGTTGACAGCAATCAAGGCTTCGTCGTCCACTGCGCTCCCCTTAGACCACCATTGGTTTGGTCTTGTAGCCAACAGCTAACTTTGCTTGTTGGATAAGCGTATTGGCTAGTTTCTCATCGGAGACCAAAGAAAGCTCTTCTAGTTCATTGCCATTAAAAGCAATACGCGGAGACCAGACGCCTTTTTTGCAAGAAGCCGTAAACTGGTCTTCTTTTGAGCGAATCAAGACTCGACCATCAGCAGATTTATAGACTTTGTACGACATTGGTTCTAACTCCTCTCTGCTATTCTATTATCGCAGTTTTGACGCGTCTTTGCAACCGGAAATTAAGCAGGCTGTGGTCTCTTGGGCAAATTAATAGACTTAGCAGATGAGGAAATCGTAAATCCGATTGACCCGTCTTTGCCTGCGCACGAGAAGATAGAAGCCTTACAGGTACTCTCTAGGGAAAATGAGCCATCGATCCAGAAGCTTTTGAGCGACATTGATAGCAAATATGGAACTGAATCTAAGACCAGCCACAAAGAACCTCAAGCAATTGCAGATAAAGCAAATCGGCAGTCAATCAAAGATGTTAAGCCGTGGCATGACGTAGAGCACATCAGGGATTCGTTCAGATTCAAGACCGTATTGAAAGACCTCGATGACCTGCCAAAAATAGCAGAACAAATCAAAGAAGCAAATATCGAAGTCATCAAAACTGATACAGAGAAGGTTCTAGAGCCTGGACCGTGGGGCTGGCGCATAGCAGTGTTTGATCTGCGAATGCCTAACGGGCAGTTGGTGGAATATTACTTGCCGGTTGAAGAAATGGAGCAGGCAAAAAAAGACGGCAATCATGACTTGTTCGAGAAATGGCGCAACGTCGACGCTGAGCAGTTGTCTGATTCTGAGCAGGAGCAGTATGAAAATGCCTTGGAGCAAAGTAACGATAAATATGATTCCGCATGGCAAACATACATGAACCGCACAAAGCAAAGACCAGAGCGAGTAAAAGAAGTCCTGGAAAAAACAGAGAGAGCCTTTGAAAAGCCAAAGGACAAGCCAGTCGACAAGTCCCAGCAACAAAAGAAGCCAAGCAAACTCATTCAACGGCTGAAAGAACAGAAGACCAGAAGCAAAGAAGATGATCTGATGCGATAGGGCTAATAACTAAAGTAATTAACCCTGGAATATAGAACTGGTCAGGCTTTCCATTGCCCGCCGAGCTGGCTAGAACCAGCGAATAAGTAGAAATGTAAATATGACTACTGGCTCATAAACACAGTCGTAGTGCTGCTTTCGATGGGGTATTCTGAGCCATGACTTATTAAGCGGGCTAATGAAGTGTTCGTTACAATGACTCGCCAAGCGCTTTTGGAGATGTAATGGTTAACGGATCATATACGGGTTCAGTTAATGTTTGTCTGCCGAGAATGGCTCTGGAAGCCAAGGTGCGCGAGCTAAAGCACCACTTTCCGAGCAGCGAAGATGAAACAAACTGTTAAGCAGAGCCATTTCTTGGCAAGATGGTAATTCGTTGTTCAGCCTCCAGGGTTCGCTATTTGAAGACTGCTGAATCGCAGAATGCATGTTTGATCTATAAAAGGTTGCTTGGCTGTCAGGTAGTGAAATCTTGCATCTGCCACTTCTATAGTTAGGAGCAATTTTCTTCCACCACACCAGATGAGCTTTTTTCCGAACCCCTGAACCCACAACCAAAATAATTGATTCACATTACTGGCATCACCGGTAAGTTTGAACTTCTCTTATTCCTGGGTGCTGGCTATTCTTCGGGTCGGTATCAACTGATGTACTTCGGTGCTCTATATACTGGTTTGAATGAAGTAATTGCGCGGGCCGGTACTGAATTGTCAGTAATTAGCGAGAAGACCTTTTGTGAAAGCTGGCTCATCGAGCCAATTGCGCACTAATAAGGTTGGATCGTGAACGCTTGCTCGCATCGCACTGTCTCATTGAAGTGGGCGATTTTCGTTCTGCTTGTTTGAGTTGTGCCTCAAATCTAAATTGACCGCAGAGGAGCACAAGCACTCCCGGTCAGCATTCCATTAGTAGTAGCGGTTGGAACTCAGTCTCTGACTTAAAACCGCTATCTATTTAAACGCATCAAACGCTTTCCTGAATTAATCAGGGCAGCAAAACCCACACAGACAAAGGATAAACATCATGGCCGCAGACACAGCAACCTACACTTATGACAACCTTGGACGGCTCAAAACCGTTACCTACACAAACGGGACGGTGATTACCTATAATTATGATTCCATGGGGAATCGCACGTCGATTGTCACTTCATGCCCATCTGGAACGTGTTGAAAAATGCACCTGGCAACGTATTGTACCAGGTCAAAGCAGACTGCATCAACCTCTTGAAGCGCAGCGGAGTTATTCTCCATTGCGAAACCTTGCATAGAGGCAGCTTTCTGCGCGAAAGCATCTTTATGTTCAACCAAAACAAATTAAAGCAGGAACAAATATGAACGTTCAAGCTCCAAATTCCCAAAACACTCCGAATCCCGGCTCTATCTTCAATCCAGATAAAGAGAACGGTCGTCTTCTCGATATGCCAGCGGTTGATCCAGCATCAGCCAAGGCAATTATTGACAGCCGTCCGATGCCAAAAGTAAGCACTCTTCCATTACCAGCGGCTGTCAAGTCTTTAGCTGCCGGTGCCGCCAGCAATATCGTGGCCGGGCAATCATCGATTGTTGAACTCGCCAGAGCGCTGAAGAACGACCCACAGCTTATGTACGAGTGGGTTTACAACAATGTGGATTTCACCCCCACCTATGGACTGCAAAAACCCGCAAACATGGTCGCAGTCGATGGATACGGTAACTCATTCGACCAGTCTGCTCTACTTATTGCCCTTTTGCGGCAAGCGGGCTTCACTGCCTCTTATGTACTCGGCACCTTGCAATTAACCTTGGCTCAGTGTCAAGCTTGGTTAGGCATTGATGCCAACATCTTTGTAGCAAATAGCATCTTTGCAAACGGCGGCGTGCCCACAGCGGTTGTTGGGACATTCCCTAACCAAAAGTTGGAGATATCTCATTGTTGGGTTCAGGTTGTCGTATCTGGCTCGACTAAAGTAATGGACCCCTCTTTCAAGACCTACACCGAGATAGCTGGGATGAACCTGGCTACAGCCACTGGCTATTCGCAGTCTACTTTCTTGACTCAAGCAACCACTGGCGCCACCATTGATGGTAGCGGTAACTGGGTCCAGAACATCAATGCCACGAACATCAATAGCCAGATGCAGACCCTAGCTACCAACCTGGTTAGCTACATCAAAACTAATAATCCAGGAGCCACTACTGATGAAGTCACTGGTGGGCGGCAAATAATTCCGGTCTATGCCCCTTTCACCTACCTGACGGCTTTGTCCTATCAGAAGCCTGGTGATGTGCCGACAATCTGGACGACTGACATACCGACAAACTACAAGATCACAGTCACAATTGACGGTAGTGGTATTGGTCTAAATGCCTCAGGCAGTCCGCTTACTTTCACGAACGAGCAGCTCTACGGCAAGCGCATGACGCTGTTTTACAACAGCACCAACCAGCCTGTCCTGAGCTTGGACGGCACCGTAATTGCTACAGGAACGGCCCAGTTCTTTGGAAGCTGGAACTCGATTTTGGTCACAGTGACTCACAATGCCTATACCAGCACTAATAACAACCAAAGCTTCTGGCAGCGAGTAAATTCTAAGTTCGCGGCCTCTGGTAGCAGTGAGTGGTACTACAACCTGAGCTTCAGCTTCGGTCGCATGGGCACCGGCATGATCGATTACCATAGCCAGCTTTCGCAAGCGAATGACTTTGCTGGCGGTAGTGATCTTTCTGAGCCTATCCTTGGCGAGCGCTTGGCTGTCTCTTGGGCAAGCTATGCTGCTGAGTTGGGTTTGATTGGCGATCTCATCGGGCGCCTAACTAAGACTGTCTATGTGAATCACCACTTGGTTGGCATGACTGGCTACTTTGTGAGCCCAACTTTCAACAACAACTTCTTTGACCTGCAAGGCTCTCGGGGTGGCATTTCAACTGTTAATAGCGCTAATTCCGCAAACTACATCTATGCCGCAGGCATGACCTGGGGTATGTTGGGTTACTCGCTTGAAGATTTGGCTTTGCGTCAGTACGGCGGCAAGTCGGCTGCTTCTGCTACAAAGGTCCTGCATGCAGCCAATGCCGCTGGTATCAAAATCTACAAGGGCACACAGGCTAACTGGGTTGGGACTGTTGTTCCTGCGCTTTCTGGCTACAACGCGAGCGATCTGAACGACATCGCAACTTATTACCTCCCTTATGGCTGGTCTGCTTTCTTAGCTCAGACAGCCAGTCAGGCTATGACTACTGGCACGGCGACCGGCTGGAGCCTTGTTAGCCAGTATGGTGGCGCTGCTGGTATCATCAACTACTTCAAGGGTGGAACCGGCGACGAAAACACGCCTCCGAAGAAAGAACCGCCTAAGGACGAGGACGAGGATGATTGCGAGCACGCTGATCCAGTCAACATGCGAACTGGTGATTACAAATATCGCCATGAGGATTTGACAGTTGGTAGCGGCGAGTTCCCTTATCAGCTGGGTTTCCAGACTGAATATGATTCTAGGAGCCGTTTTGTAAATGGCACTCTGGGTCTTGGCTGGAGCCACAACTGGGATTATAAAGCAGCAAAAGGCAGTGACGGCTTTGCTGGTCTTGGCCAGCCCTCAGCTATTGGTGCGGCTGCATCTATCGCTCTGATCTATGTCATGACCGATATCTTGACTGACAACACTCTCCCTGTGCAGAAAGTTGTCTCTGTCCATGAAGCCGCTTATTGGTGGATCGGGCAGATGAATGGAAACGTTGTAACGTTGTCCACGCCAAATGGTGCAAGAAAGTTCATGCTGATGCCTGATGGCTCATATGAGCCTTTGACTCAGTACGCTGACTCTCTTGCGCTTGTTTCTGGGGCCTACAAGGTGACAAGTCCGCAAGGTGAAGTTTTCAACTTCAACACCTCTGGTCAGCTCACATCATGGGTCTTCCCAAATGGCGTGACAATCACACTTTCGTATACAAGCGGCAACCTAACCAGCATTTCAAATGGCATGGGAAGAACGCTGACGCTTACTTACACCTCAGGCAAGCTGACATCAGTGTCTGATGGCAACGGACGAAGCGTTGGTTATAGCTTTGATGCTAGCAATCAGTTAACGCAATTCACTGATGCTTTGTCTCAGGCCTATACCTTCTCTTATAGCGCTCCTGGGCGCATGTGGAAGTATTTCCGTCCCGCCAACCCGCTGGATGCCTGCGTTGCAAACACCTATGACACTCTTGGGCGTATTCAAAGTCAGGTGGATATCTTGGGTCACACCTACCAGTTCTATCTGGCTGGCAGCCGCTCGGAAGTCCTCGATCCGCTGAATAACAAGGAAATTACCTACTACGATCAGAACAACAATCCGATCAAGGTGATAGATGCTTTGGGCAATGCCACTACCTATCTCATCGATGGGAAGCGGCGGACTAAGCGCGTGACCATGCCCGAAGGTAACTATGAAGAGTTTACTTTCGATGCAAAAAATAACATCCTCAGCCGCACGATGGTTGCGAAATCGGGTTCTGGCCTCGCCAACATCGTGGAAAATTTCACTTACGATCCTTTGTGGAATAAGGTGAAGACAAGTCAGGATGGACGCGGGAATACCACTACTTTCACCTATGATCCGGTGACAGGCAACCTGACAAAAATCGAACGTCCCTTAGTTGGTGGGCTAACTCCGACAGTTCTGCTTCAGTACAACGGTCGTGGGCAAGTTACCCAGATTACGGATGAAACTGGCTTGGTAACCCAAAATTCTTACGACGTGGCAACTGAGAAGTTGCTATCGAGAATTGTTGATCCAGGTATCTCTCCTCATCTTGCGATTACCACGAACTTTGGTTATAACGCATGGGGAGATGTAAATTCAGTCCAGGACCCCCGTGGAAACACAACAACATTTACTTTCGACAACCTTCGCAGGCAGACTCTGAGAACAGAATCTGCCCCATTCAGCTACCAGACTCAATTCGGCTACGATGCCAACAGTAACATAACCTTGGTTCAAAGGCAGACAAATATTGTTGCAACACCATGGCAGGCTTACTCATGGACATATTCCAAGTCTGACAAAAAGAAGACGATGACGGACCCTGCTTCTAAAGTTTGGACTTGGGAGTATGACGGTGCCGACCGGCTTTGGAAGGAAACCGACCCTGAAACTCGTGTCACTGAGTACCTTTATGATGCTCGCAGCAAGCTATTTCAGGTTAAAGATTCTTCCTTAACCATCGTAGAGACTCGTTTGTATACAGCAAACGGGAAAGTCGCTTCGGTAAAGGACGCAAAGAACAATCTGACTCTGTACACATTTGATGGGCATGATCGTCTCGACAAGACTACTTTCCCTGATACTTCGTTTGAACAGAATCAGTCTTATGACGCAAATGGGAACGTCTTGACCTATCGGGTACGCTCAGGCAACACGATAGTAATGACTTACGATGCCTTGAACCGTCCAATCACAAAGGCTCCTACAGGGCAACCTACCATCACCTATGTATTTGACTTGGCTGGCCGTCTTTTGGAAGCGAATACTCCAGTGATTGCTGGAGATCCATCCAGTGGAAGCCACAAGCGGGCCTATGACAATGCTAAACGTTTCTTCCGGGAGGAATACCCAGACGCCAAACAAGTTACTTTCCAGCGAGATGCAAATGGAAACGTGACCAAACTAACGTATGCTGATGGCTACTTCATAGACAGAGCCTACGATCAGCTTAATAGGCTCAGCACAATAAAGCTTAACGGAGCGGCAACCGCATCGGCTACTTTTGGCTATGATGCGCTGTCGCGTCGCACAAGTCTGGTTTTTAGCAATGGGACATCCCAAAGCTATACCTACCAGTTGAATGATGACCTGACAAACCGAGCTTCCACTTTCGTTGGAGCCAGTGTTAGCCATACGTATGGTTTCAACAATATTCACGAGATGACTACTCAGCAAATCTCTGATAGTGCCTATATGTGGCATCCCAGTCCGGCTGGTACGGTTACATACCAGGCAGCAAATAATTTAAACCAGTATCCAAAAGTTGGTACTCCAGTTTACTCGTATAACACAAATGGCTGTTTGACTGGAAACGGCACATGGACCTATGGATTTGATACTGAGAACCAAATGACTAGTGCCGTGAAGGCTGGCACCAGCGTCGCTTATCTTTACGACCCATTCCATCGCCAGACCCAGAAATCTGTCACCACTACCAGTACCACAAAAACGAGGTACCTCTATTCTGGTTGGCAGCGTCTTGCTGATTACAATGGCACAACTGGCGCTCTTCAGAACCGCTATGTTTATGGTGTTGGTTTGGATGAAATGCTCATTCAGGTAACCAGCACAGGAACAAGAACGTTTTTCCACAGAAACCATCAAGGGACACCGATTGCACGCACCAGTAACGCTGGAGCGGTAAGTAACCAGTACAAGATTGGTTCGTTTGGCGAAACACCTTCGTTGACGAACACGACATTTGGGTATACGGGGCAGCGTTATGATTCCGAAACCGGCCTGTACTACTACAAGCGCCGTTACTACAATCCGACTATCGGCCGTTTCTTGCAGCCTGATCCTATCGGGTATGATTTGAAACTGGATGGTAGCTGTGGTTGTGGTTGCGATAATGAATGCGCATCCGCATCTCAAGTTGGGCTAAATCTATACTCCTACGTCTTGAATAATCCAGTTTTGTTTACTGATGAATATGGTTTGATGAAAACCAACAAATGGTACGGTAACTGGGGTGGACCAGGTTGGGCGAGTGGTCGAAACGTAAATGAGACCAACAATTTCCCCGCAACGCCGTACTATGAGGGATTCCAATGGCCTATCGATGCCCGTGATCGCTGCTATTACTGGCACGATATCTGTTTGCACAATGCAGCAAGAATAAAATGTCCAAAAGCCCGGCAGCGAGCCCGTGCAGCATGTGATGCAACGCTTGCTGGTTGCCTAAGCAATGTACGGTCACAAGGACTTTCTGGGGGGGAGGGTATTACTGATTTTGAGATTGATACTTTCAGAAGAGGTCCAAACAACAACGACCATAGTTACAATCCCAACAACACTCCCTATCCGCAAAATTACGATCCAGGAACTTTGCAGTAGTTTAGAGTGATGTAGTGGAGAGGAGGCTAATTATTAGCCTCCTCTTTTTTCAACGGTCGACCAAAACAATAGATGAGGTAGAAACAAAGCAAACTCCCACCCGTAGCTATCATTACTGTTCCTTGTTCTTGATATTCACTTTGTCCACCAGTACACCACGCCATGATTGATACGTAGGGCAATCCCGTTGCAAATAGACTTGGTACAAGTACAGTGTAAAGTGGCTTTTGGCAGGCAGAAAAGGCAAACATGCTCAGTAACAACTCAATAAGGTAAATCTGAGCTGGATTGCTTAATAATGCCGCCCAGATCAACGAAACAGGATTCACAAAAACAAAATCTGCTACTCCAGTTCGCAATAATTCACCAAGCTCGCAACCACCAATAACACTCAAAAACAGGAGAATGAGCTTTTTCAGCATTGTTATAGTAAATTCCACAGTCCGATTAACGACGCTTTTATCAATCTAAGCGACAAGATGAGATTGTAATGAGATTTCCAAACACTTTCAGCTCTGTTGGTTGGTTACATGGAATAACGCTCAGCTTGTAAGGATTTGTTTGCGCTTTTCGGCACTTACCAACATTAAAAAGTAGGCAGGAATTTAGAGGCGAAAAAAGAGCCTTTAATATTGGTGACACTGGGAGTTTGTAATCGGCGTTTCTTCGCCAGACAAAGCGTATGTTGAAGACCATTACCTGGTCCCCTGATCTAATATTATTTGCTCGCGTTATGTTCTGATTCTGGCTGGTAGCGATTAGTCTTATTTCTTGCATTGACTTTTGAGTGAGTTTAGCCGTTTGTTCGCGTCTGTATTGTTTGCCCGATTGCTGACTTCCAACATTCTTTCCAGGCACACCTTTTCCGGGAGTGTCTTGAAAATTTCTTTTTCTAACTGCTGAGCTAAAATGTCTTCCTTGGTAGCTAGTAAAACTTCATAGTATTCCAGAGCGCGACGCAAATAAATATGTCTTTTGTCATATGGTACAAGCTTATTGCCACGCACATATTCCAATTCTTCTGGTACAAGTTTGGCTTCTACAACAGCGGTATCATGTGCTTCTTTATACTTTCTTTGTGCCACCATTTTGCTAAATTCTTCAGGCTCTATCAAAGCAGCTTTTGACGCATCAGCGGCTAAAACAGTTTGAACTGATACGAGACATACAAAAGCGGCAACTATTTTTTTAACCATAACGCACTTCTTCGTTGACAACGTGATGCTGACAGAATAACCGACTATCGAACGAGATACTCTAATTTAAACAAATTGGTGTACCAAAGAATATTAGAACTCCATTTTGATGTGCCTTAACGCTTCATCTCTTTGGGGGCTCGTAGTTACTAACAAGCCTCAAGCCAGTGCGATAAAGTTGTAAGGATAAAGAAGGCTCACGCCCTCCCATACCAACCAAGTGGATGGACTTTGGTTGTGAGCCTTCTATTCCAATAAAAATTACTTGGGCGTGTCGCACTCGGATTGTGGACAGCTGTTGTTGCCGCCTCCGACCTTAAATATGGTATCACTATTGCGTAAGATTGCAGCCGAGATCACCGGTGTGGCATCAACAGTCCTGATAATTCACATTATGTTTCGTCAGTGTTTGCTAGGGCTGTAGAAGCTCATTTGGAGAGGGGTTCCTGGATTGAATTAAATCCACTCTCTCCTCTTTTTTTGATCTTTTATTTTTGGGGTACCCTGATTTTCAGGGTCTCGGCGGGATCTCGCCTGGACGAGAAAATTATCGGTCTCCCCGAAATCCGCCCCACTACCCCTTAATCAGTCAAACCACAGCCAAAGTACATGCCCACGATAACCACTCTTTTGTTAGTCACACAAATCACCAACGGTTGTGTCTAGAGTGCTCGCCAACCTGGCCAGAATCTTCAGTGACGGATTTCGCAAAGAGCGCTCCAGGTCACTAATGTAAGTCCGGTCAGTGCCCATGCGCTCAGCCAATTCTTCCTGCGACCAACCAAGAGCAAGACGCCGCTCTCTCATATGCTTTGCAAGGTTTCTAATCGCCCGTTTCTCTGGCCCCATACCAGATACACTGCTACGATGTCGGTAAAGAGTCTATGGTATTAATGCCGACAAGACTGTAGTAAACCCCAGTATATTTGAGGGTTAGGCGGGAATGAAAAAGAGTAAGATTACACTCTTGCCCATGCCATGAGAGAGGCTATAGATTTAGATGCGAAGAAAGATTCTGGTGGTTGATGATACGCCAATCGTGAGAATAGGAACGGCTATGAGCCTCACCGACATGGGATTTGAAGTTGACCAGGCGCAGAGTGGCAGCGAGGCTCTGGACCTGGTAAAAGACACGCGCTATGCCATTATCCTGATGGATTATCACATGCCAGAAATGGACGGCACAGAATGTGCTAGGCTCATCAGAAGCTATGAAAGTGAGATTGGCACTAGGACTCCGATAGTATGTCTAACTTCTGATGATTTGAGTGAAGTCTGCCAAGATTGTCTCAACGCTGGAATTGATGCTTGTTTAAGCAAGGCTTGCTCTACAGCAGAGCTTGAGAAAATGGTAGTAACCTGGAAATACAGCGGCTCAAATCCGATCAGTGGTCAGCCAAGCCGCAGCCAAAGTACATGCCCTTAGACTCTTTCATCTTTAAGACTCACAACAGCGCCAAATGGCCCAGCCCGTTTGTTATCAGACTCTTTCGGGTATATGCGAAAATACGACTTGCCCCTTCCTGCAACAGCCGGTGTGACCATGTCCGACTCACAATCGACCGACAAAGGCGACAGGCAACTTGCACTACCAGAAAACCGGGCACTCAAATCGAAAGATGCCCTGGACGCTCAAAACGCTGGAATAGCAGACATTAGTGCCGCCGAGAAAATACGCACAAATGCCAGTAACGGCTCATTGCAAAAGTACGCCGGGATTGCCGAGCAAGAAAGAAGTTTGGAGCTTGTGGACTACCAAGCCGGTGGCTCTGGAGCTGTAGTAGCTGCCAGAGTGCTAGAAAAAGCTGCACCAATAACTGAAGCGACTAAGTCATCCGTTTCGATGCAGGAGCTTATTACAAGAGCCAGGGCTGGCGATTTGCAGGCAGAAGATCTCGTGCATCAAATGCGAGCCGCAGCAACTTTGCCACCAGGTCAAAGCGAGAAAATTATTTCGCGGCTGCAAAAATCCGCCGATGATGTTTATGGAAACCAGCCCGGGGTCTCACAAGAGCACTGGGCCAATGCACCAGACAATATCAACACTCAAGCAATGGAAGACCTGGCACCAGTTAGTGAGGTCGCTCGAAGTGCCTTGGAGATGCGTCAGAACATAGACAAACACATGGCTCCTGGACCTGAAAGAGACAAGTTAGTAGCTCAGTTAAAAGCTGATGTAACGCCTGTTTTGCGCGGGCATGTGGAGCTGCCCGATCAAGACAACGAGTTTCGAGCGTTTACTAAACTACCCCTAGAGCAGCGTAAACAGGTCATTGAAGCACTATCAAAATGCCCGGAGTTAATTACCAGTGATTACAATGAGCAGTTAAAAGCTATCGGGGTAGCTGTTCCTAGAGGACTGATGAACTGTGGCAAGCATACTATTGAGGCAGTCATTGGTCTAGGAAGAGCCCTTGGTGCCATTTGTGAGTTTAGCCATGATGTTTATTTCAATCACGAAAGAGCGATAGATAAGGCTGGAAAAGCAGGCGACGCCTTAGGAAAAGCCATGGTCGTTACTGTGAGGCTCGGTCAGCTCTCAGAAGACTATCTAGGCGAAGTAGGCGCCGCAGCTCAATTTGGTGACTCAAACAAAGCCTTTCGAGACATTGCCTGGCTTAGCCAAGAAATTGACGTGCGTTGGCAGAAGCACAGTGAAGCCGAGAAAGTGGAGATAGCGACAGAGTTCGCATCAGGTATGGCACTGCCGGATAGTGTGGCAAAAATAGCCAGGTCAGAGAAGCTCACGACAGCATTAGAACAATTGGCCTCAGCAGTAGGGCCTGCCGGTCGCAAGAAGTTTTCAGAGAAGCTCGGCAATTTGTTGGATAAGCTCTTTCCTCAGTCTGAGGTCGTCACACCTGATGGGCAAAGGATTAAAGTCTCAAAGCAAATAGGTGAAAACGATTGTGCCATGACGGGCGCTGATGATTTGGGCGGAGTCGGCAAGGCAAAGGATGTACAATCAGGCAAACTGGAGAAGCCGTCAGAGGTTACTAAAGAAGCATTGGACAACCCTGAAGGGCTAGCTAAACTGGCGAAGAAATTTGGCATCAACATGCCACCAAAGGACACTTATGTCTTTATGGGCGAGAAAGATGCCATATCCGCAGAGGCCGCAGCCAGGCGCCTTCATTTGAGTGTGGAGCAGCTGAAAGGTCTTGATGAAAGCTCTTTGATTGCTCAGAAGTTAGAGCGTGTGCCAGATTACAGAGATGCTTTTTTTAATAAGTATCCTGGTTTAATTCCAGTTGCTGATCGATTATATGTTCACCATGCTGTACCAAAGTGGGTTCTAAAGGAGTATCCTGGTCTATTTACTGCAAAAGAAATCAACGATGTCTTTTATTTAAGAGGCATCTATGAAGGGGTGAACAATACTTTGCACCAGAGAGTAATTCATGGTGAGTGGAGAGAATTTACCAAGCTATACCCTAATCCTAGTCGCAGAGACTTCCTTGCTCAGGTTAGAGCGATTGATAAATTGCATGGTCATCAGTTTGCGCCCACGAGAGGAGATTAGAAATGCGGTTTTTCAGCCTAGGTCCAGAGGCTGCTGGCGAGCTAGGGGCCAACACTATTGGCAATACAAAAGAGCGGCCGCATCGAATAGAGCGGTTACATCTTGAACTGACATTTTGGCCTGAAGATGATTTGATAGATGCTTACACTTATGTCTGTACAAAAAGACTAGCCGAAACATTAACGGCCAGTACACTAACTGGTTTTCGGATAGACCAAATATACGAGATTAGCAAAGGCGATCAGTTCGAGGTTTCAGCGAACCATCAGAGCGGCAATCAGCTGCCAGAGTTTGTTTGGCTAAAGATTATTGGCAAGGCTGGGGTAGATGATTTCGGGCTTGTTCAAGGTCCATGTGCATTGCCGCTTGTAGTTTCAGAGCGCGCATTGCAAGTATTGAAGGCTGGGCACTTAACTCATTGCAAAGTCGTTTCGTTCACCGATCAAACCCTTCAAGCTACCGGATGATGCCAAGCGCAGCCAAAGTACATACCCTATTTTTCTGGCTGTCCTTTGAACCAGGAGGCTACCGAATTTAGCCAGCCTTTCTTCTCGGTTGCTGTAAGGGTCTCTCGCAACTGAATAATTTCATTGTTCTTCTCAGTTAGAACTGACTCTAGCTCATTTACTTTGCTCGCTTGAGCACGGAGGTCAGCAACTTCCTGTTCAAGCAGCTCTTTTTTTCGGGCTTGTGCTTGCAAATCTGGCAACAGTTGAATCTGATCTGATTGATTTTTCAGAACTGCTTCCAGGTAACCATTACGGTATGTGGCGGCCTCAAGTTTGGCAGCTAGCTCGGCTATAAGTTCAATAGCAGACTCTGTTTCGGTGATATCGGACTGAACGTCAGTGACATTGTCGGAAATGTCACTGACAGGATGTGCTTCGACTTGCTCAATGTCAGACCTATTGTCAGACTGACGAATGGGGATGTCAGTCTGGCGGAGTCTGATAATCGTTTTGCCGTCAACCAGAGTTGCATTTAATTTTTTCTGTCTGATCCTTCGCCAGATTGTTCTTTCTGTGATTTCAAGCAGTTTGGCGGCCTCTGTCACTGACGCTTGAATAATGTCAGTCTGATCTTGGTTGGCTGTCAGCGAACTGTCAGGCTGACAGCTTTCAGCAAATAGCTCCTCGAATTCAACCGAATTTGCCAGGGGGTGTTTTATTTTGGCAGCTTCCAAGTGATCACCTTTAGTGTCTGACCGATGACTTTTGTCAGTCTGACTAGTCAGACTGACATGGCGAAATTATTATCAGAAATGACACCACCTGTAAAGGCGCTATATGGATGCGATATCGAAAGCGGCTTGCTGGTATGTCTGCTTGTGATCCTTGAAACTCCAGCCCTGTTGGCCTTATAGTAAACATGGTGATTTAAAAGACTTGATAGAGATGGAATTTGTTTTCACTGATATAAGGAACTGACTCACATTTTATGCGCAAGTCGAAACGCTCAAATGCTGTTGGTCAGCTGATTTCAGTGTCACAATTGGCGATTGAAGGCATTTCTCAAACTAAAGACAATGCTACTACTAGTCGAACCACTCGGACCGTTGAACCAGCTGAAAGCTCGCTTGTTCGTCCTGAGATGCACATGTTTCTTCGTCCTTACTTTTTGTTGGACAAACATGCTGATAAATCGGTTGGGATTGATACACGAGAGCTTGTTAAAGTTAATGGCAAAGAACTAGAGCGCCGTTGGTGTGTGAAGCCTGATGCAGAGTACGGAATGCCTGGTCCTCTTGAACGAGACGTTCTGTTGGCCATATATGAAATTGCTTATGAGAATTACTTGTCTAAAGGCTTAGAGGTTCCAGAGCTAATGCAGCTTGGGACTATGAGTCATTTCGTGAAACGCCTTGGATTAACCTATTGCGGCAAGAATGCTACTTCCGTGAAACTTGCTCTAAAGCGCCTTGTACACACAACCTGCAAAAGTGAAAATTCCTTTTTCGATAAAAGCAAAAACTTATTTGTCACTGAAGCTTTTCAGTTGCTTCGAGCCGTGGGCATCTCTGGTGAGACTGATGGCAATGGCGGAGTAATTGAGCAGTCTTTTGTTCGTTTTGATGATCGTATTCGGAACAATCTCAATGCTCGCTATTTGATGGTCATAGATCTTCTCTACATGCGAAGCTTGAAGAGTGACATCGTTAAGCATCTCTATCCGCTGCTATCGCATTGGTTTTGGCGTACCAGTCAAGACAGCTATTGGCGCGTTCAATATCAATGGTTAGCTCAGCATCTCGGAATTAAGGTCTGGGATAAACCGTGGCGTGCAAAACAACAGCTCCAGGCCGCTAATGAGGAGCTGAAAGAAAAAAACTACATTGCTCACTATCATTGGGATGGTTGGGACTTACTTTATTTTCCCGGCGATGTCCACAAGGGTGAGCAACTACGCAGGCAAAATGCCAAGTCCATGCCTCAAATAGTGAACACAGTCAAAGTACATCCTGAAGAACTCGCACCTAGCACCGATCCGCTGCTTCCATTGTTGGCGTTGTTTGCTCAAGGCGTGCCGATGGCTGAGCCGTTATTGAAACAAAGAGGTCTTACTGCCTCACAGGCGCAGGCGCTGTGTATTGAAAAGGGAATCCAGCTCAATCCTGTCTAAACCTTTCTATGTACTTTGACTGTGTCCTTCCCGAAAGTGGCTCTATGCATTACAGAGCTACTATTTCAGCCTGTTTGCCACCACTCCTCTTGAAAAGGTATGTACTTTGGCTGTGGTTTCCCGGGGGAGCTATGTACTTTGACTGTGGCTTGACATTCCGTCTTTGTTCTAGGATGCCCCTGTGTTCAATCATCCTAGTGTTCTGGCCCACTATGTACTTTGACTGTGGACAGCCAAATTTTGATGTACTTTGGCTGTGGTATCTATGTACTTTGACTGTGCTTGTCATGTACTTTGGCTGTGGTATCTATGTACTTTGACTGTGCTTGTCAACCCGGAAAGCCTTGCCCTGTTTGCTTTTCCAGCCTCCCTAATAAGGTACAATTAGTTTTAGTAATAAGATCAAATAATAGTGCCAAAAGGAATGCGACTACGTCGCCACTTTTTTTCTTGGTTTGACTCCTTACGCTTATACGCCTTGGGGCGACGGCGGACAAAGAACGGCACATCAACCAAAAGGCTCTTGCCGCCGTCGCTCCCTTTAAGGCTAGCTCCAGGGTCAAACTTGATCTCGTGGGTTTCATAAGGAACGCCTGCGGCATAAACGGGCACCTCCCCAGCTTCGCTGGGTCCCCTCCCATTTATTCCTCGGCAACTCTTTCTATAGGGAGGCTCTGCCCCGTCCAAAACCGGCACATCGCTAGAACAGGACACCACCGAGAGCGAAGCTGTCACTACCGGAAATGCCAAGTAGCTTAAGAGAGCTTTTAGTGTTTTTGTGGCTAGTACCTAGCAATGGGTGCTCGGAGACGATTTAATATCAAGTGTAGTCGACTGACACACCCAAACTTAAATCATCCTGGTATTATTGTTTTTGTTCTGAACCGACGCAGTTTGTTGATCGGCGCAGTAGAAAAAAGAAATCCCCATCTTTATGCAAAGTGCACAAGCGGGGAGAAAAATTTGTTTTGTCACTTACTGAGAGCAGATATTCCCCACCGCTACTTATTGTATCCTCTTGGCAAGGTTGTTTGTGAAAGACGATGTAACAAAGTGCCTCTTGACTGAATTTTCTTTGAGCAGCGAGCGATAAAGGGTGTGGATTCGCTGGATTTACCAAAAGGGAGGCAGACTAGGAGCGCCACTAAAGACGCCCCTGGTTTACCTTAAGCCTTAGCTGCGCACAGCGAGGACCCCTACTGTTATCATGAACAGTACAACAACTAACATTTCCATCTGGGCTTCACCTCCTTTGTGGATTGTTTGCAGAGGGCGGGAGTTACTACCTCCTGCCTTTTTGCTTTGACTTACATAAGTAATTCTATCTAGCGTGCCTGTCTTGATACTTGTTGACCATATTAGCACAACTGTTGACAGAATTAATAAGTGTTGACATACTGTTTACTGGGTGAGCAAAAAATGCACAGCAAGAGGCACGATATGACTACAAAACGAAGGCAGATCGCTTTTTATGCAGATGAGGTTGTGGGTTCTTGGTACGCCCAGTTAGCTCCTGGTGAAGGTACACGGCGCATTAATGAGTATCTTCATGCTGCGATAAAGCAAGAACAGCAGCAGAACGAACGGATGATGAATCTGGAACAGGAGCTAAAAAGTCTTTCTGATTGCCAAGATGCTGATGCTAAGACACTTGAGCGGATAATCGAGATTTTGAAGGATTTGCTCAAAGTTCAAATGACAATTTATGCAGCCGGTAGAGTCGGTGACGTTCAAAAGATTGATGCTGAATATGACCGGTTGAAAGACTCTTTAGCGGTAGCTAATAATTGGCACAGCACTAGAGGTATATAACCAGCGAATGGGTTTACGATAGCCCCGAGCTGCGGCGAGCGGGCAGGACCAACGGTAAGGATGTTGGATAAAAACCCAATGGGTTCCTGACAATGTCTTCCAGAGGTCGGTCCTTGAGCTTTTGCTGACACGCCTTCGCTTGGCCGCGGGGTTCTTTCACCAAAAGAACGATCACAAGCCACTTTTGAGGACACCCGATTTTATCTTTGTATTTGAGTGATTGGAAAATGGCTTCCTGTAGCGTTCTTACAAACGGTCGTTTCAGAGAAGACAGAGCGGCAAATTCCAGTTAGTCATAAAATCATCATCTCCGATTCTCAAAATTCATTCTCGAAACCAAAAGGCTCAAGTGCTCAATTGATAAGTCTTTTGAGAATTACCGTTTGCTCCGAACTGACGAGATTCCAAGAAGCCATAGGGTTTTTGAGGGATGGCAACGATTCACGCGAAATCCAGCCATTTTCTTCTTGGAAATAGCCCTAAATGCCTTCCACTTGTGCATCTCTGGTGGTCGTACTGCTGGTGGTGTCATTCGCGGGTGGGATGGACAAAAACCTGCCTTATGGGGTATGGGCAAAACCAGGCACCTGTGGGCTTCAATCCTGTGATCTCGCTCCTGGGCAGAAAGTAAAGTTATTGGCCAGGTCCGTGCAATTATTAGGCGAGGCTGGAAACAATCACAGGTAGTACGATTCGCCGTGTTTTCAGGAGCAAAATGGCCCATTTTTACGCGAATCGTTGCCATAGGTCTTTTTGGATCGAATCCTTACCATCGGTCGACTCGTATTTCTGCGTCAGGGCGAAGAAACTTTTTTATTTTTGCAGCACGCAAATAGCAATTTTGCGATAGACTATGAATTGAGCACGTTACTGGGAGGGTTGACATGGTTGCCAAGATAGCAAAAGTGCGATATGCTGCAAGGAGTAGGAATGCCAAAAACGGAAGTTGTCTTCTTCGCTAACAGTGATGGGTCCAGCCCATTTCTCCAGTGGTTTCATCTTTTACCTCCCGATGCGCAAGTAAAGTGCATGGTAAAAATTGAGCGTCTGACTGAAAGGGGATACGAATTACGCAGGCCAGAGGCTGACCTTTTGCGTGATGGGATCTATGAGCTGAGAGCAAGCAGACAAAGCATTCACTATCGAATGCTTTATTTCTTCCATAACCATCGAGCTGTCATCTGGATGGGCATCATAAAAGAATCCAAAGTGCCAGACGTGCAAATCGAACGAGCTATAAAAGCAAGACAACTTTTTGAATCAGCACCAACTAAACACACGTATGTTGAGGACAATGACTAAGAACGGTAAACAATCTAACGCTTTGAAGATTCTGCATAAGAATTTTATCGCAGGTTCTCCCGAACGTGAGGCTGAACTCGACCGCGAACGCCTTAATGCCAAGGTTGCTCGATTGATTTTTGACTACCGTGAGGAAGCTGGACTTACTCAAAAGCAGCTTGCAGAGCTTATTGGAACAACTCAGTCAGTAATCAGCCGTCTTGAAGATGCTGACTACGAAGGGCATTCACTAAGTATGCTCAATAAAATTGCTCAGTCATTAAACAAAAAGCTCTCGATAGACATGACAGAAAATGAACCACAGGAACCTGAGCTGCACTTTGTTTTTCAAAAACTACTTTATTTGTCTCGCCGCAAAAGAGGCTGGACTGTTGAAAAGGCCGCAGAACAAATAGGAATTGAAGCGGCCGAATTATACGCTTTGGAAAGGTCTGAGAACTATAAACCTAGCCCTTTCATATTGTTCAAGCTCAGCTCTACCTACGAAATACCTCAGGAAAAGCTAGCCGTACTTATCGGTGCATTCAAGCAAGTACCGGATGAGTTGAAGAAAGAAGCTTCTAAATTCGTGGCTAAGTCAGATTCTTTCGACAAAATATCAGCCGACGAACGAAGGCTGGTAGACGACTTTATTAAGCTTCTGAAGCACAAATTTTAATTGGAGCCATTTTTGGATCACCATGCAGAGCAAGAGATAAACAAGATAGCAAGCCGGATTCTGAAAGAAGCTGGCTTGCTCAAACCGCCGATTAAAGTTGATGATATTCTCAAGCACCTCAATTTGCATTGTGGTTACTACGACTTAAGTGACCCAACCTTGATTGATGAAATCAAGCACAGGATGAAGGTTGAGGTCGACAAACTCAAGAATATACTTAAACATCTAAATTTCCTTGCTGCCACTATTCCAGGTCAGGGCAAAATTTTTGTCGACAGTTCTATCCACGACAGCAAGAAGAAGTGGGCGACTCTTCATGAGGCCGCGCATAATTTTTTGCCTTGGCACAAGGCTTTTGCTCATGCAGATACAGCAGAGATGCTAAACCCAGATTTCCAAATGCAGTTAGAGCAAGAGGCTAATCACGGTGTACAGCGGTTACTCTTCATGGGTGATTCTTTTAAAAATAACGCCATGGACTCCAAGCCGTCACTTAAAGCAATCTCTGAATTGCGTGATGAGTATGACTCTTCCTGGGAAGCGACCCTTAGGCACTATGTTTTAAATACTCACGATGTACCTATGATGCTTATGGTTTGTCCGAAATTTTGGGATACCGCACATCCAAATCACAAGCGCGGGTTTAGATATTTCCTCAGGTCCACAGTCTGTACCGCTCGGTTCCCTGGACTTCGCACAGAAGCAATTTTGCGCTGCATTGATCGCACTGCTATAACAGCAGAGAACATTCACAAGGTTGAGCCAACTCATATACAAGGCCCGGATATTGTAGGCGACAAACATCTTTTTAGAATTGAGATGTTATTCAACCAGTATGATATTTTCATCTTGGTTTTTCCTGAAAAACCCATTCCTTTGGCTGTTTCGTTGGCGACTAAGGCTAGTTAAACAAGCCATGTCGGGAGGTATAGATGGAAAAGATACTGTTGGAAATTTCGCAGACTCAGCACGATTCGACACTCGACAACGCTCTAAAATCCAAGGCTCTTTATAAAAGCCGCAAAGATAGTCATTCCAGAGAGCATACGAGAGCAGAAGGGCTCATTCGAGAAAAACTTTCGACTCAATTTGGAGTTCCACTTCGAGCAAAGAAAAGGCTTATGGTCGGGCCAAAGCAGGAAGTTGAAGTTGATGCTTTCTCTCTGGAACCTCGAATCGCAGTTGAAATCTATGCCCATGTTGGTGAGCTGAAATCGGCACAGAAGCACAAGATTGGCAACGACATATTAAAATTAGCTCTTCTAAGGCAATCGCAACCAGTTTGGCGAGATGCTCGGCTAATACTCGCATTTGCCAGCAAGGCTGCCATG
The DNA here is from genome assembly GCA_044378815.1 of Obscuribacteraceae bacterium (SeqCode). Taxonomy (GTDB): domain Bacteria; phylum Cyanobacteriota; class Vampirovibrionia; order Obscuribacterales; family Obscuribacteraceae. The sequence goes on along the minus strand of JBIPOV010000070.1, from coordinate 527 downwards.
AGAAGTGTCAAAAATTCTTGGCACTTCAGTAGTATTGAGGCTTTTGGCATTGAGTTTTTGCAGATAGACATTGGTCGAGAAGAAATGGTTACTCTCGAACAGGCTCAAAAACGACAAGATAGAACGAGACACCTGAATTCTGGCCAGACGGTACTATGACTAACTCCGAAACCATATCGATTGTATCTCTTGCTGTCGGCAGCGTTGGAGCCGTGCTGGGTGTGATCAACACCTGGAATGCGTTGGAGCGGCAGAGAGTAAAATTGGTTGTGAGACCAGCCCAATCGATGTTAGTACCATCCGGCCAGCCTATCCTGACTGTTGAGGTCACGAATTTGAGTGCTTTTCCGATAACAATTGCCGAAATTGGTTTCCGTTTACGAAATGGCCAAAAAGCTATTACGCCTGGAAATGGGGTGTGGCAACGATTCGTGCGAAATCCGCCATTTGCTGCCTGACAAGCCGCTAAGATATTGAACTGCTTCGCGTTAATAGCGTTTTCGCTTTTGATTTTATCTTGATGTCAA
>JBIPOV010000019.1:0-107301 GCA_044378815.1 Obscuribacteraceae bacterium (SeqCode) | reverse complement strand
GTCTTGAGGCTGTGGTTGAAGCTTGGATTTTGTCTTCCTTCAGTTTCTTGAAATATAAGTCGCTTAAAGAGGACGATAAAGCTGCTAATCAAAAAGCGGATAGCTTGAATCTGACTCTCCACGTCCAGGCCTCTAGCCTTGACCTTTCCACTGTGAAGAAAGTCACTGAGAAAGCTATTGCTATAGCTTCAGCGACTAACATGGCTCGCACCTTGATTGCTGAGCCACCATCGTATATGACACCAACGAGGTTGGCCGCTGAGGCTCAGCGTATTGCTTCTGCCCACAGTCTTTCTGTCAAAGTACTGCAACCGGCTCAAGTGGAAAAGCTCGGTATGGGAGCGCTTTTAGGTGTGGCCAAGGGCGCGAAAGAACCGTTGCGTTTAATTGTGCTTAAATATACTGCGCCTAAGGCTAAGAAAACTATTGGTCTGATTGGCAAAGGCATTACCTTTGACTCTGGCGGCCTCTCTCTCAAGACCGCTGTCGGTATGGAACATATGAAGTATGACATGGCTGGAGCGGCGGCAGTGCTTGCCGCCATGCAGGTCATTGGTCAACTCAAGCCCAATGTGAATGTTTTGGCAGTGGTGGCATCAACAGAGAATATGCCTGGTTCTAACGCCTTGCATCCTGGTGATGTGCTGAAATCAATGAACGGCAAGACGATTGAAGTGAACAACACTGACGCTGAGGGACGCTTGATTTTGGCTGACGCCATTACGTATGCAATACGAGAAGGCGTTGACGAATTGATTGATATCGCCACATTGACTGGGGCCGTGGTTTCTGCTTTAGGACGAGTCGCTGCTGGTATCATGGGCAGTGATCAGACCCTGGTTGACAATGTTATTGCAAGCGGTAAAACCTGCGGCGAGCAGTTCTGGCAGCTTCCTCTTTTTGTAGAATATAAAGAGGGCCTGAAGAGTGATATTGCTGATTTGAAAAATGCTGGTTCCCGCGGTGAAGCTGGCTCTAGCTCTGCGGCGATGTTCCTCAAAGAATTCACTGAAGGTAAGCCTTGGGCTCACCTCGATATTGCTGGGGTGGGTTGGATTGACCGCGAACGCGATGAGCTATGCAAAGGCGGCACCGGATTTGGTGCTAGAACTTTAAGTAACTACGTTCTAGGACAGGGCAAGTAACTAGAGTTTAGTTCACTAGTTGCGTAATTGTTCTCATAAGTGGTATCAACGAGTCCGTGTCTCTACCATCAGTGACTGTTACCAGAAGGCCTCCGCCAAAATCGGCAATAACTACATAGCCCCGGGGTGTTCTTGAAACAACCTGGTGTACGCGTTCATGACCCATTTTCTTGGTGACATGTTCTGTGTTCATATAGACACCCAGTGCCCAAACTCCTACTGATTCAGCGTCCATATCTCCTGGCATAGTGTTAGCAATCAAAAGACCATCATGGCCCACGATCACTGATCCAATTACGCCCTGCTGAGTTCCGATCTGGCTCAGTAACGACTGCAAATCTTGAGATGCTTCTAGAGTGAGAATTCTCATCTTGCCTTCGTTAAAGTCAGAACTGGTCAATTTGCCAATCTTGTCTAGATCCTTTTGATCGAGTAAGAATTTGCCAATTGAAGCAATTCTGCCAGAACCAGCGTCTTGGTTTTGATCACCGGAAGCATCGAGACGGCCGATACCAGCAATCTTCGGCGGGGCGACCTGCTCACCGCCTTGGTCTGGGATAGCATAGGCATCAGGCTTAGAAGCTGTGTCTTCTGGAATGCCAAGATTGTCGGAGAATATCCGGTTCATGACATTGTCGTCAACTGAGAAAAGACCACCTTTAGCTGGCTCTGGGCTAGTGCCAATGTTTGCTGCTGGAGCTTGGGCTGCTGGTTGATTCCATGCAGGTGGGGTGGGAGGAGTGGGTGAACCCCAACCAGTAGGCTGAGATTCGGCCGGAGTGGCGGCTGGTGTATTGGACCAACCACTAGGTCCACTAGCAGGTGGCTGTTCCATTCCCCATCCACTAGGTGCTTGAGGAGTGCCCGACCAACCGTTTGCTCCACCTGCCGCTGCAACTGGAGCTGGTGCCGATACACCCCAACCTGATGGTGCCTGTTGTTCAGCGCCTGTATTCCAGCCAGGAGCGCTGGCATTTGCAGCTGCTGGTGGGGCAAAATTATTCGGCGCTGGCGCTGCAGATTGGACAGGCGAGATGGTTGCCTGCACTCCAACCTGGGTGGAAGGCTCATCCACGCCAAGATTGCTGCTGAAGAGCTTATCTAGGTCGTTATCAGTTAACTGGAACAGACCATTTTTGGCTGCATTTGGATCAGCGGCTGCCGTTGGTGCTGAGATGCTTGGTGCGGCTTGAGGAGGGGCGAAATTGTTAGTTTGTGCTGGCTGTGCAATAGGAGCTTGCATCGGTGCTTGGGCCGCTGCGTTAGCCGAAGCTTGCGGTTCGGCACCATTATTAACCAGGGTACGGCCAACTGGTTCGCTAACGCCCAGGTTATCGCCAAAGATCTTGTCGATATCTTGATCGCCCAGGTTGAACATGCCACTAGGAGCTGCTTTGTCAGTTACTTCTGGAGTCGCTACTGGAGCTGGTGCGAAGGTCGGCGCAGCAGCTTGTGGCACTTGAGCCTGACCCCAGGCTGGCGGTTGTCCCCATTGATCGGGAGCGCTGGCTGGAGCTGCTTGCGGTTGTGGTTCGCTGCCCCAGCCCGGTGAAGCAGCAGTTGCGCCGCCGGCATCCCAACTGTTGGCTGAAGGAGCTGCCGCTGTAGGTGCTTCGGTACCCCAAGCCGTCGGTGACGGTGTAGTTGGAGGGGCAGATGGAGCTGCAGCTGGCGCAGCCCATGCTGCTGGCGCTGATGGCTCTGAGCCCCATCCTGATGGAACAGCGGCAGGGCTTTGAGCAGCAGGCTCTGGAGATGCACTAACAGCACCCCATGGTGTTGTGGTGGGTTGTTCTGGATGAGTTCCCCATGTGCCATTGGCAGCAGGAGCATCACCCCAGGCCGCTGGTGCCGCTGGCTGAGCAAAGTTCTGAACTGGAGCTGGTGCTTGATCAGGTTCGGCTTTGGCCTCTTTGCTGCGTTCTTGAATTGGAAGATCCCAGCGGCTGTCTGCACCGGCAGCAGGGCCACCGAGTACCGCGCCCATTTTTTCTACAATTTGATTGACTGGAATACCAGATGAATTTACCGCTGGTGCTACTGCTGCTGATACTGATGGTGGTTGTGCTACTGCTGGCGTTTCGGCCGCGCTGCGTGCTTGAATTGGTACATCCCAGCGACTATCGGCTGGTGCGCCACCACCGAGGACGGAACCCATTTTCTCAACGATTTGATTTACTGGTAGGCCTGATGAACCAACTGCCGATACCGCTTGGGGAGCCGGTAATTCAGCGCTAGCACTGCGTGCTTGAATTGGCACATCCCAGCGGTCAGCCGATGCCGCTGTTGGAGCAGCTGCAGCTGGTGCTGCTTCTTTAGGCCGGTCTTGAATTGGTGAATCCCAGCGGTCTGCAGCAGCAGCTGCTGCTGGCGCAGAATCTCGGTCTGCTGGTGCCAAAGGACCTGTTTTGGGTGTGAAGGATTTCCATACCCCAGTTTCCATCTGCTCACCTTCCGGTGACCAACTTTGATTGGCACCGTTGGCTTGTGCTGCTGGTGCAGGCACAGGAGAAGTTGCCGGAGCACCCCACGCGGCTGGTTCTGTCGATAACTGCGGTGCAGCTGGTTGTCCCCACCCCATAGCGGCTGAAGCCTGGTCTTTGCTTTCAGTTTGAGCTGGCGCTCCCCAAGCAGAGTCAACAGCTGGTGTTGCAATGGCCTGCGGTGATGCAGCAGCAGCAGCCCAAGGGTCATTAACTGCCGGAGCAGGAGCTGCCGGTGCGGAAGCAGCAGCCCAAGGATCATTAGATGCCGAAGCCGGTGTTGGAGAGGCTGTAGACGCAGAAGCGGCGCCCCAAGGGTCATTAGTTGCCGAAGCCGGAGCTGGCGGTGCGGACGCAGCGGCCCAAGGATCATGAGATGCCGAAGCAGGAGCTGGAGAGGCCGTAGGAGCCGCAGAAGTGGCGCCCCAAGGGTCATTAGCTGCTGGAGTGGGAGCTGGCGAGGCAGCAGGAGCAGACGAAGCGGCGGCCCAAGGGTCACTTACTGCCGCTGCAGGTTGAGCTGGCTGGGCCCAGGGGTCATTGGCTGAGGGAGCAGGAGCTATTGGAGAAGCTGCTGAAGGTAATGGGCTAGCTGGATTATTAGGTACGGGTGTGTTGGGAGCGCCCCAGCTAGCAGCTTGTCCCCAATTGCCTCCATCGCCTTCGCTGGCGCTTGCCGGACTTGACGCTGTGTTGCCGCCTGGGCTAGACCAGCCACCACCATCCGAGGCGCTGGCTGAGCCAGAACCTGCTACAGCTGCACTTCCCCATGGATCTTGTCCGTTCGTTGGTGTCGCTGGGGCCGCTTGAGCTGCTGGGCTTGGAGCCGCTTGAGCTGCTGGTTGACCCCAGGCATCAGCGGCTTCAGAACCTGGAACGGCCCAAGAATCAGATGACTTTAGGGGAACGCCGGGATTTTGCGCTGCCATGCCCGCTTGGTTTTCGCTACCCCAACTAGAACCCCAGCCGCTGTCAGTCTTGGCTGGTGCTGCGGTAGGCTCCATAGCTGGCGCATTACTACCCCAGCCACTTTGAGTACTACTGGCACTGCTTGTTGAGGCTGTTCCCGAACTCCAATCTAGGCCCCCGCCCGAGGGAGCCGCAGGGTTGGAACCAGTGTTGGGCTTCTGCCCCGGTGGTGCCAAGCCAATCGCTGAACCAGGATGTTGCTCGAATGAAGTTGCTGGACTACCAGCCGGAGCACCACTCCAGTCTAGCCCTTGAGCTGTCACTGGTGCGCTCATCTTCTGCTTTATAGGTAGGCCAATTGGTGTTGGTGAACTCCAACTTGAGTCAGCATCAGCAACTTCTTGTCCTTGGTTCTGTGGCCGACCGAAGTCTCCTCCAGTGGCAGGCATTTCTTGACTGGAGTAATCATCAGAATCCATCTCTAGGGGCGAGAGTTTCTGTGATTCGGATACTTTTCGTTTGATCGATTCAGCCAGAGTAAGAGGCGCTTCGTCTAGTGGATTAGAAGTAGCACCGCCTGGCATACCAAATTTTTCGCCAAGAGATCTGGTAGTCGATTGATTGTCGCGACTTTCAGCGGCATCATTGGCGCGGGAGCTAATCGATTTAAGACGGGAGAACGTTCCCATTTGATCTTCGCGATCATCTGCTGAAATTTCAGCTTCTTTGTCTTTTCGGCCGAATTTGACTCCGGGTTTGCGTCGATCGCTTGGTGAGTCAACTTCGTCGTCTTCGACTGGGTCGTTGCCCTTGCCTTTCTTGCCGCCTTTGTTAAGGGCGCCTTTTTTGTCGGTCTTACCTGCCTTGCCTTTTCCAGAATCTTTGGTCTGGCTGGATTTGGCCTTAGGTTGCCCGCCACCAAACAGATTGGTGAACATGGCAAAGATAGAACCTTTTTTCTGAGGGAGTTGTTCCATGATCGTTCTCGCAAGTGCTTCCGGGTTCTGGGGGCGCAAATCGTCAGGAAGTGGAGTGTCCTGAGCGGCTTGAATCATTTGATCGAGCTGGTGATGAAACTTTTGACCAGAGTCAGAAGTTTCTAGGTGATTGACGAAGGCGCGATGCTCTTGCTTAGAGAGTTCTTCATCGAACGATCTTTGAATCAGTAATCTGTACTCGGCGTCAGACATGAGATATCAACCTTCTATTTGCCATATTCTGCATCACCCACGACCTAGACATTTGACTACTTGCACCCTGGCTCTGTAGAGCAAGGCCATGCATTTCTCTACTCTTTGATTTGTTACGATGGAAATTTGTTCGTAGTTAAGATCAAGGCTGTGTCGTAAGAGGAAAATTCGTTTTAGTTCTTGTGGTAAAGAACCGATACATCGCTTTACCCTTTGAACTCCTAGCAAGACGGTTGTTTCCCAATCCATACTGGCAGAACCATCTTGAGCCGGGTCTGTATCTTCTTCGTCTGGCGGACCGCTATTCTGGCTGTGATATTCACCCATGGCTTCAACAACATATTGAGAAAGCCAGTCCCAGATAGACATATCAGGATTTTTTGGTAATCCTTGATTGAGAGCACTGAAAGCATTATTGAAAGATGAAATAGTAACTTCGGCAGCATGTTCGTGGTCGCCAGTGCCTAGTAAGGCCACTGCGTAGATGCGCTCTTGGTGCACCCATATGAATTCGTTGCGCTTGTCATTGCCACCTTTTTTTAGGTCGGTGAGCACTGCAACTGCAGACTGGTCAAATTCTTTGGTGTTATTCTTCGATGGAAGCAGGGGCATGTTTGATGGTCTTCCCACAGAGGCTAAATAGACGTGCGTGCTCAGGTTACCTCGCGGTGCCTGAAGGCTGCCTCTGTGAAATAGTGTGATTTGAGAATGTAGCCGCTAAGATTGGTTTACTTCCCTCACCCGCGTATTCACTTACCACTATTCTAGATTGCCACTATTCTGAAACTAAGCTGCAACCGCCAAGACGCCTATTTATCAGTTTACCTGATATACGGTTTTGCGAAAGTATCTGGAGACATTGAATTGCACCGATTTGTACAATTAGTTTGCAATTTCAGTCTTGAACTTTTGTGCACCTCCATATCGACTGAGTGCTAGCATGTCTCAAGATGAAACCCGCTAACATAGATGTACCACGTTTGCATGGTGCTAACCCCTAACAGGACTGATAAATCGGCAATGTCTGTTGTAAATAGTTTTTCTGTGATTGTAAAGAATGCCGAAACTGAGGCATTTAATCTTGGCTCAGTCACTCAGGCCCCACGCTCTGCAGCCGCTCGAGATCTTGAAGCTGCTTGTGAGAACCTTGTTTTTGAGCCTTCTGACAACAAAATTCCCGATCTTGTTCTTGCCGCCATCAAGTTTGTAATGACCAGCTATTTCTCTGATGCTCATCAAAGCGGTTTGTATAACCGTCAATTGGGATTGTGGGAGACCATCTCTAAAGTTGCTCTGGTGCAAGTACAACCGGTCACTAAGGGCATTTTTCAAAAAATTACCTTACCAGTGTATGAGCTGCTTTTCAAAACCGTAAGCGGCAAGGTGCCAATAGTAGCTTTGGTAATTGAGCCCTCCTCTACAGTTAGTCACTTAGAGCTGCTAAAAGACTTTTTGGCTAAGGTGGCAAAAATCCAGGCTCAATCTGGCAATCAGATTAAGGGAGCCTTCGTCATCTGTGATTCACCTTTCCCCCCAGCCATTTTGAGCTTTGTGGAAAAGGCAATTGGAGCTGAAGATCCCGTGGCACGATTTGATTCAATATTGCCGCCACCCTACCAGGTACACATTAATTTGGTTGTCAATCTACACGGCAGCTCCGAAAACGTCGAAAAAGAAGAACATATAGAAGAATCTGGCGGTGGGCTTGTTACTGGTCGATTGCAGTTGCTGCATCCCCAGTTGCGCGCCAAGAAAAATAATACGCCTAAGGATGACCTCAACTCTAGCGCGGTGCAAATTAGCTTTCAGTAGGCACTAAATTTTCAATTCTAGAGCGGAATATTTCCGTGTTTGCGCCTTGGTCGTTCTACTCTCTTGTTGGCCTGTGCTTCTAGTGCGGCGATTAGTTTTGAGCGAGTTTCGTCGGGCATGATTACATCATCTATATAACCGCCCTGGGCAGCAATATAGGGGTTGGCGAAACGTTCTCTAAACTCGCCCACTAGTTCAGCATTGCGCTTGCCGGTATTGTCTTGTTTGAGCTCTTTGCGATAGAGCAAATTTACTGCAGCTTCAGCACCAACAACAGCAATCTCAGCGGTAGGCCAGGCAAAGTTGAAATCGCCGCCGACATTTTTCGAACCCATTACATCAAATGCACCGCCATAGGCTTTGCGGGTAATCACGGTTAACTTTGGCACGGTTGCTTCGCAGTAAGCGTATAGAAGCTTGGCGCCGTGTCTGATAATGCCGCCAAATTCTTGGGATGTGCCCGGCAGGTAGCCCGGTACATCGACGAAAGTAATAACGGGTATGTTGAAGGCATCAAGAAAACGCACAAAGCGAGCGGCTTTGACTGAAGCATTAATGTCAAGGCAACCGGCTAAACGTTTTGGTTGATTGGCGACAACTCCGATCGAGCGACCACCAAGTCTTGCGAAACCAGTGATGATGTTGGTGGCAAAATGAGGGCTTATTTCAAAGAAGTCGCCCTTGTCAAAAATACGTTTGATAACGTCATACATGTCGTAGGGTTTGTTGGCTTCTACCGGCACTAATTGATTTAAGGCCGCTGCATCTTCAGGTTCTAAATCGTTTTCTGCGCCGTCTTCAAATAGGGTATTAGGTGCCTCATCAAGATTGTTACTGGGGAGGTAGGAAAGCAGTTTCTGCGTCAACCAGAATGAATCTTCTTCATCCTCAGCTAAAAGTTGAGCCACTCCAGAGCGTGAATTGTGAGTCATGGCGCCGCCTAGTTCTTCTAAGCTGACATCTTCTCCTGTGACTGTTCGCACAATCTCAGGGCCGGTAACAAACATGTAGCTTTTGTCTTTGACCATGATGGTGAAGTCGGTCACTGCTGGGCTGTAAACAGCACCACCGGCACAAGCACCATAAATTACTGAAATTTGGGGAATGACACCAGAACAGCCGACATTGCGATAAAAAATATCGGCGTAACCTGCTAATGAGTGCACTCCCTCCTGAATGCGAGCACCACCACTCTCGTTCAGCCCAATCACTGGGCAGCCAGCTTGCTTGGCTAAGTCCATCACTTTACAGACTTTACGGGCGAAGACTTGCCCTAAGGCACCACCGACAAAAGTGGCATCATGGGCAAACAGATAGACAGGGCGACCGTCTATTTTTGCTTGACCCGTTATCACGCCGTCCCCATGCGCCACTTTGCTTTCCATGCCGAATTCTTGACACTGGTGCACCGCATAGCGGTCAATTTCTAAGAAGCTGCCTTCGTCCACCAATTTTTCAATGCGCTCGCGGGCCATCAAGACGCCGCGCTCGTGTCTTTGATTCCTGACAGAATCTGCTACGTAGCTGGCTTCATTGCGCTTGTCTTGAAGCTTCTTGTTCGGGTCTGACTTAAGCGTTTCCATTGGAAATAGACCTATGTTAGGGGGCAAGTAAATTATCGGTTAGAAGGCAATGCCTTTCGTGGCCACCAAGAAGAAGTGAACTATTGTAAGGTAAATCGACATTGTACAAACATCCAAGATGCTGGTAATGAAAGGACCGCTGGCGTGAGCTGGTTCTACGCCAAAACGCCTAAATAGTATTGGCATTAAGGTGCCAATCACTACACCAAAAGTCATGGTGATGAAAAGAGAAACTCCCACCACTACTCCTAGTTGATAAGAGGACTGGTGCAAGAAGCGGCTGATTAGATAGGTGGCGAGTCCGCAGAAGAGACCGAGCAACATCCCTACCTTTAGCTCGTGAAAAATATTGCGCAAGGCAGCCTTGAGACTAAGAGCTGTTTTGCCGCTACTTTGAATTTGAATACAAGTACTTTGGGTGGCAACCCCACCGGTGACTCCTGACAGCAGCGGCATAAATGATGCTGCTTGAACCATGTGTTGAATCACGGAATCGAAGTGAGTAATAACCGAAGCTGAACCGCTCTCAATCAATAGCGTGATGATTAACCAGGGCAGTCTTGCCGAAAAGGCACTGCGCACGTTGTAATTGAGTACGTCTTGATTCTCTGGACCAGTGGTAATACCAGAAGATTGAAAGATGTCTTCGATTGCTTCTTCTTTTAAAACGTCGATGACATCATCGGCGGTGATGATACCGAGCAGTTTGTTTTGCTTGTCAACCACAGGCAGAGTGAGCAGGTCATAGCGGCTCAAAATCTCAGCTGCTTGTTCTTGGTCTTCGTCAGCCTGAACGAAGACTAAGTCTTCATCCATCACGTCTCTCACCAAAATTTCTGGCGCTGCAGTAAGCAATTCTTTGAGAGTAACTTCGCCGACTAGAACTTCTTCTTCGTCGACAACATAGACGTCATATATTTCTTCTTCTAAGTCTTCGTATTTTTCGCGCAGATAGACTAGAGCTTCGGCAACTGTCATAACAGCATGCAGAGCAAGATAGTCGGTGGACATGATGCCACCGGCAGTATCTTCTTTGAAGGTCATAAGTTGTGTCAGGTCTTCTTGTGCTTCGACGTCTGAAACCTGGCTGATCAAATCACGAGCTTTGTCTTGGGGTAACTCAGAAAGTAGGTCGACGGCATCATCTGGCGACATATTGCTGATTAGCGCCACGATGCTGATATCGCCGAGGTCACGTAAGAGCTCAGTTTGACCATCAGGCTCAAGCTCAGCTAATAGAGCCGAGGCATTGTCAAGGTCTAGCAGGCGAAAGCAGGAGATGCGATAGCTTGGGCCTAACTCCTCAAAGCACTCGGCCAGGTCTGCTGGGTGCTGATCGTTCAACAGCAAGCGCAGTTTCTGGCGTTGGCCAAGGTCGACCAACTCCGTTAAAACATTCGGCGCGATTAGCTGTTTTTCTGTCATAGCAATAACCCTACCAAGCCGGAGAGGTTGACAGAAGGGCTTTTCTCTAATTAGTTAACAGTTGGGAGGTAAGAAGGCTATTATGAGAGCGAATTAGCAATTTAGTCGTCGAGATAACCCGCTAGTCGAGAAGACCAGTTTGGTTGACGCAATTTACGAAATGCCTTGTGCTCTATTTGCCTAACCCGTTCTCTGGTGATATTGAAAAGTCTTCCTACTTCCTCTAGGGTTCTCTGCCGACCATCTTCTAGGCCATAGCGCAAATGCATAATGTCGCGTTCTCGAGGAGTAAGTTGACTGAGCATGCGACTCAGGTCTTGACGCATTAGTTCTTCGGCAGTTGTGGCATCAGGCCTGGTGGCCTCGTTATCCTCAATCAAATCGCCAATATAAGTTTCGTCGTCGCGGTTAAGCGGCATTTCCATTGAAACTGGCTCGCGGTCTGCGGCCATAATTTCTTGAACTTTGCCTACTGGAATTTCTAGAGCCGACGAGAGTTCATGTTCGTTTGGCTTGCGGCCTAATTCTTGCGAAAGCTTAGAGCTTGTTTTCTTGAGCTTGTTTATAGACTCAACCATATGCACCGGTACACGAATGGTTCTTGATTTATCAGCCAAACCTCGACTGATAGCTTGTCGAATCCACCAGGTGGCATAAGTAGAGAATTTGAATCCTTTAGTATGGTCAAATTTTTCGGCTGCTCTGATGAGACCAAGATTGCCTTCTTGAATCAAATCTTGGAAGGGCAGACCGCGGTTTAAATATTTTTTTGCAATAGAAATAACCAGACGAAGATTGGCTTGGATAAGCTTCTTCTTCGCCTCCCCGTCGCCTTTTGCAATGCGCCGAGCAAGCTCGATTTCTTCATCGGGCTTGATCATTTTTACGCGACCAATTTCGCGCAGATACAGGCGAACAGAGTCTTCCGTAAAGCCAGCGGCTTCTACTTCCTTCTCCTCCGGCTCATCGTCGGCCTCCGGTTCATCTCCGGCACCGAAGACGTCGGCATAATCCTCTGAAAGGTCATCGGTAACTTTTGCAGCCAACGCAAGTAAACTCCATAACGCAGGAAAGAAAATTGAACCAAGAAACAGCGGTACACTTGAGAGTGCTGAGAGCAAATTCAGTGTTGCCTCATCTCTCCCTGCTATTTACCCAAATCTCAGTCAACTCTAAGCAGTCAAGGGATTGATTAACTTTTGTAAATTTGGTACTGCGCCGTGCGAACTGCACATAACTATAAGGGAGTAACTATGTACAGGTACTGCGGTTATAAGGGATTCATTCATGATTGAAGGCGATTTGGCCGATGTCAGCCTACCGGGCCTATTGCAATGCCTTGCCACAGAATCCGATAAGAGTTTCCGGGTGCAACTTGTAAGTGGTCCTCAGAAAGGCGAGCTTATTGTTTCAGAAGGACAAATTCTCGCTGCCAATTTTGGCTTGCTTGAAGGCAATGATGCTCTTACCGAGTTTTTGTTTTGGGGTGAGGGTACCTTTAACGTTGAACGATTTGACTTGGCTGAAAACGCCTCTTTCGGTCGCAGTCTGACCATTACCTTACGACAAGTGAAAAGCTTTGCGGATCAAATTATCTTTTTGCAGAAAACCAATGTCGGCTTAAACACCGAACTTGTGCCGTCTCCTAAATTTGGCACTGAAGAATGGCAAGAAGCTCTGAAAAAAATGCCTCTTTACAAGGAAGACTATGCTGTCCTCGGTTGGGTTACAGACGGTCGCACCATGCGCCAAGCCATGCGCGAATTTAATTTTGATGTTGTGCAAGCAACTAGCTCTCTCTTTCGATTATTGAGTACTGGTTCTGTTGACTGTATCAGGCCGCAGCTTGTTACTGATGCCGAGATTATTTCTACTGCTGCTCCAAGCAGTGTCTCTAAAGTTGAATCTAAAGTTGATTCTAAAGTGGATGCGGTACCTGTAAAAGTCGACCAACCGGCTAACGAGAAAGACGGAGAAAAAACCGGCAAAGTCAACGCTAAAGCTGACTCCACGAGCAGTGTCAGTGAACTGGCCACTACAGCAAAAACGCCGGAACCAGATTTGCTGCCCGATTTTGATATGGAACCAGAACCAGAATCAGAACCAAAGCCGGAACCAGTAGCAGAGTCTGTCAAAGAAGTCGCCAATCCACCAGTTTCTGATTTTGCACCGCCTCCAAATGTTTCTTCTAGGCAGGGTGAGGATGCAATTACTTCAGATAGCTTGCCAGCGGTAGGTAGCCCTAGATTTATGGAGTTGATGGCCAAGGCTCAACAAGTAGCAGCAGTTGAAGATGCGAAAAAAACTGACAATCTCGTTTCCGCTACCAGCGTTATGGAAAAGCCCAAGGCTAAACTCAAGTCTGATGTTGAAGCTGCACCGCCTGCAGCAGAACCGGAGAAGAAGTCGTTTGATATCCGGCGCACCGATCCACTGCCTCTAGTGGCAATTGACATCGAACGGCTATTCCAAACAACTTTTCATGTCGCCCCTTTCGGCCAGGTTGCCCTCAACAACAATGCTCTTGACGACGATATGAAAAAAATCGTATCTGAATTTAAGGCAGGTAAAACCTTTATCAATGTTGCTACAGATGGCGGGCACGGTCATGACCCGGCGCAGATATTACATACTTGCAAGTATGCCTTAGAGCGCGGCTATATCGATCCGCCAGACCAAGTAGTTAGTTTGACTGCTGATCTTTTGCTTGGACGAGTTGAGCTAGAACAGTATCTATTGCAGCGTCGCCGCATAAATGGTGATGAATTGAGAGACGTTATTGAGATGGCTAAGCAGAAAGGCATAAAGCTGGTTGAACTGCTAGTTAAAATGGGCTTCATGACAGATTCCGACTGGTATCGACTGAACCAAGAAAAAGAAAGGTTTGCACCTCGCTAAATTTCCTGAAATTAGAGCGCCTATTAGGTAAACTCAGTTTCTGGTAACTAAATCATTGAAGAGGTTATATGACCGATAAGTACAATCGCCGCGAAAAGAAAACCCGTCGCAAGGCCAAAGTGAACAGAAAGAAGGCAATCGTCAGAGAGAACATTGCTAAGTCTCAGTCTGGTAAGTAATTAGAATCGGTAAACAGTAAGAATTTAAAATGACAGCAAAGCGAATAATGTCGGGTATGCGCCCCACAGGGCGTCTTCACCTGGGACACTATTTTGGCGCCCTCTCAAACTGGATTCAGTTTCAGAGCCGCTATGAATCATATTTCTCCATCGTTGATTGGCACGCTCTTACCACTAAGTTTCAGAACACTAAAGAAGTGCAGGGTCATATCTGGGAGATTGCCCTAGATTGGTTGTGTGTGGGTATCGACCCCGATGTATCAACTATGTACGTGCAGTCAGCAATCCCTGAGATTGCCGAGCTACATCTACTGCTTTCAATGATCACTCCCCATAATTGGGTTGAGCGTGAGCCGACACTCAAAGATATGGTGAAAATGCTCGATTCTGACGAGCATGCTGCTCATGACAAGATCACCTACGGCTTGCTTGGTTATCCGGTCTTGATGACTGCTGATATTCTTGCTTTCAAGGGCGAACTCATTCCTGTAGGCAAAGATCAAGAGTCGCATCTTGAATTTGCTCGTGATGTTGCTCGACGTTTCAATCATTTGTATGGTGTCAGTTATTTTCCTGAGCCCAAGCCCGAATTTACTGAAACTCCTTTGCTCAAAGGCATTGATGGCCAAAAAATGGGCAAGTCTTTCAATAACGATATCAAGATCGCTGATACCGATAGTGATACCGAGAAGAAGGTAAAACAGGCGATCACCGATCGCACCCGTATTGCTAAAAGCGATCCTGGTCACACCAATCTTTGTGAGGTGCCATGGCCTCTATACAACGTTTTTGCTAAAGATATAGACTATCTTACTCAGGTAAAAAACGAGTGTGAAACGGCACAAATTGGCTGTGTTGATTGCAAAAAACGTTTGGCTGTTCATATCAATGATTTCTTCAGGCCGTTTCGAGAAAAGCGCATTGAACTGGCTAAAGATCCAGAGAAAGTGCGCAAAATTCTTGAGCATGGCAATATGAAAGCTCGCAAGGTTGCCAGTCAAACTCTAAGCGAAGTGCGCGATATTATGGGCATGGTTAACTGGTAACAGTCATTCCAACTCTTTTAAGCAGCAAAAATATTGAGCGCTTTTTGGTCATGGCACTGACCGTTTGTCTTTGCTGCACCCAAACTGGCTCGTGGCTTTGCTTAATTGCCCTCTTGCTAGTGGCACTTTTCAGTGGACGCAGCGAAAGAAAGGAACGTTTGGCCGCTCTGAAGCAGGCGCCATTTTTGCCTCCGCTGCTTCTCTACTGTTTTGCCGTGGTAGTCTCTGGGTCATTTACTCCTGGTTGGTCTCTGGCCGAGGCCTTTAAAAATTTTGTTTCTTTAAGAGGAATATTGGTCACCTATTTAGTGGCCCATCAGCTCTTTGCCCATGATTCTGGGTCACGATTGACTCTTTCGGCCTTGAGCTGTTTGCTCTTTTGTGGAGCGCTTTCAGGCCTCTTTGGCTTGATTCAACAGGTTTTCAATTTCCATCCCTTTACTTATCCGTTTTTGCAAGCGACAGGTTTTCTCAATGAACCAATGTCTTTTGCCGGTTTGATGCAACTGACAAGTTTCTTAGCTCTTGGTCTGTTGATTCAGGGTGGTTGTAAGTTGCTGCCACTCCTGTCTAACAAATTTGCCTTTACGACAGTGGTGTTGGCAAATTTCCTCGGATTGATTTTCGCCAGTGAACGCAGTGCCTGGTTGGGCATGCTCTGTGCGCTCTTGTCTGTTTGTTTCTATATTTCGCCAAGAAGATTTTTCGAAGGCTTGATCGCCTTAGCTCTATTGTTTGCTTTGGCCTGGTTTACTGTGCCAGTGGTTCAGACCCGGCTGAGCCCCTTGCTTAGTGCCAAAACAGATGTTGGTGTCACTGCCCGTATCAGCATTTGGAATCAGGCCTGGCAGCTATTTCAGGAGCACCCTATGACTGGAGTGGGAGCCTTGCATTTTCCCCGCATTGATTTGCCTGAAGCAATTGTGCCCGGCCATTCTAAAGATCTCAATCATGCCCACAGCAATTATCTACAGATTCTCGCAACCACTGGTGTACTTGGCTTAACTAGTTTTCTCTGGCTCTTAATAACATCTCTTACTGTCGCTTACAGACAAGCTAAATTGCCTAACCCTTTATACTCTGCTATTGGCTTGGGCCTGTTTGGGGCGATGGTTTCGCTTGCGGTGGCAGGTATTTTCGAATACAACTTCGGCAGTGGCCAGGTCAAACTAATACAATGGTTCTTACTAGCCCTTTTGCTTCCTTCTCTACTTGTGGCTAAACATGCAAGTCTAGCCAGCCCTTCGACTGATAGCGCCAGGCAATTAGAAAGCCCTGAATAAAGATAGAAAATACCATGGCCGACCAGACACCATTTGGTCCCAGATGCAGTGTTAAGGCCAGAACGTAAGCAATTGGAATGCGAATCAGCCAATTGCAAACTAGAGTAAACCACATCGGTGTTTTTGTATCACCGGCCCCTTGCAGAGCACCAGTTAAGACCATTCCTAGGGCGAGGAATGGTTCTGCCAAAGCGTTGATACGCAGATAGTCAGCGGTATACCGCACGGTTCCTGGGTCGTTGCTCATAGCAAGAGCGATCGGGGTGGCGGCAAAATATAGAACTATGCCTAGCACCACCATCGACCAGATGCCAATCCAGGTTACTCGCCAACCTGCCTCAAAAGCTCTGTCAATCTCGCCGGCACCGAGGTTTTGACCGACAATAGAAGCCACAGATAAGCTCAGTGCCATGAGCGGCATAAATATAAATGATTCAACGCGCATGCCTATTGTCCATGACGCTAAAGCGCTGACAGAATCGGGGCAACGCGCCAATATGAAAAAGACGACGAAGACAGATAGCGACCAGGCTAGACGTTGTAAGGCTGAAGGTATACCGATTCTGGCGATGCGAATTATTTCTTTGCTGTCGATGGGGTAAATGGCCTTGAGGCTGTCTTTCAGGGGCGAACGGTAGATCGCCCAGATTGCTAAAGTGACGCCAACAGTGCTAGCTAGAAGGGCAGCGTAAGCTATGCCTAGTACTCCAAGGTTGGGGACAGGCCAGTCGTATATTACAGTTAGTAGATCGCCAGCAATGTTGATAGTAGTCATTGCTGACACTATATACAGTGGCGTTTTGCTGTCGCCAATGGCTCGGAAAGCAGCATTAGCTATGGCCGTAAAACTAAATGGGATAAGCACAAAACTGTAGGCAATGAGATATTGCCTACCGGGAATGAGCACTTGATCGGATGGCGTGAAGAATGGCAGAACATAGTGGCCCAGTAAAGTAGCAGCGGCCGTCATGCATACGCCGAGAATAATTGACAGGGCAAACGATTGTCCGGTGGCGTGGATCATTGCCCCCTTGTCATTGGCGCCGAAGGCCCGAGAAACAATAGCGGTTGAGCCAACGCCCACAGAGAGAATGAACAACAAGAAGAGAAAGAGTACGTGTTCAGCTAGTCCGACTGCCGCTTGAATATTTGAGCCAAGAAATCTGGCCACATATACATCACATATCCCCACAAAGGAATTGGCAATGGTGGTGAGCAAGAGGGGCCAGCTCATAATATAAATGGCCCGCCACAGATTTCCCGTCACTAAGGGTTGCTTTTGCTTCTCTGCCATTTGCGAGTCAACATCTTTGGGCTGAGTGGTCACTATTTTCTCTTTTTGATTTTAGACAGTGAGCCTTTTTGCATTGCTGTCAGTAGCGCGGCACGGGCAAGAAGTCTAGTGGAGTCGAGAACGGGTAAAACTGAATCTTGTTGCTCAATCAAGAGTGGAATCTCGGTGCAGCCTAATATGACACCATCGCATCCCCGCCTTTTCAAGACATCTATTACTTCTCGCATAAATTGGCGGGAGGTTTCATTAAACTTTCCATTGACCAGTTCTTCAAAAATGATGCGGTTTATTTCTTTTTTGTCGCTCTCGGATGGCGTCTCTGAGGCAATGTCGATAGCTTCTAGCTTGAGGGGATAAACAGGACCTTCCATCAGATATCTTGTGCCAAGTACTCCCAGTTTTGTCAGGCCTTTTTGTTTCGCTTCAGCTGCCACTACTTCAGCAATATGCAGCCAGGGCACCGGAGAACTGGCTGCGGCTAGCTCAAAGGCTTGATGAATAGTATTGTCTGGGCAGATAATGAAGTCTGCACCCATACTAGCTAAGCGCACCGATGAGTCGGTCATTAGTTGTGCCACACCTTGCCAACCCCCCTTGCCTTCCAGGGTTTGCATGTAGAGACCGAGTGGATGGGTGTGCAGACTCACTTCGGGATGCCAGTGTCGCCCCATAATTGCCTGGGCTTCACTGCAAATAGTGCGATAGCAAAGAGCTGCACCTTCAGCGCTACAGGCAGCGATACCAATGTGTTTTGTCATTATCTAAGTTAGTCTTGATCAAATGGGTCAGAGCGGTAATCATCGCTTATTTTGAATGAATTGTCAGACCGTCTAGACTTTTCAATTAAACCTTGTGCCCGAGCCTTTTTTAGCACAGCATCGACCATTGGCTTGACGGCATTTAGGTCAGGATTTCCTTTGGCATCGAATTTTCCCTCTACTAAAGCAGTCATCATTTGAATTTCTTTAGCCGAGAAACCCTGGGTAAATTGCTGGAGAATGTCTTTTTCTTTTGCCGTAAATTTGTCACCGCGCAGGGCATCTTGTCTCTTAATTTCGAGGTTGAGATCGACTTCTTGATCTAGCGCTGCTGTTTCTTCTGCTTCACTTTTTCCCCGACGAATGGCATCGTTTTCGGCGTCATAAGCTTCTTCTACGCGCTGTTTGCCACCGCGAATTGCCTCTAAGGTTTCGTTGCCCTGACCCCGCTTAGTCACTGATGGATAGTCAATTACAACTAGCTCACCAGTTTCTTTGCTAAGCCCTACCTGTCCTTCAATGCCAGAGCCTACTTCGGTAATTTCTAGACCTTTTGAGTCTAGTTTCTTATAGAGAGCATCGACTAAATCAGGGGAATAACGCTTGCCTACTACAGCTAGCTCTTGTACATATAAATTTGCCGTGCCGGAAAAGCCAGAGCCTGCCAGTTCAACTTCGTGTACCTTGCCATAGATTTTTGCGTCTCCGGGGCGTTTGCCCCAGATAGGCTCCCAGCCACCTTCTGCTATGGTTACTTTTAGTGCCCCACCACGAGGAAATTGGGCGCTCTTGGCCAGTTCTAGTACTGCTGGAGAATCGTTGCCGTGGCCCAAACTTTTAACTATGGTTTGATTTCTCAGGACACGATCACCTCTGACAAATTCAGCAACTTCTCTTAAGCCCATTTGTTCTAGAACTGTCGAGGCTTTTTCTAGTGCAGGCTTGCCTATAACTTTTTCTGAGAGCTTAGTTGCCGCTTTGTCGCTGGCTTCTTTTCGGGCTGGTCGAGTAGCGCGGTCATAGGCCTCGTCAGAAAATGATGAGTCACCCTTTTGCTTGCCGATATTTGCGTCTGCTTTGGCACCACCTTCGATGGCACTGCTCTTAACGCTAAGACTGCGATTTTCTAGGTTGTTTGGTCGACCAAGCTCAGTGAGGGTGGCTTGCATCGCTCTTCCGCCTAAGCTATTACCTCTAGAAGCGTAGGCATAACTAGGCTGTAGTTCTGACGTGTACAAGAGCGGATTGATCGAGGCCATGAAGTTGTCTAAACGCTCATAACTTGTGCCGATCTTTTCTTGAATGCTTGCTTTTATTGCTTCAAAGGTTGGTCTAATAGAGCTACTAGTACTACTCGTGCTGGCCCTTTCGCTCGGGCTTTCTTTTGTATTTTCAGCAGCTCTAAGGCCTTCAGATTTTGCCACTTCAGTTTTTAATACTTCACTTCTGGCGCTTTCGGCCTTACCGGCTGGCGTTAAGCCACCGAGGGCTCCGCCCACAAGAAACATGGAATAAGCAGCCTCAACTCGTTCTTGATTGGTGGCACTGCGACCTTCAATAATACGGGCGTGGGTTTCAGCGCTAATTAAACCGGTTGGGATGCCCGCTACAGCTGCACCGAAGGCATTGTTAGTGAGTAACTTGCTGACCAAGGGCTTTTCCGCTGCTAAACCAATTTGTCTCAAGCCAAGGGTGCCTGTGGTTAATGAGGCAAAGGTTACTGCCCCTACGGCACCGTTTTTGAGGCGGCCGGTTAAAAACTCGCTGTTGCTTAACTGCAGGTCGGATTGACCGAAATTTGGTTCTAGGGGTTTGAAAACTGCCTCTGTGCCGAAGCCCGCCACAGCCGTTTCGGCTATCAGTAAACCGTTTTTGCCTAGTAATTTGCTAGCACTTTCGGCTCCGGCTTTCACTTGCGCTGTTAAGCCGGCAGCCCCAAAGGCTTTGTGGGTAACAGCGTAGGCCGCTATAAATGGAACTAATTTTCCCGCTGAGCCAAACTGCTGACCATACCAGGCTGCAGAATTAAACTCAGCCTTGACCGGTGCTTCCATAAAAGTCAGGCTTTTAGCTAACTTCGTGGAACCAGAGGCCTGATCGACTATCTGAGCTACCCCTTTAATCGGTGCTTGCAAGCTTTCGTATGCCGCTGTCTGCAAGAAAGAACCAACAAAACCGTGGGTCTCAGGGCTAGCATTGGCGGCTTCTTGATTACGCTCGATGGGCATGTTTTCCTCAGTCGCACTGAAGGCTTCATACCCTTTTATCGGCCTGATTTATCGCTGGGCTAATTTGGGTCTTGTAGACTGAGGGATTCTTTGGAAAAAGGCTTACGGGCGCCGCAATCGATGGCACGTTCTGTCCCTTTGATCGAGCCTTTGATAACGCCGCTAACCACACCATAAGCCATTCCTGAATAGGAGCCAACGGTGCGAGCAAAAAGATCGGGCTTGTCGCCGCCAGAGACATCGTCTGTCATTTGATCGCGCATGCGCAAGGTCTCATGTGAAACATCGCGAGCGATACGCACTGGTACGCCTACTGTCATTCCCATTAGCACGCCACCAAAGGCCATGGGTGCTGCCAGTAGACTACGACCAGCTTTGTGTTGGGGAGCTTTGGTCTGGCTGGGCTTGAAGCTAATTTTTGCTCTTTCTTTAGGCGCCTTGGCTGTGGCCGAGTCTTGAGCTGGCTCCGATTCTGGCGTGTTGAGGATGCGATAATCGTTGATGTTAATCTCGTCTTCGCGGGTTTGGCTGGCTGTCCCTTCAGCCAGAGCAGGAGCAAAAGAAAGGCAAAGTATTATCAGGGCTAAAGCCAGATTTTGATTTAGATTGATCAACTTCACTCGTCAAAACCTATGAAATAGCTGCTTTTACTTTTTTGCTGAAGTGGTCTGTTAGTCGTCTCAACGTCGGTGAGATATCGTCATTCTCAAGCACGGCGTCAATCAAGAACATTTTGTCGCTCTTGAGAGCGGTGGCCAGTGCTTTTTTGAAGTCTGCTGCTGAGGTGGCTTGCATGCCGTTACCGCCCACTGCCTTTGCCAGTTCTGTATAGTCCCAACGTGGCAAATCAAAATAGTCACGCTGCTGATCGATGAAGCGCAGCATGGCATAACTAGCGTTGTTGAAGACAATGACAATGGGGTTGAGGCCCATCTTAACAGCTGTGCTAATTTCCATACCGGTCATCTGGAAGGCGCCGTCACCAACCAGTACTATCGGTCTTCGGCTCGGCATTGCTAGCTGAGCGCCAATGGCTGCTGGAACGCCGAAGCCCATGCTGACATAGTAGCCTGGTGCTAAGAAGATATCGGTTTGTAGGCTCATTCCGGCATACATACAATCGCCAGTGTCGGTTACCACTGAAAAGTCATTGCTGTTCTCTAAGACTTCATTGAGTGCACTAATCATGGCTGCTACTGTTAAGTTCTTGCTTCCAGCTGGCGCTTCGATTACTTCTTTTGCAATTGATGGCAATGTGAAGCGGCTGGTCGGCTTTAGTTTGGCCGTAGTTGTCTCTAACAGCAGGTCTAGCACTTGGTCTAATTTGAGGCCGATATAGTGGTGGTGGCCCACCATTACTTCGTGATTGTTGATTTGCACTAGACTGTCAGGGCTAAGTTTGGCTGTATATCCGCCGCTCTCCATCTCGGTCATGACTGCACCAAGAGCGATGACACAGTCTGAACCTTCAACATAGTCTTTGACTTTAGGATTGCCGAACTGACCGAAGTAATTGCCAATGAAGTTAGGGTGGCTCTCGGGGAATGTGGCTTTGCCAAGAATTGAAGTGACCACTGGTAGATTAAGCGCTTCTGCAAAAGCAATGACTTTGTCTTTCAGACCGAAGCGTCGTACTTCGACGCCGACCATTAGAACTGGTTGTTTAGATGCTTTGAGAAGGGCGGCGATTTCATTGACAGCGACGCTGAGGGCTGGGTTGACTGCGGCCAGGTCTGGTAGCTTAGTTTCGCTCAACTCTAGTTCTTGGTTGACCATGTCGCGCGGCAGTTCTATATAGCCTGGTCGTGACAATTTGAGAGTTGTGTCAAAGACGCGGTCGATTTCGGCTTGAGCTGTTTTGATATTGTCAACTATGCTGGTTGAGGCAGTTACCTGAGCAAAAACATCGTGTTGGGTGTTGAAGTTTTTTACACAGTGGTGCAGCTGGGGTTTGTCTTTGCGGAAGCGAGTTTCAGGGGCTCCACTGATTACTAATAACGGTGACTCTTCAGCGTATGCCAGGCCAACAGGATTGATCATATTGAGACCGCCAGCTCCATAAGTTACTAGGGCTACTCCTAGCCCCCGCAATCGAGCGTAGGCGTCGGCGGCGTAACCAACCGATGGTTCGTGGGTGAGCACAACAGTCTTCAAGTTGGTTCTTGTCTGTGCTGCATAAAATGGCAGAACAAAATCGCCAGGAATACCAAAGGTATGCTCTACGCCTGTCTTTTCAATGCGCTCAAAGATGTAATCGGCTAACTTCATCATTCACTCTCGTTTTGCAAACACTTAAGGTTAGCTCCAATTGCGCCTTTTGTCATATTGGAGAAGTATAATATCGGCAGATGGCCACACTCGAACCAAATAGCGAATCTTCCACTGTCTCTCCTGGAGCCAAGCGCAACGGCCCTATAGACGAGCGCGTTTTTAGACGCAGATTGGACAAACATCTGCTGCGCTATTTCTACTTGCTCATGCTAGTTGGTTTGACTGTTTCGATGCCGATGAGCTTTGCTGAGCGCGCTCAATTGCACCATCGTATTGATTTAGGCTCTGAGCTATTTATGCTGTTTTTTATTCTCGGTATAAACATTCTGATTTTGCCCTCTGCCTTCTTCGAGGTTAACGGCATAATTTTTAGCGAGGCCGGTCTGAAAATAGAGACTATGCTCTTACCAGTAAAGGTGCCTTTTGATCAGATTGTCAGCTTCACTGCTCCGAATTATTTGCTTTGGGCAGTTTTGAGGACGAAAAGAGGTTTTTATTTGATTAACAGGAAGGACATCGCCAATTTCGATGAACTGTATGGCCTTCTGGCTCCTAAACTTCCTTCTGAGTCACTTTAGTTGATGGCGCTTTGGTAAAGTGGTGGTCTAAACTATTTACCTATATATAGCAAAAGACTTTGGGGCAAGATGAGTAAGGGCAAGATTCGGATATTAATCGGTAAACCGGGGCTCGACGGGCACGACCGGGGTGCCAAGGTAATTGCCAGGGCTCTGCGTGATGCTGGTATGGAAGTGGTTTATACAGGCTTGCATCGCTCCCCGGAAGAGATTGTCGAGACAGCTATTCAAGAAGACGTGGATGCCATAGGGCTTTCGATTCTTTCGGGCGCCCATCTGACACTCTTGCCCAAGGTGGTTAAGCTTCTAAAAGAGCAGGGTGTTGAAGACATTTTGGTCTTTGGAGGCGGAGTGATGCCTGATGAGGACCGTGATTCTCTTCTGAGTCAAGGTATTGCCGAAGTTTTTGTACCGGGCGGCGCCACTGTGCGCACGATTGAATTTTTACGCAATAAGTTTCCAGGACGAGAGTAAGTCTCAAAAGCTATAGCCTGTCCGCTTTACATCGTAAAACCACCATTGGCAGGTTGTCCAAACAAGGCTATATTAATTTCCACGGTGACGCCTATTCAATTTCGTTATTTTGAGGCGTCGTTCTGGGTATATCAGAGTGTGGACATAGCAGCCGATAAAAATCGATGTGATTAATAGTGAGTTTTGCAGATTAATTCTGCTGGACTTATCTCTTGAAAGCCTGTTATACTAGCGTCAAGTTACTCATCTCCAAATGGAGACGGAAATCAGTGAAAAATAAGCCAGAGAATGTAAATCTATTCGGAGACAGCGACGACCTAAGCATCTTTAAGGATGCTAAGCCGTTCTGGACTATGGTTTATGGTGGTAAAGAGCTGCTGGAATCGCACATTCCTTCCCGCGAAACTGCTGTCAAAGCTATTGTTTATGCATCATCGTCAGCGTTATGTAAAGAAGATGCAAATACCGACGCCGTATACGGTTAGTCGAATTCCAAGCTGAGCTAAAATCTATTCGCTAACCGGGTTCGAGAGAGCCCTTTTGAGTTGTTTGTTATTTCTGTCCACTGCAAAAACTTCTAAACTTGCTACAATTGTGTCGTCTAGGTCTAACCTGGGCGGCTGTTTACTTTTAGGCAGCTTTTACTAAGTAACATGGTTGCATAATCAAAGGATTCTATTCCTTAACCAATGAATTCGAAGCCGACAACGTACAACAAAGGTGACGTCGTCTTGGTGTCCTTTCCGTACACCACCGATGATGGATCGACTCAGACTAAGCGTCGGCCTGCTGTACTGATTTCAAATGACTACAATAACGCTCGTCTAGATGACGTGCTGCTCGTGCCTTTGACAAGCAATACCTCAAGAGCGGCTCGTGAGCCCACACAAGTTGAGGTTCTAATGAATACTCCGGAAGGCAAAGCCGCCGGCCTTCGACTCGATAGTGTTATCGATTGCACGGTTATTGCTACTATTCCTAAAACCCTTGTCGTCAGCAGAATTGGTGCCTTCCCTCAAGAAGTGATGGAGAAGGTAGACCAGTGTTTAATGATTGCTATGGCAATCGGAAGGCCAGTGGGTCAGCCTGGGCCGCAATTAGGTCCGTAAGCTAGAACGAAAGCGATAGCGTATTCTTTTTCATGGCTCATTGTTAGTTCGAAGCTGGTCAGTCCTATTGATTCAGCTCGTTCTTTGGCCTTTCCGTGTAGAGCGATGGTGGGTGCGCCGGAAGCTAAGCGCACGACTTCGATTTCTTTCCAGCCGACACCGATAAAGCCAGTCCCTAGGGCTTTTGAAGTTGCTTCTTTGGCCGCAAATCGCGCCGCTACTCGGGCGAGAAAGTCTTTGGGGCGCGACAAGACATAAGCCTTTTCGTCGGCGGTTAGTATGCGATCGAGAAAACGAGAGCCGAAGCGCTTGTAGACTTCTTCTACGCGCGTAATTGAGCAAATATCGGAGCCGATTTTAAAGTTCATTTCTACTGCTTTTGCCTAAAGCTCTGGAGGCAGCTCGGCCGTGCGTGTACCAAAGAGAACCACTTGCTCTGGCTCGGTCAATTCTTCGTGAAGCTGGGCTACGCTTTTTTCGAGCCCCGGGTGGCGAATGTCGGGGGCGATTTCTAAAAGAGGCACGAGGGCAAAAGAGCGCAGATGCATTTTTGGGTGCGGCAACTGAAGGTTTGGGCTCTCCATAACGCTGTCACCATAAAACAAGATATCTAGATCGATGATGCGCTCTTTTATTCTTTGATTGCTATTGTGACGATGCAGCTCTGTGAGCCGTTTTTCGATGTCTTGGCAAACATCTAGTAAATCTTGGGCGCTGAGGCTGGTTTCAATAGCAACTACTGCGTTGACGAACCATTGCGTATAGATATCACCAATTGGTTCTGTCTCGTAGAGGCTAGAGCATTCCAAAACTGTTATGCCGTGTATGTCTTTGAGAAATTGCATGGCTTGTTGGACATAGCCGAGACGATCGCCTTCATTTGAACCCAGGCCAATGAAGGCTTTTACTTTTCTTTTGTTGCCACGCAACTTTCTTTCCACAGACTTTGAATCCTTGATGAACTAGAGTTTGTAATTTGAATGGAACAATTATAGTATGACCCTTGGTCAACTCCATGTATTCAGGCAATCCAGTGAACTCTTCTTCTAGTAAGCCATCTATAACGACTTTTGCTAAATGGCGACGACTGCTGCCGTTTATTGTATTGGCCGGGGTTTTCGTGTTTGGATTGTCTTTTCCCATTTCCAACTTTTTTATTGTCAGGGTGAAATTGCCTGATCAAAGCGGCAATGCTGCTTTTGCCCCTGTCTCTAAGATTCTGCAGAGTAGTTGCGTTGACTGCCATAGTGCCACAGACGACCTTGTCGCTTATCCTTTTTACGCTAAATTCCCTATCGCTAAAGACACAATCGCCCGTGACATGCTGGAAGGGCAGAAAGAGTTTGTCATTACCAAGGCCCAAATATCAGGCAGTGAGCTTATTTCAAATATTGATTTGGCAAAAATAGCGACTGTGGTAGAAGAAGGCAGCATGCCGCCCATTCGCTATAAAGCTTTGCACTGGGATGCATCACTCAATCGTGAACAGCGGCAAGCGATCCTCAATTATATCCAGAGTCGCAATCAGCAGAATTAGTTGAAGATGGCCTTGTAGACAGCATCTGTGTCAGCAAGACTTTTAAATAAGTGCTGCGGATTTCTTTCTGCTAGATCTTGCCATGGTGTCTTGCCTGTGTTTACAGCGATTACTTTGGCACCATATCCATGAGCGCAGGCGATGTCGTTGACGCTGTCACCGACGATAATCACTTCTTCTGGGACGAACCGATTGGCAAAATGATCTTGTGCTCTAGTAACAGCAAAATGCGGAAGATCAAGGCGATTAGCTGAGTCTGAGCCGTAGGCACCAATTTCAAAATAGTGGTTGAGGTCAAAGAAATGTAGCTTCTTCCTTGCTCCGATTTCAACGTTGCCGGTTAGCAGTCCAAGAAAACACTGTCTGTCAGCCCGAAGGCGATCCAAAAGTTCCACTACACCTTCGTGCATAATCATAGTTTGAGAGGCCGACAATTCTTGATCAAGATAGCTCAAATAGAGGTCAATCAAGTCATTGATCTTCTTTATCGCGTCTTTTTCAGCTCCTAGTTCTAGGCCTTGATTAGCAAATATCTCGCGCATAATCTGCGGATCGGTCTTGCCTGACATTGAAATTTTAGTGGCTTCTTCTGGTATGTCATGGCTTTCTTTCAGGGCGCGAGCCATGGCTCTACGACCGGCCCCATTTGAAGAAATCATGGTTTCGTCGATATCGAAAAGAACTAGACGTTTCACTCTTAAACTCTCGTATTTATTCCAGGCCCGTTTTCTTTAATGCTCGTTCCATTTCGCGGGTGACATTGGTGAAAGTCGGTCCATTTGTCGACTGATAGTCTTCTTCGAACACCCTTACTTGGTCTCTTCCGCTGTTCTTAGCGACATACAAGGCTTTGTCTGCTTTTTCAATTAATTCGGAGGAGCTGCGAGCCTGTTTAGGATAGCAGGCTGTGCCAAGAGATGCTGTAATTTTGCCAAGCCCAGGTACATGTGTATTGCGTATCTGGCTGCAAAGTCGGTCGGCAATCAAGGCTGCCTCAAGCAGTGATGTTTCTGGCAGGATAATGCCAAATTCTTCGCCGCCATAGCGCGCGGCTGTATCTCCGCTTCGCAAAAGTGTCTTGAGGATGGCACCGATCTGCCTGATGGCAGCGTCGCCGACCGGGTGGCCATGGGTATCATTGATGACTTTGAGTTTGTCGAGGTCGATCATTATTAGGGAAACCGGAGTGCCCTTTCTCTCTGCCGTGCGCAGTTCTTCTGTAAGGCGATTCTTGAAGTAGACATGATTGTACAGGCCCGTCAGACCGTCTGTAATGGCTTGGTGTCTTACTTGAGCAAAGAGTTGAGCGTGGGCAATAGCCACCGCTAGCTGGTCGGCAATGGCCGATACCATGCGGATTTCGTGTTCAGACCATTGCCTTTGCCTTTCGCACTGGTGCACAACCAGTACTCCCATCAATTGATTTTCATTCAAGAGTGGTGCAGCAATCAATGACTGTGAACCAACTGTGTTGAGGTATTCGCTAAAGGCGGCACATCTAAAGTCGCCAGCTACTTGATTAATTACCGATAGTGAGGCGGGCAAGGTCTCAAAAGTAAGTTTCGTTTGGGCGTCGATCTCAACGTGTACTTCAGCTTCTGTTTGGTTTATTGTCTGGCTCAAGGCAATTCCTAGAACAGAGTTACCGGCATCGGTGACGATACTATTGATTTTGGCGTTGGGGTGAAAATCAATACTGCTGCCGTAAAGGCTCAAGCCTTTGTGACACTCGAGGTTCTCTTCGTGATGCTCGTGGGTGACTATCAGCGGCCCTTCGGCCCTGGGTTGAGCAATCTGAACGCGATCGGCACCAAGTGCTTTGGAAAGCTCGCTGGTGACTGTATCGAGAATCGTATCGACATCGAGGGACGTGCGCACAGATCGAACAATGTGATTAATTAGCTGTTCTTTCTCAGCGAGGGTTTTGGCATGGCTGTAGAGGCGGCCGTGAGCAATAGCTAGGGAAACCTGGTTGGCTACTACTTCTACAAGCTCTAACTCAGATGGTGACCAAGCCCGTACTTGATCACATTGGTGGACAAGGATCAGGCCCAAAATACCAGTAGCACCTTGGATCGGGCAGGCAATCAGCGTTTTAATCGAGCGCCAGTCGGCAGCATCTGTGCCGCTGTCTTTGATAACTGGCACTGGTGGCTGATTTTGGTTTTCTAAAACATCAAGCCAGATGATCGAGCCCTGATCAATAATGCGACGCAAAACATCGTTTTCTGAAATCAATACTTTGCGATTCGTTAGTGAGTTGCCATTGAATTCTTCGTTCCACCAAACATAATCAAACGAGAGCTCGTCATCATCGAGTTCTGCGGTTTGGTGTGTGTCTATCAAAGCTAAACAGCAGCGGCTGGCATTGAGATTTTGTCCCAGTTCTTTCACGGTCGTATTGAGAATCTCATCTAAGTCGAGAGACTGCCTCACCGAGTCAGAGATTCTTTTGACCATATTTTTTTGGTCGCGATCGAGCTCTAAAGTGTTTGCCATTTCATTAAAGGCACGGGCCAGAAGGCCAAGTTCGTCACTCGACTTTACTTCAACTCTCTTGGAAAAGTCCCCTTTGCCCAGCGATAGAGCTTCTCTTACCAGGCCATTGATGGTTTTGGTGAAGTGTGATGTGGCTGAATAGGCTAAGACGAAGGAGACGCCGATGGCACATGATGCTAGCGAAATCATCAAAATTAGCCAGTCGTGAGCCGTTCCATATATAGTGCTTGTGGGCAAGCCCACCGTCAGTTGCCAATTTGTATTGGGTACATGGTCGAAAGCGTAGGCGCGGGGAGTAGGATCGGCGATGCCAATTGCCTCTAAAGTACCCTTTTGCCTATGGGAGGCTGCCTGTACAGTCTTAGCGTGCGAGAAATCTTTGCCCTGCCAGAAGTCGTTTTCAATTGTGCGAGCAATGACGCGCTTCTCTGTATCAACTACCGCAATGACTGCACTTGATTGGTCGGCGAGGCCGGTTAGACCGCTAAATAGGTTGAGAACGGCTTTGGGATCTATCACCGCTACAATTTGAGCTTTGATTTGACCATTTTGCCAGACTGGTGCTGAAGCCAGAAGGTAAGAGTGGCCGTGATTATCGAAAACTGTGGCTGGACCCATGGCCGCTTTGCCGGAGGCTATGGTGGAGGCCAGAAGTGAGCGCATGGCGGAGGTTTCGGCCAGACTTTTTACTGCCCCATGGTTATCTCGCTCAGCTTGAGCCAAGATCTTTTCGCCACTGGGTGAGGTCAAAAATAGTTTGCTCCAAGATGGCTGTGCCACCAGAGCAGTGGAGAGTGTGATGTTTGTCTGGGCATTGGAAACCAAAGAGCCTTTGGCGCTCAGCGAGGCTAGAGCTGACAGCGAATGTAGTTGAGATTCAATCCAGCTCGAAACTGTGCGCACACCGGTTGCTGCCTGAAGAGTCGTAGCTCGCTCTGCTTCAAGCTTTAGGGTGCGGTATTCTTTCACTAACGAAAAGCTACCGATAGCGAGCAAAGGCGCAGCTACGCCGAGGCAGAGTAATACCATTCGGGAGCGAATATTCAATCTTACTTTGCTGCTGTTTAGCACGCTTTTGCCAGGTCCTCTAAAAGTATTTTGGGATTCCTGCTCATTGCATTATAGGCTTTATATAAAAAGAGGAAAGTGATTTTTCGTATAACCCGCAAAGAAATTTTTGACTCAACTTTTCAAAATCAGGTCACTATCTGCTTTTTGTGAGGGACTGCGGCGAGTCAGTGCTACGATTTCGCCATAGGCTTTTTCAATGTCTAGAGGCACATTGTCTTTGAGATCGAAGTCTAGACCGAGGTGCATGGCTATCATTATTTCTTGTGCTGCTTGCTCCTTTTTGCCTTGAGCCAGGTAGGCATCGACTCTGACCATGCGTGCTGTCAAACAAGCATCTTCAAATTCGAGAGCACGATCGCAGAGGTTGAGGCTGTTGACCGTTTCACCCGCAGCAAAAGCAGCGCATGCTGCTGCCGCCAGTAAACTGGCTCTCAGTTCTCCGTCAACACCTTCATATTCGGAGGTCTGTATGAAGCCAAGTTTGCTAGCGGCATAGTGCCTCTGGCGAAATGCTAACAATGCTTTGAGAAATGAAGTCTGCATACTGTCAGGGAAATGTTGCTGCAGGTGTTTGAGCATTCTTCTTGATTGTCTTCCTAGGCCAGCCTTTGTGTAAAGCAGACCAAGGTGTAAGGTGGCATTGGCGTCATTTTTTTGTTCTTGCCAGAGAGACATTCTCTCTTTCAACTCACGAGAACTGTGCGGACGGCTGAGGTCTGAGAACCACAGGCGCAGGTGGGAATTGCTCAGACAGGCAATATAAGCCAAGGCAAGGGCTGCGTGCGTTGCTATGTAAGGCAAAAGGTCGGAGGAGTTTACTTGGTCGAGCTTGTCACCAAGTGTAGTGCCATTTTCCGCCGCGCTAGAAAATACACCAGCGATGCCGAATACTCCTGAGAGTGTCATTATCGGTTGCAAAATGAAATTTAGACCGAGGGTGAATACAATCGTGTAGCCCAAGAAAGTGGCAAGAAACGGGTGGGGACGCATCACCAATGCTGGTATCAAAACTAAGGCGAAGAAGACCTGTAAAATTTCGCCGGCAAAACCAGAAAAAGAATGCAGGGCAGTTATATCTCCTGCACGCCAGTCAATTAGTATCAAGAAGGGCAGAACTAAGAAGAGGACGAGACGCCAAGCAAAGGCCCGGTCATCGTCGTTAAGGGTCTCTTTCGTCAGTCTGTGGCGTTCTGTCCAGAGCCTGATAGAAGTGTCTGCTGCCAACATTACCGCTAGTGCCACCAGGCACCAGGAAGCGAAGGGATGGCAGAGGAGCTGATGGGCAACTGCACTGAGATTCAAAATGGATGCCTTTATTGGTAATCTGCAGGATCTTGACGATTATAAGAGGTAATCTACTGACAAGCCTGAGAGAAATTTATTGCTTGCTCCTGGTGATACTGCGAATGGCATTAATCTCTTGTTGCACCATCGAACCTAGCATTGGGTCAAGCCAGGTCAATGCCTCTTTGCCAGCTCTTTGGTTGTTCTGGCAAAGTAGAAGTTCAGCCTCAGCGTCTTTCAAAAGTTCAGCTTTGATAAGTGTTACACCAAGGTAATAGTGTGGGTCGGCCAGGCTGCTATCGCTTAGAGATGCTTGCTTATACGATTTTAAGACTTCGTGCCAGTCCGGTTTAGCTGTACGAGAATTCTCAATTTGCTGTGCTTGACAATGTCCGCAAGCCATCCAGGCGCGGGCTGCCAGAATTTTATCTGGGCAGGAGCTATCGGTTATTTCTTTAAAACACAAGATGGCGCTCTCAAATCGTCCTTTACTCTGATGTACATAACCACGTAAGAGCCATACATCCATTAATTGGCTATCAAGTTCTTGCACCTTGTAGAGAGTTTTTTCACAAAGATGATCAAGACCGACGAAGTAATACTGCCACGCTACCGAAAGATAGTTTATTGCATCGTTCTCTTGTTGCGCCCGAGCTAGTACTTTGGAAAATTCTTTGTACCAGGCCGGTCGAGTCTTTTTGACGAACCACAAACGGCAGGTGGTGCTAAAGAACGTATAGAGAAAGAGAGCAATTAAGGCTGCGTGTATGATACCGGTAATGGTGGCGATTTGAATACTCGGTTGGCCGTATATCATGGCGAAATCGTCATTCCAGGCCGTTAGAGAAAGCAGTGGATAACCAATCAGACAGGCTAGGCCATTGAAAATATAGAAATATACGCTTAATGCTACTAGTGCTGGTGATGTTTCAATTAGAGCTAGACCGAGAGCAAAGAAACAAGTGGCGAGCTGAAAGAGGTTGCCAGCTAAAGCAACAACATAGTGCTGGAAAGGCGTCATCTTCCCATCGATTACTACCTCGCCCCAGAACATGCTCCAATGAAATGCTGTTACGGTTGCGCCGAAATAGCGAGCGGCGATGGCGTGGCCAATT
Organism: Obscuribacteraceae bacterium (SeqCode); assembly: GCA_044378815.1. Taxonomy (GTDB): domain Bacteria; phylum Cyanobacteriota; class Vampirovibrionia; order Obscuribacterales; family Obscuribacteraceae. The sequence continues at coordinate 75,130 of JBIPOV010000019.1, read as the reverse complement.
TCGTGAAAGAGCACCACCAATGGTAGCAGTACAAAGAATGCGAACTGTTTCAATAAATTGCGATCTTTGATAGTGAGGTCTTCGTCAAAAAGGGTTCCGACATTGTCAACTACACTTTTGACCGTATAGATTGAAACTGGCAGTGTGACTATGCCTAAGATATAGTGAGAAATAAGTTGCCAATCCATACTCTAAATTATTTTCCGAAAAGTTTGAGCAGAATAATCGACACAAAATAGAGACCGGTCAAGGCAGCGGTGACAATCAGCATAGAAAAAGCAGTTGGGTCGGGAGTGAGCACGCATGCCACCATGCCACTGCCAAAGACGGCATAGCGCCATACCTTAAGTAGTTGTTTTGAGGTAACTAGTCCGGCCATGGCCAGGGTGAAAATAACAATTGGTATTTGAAAACATAGGCCCATGTAGAGCAAAATTGAGCATACAAGCGAGATGTAATAATCAAGCCTTTGATTTATCGGTGAGATGCCTTGGCTAAAATTGCCAAAGAAGTTGAGCATCGGCGGCAATAAACAATAGTAGGCGAATACAGCTCCACAGCAGAACAATAAGGGGCTGCCGAAAACAACTGGTGAGACAACCCGTTTCTCTTGTCTGGTCAGGCCTGGGGCGACAAAGCGACCGATTTCAAAGAGTATGAATGGTGAGGCGAAGATCAAGGCCAGGTAAGAGGCAACTTTGAAGAATACCAATAGCGGTTCTTCGATTGAGAGGGCTTGGAATTCGATATTGCCGGCTGGTTTCTCTAGAATGCGCAGCACGTCTTTTGTCAAAAATAGAGCTGTGATAAATGCTGCTGCCAGGTAGCCCACACTGCGAATAATGCGCCATCTAAGCTCGTCTAAGTGCTCGACCACGGTCATTGTATGGGGGTCATGCTCAGTTTGTGCCCCTAGTTCTTGCTCTGATTGCGACGACTGGCTGGGTTGTAGGTCTGAGTCTGCCTCTGACTCAGAATTGGCTTCTGCTGAAGTAATGGCGCGAAACTTACTACCCGATAGATCAGGCTCGAAATTGGTATCAGGATTCGGTTCTTTGTCGGCCATTTCTCAATTTTAGCAATTTATGCGATGCTGATTTAGCCTGTGGCGATTGTTCTTTTAGACTTGTTGATGTGAAATAGCACCACGCTCGCCGCTACAGCGACATTGAGTGATTCTACTTGAGGTGATATCTCAATATGAGCTTCTTTTGTTGTTCTGGCATCGGCTTCGGCCGTTAGACCATTGCCTTCATTACCAAGCACGATTGTTACCTTGGGGCCATATTCTATATCGACAAAAGATTGTTTCGCCTCAGGATTGAGGGCAATTACTTCAAAATCGGCTTTTTTCAAGCTAGCTAAGATATCGCCGATATTTTCACCGCTAGATATCGGTAGGTCAAAAAGGGCTCCCATGGCAGCGCGCACTACCTTTGGATTGTAGAGATCGACCGAGCCTTTGCTCAAGATCAGGGCATTGGCACCAAAGGCCAAAGAGCTTCTGATGATGGTGCCTAAATTTCCTGGATCTTGCAAGTTCTCGCAGAGCACCACTGTTAATGGGCGGTGCTGGTCTAAGCTCTCAAGCAGTTCGCTGGTGCTGCGGCTAGCTTTGGTCTTGGCTATGGCTATAACGTTGCATGGAGAAGTCGTTGTGCTCAATGTTTTAAACAACGATGAATCAACGACATTCAATTCAAGTAAGTTGTCGTCGAATACTTCAGGGAAGCCCCTTTCGAAATAGGCAGAGTCCATCACGACAGCTTCAATTTCTATGTCTTTGCAGAAAGCCTCAAGCAAAACTTTTTCGCCCTCAATAAGGAAAAGCCCGGCTTTATGCCGGGCTTGGCGCTCATGAAGTGAGCGAATCCTTTTTAATAGCGGGTTTGAGCTTGATGTGAGAGTGACAATTCTCATAATCACTCCATTATCTTATTTGCTCGCGGCAACCGCTTTTTTTGCTGATTCAGCTAGCTTAGTGAAAGCTTCTTTGTTAGCCACAGCTAGTTCAGCGAGCATTTTGCGATTAACTTGAATTTCAGCTCTCTTCAGACCATTCATCATAACGCTGTAGCTCATGCCATGTAGTCTGGCTGCAGCATTGATTCTGGCGATCCAGAGGCTTCTGAAGTCTCTTTTTCTTTTCTTACGGTCACGGTAGGCATTCTTCCAGGCTTGCATAACTGCTTGGTTAGCAGCGATGAATATTTTGGATTTAGAACCGCGGAAACCCTTAGCATACTTGAGGATTTTCTTGTGACGTTTTTGGAGGACGTTACCTCTTTTTACTCTTGGCATTTTTCTCCTTCTTCTCTCGAAGTGAAAGATTTACTGCTGCTCTCTTGGGGAGATCAACATCAGCCGGTCGTCGGAGAGGAGTAATCCCTTGGACCTGACTTGGGGTTGTTATGGTCTAACGAAGGTATTTTCTGTAAGGGAACATGGACAGTACGTGTTCCTCGATATCAGGATGCACTCCTGTAGTTCCTCGCAGATTGCGTTTTACTTTGGCGCTTTTCCACTCATTCAAGTGGCGTGAACCAGCTTGAGTGCGCATTACTTTACCGGTTCCAGTGATCTTGAAACGGCGAGCGGCAGCCTTGTTGGTTTTCATCTTAGGCATTTCGGTTCTACTCTTAGTGAAAGATACAAATTACAGGCGCCTTAGAGGCGATTCCGAAGCTTACTTACTGGTATCAGCTAGCTGAAACAGTTAAGCAGGCGATTTGCCCCTTGAAGGAAGGGGCGAAAGAATCATGATAACACTCTTGCCCTCTAGTTTGGCTTCTCTGTCAATCAAACATAAATCTTTCAGGGCTTCGGCGTAACGATTCATCAGGTCGATAGCCATGTCAGCATGCTGCATCTCGCGTCCACGCAGGAGAATCAGCACTTTTATCTTGTCGCCTTCAATTAAGAACTTTTGCGCACTGCGTAACTTCACATCAAAATCGTGGTTCTCGATTTTGTAGCGCATCTTGATTTCTTTCACATCTTGGATGTGATGTTTTTTCTTGGTTTCGCGTGCGCGTTTTTCTAATTCAAACTTATGACGACCGTAGTCAAGGATGCGTGCCACAGGCGGATTAGCATCTGGCTGTACTAGTAAAAGATCTAAACCTTTTTCCTTGGCCGCAGCTAGAGCCTCACGAGTAGGCACAATTCCCAGCTGACTACCATCCTCATCAATGAGCCTGACTTCACGATCGCGAATGCGCTCGTTTAGAGGGGGAAGGTCTCGTCTTGCGTCCGGACGACGGGGATCGATTGTGCTCAAGCGTACCTCGTGTATCTATCAAGTATTAAATAATAGACAAGTAATAATAAAGTCTGCCGAAGGGGGGACTTGAACCCCCAAGAGATTGCTCTCACTACGACCTGAACGTAGCGTGTTTGCCATTTCACCACTTCGGCGTAGGCAAATAATCTTACAACAATAAGACTATTTGCTCCACATGAACAAGAAACTGTTAACAGCCTCTTCGATTTATCCCTCAGCCATGTAAGGCATGAGAGCGATATCGCGAGCCCGTTTGATTGCAACGGTCAAAGAACGTTGGTGCTTGGCGCAGTTGCCGCTGATTCTACGTGGCAAAATTTTGCCGCGTTCAGTTACAAACTTTTTCAAGCGGTTTGGATCTTTGTAGTCAATAAATTCTACTTTGTCAGCACAGAAGCCGCAGGTCTTGCGACGACGTGGTGGTGCTGAATCGTTGGACATTCTACCCATTTAACTAACTCCTTAAAATGCAATTTAGAACGGAATCTCATCTTCTGAAGAGAAGATGGCGTCTAGGTCTTCCGGTTCTTTACCTTCAACTATGCTCTTAGCTTTACCAGCTGGACGGCTGGACACGGTAGCCATACGACTTTCGTCATCTCCACCTTTAGAATGGTCTGCTCCCACTGTGAGGGAGAGATTTTCTACTGCCACTGCATCAATCTCCACATCGCGGCGTTTGGCGCCTTCGGCTGTGGTGTAATTGTTGATTTGCAGACGTCCATCGACTGCCACATAATCGCCTTTCTTGATCTCTTGAGCGGAACGCTCGGCGAGGTCTCTCCAGGTAATTACTTTGACGAAATTTGTGTCTACTCCACCATCTTGACGATTAGGTGAATCGACCCCAATAGTGAATTCAGTAACCGCAACGTTATTGTTGGGTGTGAAGCGCTTTTCTGGTGCTTTCACTACCCGCCCTGAAATGACTACTTTGCTCAAACTCATGGCGTACCTGCTTACTTACTGGTGTGTGTAGATTTAGGTTACTGGGCAGCTTTCGCTTCTTCTTCTAGCACAACGATAAGTGAGCGGATAATGTCTTCGGAGAGCACCATCATTCGCTTCAACGGTGAAATAGACTCAGTCTTAGCTGTGAAAGTAATGAGGACATAATATCCATCACGCATTTTTTCTACTTCGTAGGCCAGTCTCTTACGGCCTTTTTTGTCTACTGCATCAACCGTGCCACCCTGCGCTTTAATGAACTCTTCAACAGCGTTGATGGTGCGGTCTACAGCGTCTTCATCCAGATTAGGTCTGACGATGAAAACAGATTCGTACTGTTTTTGTTTTTTAGATTCAGCCAATGCTTTATCCCCTATGGTCTAAACGTCCTGCTCGGCAGGCAAAGGATTACTCGAAATAAACTCGAAATTTCTCTGCTACGAAACCGAGATCCTAACACGGCCTTACCTCTCAATAATTGGTACTGGGGCTTGTATTACGCAATAATTTGCTAATTAGCTTAAAATCCACATAGAATAGCCTTTAGTTTGAAAGGTTATAATTTTTTGTTCATTTCTTTTGGAGGCGCCATGCTGACTAGGGTGAAAGCGACAATAGACAAGGCTTTCACTGCTTCTGAGTGGCAGCAATCAGCACCATGTTTGCGGCGCGCTGGCCTTTTCGGTGTTCTTGTGGCAACGGCTATGACGACGGCCCTTGCGACGACCTTCTTTATAGCAACCGCAGTCGATGCTCGCGAGCAGTGGCAGATGCAACATCCAGAGGGAGCACCGCCCACTGGACCTGTTGGCAAGGGCTATGTGCCGCCAGCGCCGGGCTCTGTACCTGGTCTTGTCGGCAGTGGCCAAGAGACTGGTAGCGGCATGGCCCCAGGCCTTGTGGCGCCTGGACTTACTACATCTAACATGGGTGGATCTGATGCTGGATTGCCAGCTTACGGTGGCAAGCGTCAAATTCCTGACGAAGTGATTCAGCAGATGTTGGTCTCACGCATCGGGGCCGGCACAATGCTAACTGGTGTGCTCGGTGACGATATTTCGTCTAAGAATAGTCATGCCGGTGATCTGTTTTCAGTAGTTCTGAGAGATGGTCATAGTCAAAATGGCCACGAGCTAATTCCCCATGGCGCTCGCATTATTGGCAAGGTGGTAATGGCGGCCCCTGCTGCTGGTCAGCGCACTGGAATGGCTGGCAATGTCGAAGTAGGGCTTACAACCTTAGTATTTCCTGACGGACGCTCCACTCCATTTACTGGTTTTATCGAGCGCAACCCTGCTCATACTATGAAAAAGCCTCCAACTAGCCGCGGCCCTGGCATGAATTTGTCTGATTACAAAAATTCTGTCGGTTCTATGTTCGGTTCGTTTACCTCAGGCATTGGCGCTGTGCGTGCCCGAGCAAACAGAGGCAAAGATTTAGTTTTGCATGAAGGCGATGTGGTTCCTGTTCGTGTTACTCGCACCATTGATCTGACTAAGATGAGCCCACCAACGGCACCTCCTAGTCAGCCGCTCGCTAATCCTTTTGCCAACAGCAATAGTAATGTGCCTGTTAATATCCCGGCTAATTTGCCTGGAGCCGCGATGGCGCCGCCTTTATACACACCTAATACTATGAACAATCAGGCTCCTATTTTGCCAAAAGAATTGCCAGACCCCTTTTAGAAATCTGGCAATTCTTGTTGTTTTGCTGTGACTTAGTCTTCTTGTTGCGGCTTTTGGGTTGGGCTGCCTGACTTGTATTCAGCTAGATGTCTCCAGCCTTGGTGCAAGATCAGCTGATAGGCATAGACTTGCTCCAACCAGCGTCTTTCGCCTTCTGGAAGATCTGGACGCTCTAGTCGACGTTTCAGAGAACCAGTAATCAGGCGAGTTTCTTCGATCGCTTTTCTGTACGAACGCACAGGCTTCTGCATTTGAGCCCAAGAAGAAGGTTCTGTGCTGCGTTGCGCTGCTGGCATAGCCGCTGCAACGGCTACTCGTTCTTGTCTTTCTCTTGGTTCTCTATCTCTGCCTTCTCTAGGCTCGCGATCTCTGCGTGGTTCGCGATCACCTCGAGCAGCTGGATCTCGTTCTGGTCTTTCATTACGTTCTGATCTATCCGCCCGGTCAGGGCGTTCTAGTCTGTCTGGACGCTCCAGTCTGTCAGGTCGTTCTAGTCTGTCGGGGCGGTCTAGTCTATCGAGGCGATCACCGTCTTTAGCTTCAACGCCGGCCTGAGCAGAACTACCCAGTGGTGATTGTTTGCTGAGAACTTGAGTGGCTAGTGGATTTTCAATAACTTTCTTGTGCTTCTCGCCGCCGCCACGTCTTCTTTCTTTGCGTTTGGCGCGGTAGCAATCAAGGCAATCTCTTAGGCGCGGATTGTTGTGTTCGAAGGTTTTGGCGCAAGTTTGACAAGTGAGAGAGTGCATGAACTTCTCGCCATCAGCGCTGCCTTCGCCTTGTGAAGACTGTTCGTCGCTAGCATCAGCGTCAGAAGAAGATTCTTCTTCTTTCTCTTTCTCTGCGATATCTTCTTTGGGCTGTGCCTTGATTACTTTGGTAGCACGTACTTTGCGTGCTGGTTCAGGCTTGACCTCTTCTTCTTCATCTTCGTCGTCGTCATCTACTTCGACAACTGCTTTTTTTGCTTTTGGGGCTACTACTTTAGTGGCTTTGCCGCGAGGTTTAGCCTTACTAGGCTTCTCTTCAGTCTTAGCCGAGCGCATCTCTTCTAACTGTTCCATCACTTTTGGATTAGTGAGGCCGTCTTCCTTGAGCTTGCGAATTTCTTGTAATTCTTCTAGCGCTTGGGCCGGAAGAACCTTAATACCGTTTTCATCAGTGGCTGTCTCGATCTCGAACTCTTGAATGTAGCGTCTTATCGTGACACTAGTGACATTGAGATCTTTTGCAGCCTGGGCAATTTTGGTGCCCTCTACCTTGCTTCGACTCATCAAAATACCTTGTTTACAAAAAAGGAAAATGTTTGTGGCTTACTAATATGAGTTTCTTGCATAAATCGTTCTCAGCTCTGCATGAGCTTTGGCTTTTGCAGCATTGCTAAGACCAGCAATACTCAATCATGAACGACCTAGATACTTTCAGCCGGGGTTTGGGAGGCTCTAACTATTCAATTCTATTAGATCTCAAAAACCTGCCTATAAGGTATCGCATCACGAGCAATGACAACTTCGCCAGCCGATTAATTGTTACTAATTGTTTTGTTTCATCGGCTCAGGCGGTCGAGGTCTATCTTGTTGTAGCGGTAGAGGTAGGTTGGTGAGTTACCCATTTGCCTTAAGAGCAGAGCATCGGGGCGCTTATGCACGATCCTCGTGGCGAAGGGTGCAAGGGTTGGTTGGCTTAACATCAAACCCGTTATCAGCGGCCAGGCTATGCGGTGACCCATATTTACTGTCACAAGCCCCGTATCATCTATTAGCTGTGCCTTGGGGCCATAGTCGCGGCTGAGAGCTGGGTTTCTTGCTAGCCAGGCTGATATATCAGCAGATTCAGTTGTTTGGCCAGCGGCTGCATTGCTAGTATTTCCAGCGATCTTCTTTTGCAAGAAAGTATTGAGGGCAAACTTGGCCAAGTTGGCCTTTGAGTCTTTGTTATCGCTTGAACTACTTGAATTCGCCGAAAATAGGCTATTGACTGTGTTGAGTAAGTCCGCTGACTTTGAGGCCGTGAGATTACCGGTGGTGGCAATCTGGCGAATAGCAATGCCACCATCAGCGGGCCGGCCTAGTCTTGTCTGGGCATGCAAAGCCTGCGAAGTTAGCAGGGGGCCGTCATTATCATTGGTCAAGACAAAAACATATTTTTCGGTGCACTTTTGCAGGTCGCCTTTTCGTTGTTCGGCGGTGTGATAGTCGATGTCGGCACAAGAGAGAATGACATTGCGAAAAGGAGCAGAGCCGAAGGAGCTAGGAGCTTGACTCTGGGCCATGGCATACCAGAAGGCAAGACGGGAACCCATTGAGTGAGCAACCAAATCTATAGAAGTGTCGTAACTTTTTTCTCGTGCAAGACGATTAATGAAGTCACGAAAAGGCGCTTCGGACCACTCTAGGCTGGCTTCATCACCGTTATAGTCAGCTTTGTTGCCTGTGGATGGCCAGGAAAATAGAATCGGTAGAATTTCTTGTGCAGGTGCTCGGCGCTCGTATTCATCGGCAAGTTCTGCCATCTCTCGTGCTGACTCTTCAAAGGTCATGTCATAACCATGAATGTAAATGCAGATCAGGCCATGAAAGTTCTTGATGCGATTAAAGAAATCGCTATCAGATAATCTATTCAGTTGACCTACCTTTGCTGTTGTCCAATAGCTATCGCGCTTTGCCATTTCATCGCGAAGTTGTTGCCAGTTTGGGCTATTGGCGATGGTTGGAATTTTGCCATCGGGTTTAAGGAAAGTGGCCACACCGTATTCGGTAGAGCCCTGGCCCAAACCAATATCGAGGCGGCGCGCCGCACCATAAAGAGGTCTGCCGCTGGGGCTATCGTTTTGTCTGGTGGTGGCATAAAATATGCCAATTTCTCTGTTGTTGCTAAATTTTTGTGCCCAAGCTGCCCCACTACTGTTTGGCAATATTTGTAAAGCTGGTGCAATGAGACCAAGCAACAGGCAAACTATAAATTGTAGGCGCATGTCATTACTATATGAAGGGAACCTTCATTATAGTCCGACTCCGAAATTGAGTTGGGCTTGGGTGTACGCTGATTTCAAGTGGGCCCGGGAGACATGGGTGTAGAGCTGCGTTGTCACTAAATTAGCGTGGCCGAGAAGCTCTTGAACCGCTCTTAGATCTGCTCCGTTTTCAAGCAGATGGGTGGCGAAGCTGTGCCTTAGGGTGTGGGGCGAAATTGATTTTTTGATTCCAGCTTTTTGGCTCAGGCGTTTCACTATTTGCCAAACCACCAGGCGCGATAGCCGCTGACCTTGCTCATCTTTAAATAAAGGTTCTTCTTTTATTGGGCGGCGCGAGCGAGAATCACTTTTTTTGCTGCTAGCTGCCGCTATAACAATTTCTTTTCTTGGTCGCCCGCGTTTTCGTGGCTTGCCTATGCTGGCTTCTCTTTCTTCAAGGGCTTGCTTAAGTTTTGCATTTTTCAATTCTTCGATTTCATTGCGATAAATCGCTAAGGCCGATATTGCCTCTTTGCCCACTGGCACAATGCGTTCTTTTGACCCTTTACCAAAACACTTGATATAGCCCTGGGCGATATTTAGATCAGAGAGATTGAGGCCAACCAGCTCTGATACACGCAGGCCACAGCCATACATGAGCTCTAGAATCGCCTTTTCGCGGGTAGTACTGATCACGGCAAAAAGGAGAGAGACCTCAGCGGTGGTAAGCACTTGGGGCAGCTTTTTGATACGGTGCGGATTTTCGAAATGCTCAAGGGGATCTTTTTCGATCAGGTGCATGTCTTTGAGCCAACCAAACCAACCTCGTAGACTGGCGAGCATTCGCGTCACACTTGCTGGTTGCTGACCCTTAGCTTTGAGCGATGAGAGATAGCGCAAAACTTCGCCTCGAGTGGGCATAGTGCCAACTGCCGAACTGATGCGACCATTTTGTTGTTCGAGTTTGAACCAGGTGGTGAAGAAAGTAAGATCACGCTGGTAAGAAATTACGGTGTTGAGCGAAAGGCTGCGCTCGGCCCTAATGTGCTCTAAATATGGTGGCAGGAAGGAAATTAGATTGGATGCAGTGGCAGCACTCTTGCCCGCCAAGTTCTGGCTGGCGATGCTGTTGGCAAGCCCGGGTGTAGAGATAGATATAGGGCTGATGGGAGTCAGCCCGTAATAATTATTCAATTGCCCTGTCATTGTGTATATCATACACATATATACAGTTAAGGCAAGCAAAATTCGCCTTCGCCGGTGGTGGCGCTAGCTGGACCGTTGCAATATCTCTTTATCGGTCGTATTGAGAAGCGCTATAAGCCAGGAACAGGGTGGGCGCTGGCTGCCGTTTTGTTCGGCAGCCATTTGAATGTCTTCTCAATTGACTTGGTTATAGCTTTGGCATCGGCCATATTGGCATTGGAGGTAAAGCTGAATGTTCTTGGTTTATCAGCAGCAATGTCGCCAATCAGGGGCAACGAAGGCAGGTTTTCTAGCTTGCCAAAGGTGACTTTGTTGAGAAACTTAGATATGGTCACACGCCGAGATAAGTCACCAAGCATGCCACCAAGTCTTGACTTAGTCACCCGGGGAATAGTGCCGGCTATCTCAAGGTTGATGGTATTGAGAGGCAGATTAGCAGTACCAGCACCCCACATCCGCAAGTCATCTCCGCTGAAGCGAATCTCCTTGATATTGAGCATGCCTTGATAGATTGAATAGCGACCATTGAGTTCATTAAACTCGCCAGTTCTTACCGGTACTACACTTTGCATAAGGTTGTTAAAGTTGAAGCCGAGAATACCTTGTTGCAATAGATTGGCTTGAGTAAGCTTGGTTTGCAGCTGGCCGAAACGAGCGACAATGCCATCTTTGATGGTAAATGCTCCAGTTCCCTCTAGGTTTTTCAAAAATTCTTTGTAGTTGCCGCCAGAGCTTGTAATGTGAATGTCACCGTCCATGGCACCAGTAAGTTCGCCTGGTGTATCGAGCAAACGGTCCGAAACTTCTTCCATGTGCACTTGGGTCATATTGCTGTTGAATACAACTTGACGCCTTTCTAGGTCAACGTAGCCGTCCATCTTGAGCAGACCGCCGGCAACCCTAGCCGTGCCTTCTTTTAAGGCGATTCTTGGCGCCAGAACTCGGCCATCTTTGCTCTCCTGGCTTTCCATTTGAATCACGCCACCAATGTCGTTCACCGAGAGCTTGCGCAACCTCAGATAATTGATATCTACTCGGGCAACTGATAGGGAATATGGGTCATTTTTGATAGTGGTCAAATTATCTGTTGAGATAACGCCGCTCAAGTTGAAGAGGTTGTAGTCGGGGTTGCTCAACCGGTCTAAAGAGATTTTGCCAGTCAGTTTAGGGTGTCTGACTGGGCCTTCAAGGTTAATGAAGCCATCAAGGCTGCCTGTTAGATTCTTAGTATCAAATGTAGGGTCAATCAAGCCCACTAGAATTTTGGCTGGTACTGGATTAGGCGAAATCATTGTTAGTGAGACGGGTTGATCTGGTTTGCTCCAATTCCAGTTGCCCTGGGCCTTAATAGAGGCGTCACCTAACAATAGGTTAGTACTGTGCAGTTTTAGATCTTCATCTGTAACAGTGACTGAGCCGTCAATGTTGAGCTCTTCACCAACAGGCTGATTGATGGTCAAAATTGGCACGCTCAGCTTTAAATGGTCGTCGGCATCAGCGTGGGCAGAGAAAATAATCTCGTTTTTCTTGGCATTGCCTTCAATTTGGGCGCGCATTTGGAATGGACCCGCCGACTTAATTTTCACTTGACCGTTCATTAGCTTGGCGGTCAGGGCCGGTACTAAGTCAAGAAACTCTTGAGGGGCAATAGTTGAGCGCAGCTCGGTCTTCCAGCTGGGCTTATCTGACTTGTAGTTTTTGACATAGCCATCTAGGTCAAAGTGCGTTGAACGGGCGTATCCGCTCATATCTTGAATTAATAACTCATCTCCGGAGGCCGCTAGAATGCCAGCGATGCGCTCCAGCGGTACCTCAAGTGTGCTGACTGTGGCACCGACGCTATAACAACCTAGTACTCCTTCTAAGTTGAAGTCTTTCTTGTTTTTGGGCAGAACCACAACGTCGCCATAAATTTTGCCGTGGAGATTTTTGATTTTGTAGGTATCGAGTAGATTCTTATAAGCCGTTCTCAGTGGTGTGGGCAGAACTGGCGAGCTTAAGTAATAGTCGATGTCACCAATTTCGATACCATCGCTCTTAACGTGCACGCGGCGCAGCTCTGCTGCGTGTGATAAATCGTCGATACGAATTGAAGTGGTCAGCCTCATTCCTCGGCTGATAATACCAACGTCTGTTAATGTGACATTGTCGTGCTCATACAAGATATTGCCTGATACTGCCCTGATTGGCCTAGTCAAACCGGGCGGCCTGTAAGCAATATCATCCGGTGAGGCACTCATATAAACTTGCGGCTTTTCTGGTGTGCCCGTCAGCTTAATCAGAAGGTCTTTCACTTTGCCAGTCAAATGCTGGTCGGTAACAGCCGGGAACTTCAACTCAAATAAGTTCATTATTGTGCTGAGGTTTTCGAAATTTACATTGGTGCCTCTAAGAGTGAGGTTGATATCAGGTCTTGGTGTGAAAAGTTTGACAGCACCGCCAGTTAAGGTGAACTTGCCTGTTGCGCCAACTTTTCCCTGCACGTTATTAAACTGCAGGGTCTCACCATTAATGATGCAATCGCCAGAGATTGTATTAGCATTGAGCGTATGGTCAGCGGTGGCAAAACCACCATTTTCTAAATGAGCCTTGACGTCAGCTGTCATTCTCTGGGTACGACTGTTGCCCTTGATATTGCCAGATGCCCGTACCATACCGTCCACAAATAAAGTGTTCAAATCGGCTCGGCGTATGCGCGTTGAAATGGCCGCTCTTGCTTTAGGGTCTTTGAGGGCGGCTGCCCAGGCTTTTTTTAGAGAAAGCTTGTCAACATCAATGTTGAGATCAAAAGCGTCTTTGAGTAAATCGAGTTCGCCAGATATCTTGATGGCTGAGTCAGGTACTGTAATCTGGCCATCTTTTATCAGTAGACGTCGGCCAGGCAGAGTTTCAAAATTGCCAGTAATAACAGAATTGGCGCCGATTCCCGTTAGGGCTAGATAAGGACCAAGCTCTGGGGCTACTTCCTTCACCACTTCTTGAACCGAGAGGCCTTCAGCTTTCAATTTAGAAAGAATTTTGGATTGGGTTTCAACCCCAGACATCTTAATATCGAAAAATGCTTTGCCTGTCAGTGTGGCGGTCTTAATAACATGTACCAACTGGTCGGCTTCTTTTGAACCCAAATCTAGTTTGGATACATCAATTGATTTGCTGATATTGCCCAGGTCATTGAGGTTGCTATTGGCTGTGAAATCGTACTTTGTCTTTTTGTCTTGCCAGTTGCGCAGTTCGCCGTTGGTCTTAACGTTGAGCAGGCCAAAAGTGAGATCTAAATCTTTCCAACCAATCAGTGAATCAGTCATTTGCAAGCTGCCACCAGAGCTAGCATGCTTGGTTTTGACCTGACCCATATCTTTTGAAGAGATAATTACGTCTTCTACCTGGGTGTTTAAATCGGCACTAAAACCACTGTTGACGCTACCTTGAACAATCGCTTTCAGTGCCAATATTCCTTTGACCATGACATTTTGCGACTTGGCATCAAGAGCATCTTTTAGTCGCTGGTCATCTGCCACTACGGCTAGAATTTTCTTTATTTCATGGGCCTGAATATTGGTGGCAAACACACTAAGAGCATAATTAGTATGCTCAAAGCTTTTGTCTACGGCCTTGCCTAAGCCATCGATGCGAACGTAACCTGGCTTCTGATCACCTTCAGCCCCTGTATTGAATGATAAATAGAAGGGCATGCTTTTGCCCTTGGCCGGCCAATTGAGTTTTAAGTCAACATTCTTTAGGGTGACAATTTCTTTCGATATAGCTGTCTTGCTGCGATCAGATATATGAATGGTGCCAGAGTCGGCTTGAATGAACTTCACATCGATAGTCTGTACCAAGAGATCTTCGAAGTTCCAGGCACCAGGCTTGAGCTTCACTGCGTAAACTACAGGATGGTCAACCTGAACAAACTTGACAATTAGCTTGCCGGATAGCAGTGGCGTGAAAGCCACACCGATGTTGCTGCCTTTGGCGGCAATAAAGGGCGTACCATCAAGCTCATCAATTTTGAGAGAGCGGGTGAGCACCGTTATGCCGTTTAGGCCAAAGTGCCACCTTAAGTGCCCGAGGTGCACGCTGCGGTGCAAAGCCTCCCCCATTGTTGCTTCTAACTTGGGTTTAGCCCAGTCAATGTTAATCATCAAAGCAAGGATGAAAAGTACCATGACCGAGAATAACCAGCCGGCTAAAAACCTTACAATTAGCCAGCGCGGACGCATCAAAGCTTCTGCTTTGACCCGCTCTTCTAACTGTTTGGTCTCGACCATGTTGCCCGCTCAAAAGTGGTGGTATCTATGCTAACTGCCAGATGTTGCCGTAAGCTGTCTAAGTTCGCGGCGTTAGGTAATTTGCAGGTTAACTAAACAAAAGGGTTTATTCGTGCCAGGTAGCAGATTCTCTAGATTTCAAAGAACCATTTACAGGTTCTCGCCTATTCTACTTGTCTTCGTCACCTATTTTCATGGACTTCCCGAAGCTCTGGCAAGTTCCCCTCAACAAAAATCCAGATATCAAGAGAACGAGCCGACTGAAGGACCAGAGGATATTCCTGTAAGCAGCCCAGTGGTCACCCCGGCACCGGTGCCCAAAGTCAGCCCGGCGCGCTTACCATCTCACACTTCTAAACCCTTGCCTAGCCGCCCTTCTGCTGCAACTCCTAGCCCTGCTGCAGGGCTTCACCACAATAAAGCCACTCCGATTAAACTACTTGAAGAAAAGCCAGCAGCAGCAGCTTTGCCAAGCGAAAATCGCCAAGAAAAGATTCTTGAAATTGCCTTCAAGAAGCTTAAAAGCCAAGATGTTCAGGGTGGCATCCGCGCTCTCAACCAACTGACCATTGAGTATCCTGATAATCCTGATTATGCCCTGCTCTATCGCATGGCGCTCAAGCGACAAGAAGCCCAGCAGTGGTACCGCTATCAAGATTGGGTGGAACAAAAACATACTAAGGCCAAGCCTTTTGCAGCTATGTCTGAGCCTTTGACGAAAGAAAGTAATCATGGCCGCATCAATGAGTTAAAACGAGCCACCTGGGTAATCTTGGCCACAGGAAAGTATCCCTCGCCTGAGCCGGCTCGAAAAGTTATCGTCGAACCAGAGGATGAAGAAGCAAAATAGAGTTATATTTTGATTGGTATTCTGTTTTGTTTTAGTGGCAATTGGAAAGTAGAACCAGCCTAAAATCTCGCTTCATTCGACTAGTCTGTGTGCCTCTGGCCATTCAGGCCATTATTGCCTGCATTGTCGTTATCTGGCTCTTGCAGATGGAGAGCATCGTCGAATTTCATACCTCAAAGGAAGTACTGGCCCTGCTTGTTGGCGGTGGACTGGTGGTAAATCTTGCCTTGGTGGCATTCTTAGGTATGCAGTTAGGCAAAGACATAAGCGACCGTTTTGCCATTCTTACCGATAACGTCGAGCGCTTTCGCCGACAGGAAAAACTCAATTATCTTCAAGGTGGTGACGACGAGCTTGCCATTCTCGACCAGTCTTTCCACGAAATGGCAGCAGCACTAAATCAGGCGATAGATCGCGAGCGCGATTTAATTGAGAGTGCGGCATCGATTATTTGTGCCATCAATGGTGAGTTCGTTATTGACACTATTAACCCGGCTGTGGAAAAGCTTTTGGGCTTCACTCCGCAGCAGCTCATTGGTAGCTCTTTACTGGGTCTTCTCACTACTGAAGGGCAAGAGCTCTTGCTTGAGACTTTGTATCAAGTGCGCTACAGCGGCTCTGAATCGGTGCTTGAAATACCGCTTAAAGCTCAGAGTGGCAATCTAATAGATAGCTTTTGGATGATCAAATGGTCGAAAGATAAGAATCATTGGATTTGCGTTGTTCAGGATATTTCGGAGCGAAAATTAGCCGAGAATATGCGCCGTCAGATTGTGAACATGGTCAGTCATGATATTCGCTCGCCACTTTCGACCATCAATGTAATTTTCGCCTCGTTGCAAATAGGTGTTTATGGTGCCCTTACTCCTAAGGCCTTAGAGTTAACTCAAAGTGGCGAAAGGGCCTGCGCCCAGCTTCTCAATTTAACTGGTGACTTGCTCGCCTTGGATAGACTTGAAGCTGGCATGCTGGTGCTGGAATATAGCGAAGTAGATCTTGATCAGCAGTTTGCCAGTATTAACAGCATGATGTCCACAATTGCTCAGAAAGCCAGAGTGATTATTAAGCACCACAACTGTGGTCTAAAGCTTGTGGCGGATCGCGATCGACTTGATCAGATTTTGACCAATTTGCTTTCGAACGCCATAAAGTTTTCTCAGCCCGGTGGTGTGGTGCATTTGCATGCATCGAAAGTAGATGATGATATTGAGATTGTGGTTAAAGACCAGGGTATTGGTATTGCCGAGAATCATCTGCCCTTTATCTTTGATCGCTACCGCCAGGTGCGCACCAGCGATGCCACTAAGAAGAAAGGCAGTGGCTTAGGCTTGTCGATTGCTAAAGCATTGACTGAACTTCATGGTGGCACTATCACTGTGGCCAGTGAAGTGGGCAAAGGCACGTCGTTTTATGTGCGCTTGCCGATGGCTCGGAAGGGCAGTTGATTCTTCAGCGCGTCCACTTAGCGACCAGCTCCTGTCCTACTGCAATCATTCTTGGCTGTATCGAGTGAGCATATTCTGCAATCTCGCCTTCAAAGTCTTTACTTAGCTCCGCGATAATCTCCTCCGGCCTTTGCTCTGACTGTAGTAGCTCCATCAGCTTTTTCTGATAGCGCTGTATGTCAGGAAAGTCGTCAGCTCCTGGTTCCTCAAGCTTGGTCAGTTCCTCTAAAGCGATGGACTCCGTCGCTGCTATCGCTTCATCCACAACATTTTGCTTTAGCAAATGCTGCTCAATGAGCTTGGCGATTGCTCGAAAGTCATCTCTAAATCGATGTTGTTGCTCGGCGGTATTCATAGTGCCGCCAAGGCGCTCAAATATCACTGCTTCGATATTTGGGCATTGGGCCAATACCAGAGGCAATAGTGCCAACACTTCATCGGGAATTTCATTGTCGTGGGTGTCGCGCCGAATCTTCTTGCCTATTGAGTGGCTCCAAGAGCCCCCCGAGATATGAATCTCACGAACCCTATGCAGTGGATAGGTTTTGAGCAGTTCTTCTGCCGATAGACTGAAATTTTCCAATTGACAGTAAAGGTTGTGCAAATCGAGCAGCATGAATCCGTCAAACGGTTCTAGCAGTTCGTCCAAGAAGCGACCGTGTTCTCTAACATCGCTAAGACTGAATGCCAGAGCCAGGTTCTCTAAGCCTATTCGTCCACCAGCAGTGTGGGCTAACTTTGCTAGTTTGAATTGACCGGCGGCTAGAGCTTGCGGCGTATGTGGTACCGGTAGTGGTGCGCCCTCGCGCAACTCAGCAATGCGCGAAAAGCCAAAGTGCTCAGAGAAGTGTACAAATTGCCTCTGCTCTAATTCCCGCTCAAGGTTCTCTATCCAGCCGGTGTCAACGGCGGTCCAATCGGCGCTGAGCGGTGAGTAGTTCACACCATGACCATAAAGGCTTTGAGTAGAGCTGAAAAAATTGAGTAGCTCATCGGCCCATTCAGGTATGTCGGTGGCCCAGCCAATATCCGGGCTCCATTCTAATATTTCCACTTCGTCGTCACTAAACAATGGCAAGGCCGCTGCTAAGAAATCTTCTTGCAGCATTAGTGATAGTCCTAATCTAGGTTTAATTCTTGGCTTTGGAATAGCCGCCTCTCCTGCTCTTAAATAAGTCTAGCTCATGCTTTAATTCTTGGCTTTGGAATAGCCGCCTCTCCTGCTCTTAAATAAGTCTAGCTCATGCCGTCACGTGGGCAGCGGTTGGCAAAAATCCCAAAATTAACCTGTACGTGCGTATATACCACAGTGTTTTATTTTGCCAAAAGATACACAATCGTTCTTCCTTAGCTACCCCCCCTAATGTGAGCTAATTTGGATCAAGTTCAACCTTCAGCAAGTAAGAATAGGTTGGAGCCGCCAGAAACTAGACCGTTTGAGGAAACTCATTCGAGCTTGGGTCTTTATCTTGTGCGCGCAAATAAATCCGACGCTGCCAGCTTTAACCCCCATGTGCCAAAGGCTACGCCGCGGCCGCATAGCTTGCAGCAATTTTTGTCGGGTATCGCCGCCACGTCCGATCGCGCTAAGCCCAATCAGACCCATTCTATTGGCGAGAATTTTACGGTTGCCCTCAATCACTCCTACCTCAATCAAGAGCTTATCCTGCGGTCGCTGGAAGCAAAGAATCCTACTTTCAAAAAGTCGACTGCCGCCGATGGCACCCAGAATCTAACTGAAGTGAGCGGAATCAAGCTTAACTTTCATACTTTTGGCCATGATCAAAAACTGGATGTTAGAAGCATTGCCATAAACAAAGAAACTAACGGTAGTACTCGCTTTCAGCTGCAGGTAGATAATCCACTTCCGCCTGAGGTGGAAAAGGTATTTAACGCCCCGAGCACCTTGCCGTTGAATTTTACGATGGACGCTAGAGGCAGGGTTTCTTATCCCCGTGACAGCGAAGTGTTGCATTCACTTTCTGAGCATAGCAATACGACTTTGCCTGGTCTGGTACTGCGCGATGCCCTTAGCGATGCCGGTGATGTTGCTCAGTTTATCGAGCATAACCCAGCTTGGGTGAAGAATATCATGGCGCCCTTTATGTCGCGCTTTGGCGCTTATCTTAAGAGTGACTTTGACCCTAGCGTGGTCCTAAATTCAGCTCAACCTGACAAGGCTGCTCCGACTGGAAAAGCTGACCAAGCGCAGGCGCCAATAAGGAATTCCAGTACCGACAGCGTTAAGCCTCGCTCGACGGATGCATTGCCAGCCACCGATGCTTCGACTTTCAAAATAAAAGGGCCCGGCGATTATGTCGAGACCATGCAAATAGAAGGTCGTACGCGCAGTTTCCATGTTCATGTCCCAGCCAGTTACGATGCGTCTAAGCCAATGCCAATGATGCTCCTTGCTGCGGGCATGTCACAGACCGGTAAAGACGTTGAGGAGATGTTTCAGGCTAACAAGCTGGCTGACAAAGAAGGTTTTATTGCTGTCTACCCTGATTCGGTTAACTGGTTTGATGTAAAAGATCTGCGTACCTGGGAGAGTGGCAACGGTCTTGTGTTGCCAGGACAGAAGGCTAGCGATGTCAAATTTATGGGTGACATCATTGAAGCGACAAAGAAGCAAGTTAATATAGATCCCCAGCGCATCTATATGGCTGGCCTCTCTAATGGCGGCATGCTCACTTATTCTACCGCCGCAGCTTTGTCAGGAACTCTTGCTGGCATCGGCATATTGAGCTCGACCATGAGTGGAAAGGAGCCGGCACCGAAAGAGCCGCTTTCGATGATTAATATCCATGGT
Source organism: Obscuribacteraceae bacterium (SeqCode) (assembly GCA_044378815.1). Classification (GTDB taxonomy): domain Bacteria; phylum Cyanobacteriota; class Vampirovibrionia; order Obscuribacterales; family Obscuribacteraceae. The sequence goes on along the minus strand of JBIPOV010000019.1, from coordinate 55,680 downwards.
ACAGCCGACCGAATTATTCCTTATGAGGGCATGACTGATACTCCGCCGGTTTTGACCGATGTTGGGGTGCCTGTGTTTCAGCCGGCACATTTTGGCACTGACTACTACCGCAAGCTAGCCGGTATAACCGCTGAACCAACTGTGGTTAAGAATGGCATAGAGACTATTGAGCGATCGTCTAATCCGGCAAATGGCACTGCGGTTGAGCATATTACACTTTCTGGAGTGGATCATTTCCTTGATGATCCCGCCCATCGACTGCAACAGGTTTGGGATTTCTTTGAAGCGCATCCGCGACCTACTCCGCCAAACCCTCGCCACAATGTTGAAGTAAAAACCAGCATGGCGGTGGAAGAATTGACAACTGTGAAGCAACTGCAAGCTGCAATGAAGCAGCGCGGTGTTGCTGGAATGGAGCAAGACGTAGATAACATTTTTGATGCCGCTCTGACCATTTCTGACGGCTCAATCAGCCCTTCGCGAATCTTCGATAAGATAACTCGCTCTACCCATGTGGCCTTCAATGATCCAGTAAATAAGTTTATCCAAAACACTACGTTGATTTCGAAAAAGAATGACATTATCACGATTGATCGCAAAGTCAATGCCGACATTCCGCTGCATGTATCCTTCGGTGTTGGTGCGCTCAAGTCAATTGAAATCGGTAAGACTTCTTTTGTTCTGGCCAAGGCGAATGGTTACCCGGAGCTGAAGAATATCAGTGGTATCACATTACACGCTCAAGTGGCTGGCTACAATCTTGATAGCAAAATTCAAGACATTACCGAGTTGCCAGCTGGTCACAATGGCGCCAATGGGCGTATCTATCGTGCCACTATGGAAAATCCACTGCCTGGCTGGATGCGCACTGTTTTGTTCTCGCCTGGCAAGTTTAATGTGGATCTGCAATTTGACCCTAGCGGCAAACCGGTAGTAGTCAATCGTAGTCAGACAGAACGACAGTTGCTGGGCAAGAATCCATTTGTAAGTGGAATAGCTGATGAAGCTCAAGATGTTGCCAATCTCTATCATCATCCAGGTTGGCTCAATGGTTTTGCCGTCGCTTCTGATGCCGGTATTACTGGCGGGTTGACTTATGCTGCCTATCGCTTTGGTGGCAGGGCTAAACTGGCAGCCACAGTTGGTTTTATAGCAGCACCGATGGTGATTGATCTTATTCGACGCAATATTTCGTAGGGCGGCTTTGAATTAGCCAAACAAAATATTGCCCCAATCCAAAAGCTTAGCTTTAACTCAAATGGTTCTCGTAAGCGTATCGTACAAGAGCGGCCCGGGTACTCAAGTTCAATTTCTTTCTCAGTCTCGATACGTGTACTTCGGTGGTGCCTTCAGTAATGTGTAGCTCTTCGGCAATTTCTTTATTCGATAGACCAAGAGCTACTTGTTTAAGCACTTCTATTTCTCTAGTACTGAGCTTGATGCGTACTTTCTCTCGGCTCTCTGTGCGCTCGGTCAACTCTTTGGTGCTGTGTACAACTTGAGTTAGTTGACTGCACAAGTCTGTTAGTTTGCTAATCGATGTGCTTTGGGCCTCGACAATTTGATAAAGCTTGGCCTGGCTTAGAGCAATTGATAATTGGTTAGCAATACGCGATAGCAGGTTGATGTCGCGTACTGTCCACATTCTCTTATCGCTGTGAGCATCGAGATGGAGCAAGCCCATTAACTTACCGCGATAAACCAATGGCACCATTACCATCGATTTAATTTTGTAGTTGATAAGTTCTAAGCGCACATCTTTAGCAAAGGCAAAGGTGTCCTCTTGCACCACCATCAGTGGCCGTCTCTCACCAACATCTAAGAGCAGGTCGTGATATTTAGAGAACAGTGTGCTTTTGTCTGATATCGGCGTCAAACTTTCAGTGGTCATCTGTCTGACGATGCGCATCGTATTATCGGGGTCTCCGATCAAGCAAATTAGAGCTCGCGAAGCCTCAAATTCTCTCAGGAGGCTTTCAGTGGCCCGCTCTAAAATATCGGATTGATCGAGGGAGCCGTGAACATTTACAACGAACCGATTGAAGAGCGCTTCGTCATTCGAAGACTTTTCGACGCGGTCATACATCTCTTTCAAGTTTTCGACAATGATGGCCCGCTGCAAGTTTGTTGTAATCATGCGCGGTAAGAATTTGTGATACTCGCCAATTTTCGGCAGATAGTCACTGGCGCCAGCAATTAGTAATTTTAGAGCTAGTTCTTGTGAATCAACGCTAGTAATGACGATAATTGGCGAATTTGGAGCCTGTGCCGCGAGTGTGGTGACCAAGTCCACTCCGCTGCTGTCCGGTAGGTCGTTGTCGACCACTAGCACGTCATATGGAGTGGTCTTGATGCGAGCTAGGGCTTCTTTGGCCGTGACCACGGCATCAACATCATATAAAGGTGATTGCGAAATGATTGCCTTGCGCACTAGTTGTAGGTCTTTTTCCACTGGCTCGATTAAAAGTACCCGGCGCTCGCGTTGAATTTGGACGGCAATATCTGCGTCTGAGGCATCCGCCTTGGGCTCTATTGCTACTGGTTTCTCGTCTTCCAAGTTATTCATCCAACAAAGTTCGTTTAGAGGTTTTGTTTAGAGATCATGGGCAGGCCTGTTATCAACCTAACATAAGAATGCCTATATTGAATTATCTTCCCACCTATAGGGTGTCACCCCTAACCTGCTGCTATAACTGCAATATGAGGTTCGGCAATACAAACGTTGTCAACCTAATTTGCGACGACTTGTGGGCAATGTGACAGTTTTAGACCCTGACCCTCACCAAGCCCCCCAGCCCATGCATCGTTAGGCCCTAATACTGATTACGTATTGATACCAATAGCGAAGCAAGGCCCATGAGTTCGAAAAACAAGGAGCAGCTGGTTTCCCTCGAACCGCTGCTCTTTTGTTTTATATTTATTTGCCCTGGCCACTCATTGTTATGGGCTGGCGGCCACTTTGAACATAAACCGATGAAAGTTTTTTGTGGCTTACTTTGGGGTTGTTGTTGCAGTAATCGCCCAAATCAGCTGTATAGGGCATGGCTTCAGGGTTGAAGTCTATGCGGGTTGGCTTCTCGCCGGTGGGTTCGAAGAAATCGCCGGTTATCTCGTAGTCGCCAGCTGGGTATGCTTTTACTTCGGGATTAATGAAGTAACCAACATTCTTGCCAGCCGGTGTATATACGTTGACCTTTACATCAGCCATTTACTAATTTCTCCTTCACCTTCAATTTGATCAATCAAGTTGTTCAACTTATAGCAAGTGTATTTGATTTTGACGCAGGGATAAACTTCCCTAAGTGAATATACATATAGATGTGGCCAAGTCTAGATTGAGGACTAAATTAGATTGGTTGCTCAGTTTGTAGTCTCGGCGTAGCGGAAGAACTCGCTGGTCTTAGCTTTGAGTTCCACCATGTAGTTTTGCAATTCCACCCGTAGATTTTCTTTTTCCTCATCATCGGCGTTGGCTGGTACTTCTAATGGCTCGCCGAAAACGTAAACCATCTTTGTATTAAGGTATGGGCAGTTGTAGCGGTCCCATGACTTCATCAAGTCGCGAGTTCTGGCCCGTGAGACTACTGGAATTATTGGCAATTTGGTAATTTGCGCCAATCTAATTACTTCAGCTTTGACTATTTCAAATGGCCCCTTGGGGCCGTCCACTGGAAATAGAACACTGCGATTGTGCTCGGCAGCGTTGATCAAGTTGAATGCGCCTTTGACGCCGCCATGGGTGCGGGAGCCGCGGGCTACTTCAAAGCCCATAAATTCAGCGGCTCTGGCGATCATTTCGCCGTCTCGCGAATTGCTGGCTATTAGACTCATACGGTTGCGCGGGCTGAGGCCAAGCAATACATACATCTGGCCATGGAAGTAAGCGTAGATGGCTGGCTTTAGCGTGGCTAGGCCGTCACTGCCGCTATTGGTGGAACTGGCTCTGACATAGGCTTTACTGGCTTCTGGTATGACCGCCATGACTCTATATGACAGGTCGTAAACCGTAATGCCATATTTAAAGATACCTGCGAGACCTAAGACTCTCCACTTGTCAAGAAGGGGGTATTTCAAGAATAGGTCTTTGATTCGGAACTTTTTCAAGGGTTACCTTTTTAGTGCTTTTCGCCTAGATGAGAAAAAGATTGGCTAATTTTATAGAATTCAAGTGGGCTGAGACCCGCAGGCGGTAAAGGCTCGGGTTTGTATATGCTATTATCTACCAACGCCAAAAAATCGTAAGAACATCTATTAAAAAGACGGAAAAGAAGCAATGCCACTTTTAGCTGATCGTAAGCAAGAGCTCATCCAAGGCCACCAAACGCACGGTAAAGATACTGGTTCGCCAGAAGTGCAGGTCGCCATGCTCACCGACCGAATTAACCAATTGACCGACCACCTGAGAACTCATTCTAAAGATTTCCACAGCAGACGTGGGCTTTTGATGATGGTTGGTAAGCGTCGTCGCCTTCTTCAATATTTGATGAAGGAAGACAATGAGCGTTACCGCAAGCTGATTGAAAAGCTTGGACTGAGACGCTAATAGCTTAGTTTTAAAAGGCGGGCCTTTGGCTCGCCTTTTTTGTTTTTGACGTTTTTGTTTTAGCTTTAGTGAAGTTCTCGAGTAGAGAACTTTCACTGGTATCCAGAAATATATTTTGTGCCCTTCAGGTGAAGAGGCACTAGCTGAATAAGCAGAAAAAGAAGATAGAGGAAAAGAAGAAGTGCAAGTAGAAGAACGTGCCGGTATTCGTCAAACCGAGATTGTTATTGACGGCAAGACTATCGTTGTTAAAACTGGTCGTATGGCCAAACAATCCGGTGGCGCTGTAGAGATTTCTTGCGGCGAGACCATGGTTTTGGTAACAGCCACAGAAAGTAAGAAAGTCAGAGACGGTATCGATTACTTCCCTTTGCTTGTTGACTACGAAGAGAAGCTTTATTCAGTAGGCCGCATTCCTGGATCTTTCGGTCGTCGTGAAGGTAAAGCACCTGATAAGTGCATCCTTACAAGCCGTTTGATAGACCGCCCAATTCGCCCTCTATTTAAAGAAGGCTATCGCAATGACGTGCAAATAGTGGCTACCACTATGAGTGCCGATATGGAAAACCCTGCAGATACTCTTGCCATGCTTGGTGCCAGTTTTGCTCTTGAGCTAGCTGGCTTGCCATTCAATGGTCCAGTTGGTGCCGTCCGCGTTGGCCGTGTTGACGGCAAACTAGTGGGTAACCCTACATACGAACAGCTTGATAATTCAGATTTAGATTTGGTTGTCGCTGGTACTGAATCATCAATCATGATGGTTGAAGCTGGCTGCAACTTCGTCACAGAAAAAGACATTTTGGCTGCTATTGACTATGCCCACCAAATTATCAAGAAGCAGGTTGAAGCGCAAAGAGACTTCGTTAAGGCAGTTGGCCGTACTGTAAAAGAATTTGTTGCCCCACCTTGTTTGGAATCATTGAAAAATTTGGTGGCTGAAAAGGCCACTGAAGCTCTCAAGGCATCTATGAATTCAGTTACCGATAAGCTTGTGCGTCAAGGTCACATTGATGCAGCCATCAAGGCCATCAATGATGCTATCGCTGAACTTGAAGAAGGTCATGAGTTGAAGAGCGTTTCTGGCGGAAAAATCGCTGAATACCTCGAAAACTATGAAGCCGAATTGATGCGCGCCAAAGTGCTAGACACTGGTATTCGTGCCGATGGCCGCCGCTGCGATGAAGTTCGACCAATCACTGTTGAGTGTGGCGTTCTGCCCCGCACCCACGGTACTGGTTTGTTCACCAGAGGTACCACCCAAGTGCTTTCAGTAGCTACTTTGGGTATTGGTTCTGATGCTCAACGTCTTGACTCAGTTGATCCGCAAACTGAAAAACGCTACATGCACCATTACAACTTCCCTGGTTTCTCCGTTGGCGAAGTAAAACCAATGCGTGGACCTGGCCGTCGTGAAATCGGCCACGGTGCTCTTGCTGAGCGTGCCTTGATTCCAGCTTTGCCAAGCCAAGATGAATTTCCTTATGTAATTCGGGTTGTGTCTGAAGTACTGGAATCTAACGGTTCGACCTCAATGGCTTCCACCTGCGGTTCTTCTCTGTCATTGATGGATGCCGGTGTGCCTCTCAAGGCCACAATAGGTGGTATCGCCATGGGCTTGATTTTGGAAGGCGATCGTTGCGCCGTTCTTACCGATATTCAGGGTCTAGAAGACTTCCTCGGCGACATGGACTTCAAAGTTACCGGTTCAAAAGAAGGCATCACAGCCTTACAAATGGACATCAAAATTGAAGGAATTTCTCTTGAGATCATGCGTATTGCTCTAGACCAAGCTAAGCGCGGACGCGTTCATATCATCGATAAGATGGAAGCAGTACTGCCAGCTCCTCGTGAAGAAATGTCACCATGGGCTCCTCGCATCATTACCGTTCATATCAACCAAGAAGATATTGGCACGGTAATTGGACCAGGCGGCAAAATGATTCGTCGCATTATCGAAGAGACTGGTGCCACCATCGACATCGAAGATGACGGTACCGTTCGTATTGGTTCTGTTGACCAAGAAGGCGGAAGAGCAGCTCGTGACTGGATTGTTAACCTAGTAAAGCGCATCGAAGTCGGAGTGGTTTACTCTGGCCGAGTCACTAGAATCATTCCAGTTGGCTGTTTCGTTGAAGTGTTGCCTGGTAAAGAAGGCCTCGTCCATATTTCTCAACTAGAAAATAGACGTGTGGAAAAAGTTGAAGACGTTGTTGCAGTTGGCCAAAAAGTGATTGTCAAAGTCAAAGAAATTGACGAGCGCAATCGTGTCAACTTGACCATGAAAGGCGTCAGCGACGAAGAGAAAGCACTCTGTGAGCAACAGAATCCGTAGCAATACAGCTGCAAGGGCAAGCGCAGCTGCGCTTGCTTCCCTTTGCTGGCTGGTTGTGTCCTGTTTTCAGTTTGACTTGGGTGACTCTGGCTTTGGCCAGGCCGCCCAAGCACGCACTGACAAAGCAGCCGGGCATAAAACGGCTCGAAAGAGCAGTGCCAAGAGCAAATCAGGTTCTAGAACTCAAGTCGGTAAGAGGCATGGCGCAAGCCGTGCCTCTTCTGCTTCGACCCGCTCTAGTGCCAGAAGAGGCCGCGCTCTGAGAACGAGTAGGCACTCGGCTTCGCGTCACGCTGTTGTTCATTCTCGTTCGCGGCACGGCCGTGCTAGCGGCGTTCACCCAAGTAGTCACGCCAGAGCCCGCGCGGTTAGCCATACGGTTAGTCATCCACCCTCGGCTGCACATTTGGACGCCGGTCCAGCGGAAGCAGGTGTTGGAGTTGGCCCAAGGGTGCGCAATTACTCTCTTCTCGCTCGCTCGTATGCACTTTACGACCAGGGTATTAACGAGCGATTGCGGGGCAACTATGGCTCAGCCACTGACAAGCTAGCCGAGTCAGTAAATTTGCTCGACCAGGCGCGCAGTAATCAGCGCGATGGTGGGGCTTCGACTTTAGAGTCGATGGTTTTCTTCGAATTGGCCCAAGCCGCAGAGGCCGACGGCGATTTCATTTTGGCAAGAGACTCGTATGCCCATTGTCTGCGGGCGAAGCCTCAATATGTCGAAGCTTATTTGCGCATAGTCAGTCTGCTGGCTAGCCAGGGGCAGTTGCCTTTGGCTATGAACTGGCTCAAGGAAGGCTTGAAAGAGTGTCCCCATGACCCGAGGCTCAATGATTTGTCCACAGTGCTTTCCACCTTCATGGGCGGCTATAAACCCGCTCTTGAGCGCGACCCTGAGCCCGTGACCAAGCCTGCGGGACCCGAGACTTTGCCTAGCGAGATTAGTCCCGAATCTAGTCCAGAGTCTACTCCAGAATCTAGACCAGAATCTAGGCCTGAAGCTCCGGCTGGAAGCCGTGAGAATGAGCCAGCCATGCCATAGCGCTCCAGCAAGCTCCAAGAACTTCAAAGAGAATGACCAAAGAAAAAGGGAGGTTTAACCCTCCCCTTTAGCTTTTTCAAACCACTTCGCAGTAGCCGTTGACTATTTCTTGTCGACGGTGTCTTTGAATTCTTTGCCAGGTTGGAAAGCAGGTACCTTTTTGGCAGGCACTTTGATTTTCTCGCCAGGTTTTTGTGGATTGTTTGTTTCGCGAGCTTGTCTGTCACGGCGCAAGAATGTTCCGAAACCTACCAAGGTGACACGATCACCTTTGGCTACTACTTCGGTCACGACATCGGTGAAAGCGGCAAGCATTTCTTCGACGGACTTCTTGGTTGTGTTTGTACGAGCAGCGATTTCGGCAGCCAGTTCTGCTTTGTTCACAGAGATTCCTCCTAGTATCCGGTCCTAAATTCAAAAGTACAACATAAAGTGTATTCTGGGCGGTCTAATAACCACGTGAGGGACAAAGATACAGCACCTGTAAGGCTGACACAAGAGACTTGGCATAAATTGTCGCTCTTGATAAGCATTTGCCGTCATAATTACCGTCATACTTGTAGAGAGGCCGCTTGCCAGGCGGTTTTTACAGAGATGTCATTAAAGCTCAGAATAAGGGATAAAACATGAAATATACTGCCGATTTTGTGCGTAAAGAGAAGTCATTAAGGGAACAAAGATAGTGTCAAATCCATTGAGTGGGGCTCCTTTGGGACCAATTAGCGTCGACGGTAAAACTATAGACGCCAGGACGGCAGCATTTCTTGCCGCCAATGCCTGCGAGAGCAAATTAGCTCAATCGACAGTGGTACTTGATGTGGCTTCGGTAACTGTTTTAGCTGAATATTTTGTTTTTGCTGGCGGAGAGTCGGCGGCCCAAGTTAAAGCTATTGCAAATGCCGTAGACCAGGCTCTTGGAAGCCATGATTTCAAGCGCAAGTCGATTGAAGGCATGAGTGAAGCCCGTTGGGTCTTACTAGATTACGGTTCGGTGATAGTTCACGTTCTGCAAGAAAAAGAGAGAAGCTTTTATAAAATCGAGCAGTTCTGGAACCATGCATTGATTGTTGATCGCCAAGAATGGGTAGAAGAATAAGCGTAGGGTAATTTTTGCTCTGATAAGTTATCGAGGCGTTTTTGAGGGACATTTGCTATGAGCTTTAGGACCAGGCTACAGGGGTTCGTCGATAGCCGGCAGAAAATTCAAATCTGGTACGGTATGGGTTGCCATAACACCGTCACCGGACGAGTTCTTTCTGTTGACCATGACCACATTGACGTCGAGTCGTATTCGCATGAGAGTGACGGTCAGATTCATATTCGTCGCATACTAGTTCCTTTGCACTTAATTTTGCACATCGACATAACCTCTGCTGAGGTCAGTGAAGATGATGAAGGAGCGCTAGTAACCGAAAAGGAGTCTAAGGGGAGCGGTTCGTCAGTTTCCGTTATTGACCTTCCCGATGCTCCCCGTGGATACGCTGTACGGATTCTTTCTCAACTAAATTCGCAATATTCCAATCGCTTCTCTCGAATGACTGCCGGACCAGGCGGAATTTATTTTTCTTGTGACGGTTCGGTTTGGTTTATCGACGGTAATGGCCAATTGAGCGAGTACGCTCGCATTCGTGGCAATAGCACGATTTCTGGCCTGCGCTTTGACCGCAAAGGCGTTCTTTACGTCGCTACCATTCAGGGTACTGTTTACAAAATTGACCCCAATAAGTCAGGTCGTATTCTTGCTCAACTTGATGGCAACCTTACGGGCGGGGGCACTTTCTTGTCTGATATCGCCATCGGTGCCAGAGAAGAAGTCTATGTCTCTAACTTCCCTTCAAACACTGGCGGTGTCTTTAAGATAGACAAGACTGGTGAGTATGAGGTTCTACTCGGTGGGCCAGGTCATGGTACCCAGGGCTTACTGCTCGAACGTGATGGCTTCCTCTGGTGTTTAGAACATGCCTCTGGATGTGTGGTTAAACGCTCATTAGATGGTCGTGAAGTTGCTCGTATTCAAGTGGCTGAGTCTGAGAGCTTCAACTTTGCTGACGGCTATGATGGCAACTTGGCTATGGACAGTCTCGACCGGCTTTATATAACGGCTGGACGTGCTGGCACTGTCATCCGTGTTAATCGTGAAGGCCGCGCCGAAACTTTCCTCACCGGACTCGTTAACCCAACAGGTGTTGCTTTTGGTCACGATGGCGCTCTCTTCGTTCTCGAAGCTGGACGCTCAAGAGTGCTGAAAGTAGCGGCTCTCGACAAGACTGAGCGCAGTGAATCGGCTAAAGCCCTTTCTTAGGGTCGAAGCCAGGCATATTCAGCTGGCAAATTAGTTCGAAAATTGGTTCGATCTATTGCTCAATGACGTTGCTCTTTCGCCAGATGGTCAGGAAAATACAATCATAAAAAATGTCCGATTTTCGCCTGAAAATCGGACATTTTTGTTTTTAGCTTTTTGCTCTTGAAACAGCGCTGGCAGACCAGCTGTGCCTGTTCAGCTTGTACTGATTTAGCTTATGCCTACTTTCCTATTTGGCAAGGCCAGCCAACTCACGACTTTCCTCAGCAGCTAGGTCATGGCTGCTATACATCTGATCGATAAGTGACTTGTAGTTGCGGCCAACCACATTCCGCTTGATCTTCAGTGTCGCTGTCAGTTCGCCAGCTTCAACTGACAACTCGTTGGCAAGAATGGCAAAGCGTTTAACTTGCTCATAGTCAGCTAGGTCTCTTGAGCGGGCCTGCAGTTCTTTCTTGAGGAAGCCTAGCAAGGCTGTAGAGCGGCTCAAATCGAAGTAAGAATCGAATTCCCAGTTTCTCTCTCGGGCAAAGTCACAGGCCGCTTGCTCGTCAAGCGTAATCAAAGCCACCAAATGCTTTTGCTTATCGCCGAAGACCACTGCTTGAGTGACAAATGGTACTGTCTTCAATACCGCTTCCACTCTTTGCGGAGCAATGTTTTTACCAGCAGAGTTGATAATCAAATCTTTCTTGCGATCGGTAATTTTCAGGTAGCCATCGGCATCGATAGTACCGATATCACCTGTTTTGAACCATTCGCCTTCAAATGCTTCGGCTGTCGCTTCAGGGTTGTTGTAATAGCCTTTAAAAATGGTCGGACCTTTCACCAGAATTTCGCCATCATCTGCTAGTTTCTGATGCACCGAGTCAACTGCAGGGCCCACTGTGCCGATCTTGACTTTACCAATGCGGTTGACATTGGTGGGGGCCGAAGTTTCAGTTAGTCCGTAGCCTTCAAGAGTGTTGATACCAACAGCATTGAAGAACGTCAGTACTTCTCTGGTGGCAGGAGCGCCACCACTGACGATGATTTTCAGATTGGGCCCGATACGCTCGCGTAGTTTTTCTAAGATCAGTTTGTCGGCAATTTTGTGCTTGAACCAGAGTAATGGGCCAACTTTCTTGCCTTCGCCCTGACATTTGACTACTTCGGCACCGACGTCAAGACCCCAGTCAATTAGTTTGCGCTTTCTTCCCGTAGCACCTTCTATTCCACTTTTGACTTTGGCATAAATACGATCAAGAACCCTCGGTACCACTAATATTGTGGTCGGCTCTACTTCGATCATATTTCGACCCATCATTTCTATGCTTTCGGCAAAGGCGCAAACGCCACCGTGGGTCAACCAGTAGAATTCCCCACAGATGCGCTCAAAGATGTGAGAAAGAGGCAGGTAGGAGAGATAGACAGAGCGATCGTCTTCTGAGAGAACTGGCTTCATGTCTTCAATCACAGCCATAATATTGCCATGGGTCAAAGGTACACCTTTGGGTACTCCAGTGGTACCAGAAGTGTAAATGATGGTGGCGATGCCATCTTTCGGTGTGCTCTTCATTCTGTCTTCCAGAATTTTCAAGTGAGCGGTATCGAGGCTGGCACCGAGTTTACGTACCGATTCAATATCGGCTAGAAGACCGTTGGGCAAATTGTATTTGACCGCTAGCTCGTCCACTGATTTGACATCAGCCGGCAAGAAAAAGAGCACTATTTTTTGTACAGTCGGTATTGAGTCTCTTACAGCTAAGGCCCGTTTGAGCAGGTTTTCGTTTTGGACAAAGAGAACTTTGGCTTGTGAGTTATTGATAATGAAATCAATATCGTTGGCTGAGGAAGTGGGATAGACTGGCACCGAAATCGCGCCATTAGATATGGTGGCGAGGTCGGCTGCGACCCAGAAGTGAGTTGTCGAGGAGAAAATTGCCGCTTTTTCGCCGGCTTTCAGCCCTAGAGTCATCAAGCCAAGCGCTATTTGCTGTACCAGCTTGCTGAACTCACGCCAGTTCATGCTGCGATATGGCTCTTTCTTCTCTTTGTATTCAACACAGTTGAGATGGTCGAGCTGTTTGGCACGAGCAAAGAAGACTGCCGCTATATTGCGATCAGTAATACTATCGGATATCTTCCGATCCACGAGCATGTAAAGCACCTCAGATTCCCAGCAGGCGTTATTATATTAGGTTTTCAGTATGCCAAATGAAGCCTAAATTATCTGAGCCTGCCAAAGCCTTTTTTTTGGCCTCGGTTGGGCATTTTCTCAATTTTGGCCGAGCATTATAAGCTACTAATTTTGTTAAGAGACTGACAATCTTTCTTTCGAGACTTCGTCCATCCAGGTCGTCAGCAGTTCCACGAGTTCGTCGAGAACAGGGTCAAACATTAGGTCGTGCCAGGCCTCTGGGAACGAGTGCTGGCGCTTGCTGGGGGCGTTTAGGCGATTGAATATTGCTTGACTGACAACATTGTTTACGATGGTTTCTTGGCCAGAGGTAAACATGAAGGCAGGGCAAGGAATTTTACGCGGGGAAGACTTGGTTTCTTGGGTAAGCTTTAGTAGCTCTAGCAATGTGCGGGCGGTGAGAACAAATTTGCGATCTGGATCATTGGCTAGCCAATTTCGCACCTGGGGCTCACGAGTAATCTGGTCGGTGGTGTAAGGCAAAGCAATCTCGGTGTCAGGCTGCAGCAGCGCTGTGGCCATTGATTTGAGGCGATAGGTCAATTTGAACATGTCAGGATGGCCATCGAAGCCCGGTGAAAACATGACAAGCCCAGACGGGCTAATTTGAGTCAGGGCTTTTAGGGCGACCACGGCTCCCATACTATTTCCCATGACAAATATAGGTCTGTCGCCAACGGTTTCGCGCAAATACTCATAAGAATCTTTGAGGTCGTTGAGCCATTGCTGCTTCATCATCAATACTTGGTCAGAGCGTTTGCCAAATCCAACTTGGTCGTAGGCAAGAGCGAAGATTCTCTTCACTTTTAAGCGTCTCGCCAGTGCTTCAAACCAGCCACTATGGGCACCTAGCCCGTGCACGAGCAATACGGCGGCGCGACAATCGGTTGACGAGCCCCAAGTGCGCGCCTTAATCAAATGATTTTCGCCTTGAGTCAGAGGCTGAGATCGTGGGACGATGTCAACGAATGAACAAGTCGGAGTGAGCTTAATATCTTGTGTCATAACTGAGCGATATTATAGCTTCTGATACCACTTAAGATGTCTAGTCTCTCGCTATTCCCTTTTTAGTCAGCGGAAAATCAATGTACGGTAAGGACGGCTCCAGAAGCGATTCTTCATCTTCTCCCTCCCCAGGAGAACTAGACCCAGCTCCTGCTCCCAAAGACGGCAAGGGTGTTCCCTTTGTTGTGATTGGATTGATAGTTTGCACTCTTCTTGCGATTGGTTACATTGTCTTTACGCCGAAAGAAACGCCCCTTGGAAAAGCTGCCAGCATGGTGCGTTCAAATAAGGCGGCATCTGCAGTACCGCTATTAGAAGAGTTAGTGCATCAGAATCCTGCTGATGTCAGCGTCTATCCCTGGTTGGCTCAGGCCTATTTGGCTACCGATCGTTTTGCTGAAGGTCGCACTGCTCTAGATACAGCATTTAGAGTGCGCTGCCAAGATGTCAATTTGGCGCCGGTTGTTGATAGCTATTCAACTTTCTACCAAAATCATAATCACTATGAAGAAGCCGAACGCCTCTACAATTCAGCGCTACAGGTAGTCAAGCCAGCCGAGCTTTCAAACAGCAGAGCACGCATGTACTTGCGCTGGTCCGAGGCCAATCTAGCTAATGGCGCTATCGATAGTGCTGTCACTCATTTGAGCAAAGCCTGGCAGTACGCCGATAGCCTCGATGAGCCCTTGAAGTCGCAGGTTCCTCACCGCCTAGCTGAATGTTATAGACAACTGGCTGCCCTGGCTGAAACTCGCGACAAAGACGAGCAACAGGCCGTCGCTATGCTAGAGAAGAGCCTTACGGTCAGTGACGAGCCGGGTACACGTATTGCTCTTGGTGCACTTTATAGTAAGCGCAAAGACACTAGTAAAGCGATTGAAAACTACGAAATAGTCTGTAAGCAAGACGCTAATAACCTCGAGGTGCGTCACCGTTTAATTGAGCTATTACTAGCGAAAAAAGAACTTGAGCGAGCGCAGGAGGCCTTAACCGAGCTGGTCGACAAAGAAAAGAGTTTTGACAATTATGAGCTACTTGCCAGCCTCAATTTGAAATTGCAAAACTATCCGGGAGCTGTGCGCTCACTTGAAGAGGCCGTTTCGCTCAAGCCAGAGGCTTCTATCTCATTACTGAAGCAGCTTTTGAGCACCCTTAATACTTGGAGTGCAATCTTGGTCAAGGAGAATAAGGCTCAAGAGGCTCTGTCTGTAAAGGGCCATGCTGAGCGTGTTTCTGAGCAACTGGCTATGCTTATCAAAGAGCAAAGGAAAGATGAAGTGAAGCCTGAGGCGGCCAAGACCGATAAGTGGAATCCTGGCACTCCCCCGATTTCAGTGATTTCGTCCAGAAACTGGTTGGTTAAAGGAAGCTTGACTCCAGAAGGTGAAATCAAGATCAAAAACATTTCAGGTGAAGCGGTAACTGATCTTACATTGACAGCTGTTTTCTACGATAATACCAAAAGACGTACCAATGGCTCAGTTGGTCTGCCGGTGGCTAACCCATCGTCTATTGCCTTTGCTCCAGGGGCCGAACGGACACTATATTTTTCCTGTCCTAATATAGTTAAAGATGATCATCAACTGGCCGTTATCATCTATTGGAAAGGAAAACTGCTGCAAGAATTTCCAGTTGTGAAGCAGCACTAAGGGTTGTAGAAAATCGTATAACTGACGTAATGCAAGAAAATTTCAATCCCGAATCAACTAAATCAGAAGCAGATGAGCAAAATCGCCATCCTGCGGCTGCTCTTCCAGAGCAAGCGGTTGAGCCGCCGCCCAGTCCAGTTGTGCCAACTTGCCGCCATGAGTATGTTCGTATTTTTCAGCGCCGCTTAAAGGGTCTTGATCGTCGCTTGGTCTCGACAAAGGCCTATTTGCCTATTGGTTTCAAAATCGGCGATTTCGGCCATCTTGGTGACAATAGCTACTGCTTCTGCACCAAATGTAGGGCTCGGTTATACCCCAAACGCACCCAGGCCGACAAATTACAGGCCAGACTGGCTGCTGCTGCCGGAAAGCTTAGCGCTGAGCAAGCTGCTTTGGCTGAGCAAGATTTGCTTGATGAGGTTGGGTCAGATTTGATGCAAGAGGTTTTGAATGAATTTTCGGCCGAAAAGCTTTCTGCTGACAAAATTGGAATTGATATCCATGTAGAAGAGCTAGAGCCTGAAATGGTAGACGTTCAAGATATCGAGGCCGAAGGGGTTAAACTCTCATCAGATGAGGAGGATAGTTGTGCGTTGTCGGAAGAAGAAAACTAAAGGCTGGCTGCATCTATTAGACCGCCTTATGTTCTTTAGTGCTGTCGTGCCCCCCGGCTATATCATTTATCGATTTGTGCGCTGGTTTGTCAGGCAAGAAGATGGGTTGAGTCGCTCTGAAGACTCTGATGATTCGGAGAGCGCTTTCGACTAAGTCACTGGTTTTGGCAAAAGAGCATTAATGACTCGCTATCTATTGAGAGTATTTCGGGCAGCATTGGTCACCTCATTGGGGGTGGGCGGCGGCATTGGCCTCCTTATAATGATTATTGTTTTGACCAATAAGAACGAGCCCAATGCCTTTCATTATGGTCTGATGGCAGGCCTAACCATTGGCGGTATTTTTGCCCTCTTCACCATCGCCGTGCTTTTGCCCCTTGACCTTAGTGCCCACGTCTTTCTCAGTAAAGGTCGCTATCATCAAATTTGGGATCTTGAGCAGACTCGAGAAATAGAAGTGACAGGAACAGGTAAGCAGGTTTTACACGCTGCCCGGCAAGCACTACTGGTAGTGCCTTATGTAACTCGGGTTTCAGATGATGTTGAGCACATGATTACTAGAGCTGCCAGCGGTCCTAGTTGGCGCTCTGGTGGCGAAGAGATGGAAGTTGAGCTTAATTGTCAGGCTGAGAATCAGTGGCAAGTAAAAATTGTCAGTCGACCACGGACGAAGAATGTTGTTTTTGACTATGGCAAAAACTTTGAAAATGTTGAGACTTGGCTTGGTCAGTTCGACGCTCTTTTGAAAGAAAGCAAAGCTTGAGCCCAAGCTGTCTTCCGTTTTACTTGAAGTAAGTTTAGGCTCAAGTTGTTAGTGTTGCTGAGTCTACTGCAGAAGTGCTGCAAGCTCGTCAGCATGCTCTTCTTCGACTGCAAGAATATCTTCCAGTAATCTTCGTGTGGTTGAATCGCTGCTACCGATGTGTTCAATCATGCCGCGATAAGACTCAATAGCTATTCTCTCGGCCACGAGATCTTCTTTGATCATGTCTTTCAAATTAGAGCCGACAATATATTCGGCGTGACTGCGCTCAGTTAAGGTGTCAGGGTTGAGATCTGGCTCACCGCCTAGTTGGACTATCCGGAGGGCCAGTCTGTCAGCATGGCCGAGTTCTTCTGTAGAATGAGCTAGAAACTCTTGGGCAACCGATTCTGAGTTGACTCCGCGGGCCATGTAATAATGGCGGCGATAGCGCATTACGCAGACCAGTTCAGTGGCAAGCGACTCATTGAGCATCTTAATTAGCTTTTTTCGGTCGGCTGCATAGTCTGCTGTGACAGCACCATCTTCTACATGGCGACGAGCCCGCTCTCTTATTTCACTAACGCTATGTTTGGGCTGACCAGCATCTTTCTCTTTAAGAGTGCCGCTATGATTTTTATTATTGCTCTTATCCATTTTCCCAGTCATCTTTGTTTCTCCAGTTCTCTAGGCCCAAGGGCAATCTTGCTGTGCCTACAGCAGTGAAGACTAACCGCGGGCTGATTAGTTCCACTTTTGCCTTAATGTGGTAACTTGAACCTATGAGCCCTGAGCAAACTCAAATTCAAGCTGCAACCGAAGCGGCAATATTAACGGTGAAACTCTTGCATGCTGGTTTATCGGTGGCTGGATTTTCCCTAGGCGTTGCCATTCTCTTCTTCGGCCGTCCTGGCCTGACGGTGCGCACAGCAATTGTCGCTGGCAGTGCCCTGACCTTGGTTTGCTCAATTTTGCTTGGCGGCGACCTTTTTGCCCCCGTGCTAGTAGATGACCGGTTTACACTTTTGCGGCGTCTTGGCTGGTTTGCTCTGGGCTTGCTCTTTGGGGCCGGTCGAGGCGATCGTATTGTCAATTGGATTCGCCCGCCAGTTATTCCGGTATTTGTTGGTGAGCCGTTATTTAAGACAGAACAAGAGCTTAAGGCAGAACAAGAGCTTGTAATTAATGAACATTCTGCAGGTAGTCTCGATGCAAGTGAAGAAGCTAAGACTGGCTTAGAATCAAACTGAATTAGGCCTTCGGCGAATCTTTGGAAACAAGTCTGCGCTTCGTATTTTCCCCACTGACATGGGTAGTCTCGTGCGGCAAAATATTTATTGAGTGTATATAGATAGGTCTAATTTAGACAGAGCTTGTAAGTAAGAGCGCGGCAGCCCGTGAAAGAAACACTTACCGAAAAAATAGTAAGCAATATCAATCCTGTCGATTTCGCTCAGGGCTTTTATCAAGGTGCCATAGAAAAGCCAGTGGATGCTATGCGTCAGCTAGTTGGGCTTGATGACAGTGCGGGTGCCATAGCCAAGAAGTCTTCGAAGGTTGAAGCCACACGTACCCTCGCGACTGAAGCTGGTGCAATTGCTGGACAAATCGTCGATTTCAGCGTTCTAGCCGTGGCCAGCCGTGGAGCCCTCAAGCCTTTGATGAAAGAAAGCATCGACGGCATAGCTGGCAGTGCCAGCAAGATGTTTCTTGCTGGTGCTGTTGATGGCGGTTTGTTGACTAAAAGCTCTAATGACAAGAGTTTACTGCAAGGTAGACTTGAAGGTGCTTTGGTCTCAGGCACGACTTTTGCTGTCATGGGAGGTGGAAGTAAGGCCTTAGAAGGTGTCAAGCTCTTGCCACAAAATGACTTTCTCTCTAAGGGTTTAAGTAGTGCTTTTGCTGGTGGCGCCGGTGGTGTTACTTCTGCCTACGGCCATGCTTTTACCCAAGAACATCGCCTAGCAACGGGCTCTGAAGTTTTGAGTAGTGCTGGTCAGTTCGCGGCCTTCGGTGCTGGCTTTCATGCCTTCAATGCTGGTGTTGTTAAAGTCGCTAAGTTGCCGGCTGTCGAAAACGCTTATTACCGCACAAAATACAATATTCAGGAGGGTGCCACAGCGGGTAAACAACTTTATTACTCGAAGCTCAATGAGCTCAATATGCGACATCCTATAAAGCGGCTTAATGATTTTGTTAATCCGGTTAGACTACCAGAACTCCCCAAAGTCGCTCTTACTGCCGAGAATAATCCAGTCACGGCTTTTGAAAGAGAATATCCGCGTTACATCAAAAAGATCGACGCCTTAGAGAAGAAAATTGAAGATCCACTTCTGGCCGATAGGCGTCGAGTCTTTAATCAAATTGGTGAAGAGCAAGCTAAGTTTGCCGAAAAGCTTTTGCTAATTCTGCACGGCAACGAGAGCAGACCAGGTCTAAACTCTTACAGTAACGCCGAGCTGGCCCAAGGAACGCACAGTATTGAGCGAGTGGCTGCAATCAGAGAGACTCTTACAGCATCGCTTAAACGCAAAGACTTCAAGTCTGGCAGTGAGTTCGAAGAAGGTATGGCCAAGTTGGCAGCGCGCGATGTTTCTGGCGATCCTGATACTTATAGTATTCTCCAGGGTCTGGGGACGGCTCGCGAAAGATTTTTTAATTTCGATGAAAGTGCCTTAAGGAAGAAGCTAGCACCGCCCCGTGAACATGTCTACAAGTCGCGGGATTCCAGCACGCCTGTCGATTGGATGCCTTTTGAGTCAAGTGAAAAACTCAGTAATTTATTTCATGCCACAGTCTCGCGTGCTCTTGATTCTATCTTCACTGAAGGAAAGTTGCTTCCGGCCAAAGAACTGCGGCTGCGTGGTATCAAGCAAATTGCTGGTGAGAGCGCTCTGGAGGAGTTTCCCCGTCGGGCAATCTCTATGACACGTCATTTTGCCGAAGCATTTAGCTACCATCGCCATAGTCCTGAGAGCTTGCTTGACTTTCCTGTGGTATTTGGCATTTCGCGCCACGCGGTGGCCGGTGGTAAAGGTTGGAATGCTGGCTTCCTTGAACCAGGAGAACTACTTACAAACAAGCTTAGGTTGGGTAGTGGAATACTGGAGAAGTTAGGTCTGCGCAAGCCAGATATCACTCATATCTTTGTGCCAGACAGCAGGGTGTCTGATGTCAGTCGAGCAATGGCTAGACATCGAATTTCCGGTGTTCGAGTTGTTGGCTTCAACGATATGGACACACCACAATGGCAGCCCATATCGCATTAGAGACCGAGGAAGTCTGGTCCGCTGCCTTGTGCTGTCGGCTTGACTCTGAGGTTGACTTCAGGGCAGACGATTTCGCAAGTGCGGCAATGTACGCAGTTTTCCAGCGACATACCGTGCTTTCTTACATCTTCGATGATGTCGATTCTGTGCACTTCAGCCGTGCAATCAGAGACGCAAGGTGTGGTTTTACCAAGGGCTTCATATTTACTGATGCACTTAACACAAGTGGAAGCGTTGAATTCATCAATGTGATTGTTGCCTTCGTGATACTTAGTCGAAGCGTAGAAGACAGCATCAACTCTAGAGTAAATGGTTGATTTGTCGAAGTTCTGTGGCTCATCATACTTAGGTGGTACCCAAGCTGGAACGATGTGCTTGTAGTCTTCTACATACTTGATTGGTCCAATATCGATCTTGCCTTCGATTAACGAAAGCGATCTAATACCGTCTTTGGAAGAGCCTAGTGGGTTTTTGAAACCAACCTTGAGCATGCCAATCCAGGCATTGGATTTATCAATGCTCTTAGCAATATCAGGCAAGTAGCGGCCCAATAGTTTTGGATTTTCGATAAAGGCCCAGCGGAAGTAGCGGTTTTTGTAAGCTTCTTTTATGACGAAGCCGTCTTCGAGTTCTTTTTGATAAGGGGCAAGGGCTGCTTCTGAAGTGTCGTCTTTGACTAAGGCGTCATGCAGAACTTTGGCAGCTACGTAGCCGCATTCCATGGCACGGTCTACACCAGCCAGGTACTTAACGTCGAGGGTACCGAGAGCATCACCCATGAGCAGAGCGCCTGGAACATAGAACTTCTTAGGTAAGCTGTAATAGCCACCCTCTGGAAGTAGAGCGGCGCCGTATTTGAGCAACTTGCCGCCCTCAATCATCTTTTGAATGAATGGATGCTTCTTGTAGTCTTGCAGCTTTTGCTGCGGATTCATGTTGGGGTCTTGGCTGTCAAGGCTGATTACCATACCGATAGTCAACTTATTGTCTTTCATGCCATAGACGAAGCCACCACCAAAGGTGCCATCCAGTAGAGGGTAGCCCAGTGTATGCCAGACTTTGCCTTCCACACTTTCGTTTAGTTGCCAGACTTCTTTGACGCCAACAGACCAAATTTGTGGATTGTCGCGCAGTTTAAAGTGGTCGACAACATCTCTCGAAATGAAGCCTTTGTCGCCGAAACAAGTGAACTTGCCGTAGACATAATCTTCTTCAGACTTAGGCTCTTCAGTAACGGCAACCCCAGCTACTCTACCGTTTTCAAAAGCGACAGCATGAGCAGCAAAGCCAGTGAAAAGATCGATAGTAACGTTGGGTACTTCTTTGGCTTTTTCTTGTACTTGATTGGCCATCCAGTTAACTACATAGCTCAATGTCAGAACTAGGTAGCCGGTCTTATCAAACGACTTAGGATAGAGCTTATGTGGAATATCCCATTTCTTTTGCGCACCGAGGACTGAAAACTCTGATTCAGTACAAGTGGCTTCAATAGGGAAACCTAGCTCTTTGTAATTGGGCCATACTTTTTCAATGACGTGCGGATTAGACACCGCACCGCTCATGATATGAGCGCCGAAATCTTTGCTTTTCTCTAGAATTGCAATAGTGAACTGCTTATCGCTACCCTTGGCTAATTCAAGGAAACGGTAAGCGAGAGTGAGGTTGGATGGGCTACCACCAACTAATAGTAGGTCATACTCAATGCGATCCGACAACTGCCTCGACCCCCCGTCCTGATTGAATTTCCGCAAACTGTTTAATCATTTCTGGAACGATCTGATAGATATCGCCGACTATGCCATGGTGGGCAAATTTGAAGATTGGCGAATCTGGATCTTTATTGATGGCAATGATCAAGCCTGATTTTGACATACCTACGCGGTGTTGAATGGCACCAGAAATACCGCAGGCTATGTAGAGTTTTGGTCTTACAGTTTTACCTGTTTGGCCCACTTGGTGTTGATAAGGAATCCAACCAAGGTCTACAACTTTTCTTGAGGCGCCGATGGCAGAGTTTTCGAAAGTATCGGCCAACTGTCTCAATAAATCGAAACCATCAGCACTGCCTAGTCCGTAGCCACCACCAATGATGACATCGGCTTCTGTCAGCTTAACGCCTTTTGATACTTCTCTAACTGTATCGGCCACGATTAAGCGGTAGTCTTCGGGAATTAGTTTGACTGGAACTGTTGTGATTTTGCCTTTGCGACCGGGTTCATATTTGTTGGGAGTCATCACCCCAGGACGAGTTGTCGCCATCTGTGGGTTTTTCCATGGCCCGAGAATGCGCGCTTTCAAACTTTCGCCAAAGCTCGGCCTGATGGCATAGAGACAGTTTGGGTAAAGACCAATTTTTGTTGGATCTACTTTGCTCTTGTGTTCGTATGGCCCGATATCGAGCTCGGTACAATCGGCGGTGAGACCAGTATCGAAGTGCGCTGAAATTCGTGGCGCCAAGTCGCGACCAGTGGTGGTGGAGCCAAGCAAGCAGGTGTGTGGTGGTTCCGGCAAAGAATCGAGGAAGTCAATTACTACTCTTCTATAAGGCAAAGTGCGGTAGGAGAAAAGTTCTTTGTCGTCGGCCACATAGACTTCGTCAGCACCAGCTTCAATCAACTTTTGCGGTATATCGCCTAAGTTATAGCCAAGCACTAGACACTTTAGATTGCGCTCCATTTTGTCGGCAAGAATGCGTCCGGCGCCCAGCAGCTCAAGGGTTACTGGTTGCAGGTCTCCTAAGATTTGCTCGGCAATTACGAGCACATCTCCCTTAGGACAAAAGGCTGATACGTCAGGCTGTTCACTCATTTCATTGTCTACTTATTTACTTATTGACTTACTGACTTGTTTACGGACCTACTTACTTACAGAGCCAACTAACAACTGCTCGAGGTCGCTTGCTTTAAGAACATCACTCACCAATTCGTGAGCTGATTGACCCTCGTGCATAGTACAACTTCCACCCAATTCACCAACTTTCTCTGTCCAGGCCACAATCGTAGGTGAACCTTTCAATCCCGTACGCTCAGGATCTGCTTCAACAACATCCAGATCAATGCTGTGAATGTATTTTTTCATTTCTTCCTGATCTCTTGCCAGGCGTCTCACTCTCCAGGCACCTCTGAATGATTTGTATTCAAGAGGATGGTAGGAGTTGGCAACGGTTATTAGGAGAGGTGTATCGGCAACTACTTTTTGGTAGCCACCTTCAATAATTCTGCGAGCATGTACTTTGCCCTCTTCCATATGGAAGTCTTCGCAATAGGTTACTTGAGGTAAGCCCAGGCGCTCAGCTATCTGCGGACCTACTTGGGCTGTGTCGCCGTCAGTGGTCTGCAGGCCACAGAAGATCAAATCGGGCTTGCCGATGTAGTTGAGCACTTTGTGGAGGGCATAGGCAGTTGCCAGGGTATCAGATGCAGCCAATCGGCGATCTGACAACAAGTAAGCCTCATCAACGCCATGCTCAAGGGTCTCAAGCAAAACTTCGACAGCCGGTGGCGGCCCCATCGAAATTGCCGTGACCTTGCCGCCATAAGTCCTCTTGGCGTGCAAAGCAGCCTGTAGGGCAAAGCGGTCAAAGGGGTTGAGCATGCGCTTAGCTTTTGCTCTATCGATGGTGCCATCAGGGTTAAGACCGGCCTTGGAGCCTGTATCTGGAACCTGCTTCACCAAAACGTAAATGTTTAAACCGGCCGACATATTACCTTCTGGGTATCCTTAACTGAAAGATTCTACCTACATATGGCTGAAGCTTCCCCATTTGTTAATTAGAGATAGAGACTACTTAACGAAAGCTCTTTATATCAGGGGTAGTTTGACTCTTTATTTCTTGTCATAGGGCATTCTCAATTGTTTCTTTATATGGAAATCTCTATTACTTCAGATTATCCTTAGCTCACCTTGCAAATACCCTTTCCCCGTCGGCTTTCCAAGAGACAGGCGGAAAAATACAGAGAACAATATGACTGCACATTTATTTACGACCGAAAGGTCTATTTCCTCGAAACTTAAGTTTGTCTTTCGGCTTTCTTTATCGGTCGCCCTGGTGCAAAGTACTTTTTGCTCTAATTTGCCAGCTTATTCTCAAGTGCAAGTCATAAAAATCGAGAGCAGCTTCAGAAGAAAACTAGATGAAAGTACAAAAAAGACAGAAGAAACTGGTAAGAAGCAAGATTCAGCCCTGCTTGCTCAGTACGAAAGCTTGGTTGATCAATATTTTGCCAGCGCCTTTTCTTTTTCTCCTAGCTGGGGCACGCAAGTTGGCTTTCACCAGTACGACAAGCAGTTAGAGGATCTTTCAGCTGCTGCTCTGAAGAATAATGAGGCTACTCTCATTGACTATCGTCGTAAATTTTCAGACCCTGCTTTTTTGCAATTGCCTCGAGCGCAGCGCCTCGATTTGGCTATGGTGCAGGCGAGTATTTCTGCCAGCTTGCTCGATTTGCAAGAATTGCATTCGCTCAATCGCGACCCTGATAAGTATCCCTCCCTTATTGCTGACAGTGTTTTTTCACTGGCCAAACGTAATTTCGCTCCAGTGGACGAGCGTTTAGTTTCTGTCATTAGTCGCATTGAAAAGGCGCCAGGTCTTCTTGCTGCTGGGCGGGCAAATATTCAACCAGATGCAGTGCCTGCTATCTATGCGGAGGTGGCTTTAGAGCAATTGCCTGGCACGATAGAGTTGTTTAAAACCACTATCCCTGCGGCTTTTGCCTCTGCCAAGCCTGAGCTGAAGGAAAAATTTGAGAAAGCAAATGCTAAGTTAATTGCTGAACTCATAAGCTATCAAGCTTTTGTCAAAGAGAAAGTTTTGCCAAATGCTCACGGGCAATTCGCCATAGGCGAAGCGGCCTATTGCAAGAAGCTAGCATTTGATGAAATGGAATACGAGAAGCTCGATGTAATCTTGGCCAATGGCTACAAAGAATTGCGCAGACTGCAGGCGCGCTTCAAGCAATTAGCTCATGAAATCAATCCTAAAGTTAGCGCCTTAGAGTGTTTCGAGAGCATTGCTAGCGATCATCCTCAGCCCGATAAGCTGGTTTCGTCTACGGCAAATGTTTTGGATCGCATAGCTGCTTTTATTGAAGAGAAGAAAATTGTCACTATTCCCTCCAAAGACAGGGTGACTGTGGCCGAGAGTCCATCTTTCATGCGCGCTCTTACCTTTGCCTCTATGGATACCCCAGGACCTTATGAAGATACTGCGAAAGAAGCGTTCTATTACGTCACGCCAGTAGAAAGTGATTGGGATAAGAAGCGTATAGAAGAGCACATGCGTTTCTTTAGCTATGCTGATTTGGTCAATACTAGCGTGCATGAGGCCTACCCTGGCCACTATGTGCAGTTTCTGTGGGTGAAGCACGCACCTTCTAAGGTGCGTAAGTTGCTAGGTTGTTCATCTAACGCAGAAGGTTGGGCCCATTACTGCGAGCAGTTGATGATTGAACAGGGTTTGCCAGCTTCAAGCAGTGAGTCTGGAGACAAAGAGAAAAATCTTGAACAAAAGAAACTTGAACAGAAGAGACTTGAATTAGTGCAGATTCATGATGCTCTGCTGCGAGTTTGTCGATATATAGTCGGTATCGAAATGCATACTCGCGGTTTGTCTTACGAAAAAGGCCGTGAATTTTTTATCAAAGAAGGATTCATGGAAAAAGCCAATGCTGAGCGCGAAACTAAACGTGGTACTAAAGACCCAACTTATCTTGTCTATACCTTGGGCAAGCTCAAGATAATTGCGTTGAAAGCTGAGTACCAGGCAAAAATGGGCGACAAGTTCGATCAGAAAGATTTTCATGATCGATTTTTGAAATGTGGTTTTCCCCCTCTAAAAATTGTGCGTACCGAAGTATTTGATTTAGATTGGCCAAAAAGTAATTGAGGTTATTAAGTCGATAAACCGAAATGGGGGTAGGAAACAAAACTAGCGGGTTATCGTCGATCACTATCTGACCACATAGAGCTGTTGATAAAGGGGATGTAATGAAGCACAAATCGAAAAATCTGGTTGCTCGAGCTTTACTACTTGTAGCCAGTTCGACAGCTCTTGCCGCTGGCATCGTCGGGGCCATAGTTACTTTCCCTGGTACGGTTTCTGGCGGCCACAGCTCTGCCGGAGCTTTCAACCTCGGCGTCGGCTGGAAGGCCAGTCTTGATGGAGCCTTGACAGAGGCAAAGCAAAAACAGAAGTATGTACTTGCGGATGTTTACACCGATTGGTGTAGTTGGTGCAAAAAACTTGATAAAGACACGTTTCAAGACGCGCAGATGGTCAAGTATCTAAAGAGCAAGTTTATTTGCGTCAAGCTCAATGCTGAAGGCTCTAAAGAAGGTAAGGCGGCAGCTAAGAAATATCATGTGCATGGATTCCCCTGTTCTCTTGTTTTCAACACTGAGGGCAAGTTTATTGGCCGCCTAAGCGGTTATATGGAACCAGATAAATTCCAGAGCGCTCTAGAAGATCTCATCGCTCATCCTACTGCAGCTGCTGAGGCTGATGAAAAATAGATTCTACAAAGTTCAGTAGTTAGTAATAGCAAAGAAGGCTCACTGATGTGAGCCTTTTCTTTTTCAATTTAAATTTTTGATTTATTGTGGTTGGATTACTTGATACATTGTTTCAAGAGCTAGTGGGCCGTTGCCGCAGGTGGCAATGAAGTCTTGGGCAAGATTGCGAATATTGTTCATGTCTTTGAGATTGGGCATAAATCCGAAACGCATCGACTTAGAATTAGCTAAGAGGTGCCGCACGAAGCGCAAACCAGCCTCGGTTGTCTCGTGATTGTCTGGACCGCCACTGCCCATGACGATGGTCTCTACCACTGTATTTTCGATAGCACTCTCTATGGCATTTATTTGAGCGCTCACTC
The DNA here is from genome assembly GCA_044378815.1 of Obscuribacteraceae bacterium (SeqCode). Classification (GTDB taxonomy): domain Bacteria; phylum Cyanobacteriota; class Vampirovibrionia; order Obscuribacterales; family Obscuribacteraceae. The sequence continues at coordinate 29,125 of JBIPOV010000019.1, read as the reverse complement.
GGCTGTTGAGTTTGCCGAGGTCAAAATCGATGTGTTCGAAAGATGCTGGGTCGAAATTCATTGCTTGTTCCTTTATTAGTTTTCTTGATTTGAATAATGAAGAAATTGTTGAGGTGATGCAGTTACTGTAGGTGCCCGGAACATCCTTGGCAACTAAAGAAACGCTAAGGGTCTATATCAGCGCCGAATTAGGGGGGTGGAAATACGCTAAATCACACGTCAATCAACGGCTTGAGCTTTACAGCTGATGTGAAGTAAATTTGTCTGCGTTTCAATCTGTAAACTGCAAAGGCGTATTACATGGCCATATCCAATTTAAGTGAGAATTCGAAGAGTGAGCAAGCGATGGCCCTAATGAAGTGTCTTGTCAAAGAAGATCTAGATAAAGACGGCTTGACCTTAATGACTGCTCATCCTGAGCCCCAGATGAAACTTGATGAAGTAAAGATCAAAGTTTTAGCTACAGCCGTCTGCGGCACAGACAAAAGTATTTTCACCAGTGCTCAAAGCGAAGGCATTCGCAATGAGATGAAACGCTACATCGGCAGTGCTAGCTATTCACCAATTGTTGTTGGTCATGAGTTTTGCGGCATAGTAGAAGCCGTTGGAGCCGGGGCTCAGGCTAGCAGTTTGGCTGCTCCCGATCACCTAAGAGTAGAAGTTGGCGATTATGTCACTGCCGAAATGCACCTTGCTTGTGGCCATTGCTTATTGTGCCGAACCGGTAGCGAACATATATGTACATCGGTCAAAGTTAAGGGCGTGCACCTCGATGGTTGCTTTGCTCGAGCCGTGACAGTGCCTTACAAAAATGTCATATTGCTCGGTAAGAACGGAGATACATCAGTAATACCACCTCGCATTGGGGCATTATTAGATGCTTTCGGAAACGCTGTTCATACAGTTTCTGAGGCCGATGTACGCGGCAAGTCAGTGGCAATTCTTGGGGCTGGCCCACTTGGTTTGATGGCCGCTGCCCTCTGCAAAGATTTTGGGGCGTCGCGTATCTATCTAACTGAAGCGGCCGATGTTGATCGCCGCTTCAAGCTTGCTTCCGATTTCGGCGTTCGTTATTGCTTTGATGTTGGCAAAGGCTCAAGTGAGTTATACGCGGCTGTAGATAAATATGAAACAGGCGCTAACGGTGTCGATGTGGTGCTCGAGATGTCTGGTTCGCCACCCGCTTACACCGATGCTTTCAGAATTGTCCGCAACGGCGGGCTGGTGATTTTGCTTGGTATTGCCCGTAAACCCCTAGCAAATTTTGATATCGCCAATGGTGTGATCTGGAAGGGGGTTACAGTGAAGGGAATCTTTGGTCGACGCATGTTTGATACCTGGGAAACCATGCTCAACTTGCTTAAAGAAGACCACAACGGCTTGCAAGAGCGCCTTTCTCGCATAATTGCTCCGGGAATGTACCCGCTAGAAAACTATCAGAGTGCTTTCGAGTCTTTGATTAGCGGCAAAGAAATGAAATTGGTCTTTAGTCCACAAGCAGACAAATAACAGTAAACAATAAGGGGTGCAGCATGAGCCAGAGCGTTGCCAAAAAACTGGGAGTGAAATCACTCTATCAAGCTCTTGAACATGAGCTTGCCCAGGCCAAAGAAGCGAAGACCTACAAGTATGAAGTGCCTGTTGAGGGTCGTATGGGTGGAGTGGTGCAAGCCAATGGCCGCTCTCAAGTGATGCTTGCCTCCAATAATTACTTGGGCTTGGCTAACCATCCGCGTATTGTTGAAGCGGCCAAAAAAGGTCTCGATAAGTATGGTTATGGTTTGGCATCAGTTCGCTTCATTTGCGGCACTCAACCAATTCATCTTGAATTAGAAGAGCGCATTGCCCGTTTTTTAGGCACGGAAGCTGCGATTTTGCATTCTTCTTGTTTCGCTGCTAACGAAGCATTTTTCGCTGCTCTCTTAGGTGCTCAACTTGGTGCTACTGATTATCGCGATGTAATTTACTCAGATGCTCTTAATCACGCCAGTATCATTGATGGTATCAGGCTCTCTCGTATAGCAGTTAAGACTACTGACTTAAATGCCTACAAGCACAACAACATTCAGCAACTGCGCACAGCCTTGACCGCAGACAAAGCTAAAGATTATCGCCTTTCTATCATTGCCACTGATGGTGTCTTCAGCATGGAAGGCGAATACGCTAATTTGCAAGAATTTGTAGAAATGGCAAAGACCAGTGACTCTTTGCTTTATGTTGATGAATCGCACTCAACCGGCGTTCTTGGTGCAACAGGCCGCGGTACTCCTGAGCATTGTGGTGTGCACGGCAAAATTGATGTGATTGCAGGCACCCTTGGTAAAGCTCTTGGTGGCGCTGCTGGCGGCTTTATCGCTGGCAAGAAACACTTGATTGACTTCATGCGGCAAAAATCGCGGCCTTATACTTTCTCAAATTCGCTGCCACCAGCCATTGTCGCTGCAGCTATCGAAGCTCTCAATATATTAGAAGAAGATTCGAGCCTGGTAGAGAAGTTGCATCAGAATACTGATTACTTTAGAAAAGAAGTAAAACGGCTTGGATTCACAATCTTGGAAGGTATTCACCCGATTGTTCCAGTTATGGTAGGCGAAGCGGCCACGGCCATGGACATGTCGAATCAATTATTAGAGCAAGGTGTTTATGTGCGAGGTCTCTGGTACCCAGTGGTGCCGAACGGCGAAGCACGCCTGAGAGTGCAGATTTCTGCTGCTCATGAAGTGGAAGATCTTGATCGGGCACTGGCAGCTTTTGCTAGCGTTGGCAAGAAACTTGGCGTGATTTAGAGCTAGTTTTATTTCACTTGCTCTGCCATTACTTCACTTGCTCTGCCATCCAAATGCCACCACCATTGGTTTTACCCTCTAGGCGGGTGCCTTGATACACGGCTTCGTTTACGCTTGCTGCTTTTCCGCGAAATTCAAGGCTACGCTCTGGCTTGGCCTTGTTTTTGCCCGCGGCCTTAACAGGTAAATACTTCACCCACATTTTGATATTTGGATAGGTATAGGTACCTTTGACATTGAAAGCTTCTTTATTGGCTTTATCCATGCCATGACCAGTTATTTTGGTGCCATCCTGTTCAAGATACATGCTGGCTTGAACAGTCCTAAATTCGAACTCGTAGCCAGCGTCCCATTTGCCCGAGAGGTGTGGGCGACGATTGGAACCACCTCCCTGTGGGGCTTCCGGTTGTGGACTAGATTGGGTCGGTGTGGCTGCTAGGCCGCCGCCATCAATTTGAGCATCCCATTGACCTTCTACCAGTTGGCCGTTCTTGTTCACCTTGTATGTTCCAGACATATATGGGCCAGTGTATTGGGCTGTTTTGGCCATTTCAAAACTCCCTATATAGATGATTGGAGGCAAATTTGGATTTTCTTCAACGTGATAGCGCTTGTGGAATGTGATTGATTTGCCATTGATGACCCCAGCATCAATGACGAAATTGCCTTGAGTACTGTCGTCTACTCCGACGCCTTGAAAGGAAGTACCGTTCTGGCTAATGTTCATGTGCGCTGACTGTGTCTCACCGCCCACCGAATAAGAGACCTGCCAATTACCTGCCACCGGGGTGTCGGCGGCTGCATTTGTGCCGCCACTGGGCTGTGAGCTGGTGGGTGAGATCTTGACGGTTTGACAGCCCGTTAAGGTCAGCACAGACACTGAACTCATGATGATAGTAAGGCTGAGTAGTGCGATTCGCTCTGTTAGCTTCGATTTGAACTGTCCTGAGGCAAAGTTTGTCACTGTCATCGGTCCCGGTTTTCCTTTGTCTTACTACTCTGTCTATAGGCTTGATTTTAGCCTTCTGCTTTAGTGTTCTAGCTCTGAAGTGGTTATCTCTATTTTTCTGATCTATACATGGGCGTAGTAGCAATTCTATAGCAAGACGGTCCAATTTCCCGTATCTGGGCCTATTTAAGTAAGTTCAGCGGTTTTATTGAGCAATTTTGGGGGCATATATATTATTAATTCTTGTCATTTCATGGGAGAAATACGAAGAAAAGCATGGGGAAAATACGTAGTCGCACGTTGACAAGGTATTTGGCAATAAGCAGAATAGAAACACTTACCACTGTCCTCTCTCGAAAGCATCATCAATACTAATTATTCAAACGGTTAGTATTCTCAGGAGTTTCACCAGGTCATGACAGACGCTGTAAAGCCTGCGACCGAAAAACCCGCTAATCCAGCGGCTGGAACTGATGCGCCCAATAAGGAGCAAGCTGCAGCCGCTGGCGCTCACGATAAGTTGGCTACTGAGGCGGCTGCTGCTACTAAGCCAGCCACTGATGCTACTAAGCCAGCCACTGATGCTACTGAGCCAGCAGCTGATGCTACAAAGCCAGGCACAGATGCTGCTAAGCCAGCCACTGACGGTACTAAGCCAGCCCAGGCTGACCAGCCAGAGAGTAGTCTCTTTAATCGTCTTTATGATGGTGCCAGCAATACAGTTTCAGCCCTGTTGAATATAAGACAGCCTGACAAGCCCAATGTTACAACTCCAGATGCTACTTCGAAGGCGACCATCGAGTCTAAAGGGTTTATTGATTTTGGAGCCGCTTCACTACCTGGCTATGATTTTGGTGTGAAACCGGTCAAACTTGATAGTTTGAATCTTGAGCCGACTAAGCCTGAAGATAAGGCCAAGGAGAGCAGTAGCTTTAGCTTTGTCGGTGACGCCTTCAACTTCGTTTCTGATGCCGCTAGTAACACTTGGTCGTGGGGTAAGCAAAAGTTCGAGGCTATGTCAGCCTGGACCAGCGAGACCATGAACAAAGCTCTCGAAGGGGCCGTAGATCTTGATAAAGAAGCCGATTTGGTGCTCAAAAGTACTGATTTTAAATCGAGCACCACAACCAAAGATCCGGAGATAGAGAAGATACTGGGTGCCGCATCAGCTAGAGATGCAACCAAAATGACCGATGGATACATTGCTAGCAAATATGGTGACTACGATTCGTATTACAACCGAAAGACAAAAGAGATTCATTCGGTAGACGCTGGAACCGGAAACGTGTATGACAAGCTCTCTGACGGAACAGAGGTTGTTACTACAAAAGATGGCACAAGGTATATCAAGCGTGGCGATAATCAGATGGACATCGTCAAGGGCGATGTTGTCACTCGCATCGAAGGTAATAACGTATACCAACGGTTTGGAATCTTTAAGACTGCTCAGTTAGTCGGTGAGAAATGGAAAGGCCAGGGCTTCAATGCCTTGAGCCGTAACCGTCACCATAACGGTGAAGCAGATCGCACCTCAACCGATGATGCTGTTGCCCTGAAGGCCGAAAATGGAACTCAGTTCGCTGTAATGCCTGATGCGAAAGGTGTTAAGCAGGGTTACATCCTGGCCGCTGATGGAACACGCATCAGAATCGACTTTAAGAGTCATGAGGCCATTCGTGAGGATGCCGGCGGTAAAGAATTAGAACGTGGCACAATCAATTCGATGAGTCGGCACATCAAGGGTCTGAAGGTCGACGAAGCCAATCAGACAATTACTATAGAAGGATGTAATAAAGTACTTCGCCTAGACAAAGTCACTGGTGAAATCTCTACCGTCATGGTGAACCCAGATACAGGAGAGAAACTTACATCAGAACTCAAGGCTGATGGTAAAGACCACAACCTTTATACTGATAGCAACAACAACGTTCTTGCAGAGAACACAGTAAATCACAATGATCCTAAAAATCTTTTCGTAGAGCAAGATGGACATGGAAATGTCGTTTCTACTTACAACGGTATTGATGGTTCGTTTGCAACAGCTGATGGCTCAGTCAGTATGTCTTCAGAAGGCACCTATTTAAGTGGTCACCAAGTCTATAACTCTTCTCCTGGAGCAGTTCAGGCATCTGAGGCTGCCGCTTCATCGGCATCGGTTACCGCCTACGGCCTTGCCAGTCAGATTTCTGCCAAAGCTGGTAACCCTGCTACGATTTCGGCGGGTGATCTGTCTCAATGCTACTCCGCCTATGGCAGCATCTCTGCGGCTCTACAACAATGCCTTGCCAGCGGCAACTTTGCTGGTGTTGGTCAATGTCTTGCTGCTCAAGGTGCATTAGCAAGTGCAATTGGTGTAATTGCGCCTAAGCTGGTTGCCATGGGTGATGCCCGTAGCGCTGGGTTAAGCGAGTATGAAACTAATAGAGTAGGACAAAATGTCGGCCAAGGTGGAGGCATGAGTTCAATCGCCGCAATCGATGAAGTCAAGGACCGTCAGAACGGGCAGCCGAATTCCCGTACTGCATAGTTAATCGCCAGGTTTAGTGTTAGGGTTTATTTGGTTAGGCAAGCGTGGAATGTATCACCTGTCTAGCTAAAGCGAAAGTATTGGAGTATTAATGGCCATCCCCATGAACACCTCAGTGACCGTTCTACTTATGAGCGGTGAGCAAGTTGATGGAGAGGTTGCTATGGCCGATCAGGGCACTTATCTTTGCCTCAGACGAGATAATGAAACTCTATATTTGCCATGGTCTGCAATAAAGGTGGTACGGGGGCCAGCACTGCCAGAGCGCGGGGTGGGTTCATCCTTGAATAAGTACAGCGTCAGTACTTAGAGTCTAACTTTCTAGTTGTTCATCCCAGCGGTTTGTTAGCGAGTTTGCTTCAAACCATTGTTTGATACGCAAGCGCACTCTGCTCTCTCTGAATTCTTTCAGGCGATTTAGTTCTTCTGGGTGGCTGGCCAACACCTTGTTGAATCCAGCTAGAGGATGGGGACTCTGCAGGGCCATGTCTAAAATTGGTTGTAAGCTTTTGTTCTCAACGGCTTTTTGAAAATCACGTAGGTCGTCTTTGAGCTGGTTTGGCCCTGGCTTTGGCAGATAAAGATAACGCTCTTTGTGCTTTTCTATCTCATCGGTGAGCTGTTTAAGGTCGTATAGATTTTGGTGCACCAGTTTGACTGAACCATTTCTGGTATCAAGATAATAATTATTGTCTGGGGCATCGTCTTGCCAGGCGTGCACTAAAGCTGCTAAGTCGTAGACGAGTTCTTCTTTGAATGTCATTTCATCGTCGTCTAGATCTTCATCATCAAAGTCGTCATCATCAAAGTTATCGAACTGTGATTGTGGTTTACCTGAACTCATTTTCGCCTCTCTGAGTCGCCTCGCTACTTAGCTGACAAATTCCAATCAATTAAACAATGTACTGAATCGCTGGAGCGGCCGATGATTTTGCCTGATTGATCAAGGGCAAAAACTCGAACGGGGAAGACTGAGCCTGTAGCCGCGGTTCTAGCGGCGATAGGCTGATCTGTTGCTTTCAGAGTAAAGGTGCCCTTAATATCGCGCTGATCTATGGTTGTAGAGTTTGTCTCAGGATATTCAGCATTGTCTGCTTTGAATTTACTGTCAGGCAGGCCAATTTCAAATTTCACAGCAGTGGCTGACTCTACTTTACTGGCGTCATAATTTAGCAGCAAAGAATTATCTCTGCCGTAAACGGCTGTCAGTCCTAGTTCTTGTAGGTCCGGGTAGTTGAAGCAAAAAGCTGCAAATCGTCGGCCTTGGCTTTGCGCTATGCTCGCCTGAGCCGTTAGTAGTGGCGCCTGCGGTGCCGCGATTACTTCTCTAGTGGCTACAGGTGGTTGTTTGTTAGATTCTGTTGGCGGAACTGAAGCAGATTCAGCTGTATTGTCTGTCGCGCCTCCGGAAATGCCGATGGCTTTAACTGCTACATTGGCGCCGGCAGGGAAGCCGAGCATGATATGAGATGGGAAGCCATTGGTAGTCCAACCAGTACTTCTCAGCGGAAAGAAGTAGCGGTGATAGAGATTGTCGTTGGCAAAGGCATCGACTTGAGTCTTGCGATCTCTGGGTTCCCATTCTGTATTCCAGTTGGTTAACCAGTGAATTTCAACAGGGGTATGGGGCTTAAGTGGTGGTCCGTCAATCTTTGCATCAACGTATAAATAGTCACCATTGACAGGGCTAAGGCCCTCGCAGTCAATGCGCACTGCCGCACCATTGGTATTGCCGCTTTCTAGTAAAAGGCTTTCTCCTGTGGCATCCAGTTTGACCGTGCCACGATAATACTCAAGCGCTGGTGTGACACGCTTAGCTATTTGTTGTGCTGTTAGCGGGCTGGTAAAGTTTTGATTGGTAACTTCGAAATCAGTCTTGACCAAGTCAACTAGATGTTTTTCGAAGTGAAAGACAATATTGCCGATTTTACTTTCTCTATTGTTATTGCGTAGGCAGTCTTTAAGGGCTCCTGCTGAAATGTTCTGGCTGCGTGGTAGCTTTTCTGCGGTATCAAGTAATATCGGTTCAAAGGGTGAAATTATCGGTGCGATGCTGAGGCTTTGAGGCAGATTGCGCACGATCAGATAACCACTCTTTTCTTTAGCTCCTAGCATTGCAATTGACTGCGACAGCTTGGTCCAAAGTTTACCTTGAGATTTAAAAGATGATATCTGCGTGTAAGTCAATGGAGCGACGAAGGCTATGGTGCAGACAAGCAATACAGCACAGACTAACGATTTGATGATTCTACCGATAAGGTTATTTTCAGATTTGCTCCACTGTATGAACATGGGGCTAGCCAGGGTGCTCGCTACGAGAAAGCTGAATGTTGGCAAAATGGGATAGAGCCAGCGCGCACCAGTTAAAGTCTCGCGGTCTATGCCTTCTCGATTGAGCAGTAAGTAGAGCAAAGTAAAAGCAAGAGCGATGCCGATACGATTGCGCAATTGTGCGCTCAGCATTAAAGCTACTAGAGTGAAGATTAGGGGCGCTGGCAGTAGCAAGTAACTGAGCTTGAAAAATTTGTTGTAATTCTTGTTGATAGACTTGTTGATTGGTATTACTAGCGCACTTATATTGCCAAGAGACTTGTTCAGTAAGTTGCTCTCTGGGCCTGCTTGTGATTCTCTTTGAGACTCTGACTGAACCTCTACCTTGGGCTGTTTGAGCGCGGCAATTTTCGGCGGAAGGCTGGTTGCGGCGTCTGGTGAGCGGCCGAGATAAATGAAGCTGGAATAGACTGCTCCAATAGTTGCACCGAGCAAATAAACGAGTATTATTTTTCGAATTATCGACTGCTGTTCGACTAATCTTCGTGTCGCTAAGTAAACGCAAACAGCTGGAAAAAACACAACTACTGCTAAGTGGGCAGAACAGAGAGCGGCTAATAGAGCCAAGCCGCCTGCCACAGAGCTCATAATTACGTTGCGTTTTTCAGTCTGCTTCTCAGTGTTATGAGCGGAAAAACAGAGCAGTAAAAATGCAAATAGGCTCAGATTGGTCCCAATAAGTATGGGGAACCCTCCTAGCCATGATACTGCTTCTGGTGCCAGTGGGCTGAGCCCGAATACTAGGGCGGCAATGGCTGCAGCAGCGAAGTTGGCTAGGCTGCTATCGGTTGATTTTGAACTGCTTGCTCTGGCCAGACTTTGTATTTTTATAGCTGTGCCAAAGAGCAACAAGCAATTGCCCAAATGCAGAGCAGTTGCGGTGAAATGCAATAGTGCAATTTTGCCACCGCTGAGAGCAGCAAATATTAGTGTTGCCAGATTTCCGTATGGGCCAGTAGCGTCACGCAAATCGCAGCCAGCAAAACCTAAGAATGTCAGACCCTCATGACTGAACAAACCTGCTTGCAGTATATTCTTCCACCATGCCAATAAGTATGTCTCGTCATAGAGCGCTGGTGCTGAGAGCGTCGGTAGGTAGAGAATGAAAACGAGCACGGTAAGCAAAATAGAGCTGACTGTCAAGGCAATTTTAAGGCCCTGCGATGGTTCTGCTGCTTGTGATTGAGGAGGAGACTCTTGTCTGTCTGTCATTTTTGTCTCCAGTTAGAGCAAAGCTTTAGCGTACCAATCTCTAGCGTACGAACCGGCTGTGCGCTGCTTTGACTTGTTTGTCTTCAGGGTCTTGTTCATAGGCTGTCTTCAGTTCGGCTTCACCGGCCTTGCGCGCACCGAGCTTCTCGATCAGGAGCATGCCAAGTTGATAGTGGGCTTGGGTGTCAGCAAAGTTTATTTCAGTAGCTTTGCGTAAAAGCTTCTCTGCATCTTTGTATTGTTTAGCTTCTGTCGCCATCCACTTACCCATGGCTGTGAGATAGGTGGAATTTAGTGGCTGCAGAGCTGTAGCTCTTTCCAGGAGTTTTTTCGCTTCTTGGCTGTTGTGGAACTGCTCCCACAATAGCATCGCTAGTAGATAGTTCGCTTGGGCATTGTCTGGATCTGTATCAATCGCTGCTTGGTAGGCTAGTCTGGCATCCCCTGGCTTGCCTAGCTTCTCCAGTAAGATGCCCAGGCGTTCGTGGGCAAGCGAGAAGCGTGGGTCAATCGCTAGAGCCGCTCGAATCTCTTCTTCTGCACCTTTGTAGTTCTTAAATAGCAGTTCTTGCACCCGGGCTATGCCAAGATGGGCCGAGGCATTTTTTAAGTTCACTTTGAGAGCGCGCTTATAGAGGTCGTCAGATTCGTTATAGATTTTTTTGTATGTAACCAAGCAGTCTGCTAGTGCCACCATGGCTTGGTCATAATTGGGGTCCATTTGAATTGCTTTGCGATATTCTCGTTCGGCTTCGTCGATGCGACCGCGCTGATTGAGCAAGAAATTAGCAAAGAGATAGTGCGGTGTGCCTTTGTCTGCACCTAGCTCGATACCCTTTTTTAGTTCGACTTCTGACTCTTCTAGCCGTTTTTTGTCCAAAGCTAGAATATTGCCTAACTCGCTATGAATGCGGGCGTTGGCTGGAGCTAGTTCAATAGCACGGCGAATTTCTTTTTCTGCTTCTGCGAGCTTGCCACTGGTGGCATAAAGTAAGTGCCCTAGTGATAGGTGAGCTTCCCAGTCATCGCCATCACTCTCAATGGCCTTGCGAAATAGAGCTTCACTTTCGGCTTTATCGCGGCCGTGTTTTTCTAACAGAAGCCCGAGGTTAACTAAGGCTCTGGTATTCAAATTATTTAGTTCCAGTGCTTTGCGATACTCTTGCTCGGCCTGGTCGACTCGATTGAACTTGTGTTCGTTGATATAGCCAAGTAAGTTGTGTGCCATTGAATTGAATGGGTCGAGAGTTATAGCCATCTGCACCTGGCGCAATGATTCTTCCACATTGCCGGCGCGCAAATCTGCCAGACTGAGCAGCTCTCGTCCCCGCGACGAACTATCGTCATTGAGCACCGCTCTGCGGGCGGCATCGAGCATCTCTTTATATCGACCTTGCTGATCGTATAGTTGAGCCAGGGTTATGTACCCTTCAATTGTTCCTGGGTTAGCCTTGGTGGCAAGTTCAAATTCATGAATGGCATCCCAGGTTTTGTTTTGCTCTACGAGCTGATTGCCAAGGCGCACGTGTTCAACATAGGCCGAAAAATCGAGGGCCCCGGCGCTACCGACTGAGCGAGAGCCTGGTGTTGCTGAAGCAATAACTCCATCACCAGGTAGAGTCGTCGGGGCTTCTCTGTTGACAGTAGGCGGTGTTGAGAGCATCAGGCTAGGCCCGGAGAAGACACCAGCCATGACTGGGGTTTGCACTTCGCCTTTGTCTTTCAATACCGTCGATTGTACTTTGCTGCGCATGACATTGAAGGCCTGTTCAATGTTGTTGCCAGAGCTTCCCTCTTTGTTGCCTGTTTCTTTGAGAGCATCAATGAAATAGCGTGTGAAATAGCTGTTGTGCAAGTCGTCTGATTCCCAGGCTTTTTGATCCGGTGCACTAGAAGAGATTACTAGTGAGCCCACTCCTTGAGCAGCCGCATGGCTATCTGCGTTGGTTCTGACAATGCCCTTGTGACCGGGCTGTGCGCCCGCTCCGCTATAGCATGTGTCTAACACGAGTACTATGCGGTTTGTGTGGACACGTTCTTTGATCATGCGCAAGAGCTGGTTCATTTCTATGCCAGTGGCAAATAGTTTGCGCAACTGAGTGTCGGCGGCGACAATATAATTTACGCCGCGAATGTCTGCTCCTGCTGGGGAACCATGAGTAGATAGATAAATTACAACCAAGTCTTTTGGGTTGGCTGCATGGGGTAAGAATGAGTCTCCGAGGGCGTCCATAATGTTGATCTTGGTAGCATTTCGATCGAGCAAAAGGCGTACATGGTCTGGCTTGAATTTGCCTTGTGTCGGATCTACTAGATAGTCGTAAAAGTCGCGGGCGTCTTTGCTTGAATATTTCAGTTTGGGAATACCCGGGTCGATAAAGTCGCCGATGCCAATGACCACTGCCCATTTGTCTTCAATTGGTGCCGATAGGCTTGGGCTTGCCGTCTTGGCCTGAGCCTGCAACTGATTGCTTCCAAGAAAAATCAAGCTTGCCGCTAGAAGCAAGGCTAAGAGAGAAGTGGGCCAGGTATTGCGATTGCTCATTGGTTCAAGAGTTCTGTTCAGGGGCGACTAATTATGTTCATATGATGAACAATCGAGGTGGTAGAGAGCATGAACGGTTTATCATAAGAGGACAATTATGGTGGCGATTATGGTGGCAATGAATATTGTTTAATGCAGTGACTAGCACAGGCTTGGGCAGCAAACTCCACATTCCAGAAGGAATTCGCTTTGAGTGCACAAGGTGCGCCAATTGCTGTCTTTCCTGGCCCGTGCCGCTGAATGAGCAGGACGTCAAGCGATTGACCTCCGCTCTGCAATGCTCAGAAGCTGACCTGCCTGTGAGTTTTCTTTCCCCTTCGGAGAGAAAGGCCGGTTTGGCTGGCTTTAGTCGGGCCTTAGAGAAGCGCCCTGATGGTCGTTGCGCTTACTTGGACGGTTCAGCTTGTACCCTGCAAGGCTTGGCTAAGCCGGCCATGTGTCAACTTTTCCCCTATGCGTTTATTGATACCCCGACAGGTACTTTTGTCGGTTTGAGTTTTGCCAGCACTGGAGTTTTGCATAACAGCGGACGGCTTCTGGATGAGCAGAGCGACCAACTACTTGGGGTTCTCGCTCTCTTTCGCGAACTCTTTCCCAATCTTGAGGAAGAGACTATAAAAGGCTTTCACAGTCTTCAGCTGATCGAGGGCGTTGCCCTAACTTACGAGCAGTTTCAAACAATTGAAGGGCCTTTGCTCAGAGCTCTAGCTGAAGCGGCATCTTCTTCTTCTTCTTCTTCCGGCTATAGTGCTTTAAAGGTCTTAGCAGGTTTTCATCAAAGCATTACCGCTTTAGTGCCAAAGGATATCTGGCGCATTCGGCTGCCTGGTTCTGAGGCTAGGCCTAGGCAAATTGATTTGTTCATTCTCGATGCTCTTGCTCGCGCTTATATTGACCCCAACTCAAAAGCAGATTTGCTTGATGATTGGCAGATTGCCCAATCTGTATCAAATCACCTGCAGTCACCTCCAGCTGGTTTTAAGTTGCAAATCGGTAGTGCTAGCTACTCTGCTGTGCAGTTACTCGATATCAAGCTCGGTAGTTTTGATGCTGCCTGCGAGAACTTGCTAGCTCGTTTTCTCTATGTGCGCATTTTTTCTAAAATGTATTTTGGACCTGGTTTTTCTGGGCTTTCTCTTATGGCCGGCCTGGGTCACTTAACTGTGCTTGTGGTGCTGATTAGGCTTGCTGTGAAAGCTCGAAAGATCAATGCGATTGACCCTGAGCAGAATGAAACGGCCGAAGAGAATTTGCTTTGGTTGGCTGCCATTGTTAGGCAGATAGACGGCAAACTTACTAGTGCCAGATATGGTGCCAATACGCGGGCCATGTTGGAGATTTTATTTCTCGATCAAGAACGCTTACTGCGTTTGATAGATTTGGCGGCCTGAGATTGTCAAGCCAATAATGGGTAGATTTAGTTGCAGCAGGTATGTCATGAGCGACTTAAGGTATCATAGCTAAATGCCGGAAGTACCCGATAATGTTCCAATCTATATTTCCTCCGATTTCGACGCTGTCGAAGATGATGTTGCGTTAGGGGGAGAGGCCCAGGCCAAAATACCGACTTCGCGAGAAGCTCTGCTCGAAGACCGTTCGGCCGCGACTTGGCAGCCTTATCTGCCGCCCCAAGGGGCTCAAGGCAGTGCTGGTGCAAACGATTCTGCCGCGCTGGTTACCGGCAATGATGCTGATATTGCTGCACAGAAGGCTCTTGGTCAGATCGGTGTAGCTTCATCTCACCCGCTTGCTTCACGTAATCGCAAGACTCTGTTGCTGGTGGCTCTAGCTGCCGTAAACCTCTTTGCCTTTGGTACTTGGGCTGGCTTCTATCTCATTCCACACGAGCCAATTTCTTCAAGCTTGAAGCCAAGTATTCCTAATTTGTTTGCCGATGCTAGCAAGTCACAACGTTCGGCTACCAATGTTATTGCTGACGTGGCTGCCAAAGCTAATCCGTCTGTGGTTACTATCGACATAAAGTTTTCTCCAGCGCTGCAACGTGCTGATGGTAGTAGCCGAGTGATACCGCCAGCAGAGGCATCTGGGCTAATAGTTCGCTCTGATGGCTATATTTTGACCAACTCTCATGTGATTCATCGAGACAGCGACATTAAGGTGACCTTGGATGATAAACGAGTCTTCGATGCGCGTTTGGTAGGAAGAGATGACTTTTCTGATCTAGCTGTAGTTAAAATCGATGCAACCGGTTTGCCTGTGCTTAAGTTTGCCGATTCAAAGACCGTTAAACCTGGTGATTGGGCCATTGCCATCGGTTCGCCCCTTGGATTTGACCACACACTGACCCTAGGTGTGGTGAGCGCCATTAACCGTTCTCTTTCTGATTTTAAAAACAGAGTTGATTTGATTCAGCATGATGCTGCCTTGAATTTAGGTAATTCCGGCGGACCATTGCTTAACATCAACGGTGAAGTGATTGGTATTAACACAGCCGTGCGCAATCAGGCCGTTTGTATTGGCTTTGCCACACCCTCTGACGTTGCTGGCGAAGTCGCCCGCCGGCTGATAAGTGACGGACAGATTCCCCGTGCCTATCTGGGGGTCTACATGGAAGATATTGATCCAGATCGTACTCGTTCGCTGACTTTGCCATCACATCCAGTGGCTGTGAAAATAGCTAGACTGGCTGCTGCTGGACCGGCCGAGAAGGCTGGCATAAAGGCCGGTGACATTATTTCTAAGATTAACGGCATTGCGGTGAAGTCTAAGCGCGAGGTGCGTGAGTTAACCCAGGCCTGCAAACCGGGAGATCGCGTCAACATAGTTGTTCAGCGAGATTCACTGAGCTTACCAATTACTGTGGTGATTGGTGATTTATCGAAAGATAGTCCAGAATTCTAGTTTCTTTACTACAAAGGTTAGGCCCTATGACTCTATCTGAACGAGAATGTATACCATGCCGGGGCGGCGTTCCTGCTCTTGCAGCTGACCAATGCCAGCTGCTGCTAGCTGAGTTAGACAACTGGGCGATTGTTGATGGCCTGTTGACCAAGTCATACAAGTTCAAGGATTTTCGAGGAGCTTTAGATCGGGCAATTCTTATCGGTGCGTTAGCCGACAAAGTAGATCATCACCCCGATTTGCACATCTCTTGGGGAATGCTCAAAGTAGACATCTTTACTCATACAATCAATGGTTTGACTGAGTCAGATTTTGTCTTGGCCGCTAAGATCGACAAGATTGAAGTTTTGCAATAGGTCCAAATTACTTGCTAGTGTGGCTTTGTTGCCATGTAATAAACTGCCCCAGCAATCGCAATTAGTATTAGGATTATTAGCCAGATTGGCACGGCTGGAATGTTGTACATCTCAGCCTTTTCCGGAGCTGGGCGTTTTAAGCCTTTTCCACCAGCGGCGCCGCCACCAGTGACTAGTGAGTTACTTGCAGGTCCGCGTTTTTCACCCGGTCCAGGAATGGCATCGAGCTCCCGAGATTTCTCTCCGCCGCTTTCGTGAATGGGCTTCGGTAAAGGTGCTGCTGTTTCTAAGGTAACTTTGGGAGTGGGAATAGCGTCTAGGTCCCCCCACTTTTTGCCACCTGTAGCTTCGGCTTCAACTTCGCTAGCAGCTACCGGTGCAGGGTTCACCGCCGCTGCGGCCTGTGGCGCCGGTGCAGCTGCAGGACTAGGTGCAGGACTAGCTGCAGGACTAGCTGCAGGTGCAGGAGCAGCAGCACCTGGTGCACCGATCGAATCGAGATCACCCCATTTACTGCTACCGCCATTGGTTGTGGCTTGAGAGGCTGCGCTCTGCTGTGCTGATGGTTGTGCGTCCAAGTTTGGACGCGAACCAGCCGTTACTGTGAGGTGAATTTCACCAGTGGTTTCTTGCGCTCTTGCACTTGGATGGCTTGGTGTGGCGGCTACCGGAGCAGGAGCAGGAGCAGGAGCAGGAGCAGGAGCTCCTGGTGCACCAATAGAATCAAGATCGCCCCACTTACTTGCACCAGCTTGGCTAGCTGCTGGAGCTGCCGCTGGAGCTGGAGTTGCTGGTGCTGGAGCTGGAGCTGCCGCTGGAGCTGGTGCCGCTGTGGCTGGAGCTGGAGCTGCTGGAGCTGGTGCTCCTGTGGACTGTAATTTTGCCACAACTATCTTGATTTGGTTGGTCCAACTTTGGGGATCCAGGAAATCAAGGGCGCCAAGATTAACAGAAGCTCTAACCATGTCGGCATCGAGTGAGCTTTTGCTTACCACTACTGGAAGTTGCGGATAAAGTTGTCGGGTTTCTGCCAGTAGATTGAGACCTTCTACCGGTTCATCATCAAGGTCAATCCAAAGTAGTTTTGTCCCTACTTTTATAGCTTGCTCAACTGCTCTACTGCCGTCGCTTTTTGAGACAGTGGCAATGTACTTTAAGCCTGGTTCGTTTTTAACCAGTCCTTCCAAAATCTCTTGCTTGGCGTCGTCGCCATCACAGACTAGCAAGGTAGGAATGCTCACGATTGAAATCCTTTCAGTGAATTAGTGTCCATAGTCTACACCTTATCAAATGCACTTTTATCGACCGCTAACCGCTTGTGCAACATTGCTATCGAGAGGGAAGCCAAGCAGTCTGCCGCTAGTGTCGATCATACGCTTGCGCATTTCATCCACTGGCATAGTATTCAATTCTATGTCTTTGTACATAGAAAGTAGTTGCATGGTGGACATTAGGCTCAGGTGCTTCTTGCTGGCGAATTCTTGCAAGGCAGGGCTGAAGTCTGGTTCAGAGCGCTCTGATGGATGCTTAGACGACCATGTCTGAGCAATCAGAATTCCTTTCGGTTCGGTTTCATATTCATCCCAGAAAGCGATGACTGATTCAGCCAGCTGGGCTATTTCTGTACGATTGGCACCACCAGTGCTATACACAACTCGGGCGATAACTTCGACTTGATCGCCACGTGATAACCACAGTTCATTTATGTTTGTTCGGGACTGTTGTACTTGCCAACCGAGGCGACTCAATACTTCTTGAGTACCGCTCATAAGAGCAACGTTTTCACCGGTCAGCAAAATTGTTTTGAGTGTTTCTACAGCGTTGATCCTTGCTTCTACAGCGCTTAAGCGGGCTTGCATTTGTCTTATTTGCTCAGCCATTTGGCTGTGTTCATTCTTGAGAAGATCAATGAAAGGGAAGGAAAATTCTTCGCACCAGGTCGAAGGAGCTGTTTTTGTCATTTCTTCCATCTTCTTAATAAGTTCCTTTGGAGGTATAGGTGTTGACAGCTGTTCCATGGCCGTTGAAAGTTCTGGGTGAGCTGTGGAGTTGGATAAGAGGCTTTCTGTTTTATGATTGCCATCGCCATTAGTGCTTGGCGACACAGGAGCAGCCGCAACTAAACTTTGTGCACTGGCAACAGGAATTGGATTAATTGGTTGTTCTATTGTATGACCCGGTGCTTGAGCTGGTGCTTGAGCTTGCACTGGCGTTGGTTCTGCCGGTTGCGGCGTTGCGATTTCTGCCGCCGCAGCTACTGTCGGTAAGCTAGCCATAGGCTGCGGCTCCACAGGTGGTGCAATCTCTGCGGGGGGTGTAATTACTGCAGCCGGAACTGGCTCAGATGCAGCACTGGGGAGCGGAGTAGCTGCCGGTACAGCTACAGGTACAGATACAGGTACAGGTGCAGGTGCAGGTGCAGATACAGGAGCAGCTGCTGGGATTACTGAATTTTCTAAAGCTGGCGCAAGCGCTGCCGGATTATTGATTGGCGCTTGTGCTTCTTGTGGAGCTGCTACCGGAGCTTCAATTGTTGCTGGTTTTTCTATGGTTTTGGTAAGCCGAGAAATTTCTGCCAGATCTTTGGCTGCTTGTGTTTGCTCTTCTTCGAAGGAAGTGAAAGATGTGTTCATGGGCTCCTCTTGGGCGGCAACTTGTGTTGTTAAGCTATCGGTCTTCGGCTCATCTTTTACTGTTGGTGTTTCTAATTCAGGTTTATTGTCGCTGACATGTGGTTCGAGTCTTGGTGCTCCGAATGTATCAGCCAGCGACCTCAAGGTCGAACGTGGTGCTTCTTCGTCGCTAGCGACTGATGGCTTGGGGGTGGGATTGCCTAAGAATATTTCCGGTTCTGGCAGTGCTGGCAGGGCCGCGGCATCGTTTGGTGTGGGCGGAGCTGAAGTGATTGGTTGGGGCTCAGTCTCTACTGCCTTTATCTCAGGCAAAATTGATTCAGGCTGATATTCACGAGCGGCAGGATCTTCCTCTGTTAAGAATTCAAAGGTCTGGCGGAATTCTTCCATGGTCTTAGTAGCTCGCTCGGCTTCGAGTCTTGCTAGCTCTTTTGCGGCTTGCTCTTGCATCGCGCGATCGGCATCAGCAGCGGCTTCAGCCTGAACAGCGCTTGGTTCCGGCTGTTTTTCTTCGGCAATGATATAGCGGCCGGTATCGAACAAATTTCGATCAGATCCGCCAGCGTTTGGTCTGAGGACTGAGTCAAGATCTCGGGAAGCAGCTTCGATTTCAGCTCTTTCAATCTCAGCTGGAGTAAGAGCAATTTTGCTATGGCTCGCTGGTTGCGCTGGCGCGTTGTGAATATCGAGCAAGCCGCTGCCAGCCTCAAGCGATTCCATCAGACGCGATGCTTCTGAATTTGTCGAATCTGCGGTCATCACATATTGAGATTGATAAACCGGTGTAGAGACCACATCAGTTACTTCTACTGGGGTTGGTTCTAGTACATCGTTGTCATCATTGGCGCCAAATTCTAGACCCTTAAGAATGTCAGAAATGCGTTGCTTAGGATTTGCAGCGCTTGCTGTATTTGGATCTCTGGTTGCCGTTTCAATTTGATTGGCTTGTTCAACCAGTTGTCTGGCTGTTTCAGCAAATTGTGAAAGATCCATTTCAGCTGTAGCTTTTTTCAGTTCAAAGTTATTTACCATAGCTACTTGAGGAGCTGCCGCAACTGGCTCTGTCGTTGCCGTTGTAGCTGAAGCTTGTGGTTGGTCACTGCTCAACTCGATTGCTTCCATCGCTTGGAAGGATTCGGGAGCTTGCCTACTAGCTTCAGCTGAGACTGAATTGAGAATGTCTTCTGCTGTCATCAGCGCTGGCCCTGGTGCTGCTTCTGGTGTGTTGAGAACGGCGGCGCTGGTGAATTCTTCATCGTCATCAAAGGGATCAAGAGCGTCAGATGAGAACAAGCCTTTAAGAGCACCTTTGGGCGGTTGCTTTGGTGCCGCTGGGGCTGCTGCTGAGGCTACTAACTCTGCCGACTCTTCTTGTTTTTTGTGGTTGGCGGCAAGATTTGCCATGATTTCTTCTAAGCGTGCTTCGTCCATAGTATGGTTAGGAACCTTTTCAGAATTAGGGGCTGGGGCTTCTGTAATGGCAATTTCGCTCGGGACAACGGAGTTATCTTTGATGAAGCCCTTGTTAATGGCTTCTTGGTACCATTTGTTGACGCAGGTCATCAGGACGCGATCGAAATCGGGTGAGTAAGGAGCTGGCAAGAAAATTACTTTGCCGCCTTTATCACCAGCCCAGAACTGTGCAGCGATACACTTCTTTTGCGCCGCAGTCGCCAATACTGAATAGTTCGAAGAGAGGAAATCGGTGCGAATAATGGTGTTCCATTCAATGCCCGACTGTTCCAAATATTCAAAGACTTCTGAAGTGTTGCCTTCGTCGGTGGGCTCGATTACGCGACCGTGGCTGAGAGCACTCATTTGCCGACTGCCTGTGCCGTCAGGGCTCTTGCTAGCTGGGGCGTAAACAGAAAGCCAGTCATAATTGTCAACTGAAATGGTAGGTCCAGCTAAGACAAATGGTCTACATAGGAAGTAGATCAGCAGTCCGCCCTGGGATAGGAAGGGAATCAATTCTTCCAATCTGGAATCAGACTCATTAATAAGTTCCTGAATCAGAGCATCGTCAGGAACGTTAAGTTGGTTTACACCTTCTTCAAGAAGTTGATTAATCCTGCGTGTTGGTTCGGGTCCCTTGTCAAAGAGGTGAAGCAGGCTAACAGGATTGGCGATGATTACTTGGTAATTGTCGAGAGATTTGGCCCGGCCTAAATTGAGGTGTGATTCTTCCCCAAAGCCAGGACAGTTAAGCCTTAGAACCTTCTCCCTCGCGATACTTTTCATCATCCTCACCTTTCCTAGCCAAGCTTTTGCCGATTCGTGTGAAATCGGGGTTACTCAGACTAACTCCCAGATTCATATACCCACAATTTCTATGCCAAACCTTTGCCTAAATCTAAACAGGGGCGTCGTTGCCAAGAGCTGACTGCTGATAATTAGTAAAAAAAAGAGACACTGTTAAGCAGTGTCTCTTCGTTTCTGAATAGTTTTTAGTTCTATTCGAGTTCAGTATCTAGGCTGAACGAAGCTTTGCTGAAAGGTTTTTCAACACAGTTGCTGAAGGCATTTTTGCCGCCGTAGTAGCAACCTTCACCAGTGCCAACAATCAAGCCGAAAGGCATGCCGAGTACAGCGCCCATCATCATAGGAGGAATGTGCTCTTTGCCACCGATCTTGTCAGCGAAGTTGCCGCTGAATTCGATACAACGATTAGAAGCGCGACGCACAATTGCAACAGGAATGCCGACGGCTAGGCCGGAAGTTACGCTGGCAGCTCTTACTGGTAACAGTACTGCAGCTTTGGCCATTGATTTGGCTTCATCAGCCCTGGCAGGAGCACCACAAACGCTAAAGACCACAGCTAAAAGAGCTAGTTTGGCAGCGTGTACTTTAAAACTCTTCACTTATTTTCCTCCACAACTGATGACATGCTTCTCTCGATCGAGACGTTCTATCGACAATAGTGGCTCATAATAGCATTGCAATTGTTTAAAGAATGGCCAGTCCTGTAAGATCCTTGTAGGCTCTCGGTAGTCTCTTGGTAGGCGCTAGCAAGTGTTTGCTGCCAAGCGAAACTTTTTATATCTAATGTATGCCGTTTGTGACCAAAATAAGTGTATGACCAACAAAGACGAATCATCTGAACCGCCAGCAACTCAGTACCATCGCAAAGGCTTCGGCTTGAAAGATGTAGTAGAGGTGGAGCTAAAAAAGGTCTATGAATCAGATCTGATTGCTAAGCTGCGAGCTAGCGGCAACGTACTTACAGTTAACGGTATCACCATAAAACTAGCAGAGGCATTTGGTTTCTGTTGGGGGGTTGATCGCGCTGTTTCAATGGCTTATGAGGCCAGGCAGCATTTTCCAGACAAAAGAATTTGGATTACTAACGAGATTATTCATAATCCTATCGTTAATCAAAATTTGCGCGAAATGGGCATCGAGTTTTTAGAGACTGCTGCAGATGGTAGCAAGGATATCGAAAGAATTGGCCATGGTGATGTGGTCATATTGCCTGCCTTTGGTGCATCAATAGAAGAATTGAGGCTACTCGAAGAGCGTCGATGCGAAATAGTTGATACCACCTGTCCCTGGGTTTCTCGGGTGTGGAATCGGGTGGTCAATTATGACAAAAAAGACTTTACGGCCATTATTCATGGTAAACCTGATCACGAAGAGACTGTAGCTACGGCTTCTCGGGCTGGCACCTATTTAATTGTTCAGAATTTGGGTCAGGCCGAATGGGTGAGCAATTACATTCTTAACGGTGGGAAAAAAGAAGATTTCTTCGCTCATTTCAAAAATGCAGTATCTCGTAACTTTGACCCTGATACACATTTAGTAAAGATTGGTGTGGCCAATCAGACCACCATGTTTAAGGGCGAAACTGAGCAAATTGGCAAGCTTTTCGAGAAGACTATTCTTGCTAAATATGGCCCGGCTGAATTAGACCAGCATTTTCTTAGCCCTGGTGACACGATTTGTGATGCCACTCAAGAGCGTCAGGACGCCATGCTTAATCTTGTTGAGGAGCAACTTGACTTAATGCTTGTAATTGGTGGATTCAATTCATCTAACACCGGTCATTTGCAGGAAATTGCCCATAAGAGAGGCCTGCCTTCATACCATATTGATGGGCCGGATTGTCTTGGTCCAGGTAATGTCATTCGATTTAAGGCCGACAATAGCGAGCAAACCCAAACAAGAGAGATGTTCTTTCCTGTGACAGGGCCTGTAACGGTTGGTGTTACTTCTGGTGCTTCTACTCCAGATCAGGTTGTAGCCGACGTTTTAGAGCGTTTGTTTGCGCTTCGGGCCTAGCAAATTTTAGATGTTAGATCTATAAATGATACTATTTAGTCTATTAGTGTCAGCTGTGAAGTGACGTGGACCTCGAAAATAACATCTTCATGCGGGCGTTGCGGCGAGAGCAAGTTGAGCGCACTCCGGTTTGGCTCATGCGTCAGGCTGGTCGTTATCAACCTGAATATCGGGCGATTCGCGCAAAAATGAGCTTCCTTGAGCTTTGCCATAATTCTCAAGTGGCAGCGGAAGTGACGACCATGGCTGTAGATATGCTGCAAGTCGATGCGGCAATTATTTTTGCCGATATACTTCTGCCCCTGCAGTGTCTCAATGCCGGGCTGCGTTTTGCCCAGGGTGATGGTCCTGTTATTGATAATCCTATTAGACTGGCCAGCGATGTCGACAAGCTAAGTTTATTCGATATAGAAGAGGGCTTGGGCTACGTTTTTCAGGCTATTAAGCTATTTGTGAAGGAACGACCACTAGTGCCCCTAATAGGCTTTGCTGGCGCTCCCTTTACACTGGCTTCTTATCTGATTGAGGGCGGCTCTTCCCGCAATTTTGAGCGAACCAAAGCATTTATGTACCAAGAGCCTCTAGCTTTCGCTAGACTTATGGCAATTTTGACTGATGTTACCATTGCTTATTTGCAAGCCCAGGTAGCTGCTGGTGCTCACTGTTTGATGCTCTTTGATAGTTGGGTCGGTACGCTCAGTCGTGAAGACTATGAGAGTATTGTATTGCCCTACTCAAAGAAGATATTTGCGGCTTTAGCAGGTGCAGCTCCTAGTATCCACTTCGGTACTGCTACTGGTGGCATGCTCGATTTGATCGCTTCAGCAGGCTCCACGGTTGTTGGTGTAGATTGGCGAATGGACTTGGCTTCGGCTTGGCAAATGATTGGTGATAAGGCCGTTCAGGGTAATCTCGATCCTACCGTGCTACTAGCTGATCGAGCCTTGATTAAGGAGCGCACTCAACTGGTCTTGGATAAAGCTGGAGGGCGTCCTGGGCATATTTTTAATCTCGGTCATGGCATTGGCAAAGATACGCCGGTTGATAACGTTAAGTATCTAGTTGATTTGGTGCGAGAGTTATCGTCCAAGCCACGAGGCTAAGAGAGTTTACTAATGGCTAAAGAGAGTCTGCAAAGCAGTGATAAAGTCAGCAAGGTAGTCATTGTGGGTGGTGGCATTAGTGGCCTGACTTGTGCTTTCAAGCTTTCTCAGTCTGAAGAATTTGCTCGTGGTCTCATGCATATTACTGTGCTTGAGAATAGACCAAGATGGGGAGGAATAATAGAAACAAATCTAGTCGAAGACTGCATTGTTGACAGTGGGCCTGATTCTTTCATTACGAATAAACCAGGGATGCTCACTCTATCTAAAGACTTAGGTATAGAATCTCGCATAGTTAAGGTAAACCAAGTCAATCGTGGTGCTTTGATTGTTAGTAAGGGCAAGCTTGTCCCTCTCCCTGCCGGATTTATTATGTTGGCGCCCAGTACCCTGACTAGCTTTTTTCGGAGCTCAGTGCTGAGCTGGTCTGGCAAATTGCGAAGTGTCCTAGATCTTGTGCTGCCGCCGAGAAGAGAACTTGCCGATGAAAGTTTGGCTGCTTTTGTGCGCAGAAGATTTGGTCAAGAGCTTCTCGATAAGTTGGCCCAGCCAATGGTTGCGGGAATTTATGTTGGTGATGCGGAAAAGTTGTCTGCTGCCCATGTTGCCGCACGTTTTGTTGAAATGGAGCGCACTACTGGTAGTGTCATTAGGGGTTTGTGGGCAGAGCGCAAATCTTCTGCAGCTGATGCCAATTGCCAGGTAGATGCTAGCGGAGCACGCTATAGCTTGTTTGCTGGTTATGATCAGGGTATGGCCGTTGTCGTTGATAGCCTGGTAGCGGCTTTAAGCAGAGAAAATATTGATTTGCAGTTGAACACTACTGTAAATTCGATAAGAAAGAGTGCAGAGCCATCTTGTCGGTTTGCGGTTTCTTCAGCTTCGCAAGTCTGGCAATGCGATCAAGTCGTATTGGCTACCGCTCCTAAAGTTTCAAGCGCCCTGCTGGCCGATCTCAATGCCCCTTTGAGCCGGGAATTGGCCAAGATTTCCTCTGCCTCGTCGGCTGTTTGCAATTTTATTTTTGAGCGTAAGGATATTAGTCATCCTCTCAAGGCTTTTGGTGCGGTGGTGCCTGAAGTCGAAATGATTGAGCATAAATTGTCTCTTGTTGCTTTTGCCTTTGCGAGCATTAAGTTCGTTCGCGCTCCCCAAGACAAAGTTATTGTTAGAGCCTTTTTGGGCGGTGTAAAGGGCGTTTCGGTTCTTGCCAATGACGACGAACACTTGCTTCAGCTAGCTCTGGCTGACTTGACTAAGTTAATTGGCCTTTCCGGCAAGCCTATCTACCAGGCTGTCCACCGCTGGGCCGATTCTATGCCGCAATATGACGTTGGTCATGATCAGTTGATTGCCGCTATAGAGAATGGCTCATCTAACGCTGGTTTGCACCTCGTTGGTGCCTACTTTCAGGGTGTGGGCCTGCCGGACTGCGTGGCCAATGGCTATAAGTGTGCTGAGAGTGTCAAGCAGTTTATGGCTAAAGATCGCTTGAGTAATCTCGTCAAAAATTGAAAGGTTTCAACTTACTTGTATCTTGCAAAATTGCGTGTATAACTAAACTATGACTGGGCAGCAACACTCTTCAAAAACCGACGCCGGGCGCGAAACTTCTAACTTGGAACGGCAAGTTGAACGCAAGAATTCTTGGGTAACGGTTAAGGGCGGCCCCGTTATTGCTGTGATTGATATGGGAACCAATTCTTTCCATATGATTGTTTGTCAAGCTAGCCCGGACAAAGACCATTTTGAAGTCTTGGCTAAAGTAAAGGAAGCTGTGCCCTTCTTTCGTCGCTCCTTGACTGCTCACTACATTGATGAGCCAGCTATGCGGGCTGCCGCTCGTATTTTGCGGGATATGAGCAAAAAAGCTAAAGAGCGCGGTGCTAGCTCTATTGTGGCTGTTGCTACATCGGCGGTGCGTGAGTCAAAGAATGGCGAAGAGTGCTTGCGACGCATACGTCAAGAGCTGAAGATCGATGCTCGTATGGTCTCAGGCAAAGAAGAAGCCAGGCTGATTTATTTGGGCGTACTTTCGAGTCTTAGTTCTGTTCGATCAAGATTAAAGGGCCGCTTCTGCATAGTCGATATTGGCGGTGGTAGCACCGAACTCATTGTCGGCGACCGCGGTCAGATTTATTTTGCCGAGTCATATAAGCTTGGTGCTGCAAGACTTTCACAGCGCTTCTTTAAGCGTGGTGTGGTTACTCGTGAATATATTCGCGAATTACATGATGAGGTTCGGGGTGTACTCCGTCCCTCGGCCAACGGTATTGCCAATAGTGGTGGATTTGAGACCTTGATTGGTACCTCTGGCACTATTCAGGCTTTGGCTAAACTAGATAGAGTCACTTGCGGTAGCCCCCATGCTGAGTTAAACGGCTGGACTATAGCCATAGATCGCTTGAAAGAGCTTGTCGCTTATCTTGAGACTGCCGCTTTGCGAGGGGAGAAGCCGAAGGGCGTGAGCAGCGACCGCAACGAGACGGTGCTGGCCGGTTCTATTGTCTTGCTTGAATCAATGATTTCTCTTGGTATCAAAGAAGTTTCAGTTTGCACTGCGGCGTTGAGAGAAGGCGTTGTCGTAGATCGTTTCTTGCAGACCGGCTGGCTGGAGGCTGGACTGACGGTGCATCGCGATCCACGCTCAAAGAGTGTGCATAATCTGTTAGAGAAATACCAGGGAACCCTGGAGCATGCTCAACAGGTTGCTTATCTGTCGCAGCTCCTTTTCACTCAGACCCGCGGCATTCTCCATAATTATCCTGAAGATATTGGTCACCTGTTGTGGTCTGCGGCAATGTTGCACGATGTGGGCATGTTCATTGGACGCAATGGTCACCACAAGCATTCCTACTACCTGATAAAGAATGCTGGGCTCTTGGGCCATTCGGAAGAGGAAGTAGCGTTGATTGCAAGTATCGCCCGTTACCATCGTGGTTCAGAACCGAAGGTGACCCATGAAGCTTGGTATAGCCATGATTTAGAAGGTCGAAAAATTGTCTATGATCTTGCTTCTTTTCTCCGCATCGCCGAAGCGTTAGACCGCAGCCATAAACAAGTTGTGAAAGACCTGCGCGTGGTTGTAAGCGCCTCTAGTAAAGACGGGCAAAGTGGCAACCTCAGTCTCTTTCTCAATCTTCATGAGAATAGTCACTGCCAGTCAGAAATTTGGGCACTAAGCGAGAAAAGATCGTTCTTTGAGAATCATTTTCAGACCAAGTTAGAGGTTCTAGTCGACGCTGGAGTCGCTCTGGCTCAGTCTGAGTAATGCTAGCGCGCAGTTGATTTCTTTGCTTCGGCTAGCTTGATATTCAAGGTCTCAGCACTTTCTTTGACATGCTTTAAGCGGCGTTGTAGTTTTTTTGCGGTAAAGCCGTTTATGACTGTTTTGGGCACGGGCATACCAAGATCTAGACTGGTTGATAGTTCAAGAGTCGTGGCCTTGCCGTCACTCGTTGGTGTTAAAACCCAGCTGCCCTGCATGTGTTTAAAGCGATCTGATTTGATTAGTTTGTAGTCAATTCGCTCTAAGGGCACTTCTTTATTTTGCATTTCGCATACCGCCGAACCAAAAACTGGTATGAGCACCATTTTTTGTTCAAGCACATATTCATGCTCGCCTGGCACTATCACTTTGCTGTAGGCTAGGTCTGGATCATGTTTTCTCTCGTCATGAACTGCCTGCCAGACAACTTCTCTAGGCGCCTCTATGTGGATTGAAGCCTTGATTAGTTCAGGTTTTTCTTTTAGCTCTTGGTTTTTTAGCTCTGCTTTGTTATTCAGCTCTGCTTTGCTATTCAGCTCTGCTGTGCTCTTCACGGCAGGGCTAGCCAGGCTCGATTGTGGCAGAGCCAATAGGCTGCCGTAGGCTAATACCAGAGCAAATTTTGAGATTTTCTTGTTGCTCACGATAGCTTCAATATCACTTTATATTGGTGGTTGTAAAGAGTATAGCACTGCCAAATGCGCTGGCCAATTAGATCTTTTACACGCCTATGGGGAAGAATTTAGGTACCAGACGGCGCCACTTAAGCTTGGCTGCATAGTCTTTGTACTTGTCGCCAAAGGTCTTGACCAATAGCTCTTCTTCGTACTTTGCTCGGCGTAGCCATAGCGGTGCCACCACGAATAATGCAAAGGCAAGGCTGAGGGGGGAGAGGCCAGCGATTGAAGCGCCAACCAGTGATTGGATTATGCCTGAATAGGCTGGGTGCATAACAAAGCCAAGCAGTCCTGAATCCTTTACTTCCTGTCCTTCCAGTAGTTCCGCGTCAGTGGAGAAGGCTTCGCCCAGAGAATACCAGCCTCCAATCATGAATACAAAACCAGTTAGCATTTCTAATACACCAAGCCAGGAGATGATCAGTAGCGCTCCATTAGGCTCAGTCTGTGTTAGGGAGAGTATTGGCGATAGGCCAGGCAGGCCTGTGATGACACCATTGAAGACGCCAAAGCTGAGAACAATTAGGGCGACGTTGACACCAGAAAGCAGTTGGGGAGCCCGCTGAATCAGAAAGTTTGATTCATAGACAACGCCTTTGCCCCTGCGGGAAAAGCCTTTGTATAGAACAGGGAAAGAGAGCGCACAGCCAATTGCTAGAAGACCAAGTACGGTCATCGTCGGCAGGTTGAAGGTCATATTGTTTTTGCTCCCTTGATTGTAAATACATCGTCGGCGAGGCCAACGTTTCCTTTGAAATTGTTCCAGATAGAGTGCGAACTTAGTTTACCGTCAATGTAGTCCCACCATTCAACTGGCAGCATACTTTTCGGGTCGATGGCCACTCTTTTGAAGATTTCACCTTCAAAATTGGAGCCGTGATATACCTCTAGCATATACACCTGTGAGGGTGCATTGCTGGTCGACTGCACCGTATTCTCGGTGACACGGGCCACGCAAGAATCCTTTTCTATAAATGTTTTCAGTGCTTGAGCCAATGAGCTCAGATCTGAATCGACCATGGGATAGCCGTTGGCTGAGCGTAGGTAGTCAGAAGAGGGGGCTAAATCTACGGTCATGAAACTAAGAGCGCCGCCGGGTTTGGCTTTGATTTTGCCACCACTTTCCATTACCGCTATTGAGCCTTTGCGGAAGCTTCCTACTTCTTCGAGGCGCATCATTCGGGGCTTCTTGAAATAAAATTTCCCTTTTTCAATCAGTTTTTTGCCTTTGTAATTGGTCATTTCGTACTCAAAGACATAGTCTTTGTAGCTGTCAGCTGCTTTGAGCATACGTTCAATGAAAGGCGCAGCGTTGACGTAGTCAGAGTTGTCAGCTTTTGGCAGAGCTGCAGTCGTTATTGAAGCTTTACTCGATTTATGTTTGCTGGCAATCTTGATACTGCCAGTAGTATCAAGGTTGCTAGCAGAGGCTGCTGTTGAGCTCGTTGTTAGGTTTAGAGAAAGGGTGAGCGCAAAGGCTACCGCGGCCAGAGTTTGAATTTTATTGCTTCTGTACTTAGTCATTTATTGATTACCACAATGTCCGATTTCGGTTGTTTCCAGGGAGCGCCAGAGTTGAAATACTGCAGTCAATATAT
>JBIPOV010000018.1:0-108767 GCA_044378815.1 Obscuribacteraceae bacterium (SeqCode) | reverse complement strand
TCGAGCCTACGCAATAGGCAGTCAGACGATAGTGAAAAAGCCGCCGCAGATTTATCTGGGTGGCTTTTTTATTTGCTGACTTATTTGAAAATGTTGTATCTTCAAGGTCTATGAGCGCAGTCAAAATTGCTGGCAGGCTGGAATGTCTTCCTGTCACTAGCTATCAGCGAATAATCTTTGCCGTGATAGCCACAGCGTGGTTTTTCGATTGCATTGATTGCGCCATGATGACATTTTTGCTCTCATCGATTAAGAGTGAGTTTGCTCTGAGTCCTGCACAGGCAGGCACCTTAGCCAGCATGAGTTTTATTGGCATGTTCATTGGAGCGGCTGCCTCGGGTCTTCTTGCTGACAAGTTTGGCCGCTCTGTAGTCTTCCGCTGGAGCATTGTCATCTGGGGCATAGCTTCTCTTCTCTGTGCAGTATCGCCCAACCTTGAGGCTCTAATGTTTTTTAGGGTCTTGCTGGGAATTGGCATGGCTATGGAATTGCCCATTGCCCAGGCCCTTGTCTGTGAATTTGTTCCAGCCAGGGTGCGCGGTAAGTACATAGCAGTTATGGAAGGAACGTGGCCCCTTGGTTTTATGTGTGCTGGGCTGCTGGCTTACACTCTTTTGCCAATCTATGGTTGGCGGTCACTCTTTGTGGTTGAGGCGATTCCCTGTTTATTTGTATTGGCAATTCGCCGCCTAGTGCCTGAGTCGCCACGATGGCTTGCCGGAGTTGGCAAATTAGAAGAAGCCGAAGCCGTTATGAGTGAGATTGAGAGAAGGGTTAAATTGGCTCTCAAAGTAGAACATTTACCAGCACCGCATGTGGTAGCAGAGAGCGCAGATTTGGTAATAAAGCATAAGGTGCCACTGCTGCAATTGTTCCAGGGAAAGTACGGCAAGAGAACAGTGATGGCCTGGTCTCTTTGGTTCTTTGCTTTGCTTGGCTATTATGGCCTGACCACCTGGCTGGGAATCTTGCTTGAAGGCAAAGGCTATTCCATTGCTAAGTCGACTGAGTACATAATCATCATCTCTTCTGCTGGCATTCCTGGTTTTGCTACAGCGGCCTATTTACTTGACCGCTGGGGGCGCAAGCCAACAATGGTTCTTTTCCTTCTAGGTGGTGGCATTTCTGCTTATCTCTATGGCAATGCTGTCAATCAGACTCTAATGATTGCCTTTGGTTTGATGATGCAGTTCTTTATGTTCGGTATGTGGTCTGCTCTTTATGCCTACACTCCGGAATTATTCCCTACCGGTGTTCGCGCCACTGCTGCCGGTTTGGCTAGTGCTATTGGCAGAATAGGAGCCATGCTCGGGCCATTTTTGGTTGGGGTGCTTTTGCCAATCGGTGGGACAATTGGAGCATTTGTTTTGTTAGCGGGTTCTTTGATTGTTGCTGCTCTTACTGTGGCCGCATTGGGTGAAGAGACCCGAGGGCGGATTCTAGAAGAGATTTAGGGCCTCAGGTCTTATTATTGGCAGCCCTGGCTGTGCATAACTGTATATACAAATGAATATGCCGATGGTGGAATTATGGTTCAAGCGCTTGGCTATTAGATTAGATATCGATCGCCTGTTGAATAACTAGTCTTTGGATTGTCAGCAGATATGCAAAGTATTTTCATCGGGTGACTTCCAATAGATTTCTGCTCGGCTATACTAATTGCATAACCGGTGAGCACACACCAAGTTGAGTGCTTTGAGCCGAGGGGTTAAGTGGAAACGTCAGGTCTGCGCAGACCGGAAATTGTAGCGATAACCCGCTAGCTGTGGATTCTGACTTGAAGCAGCAAGAAATATCGAGCCTACGCAATAGGCAGTCAGACGATAGTGAAAAAGCCGCCGCAGATTTATCTGGGTGGCTTTTTTATTTGTATCGCCATAATTTAGCGTGCCTAGGGTCGAAAAGTAAGGAAGGCAGTTTTGAACCTTTGTTTTCGCATGTTATTCCTGTTTTTCATCCTTGCGTTTTCTATCGCTGAAGCTTTGGCACAGCGCGGTTGCGTGATTGAAGAGAAGTACCTTGATGCTCAAGAGAGTGATTTGAATCTAAAGACTATTGAAAACTATTTGCTAGAACCTTCCTCTGCGCCATCAAATTCTTTTACTAAAATCACTACGACTGAGGGAAAGTCAGTATATTTCATCAAACTAAGGGTGGCTGAGCTTGAAGATTGCTTCGCGAGATTGAGAACACTAGCCAAGAAATCGCAATATCGAATCTTGGAAGTAAGCAATGACGCCTATCTGCAATCTTTTTGCGAACTTTCATTTCGTAAGCGGCGGTTTGATTTACCCATCGCCGAGAATTTTGACTTTATGAGAGCAGAAGGACGTAACGTTGTTACTCCTAAGAATGCTGTAGAGCTGGCGGCACAGCGGAGCTTCTTAAGCATTGAAAACACGGGAGTCGCTGACAACGCTTCTACTGCCGAGATTATCAAAGCATCTTTCCAAACGGATTTGGCTGCGTGGTTTAAAGCTAGAGAACTGTCTGGTTGTCTCGATCATTTGCGCTATAGTCCAAATTTAGCCTGTGTCGGGCCAAGAACGCAGATATTTGGTAATCAGTTGAGTCGCATAGACTGGAAATTGGTTGAAAGTGGTATCCGAACCGATGATAGTAAAAGGCCACCGACAGCTAATGAGATAGCCGTTAGTAAAAAGGGTTTTCTTGATCATGTTCAGCGCTTCAATAATTGGGGACGACAGCATGATGTCCTTGTCTGTCTGGTACCAGTGGACGAGTCTTGGAAAATCCCCGCTTTCTTTAAATTTGGCGGTTGGGACATGTGTCCAACTTCTGTTGTGCACACTGCTTTTCTGAAAAAACTGCACGAGAAGTACGGTGCGGAGGTGGTGGCACTGGGCATCAATTCGCTCACGATAGAACTGGCCTCAGCAGCACCAGCTGCCGATATTAAGTTGTTGGCTCGTGACCTGGCGCTCTATAGTTTGGCTCTACCGTGCCAGTCTGCGGTTAATTGGGAAGGATTTGAACGCGCGCTCCAAGGAACAACCGTTTTCACCTTTAACTGGGAAGGCGATCCACCTATGAGAGCTGAACTTGTTGAAAAGAGCATTAATGCCAATAGGCTGCGCCGCTGAAAAGGTTTTTGTCTATAAGTCAACGAGGACCCTTTTTTATTTTTGATAGCGGCGTATAAGTACTGTTCTGATCTTCAATTTCGGGGCCAACCAGGGCTGGTGCTGTGTGAATTTGGGGAATTGGCTGTTGGGCATCATAGAGCAAATCTGTCAGTTTGCTTTTGATTTGTTCGGGGCTGAGCGGTGCCCTCTCTATGTTTCTGGCAAGAATCACACCGCGATTGCCTGGAACAAAGATATAGGTTGGAGCTGCTGTGACTTTGAAGTGTTCCACCAGGTCTGCATAATTCTTGTCTGTAACATTACAGCTAATTTTAGTTATTTGATTGTGTTTAGAAGTTTTCGCTTCTGTGTCTTTTTTGTTGAGTGAGTCGATGGCGGCCTCAAGGTCGCTATTGGCGCCGCTTTCTTTAGCGTAAAATTCAATCACCATGGGCCCTTGGTGCAAGTTATGCATAATCAGGCTGGTGTAAGAAAAGTCATCGGCTTTGGCAAAGGCATCGCGTCTCAGCAGAAAATCTTCTTTGCTTAGATGCGATTGTTCAGTGAGATATTTAGAATCTGCTTCTTTGGGTAAATCAGAAGCTTGTATGCGCATGAGATTGCGTTCGATTATTGAGCCATCGCTGGTTCTTAAAGCTACTTGTACAGTAGAATTTGGCTCCCCGCATAGCTCTTTGTGTATGTCGTAGTCACCAAGCATTGAGGCGTTTCTATGATCAACCGAAAGAAGTAGATCGTCTTTGGCGATGCCGGCTAGAGCTGCAGGCGATTCTTCGATCACCCGGGTAACCACCGGGTACTCTTTGTCTAGAAAGGCATACTGCAGGCCAACTACTCCGATATTCGGCGCTGCCGCTTCTATATCTTCTGGTTTGCTTAAGAGTAAAGGCAGGGCCACCACCACTGCGGTAAGTAGCACCAGAACAATCGGAATTATTATGGCTGGTCGCACAATTGTTTCATCACATGAGAGTCGCTAAAGTATTTGATTTTACAACGCTTTAGACGTTCCCGTGGAGGCCTGAAATCAAACAATCAAAATGCTATAACTGCTCAGTTACCTGCTGGAGCTTTTGCAATGGTTAGATTGTCGTCCAACAGTTCTTTGCTCTTACTCGCTCTCTCTATCATTTCGTCTGTGACTATATTGCCAGTGTCAGCTGATGGTGACGGCAGTTTAACTAAAAAGGCAGCGATTAGCTGCGAGAAGGCTGAAGCAATTGCCCTGGCCAAGTATCCCGGTGCCATAGTAGAAGAAATTGAAATCGAGCGTGATGAAACGCCGATTAATTGGGAAATTGAGCTACGTAGTGAAGGCATTTGGAAAATTGAGCTTGAAATCGACGCTCAATCAGGCGAAATATTGAAAACACGTAAGCGCAAGGTCAAAAGCAAAATTTGAATCAAGAGTATGGAGATCTGGTGAAGCCAAAGCATTTAATCTGCCTTGGTTGAAACTGTCACCAATTTGTCACAGACTCTATGCATAATGAAGTAACACATTTGTGTGCTTTCAACTTACTAATAATCTTTATACCGTTCGTTCCTTAGTGGCACCTACCCGTCCAAAGGAGGAATCATGGCGCAATTTTTAAAGAATGGCTGGCAATCTTTTGTTGCCTCTGGTGACAGAGCAATGAGCGATAATCGCTTAGACGATGCTGAGGCTAATTTTCATGCCGCTCTGGTAGAAGCAGAGCTTAGTGATAATGCCGATGAGCGCCTAGCCGTAACTCTAGATCGTCTTTGCGAGCTTTATCAGCGCACAAGCCAACTTGAGCTTGCCGAAAAATTCTGCTTCCGTCTGGTTATGCTGAAAAAAGAGTCATCAGCCTTCTCGTCGTTAGATGAAATGAAGGCCATGCTGAAACTTTCAAAGATTTATTTTCTTCAGTCTAAAATGGCTCAGGCAGCCTTCTCGACCAAGTGTGTTCTGGAATTGAGTGAGCGCACTCTTGGTATCAGTCATCCAGCGGTAGGCGTTGTCTCACAACAGCTTGCTGATCTATATACCGATTTAGGTTCTTACTCAGAAGCTGAATTTCTCTATTGTCGAGCGCTCAATCTGCAGCGCGATCAACGTGTTAATCAAGGTATGGCCCCGCAACTGGTGCTCACCCTGAGGGGTTACGCTAATTTACTGACGCGCACCCATCGACCAGCCGAAGCTCAGAACTTAATGGCATGTGCTGCTTCTTATCTAGCGGCTTAGTATTAACGTCGAATATTTAGTAATAGCGCCTTTTGTCTTGAGGCAAATTTGGTTATGCTGTAACAGTAATTTCCTCGCCCTGAAGCAGGCTTATGCGCATCCGGCTATATAGCTTGAGCCTATGTCTTTATGCCATGTTTGGTTTTAGTCAGCCAAGCTGCTTTTCTGCGGATTCATCTAGCACTCTGCTAACGGCTCAATCTGAGCCGGTGCTTCTCGACAAAAGCTATAAGCAAGAGGAAAAGGCAATTGAGCATGAGGCCTGGCAGCAAGCCACCCAGGCCGGTAAGCAAGATTTACTTGCTGGTGATCTAGAAGGCGCCAAGACCTGGCTGAAGAAGGCCTATGAAATCGCCCAGAGATTTGGTCTCAACGACTCTCGAGTGGCTGTCAGTCAGAGCAATCTCGGTCAATTGTACAAAGCGCAAGGAAACTATTTACTGGCCGAAAAGGCCTCGCGCAAGTCGCTTGAGCTAATTCGCCAAAATGAGAGCAAGGATAATTTTGGTTTCGCTGTCGAGCTTAGCAATTTGGCTGGCATTCTCAAAGATCAAGGCAAATATGGCGAGGCTAAACCGCTATATGAGGCTGCTATAGCGATTCTCAGTGAAATGCGTGGTAAAGACTCCGTGGAAGTTGCCACCGTATACGATAACCTTGCCTTGCTCTATCAAAAACAAGGTGATTTGAAATCCGCAGTGGACGTTCAGCTTAAGGCCATCGCCGTCTATGAACAGGAGTTAGGTGCCGATAACCCTGATCTAGCAATTGCGTTGGGTAATTTGGCTGAGAGTTACCGGGAGCTAAACCAGAGTGATAAGGCCGAGCCTCTCTACGAGCGTTCTCTGTCGATTATGCGCAGGACCTACGGTGAGAAACACCCGGCCGTGGCTACAGCCCTTGATAATTTAGCCGGTCTCTATGTTAAAGAAGGCAAGCTGAAAGAGGCTGAAGACCTGCAACTCAAGGCTTTGGAGACCTTTCGCCAGACCCTGGGGGCGCGACATCCTGATGTGGCTATATGTCTTGATAACCTAGCTGATCTTTATAGTCGCCAGGGTAAGAGCGCTTTGGCACTGCGCAAAAGCGAAGATGCCTTTGCCATCGCGGAGAAGACACTAGGTAAAGAGCATCCCTTATCTGTCGGCATCAAGCATCGTTTGGAAGACTTAAAAGCCCAAAACGCTAGCCAGTAATCACTGACTAGAAAAACTAGTTAT
This sequence comes from Obscuribacteraceae bacterium (SeqCode), assembly GCA_044378815.1. Taxonomy (GTDB): domain Bacteria; phylum Cyanobacteriota; class Vampirovibrionia; order Obscuribacterales; family Obscuribacteraceae. The sequence goes on along the minus strand of JBIPOV010000018.1, from coordinate 102,228 downwards.
TATCGCCGTATGGCGGTAGACGCAACTCAAGGTTAGCGAGCCAGAGGAGTAATTCCATCTGGCGGTAAGCGCTTAGAAGAGAGCTCTCTGCTATATCCTCGTCTTTCAGTGCCATGGCACTGCTAGCTGCAGCGGCAGCCTGACTGATAGAGGCCTGACTATGGCCAGCAGAGATACTGCTAGCCGAAGCAGTGCCTGGAACAGAATAGATATTAGCGTTGCCGTTGAAAACGAATTCCGCCACTGCCACCCCTACAACTGTTAGCTAGATAACAATGACAGCTTAGCTCTTGTGAACCAGATTTTCATGTAGCCTGTCTCATAGCAAGATGAAGTTTTTTTTCTTTAGCCGCTGGTCGCCGACAAATTTGGCTCAGGGTGCCAGTTCTGGTTTATAGCGATGGGCTTTTTTGTGTTGCTAGATGTTTAAGAAAACGCCGCCAGGCCTGACCACGGTGCGAAACTTCGTTCTTTGCCGCTGGCTCTAGCTGGGCTGAGGTAATCTCGTCACCAAGGGGCACAAACACGGGGTCAAAGCCAAAACCATTGCTGCCTGATTCACTGGTGGCGATCTGACCTGGCCAATGCTGCTCACAAGTGAAAAGTTCTTCACCATTGCTATCGACAAAAGCTACAGCGCAAACGAAAGCGGCTTGTCTTTTACCAACTGGTACGTCTTTTAGCTCTAGCAAAAGCTTTTGTCTTCTGTCAGCGTCACTGCCCTCGCAGTAGCGAGCTGAGTGAATTCCAGGCCTGCCGTCCATCGCTTCAACGGTGAGACCTGAATCATCAGCAATAGCCGGGAGCTGACAAAGTTTTGCTGCTTCTCGTGCTTTGAGCAGGGCATTTTCCACAAAAGTAGAACCAGTCTCTTCTGGGTTGAAACCAGGTGGCGCCAATATCAGCTCTAGGTCAGGCGCTGCCAGGCTAAGAGCTTGAAATTCTTTGAGCTTGCCGGGATTGCTTGTGGCCAGAACTATTTTCATCTCTACTGATTTGCCTTTCTGGATTATTTGGCTTTTTTCTTAGGTGCAGTACTTTTGCTGCGTGCGGCAGCGGCTGATTTCTTGCTGTTATTACCGTTGCCATTACTTGAAGAATTACCGTTCTTTCCTGAGTTCGCCTTTGAGCTCACTTCAACATTGGGGTTGGCATTGGCTTTTACTGTCTTTATACCGGCTACTCTGGCCAGCGGATTTGTTCCAGCGACACGTTTTCGGTGGTCTTTTCGGTGCACACGAATTACGTCTGAAATTTGTGATATCGCTTGCGAAACTCGAGCTAATTGATCAATATCAAGCACGTCTAGAATCAAGAAAATGGTGGCGGTTTTCTTGTCTCTGTGTGTGTCGACTCGCAGATCTCGTAAATTGACCTTATGGTCTGATACTTTTTTCAAGATATCGCCAGCAATACCAACTCGATCAAGGCATTCTACCTGCAAACCGGCTGGATACTGGGTGTTGCGTTCAATGGACCAGTCAACGGCCATCCGGCGGCCTTCTTCGATTTTGGCTAACATCGTGCAGTCGGCGCGGTGCACGGCAATGCCACTGCCGCGTGATACCACTCCGGCAATTTCTTCGCCTGGAACAGGTTGACAGCATTTGGCTAAGTGGTGCAACAAACCACCTAAGCTTGAAATATTGCTGGGCTTGTCTGGCACCATCTGGGGAATGGTGTAACCTTTTAAGGCAATCTTCTCGGCATTGTCAACTTCGCGAATGCGATTGACTACCTGTGCCACTGAAAGATCACCGTAGCCGACTGCCGCTAAGATATCTTGTGGATCCGAGATATTGAGGCGTTTGCCTGCCTCTTTCAATTTATCTGATTTGAGGAATTCGTCTAAATTGCCCTTGCCCAATTCAGCTTCGAGCATCTGCCGACCTTGCTGAATGTGTTCTTCTCTATGGTGCTTTTTAAACCATTGGCGAATGCGATTTTTGGCACCATGGGTTTTAGCAAAGTTGAGCCAATCCATTTTAGGTTGGCCGTTTTTGCTCGTCAAAATTTCGACAATATCGCCGTTCTTCATGATCGTGTTCAGGGGGACGATTCTCTCGTTGATGCGGGCACCAACGCAGCGGTGGCCGATATCGGTATGAACGCGATAAGCAAAGTCGATAGGGCAGGAGCCGTTAGGTAAGTCGAGAACGTCTCCCCGGGGGCTGAAGACAAACACTTCATCGGCGAAGAGATCCATCTTCACTTCTTCGATGTATTCGCCAGAATCTTTGAGGTCTTGTTGCCAGTCAACTAATTGTCTCAACCAGGCTAATTTTTTGTCAGCAGAGCCGTCGGCCTTTACTGCTTCTCCCGCTTCTTTGTAGGCCCAGTGCGCAGCGATACCATATTCGGCAATGTGGTGCATGCGCTTAGTGCGAATCTGAATTTCAACGGGTTTGCCTTTAGGGCCAATTACAGCGGTGTGCAGAGACTGATAGCTATTGAACTTGGGCATGGCAATATAATCTTTGAAACGGCCTGGAATCGGCTTAAAGATCGAGTGCACAGTGCCCATAACTTCGTAGCATTTTTGGGTATCAGGATCAGACTCTAATTCGCAGAAGTTTTTGTCTGGGTTGCTATCGATGATTACCCGCACAGCAAGCACGTCGTAAAGCTCTTGAAATTCTTTCTGTTGGCTCTTCATCTTGCGCCAGATGCCAAAGAAATGCTTTGGGCGACCAATAATGTCGGCTTTGATACCACGACTATCAAGATCAACTCTTAGTTTCTCGACCACTTGAGCCAGGTGCTCGGCGCGTTCTTCACGACTGTCTTCGACCAGTCTTTCAATTTCTGTATATTCATCTTGATGGAGATATTTGAGACCGAGGTCTTCCAATTCCCACTTCATTTTACCGAGACCGAAGCGGTTGGCCAGAGGGGCAAAAATTTCTAGGGTTTCTTTGGCTTTTTCGGCTTGCTTATGGGGCGCCATGTGCTCCATGGTGCGCATGTTGTGCAGCCGATCTGCAAGTTTTACCAGCACCACTCGCACATCTTCAGCCATGGCAACAAGAAGCTTACGGAAGTTTTCTGCTTGCCTCTCTTCTTTAGAGCTAAAGCTAAATTTGCCTAGCTTTGTTACGCCTTCAACAATGCGTCTTGTGTCGACACCAAAGCGCTCTTCTATTTCTTTGGGCTTAACATCGCAATCTTCAAGCACATCGTGCAATAGACAAGAACAGACAGTGTCGATGTCAGCGTTAATATCAGCCAGTATGCAGGCGACTTCGACCGGGTGAATAATATAAGGGTCATCTGACTTTCGCATTTGGCCATCGTGAGAGGCGTAAGCAAAGTCGTAGGCCTTATGGGCGATGGCAAGATCTTCAGCCGGGCGACCCTGTTTCTCTAAAATATCGAATAAGGGCTGACCGATTTGATCTTTCATCGCTACTGCTTATAAGGGTGAATATTAATTATACCCAGCGTGTCAAGTACTTAAGAGTTCTGTTGCAGCAGGGAGCGCACTTGTAACCAAATTGACTCTATTTATTCCTCATAATGACAGCTAAAAGGTCATTTAGACCAAGGGGTGCTATTTAAGTCTTGGGGAAAAGGGCTGCCAGAACCTCCCCAATAGTTCCTTTGTGGTTTTGTATGGTCACTATTACCAAAGCTCGAGCTCTTGGAGCGGTTGTAACTACCGAAATCGCTGTAATCTTTCTCGAATACTTGATTTCGGGTCTTTGGAACTGCTTGGTTATGGTTATCGCTTGAAGCATAGTAGTTGCCGGCTGCCGTCGGATCTATTGTGGCTGGGGCGTAATAATTGCCAGCTGCCTTGCTCGGCCCTGTTTGAATAACGCTTTGACCAGACAAACGGCCGAATGGTCGCGCCCAGCTATAGTTGGAAGGATAGCTAGAGCCAAAACCAGAACCAAAGCCAGAACCAAAGCCATAGCCCAGTCCAGAGCCCAATCCATAACTTAGGCCAGACCCAGAACTACCATAAGACCTGCCATAAGACCTACCATAAGAACCCGCAAATGAGCTGCCGCCTCGATAGAAGCTGTATGGGTCTGACCAGGAGCGCCCCAAGCCGCTGCGTCCGATAAGACCTCCGAGACTACCTAGGCCGCCTATGCTTCCCACATAAGGAATGGCAAGCGAAGGCACATGCGGGATTCCTACATAAGGGATACTGGGCAAATATGGCACGCTAGCAAACGGAAGAGATCGGCTCAAGCCAAAACCTGAACTGTTTCCCAGGTTATTGAGTCCGAGTGACCCCGGCCAACCAAGGGGAGAGGCCGAAAATCCCTGAGGCTGTGAAAACGGTTCAACTATTTCTATGTCGTGATCTTGAACGTTAGGAAGTTGTTCCAGATCTTGGCCTTTAGCACTATTGCCAAAGCCTAACGATAGGGTCAAGACCAGGCCAGAGCAGAGTCTAGCAAGAAGATTTTGGGCTGTTCTAGAAAATTTAAACATGCAGCGACCTTATAAAAGAACAGAGCAAGTAAGAGTTTACTACTGCTTAGCTTCGATTTTTAGGGAACAGTGCGTGCAAATGCGCGTCTTTAGCTTTGTGTGCAAGAACAAAAGCTTAGTGGTGCTCAATATGAAACGTTCCCTGTCTTTTCCGTTGCTGCTGGCGCTGACGATCAGTTCTTTGAGTATCCTGCCAAATATTAGCCCTGGCAATCAGGCCGCTTACGCGAAGAGCTTAAAATATGCCACTACAGCTGGCATCACCGCGTCTGCTAACATGGCTGGAAAAACTGCGGCGACAAAGGCAGTTGGTTTTGCGGGGTTGGAGACAAAAATGGAAAAGGGAATGGTTTCAGCAGAAGAAACAATTGATGGAAAGGTCTTTCATATTGGTAAGACTATAGTCAATGCCGCACCAGAGCAAGTCTTTGCTGTATTGACTGACTACCCTAATTCCATCAAGCTCTTTAGCAATTTGAAGCGCGCGTCGGTGGTCAGCAGCAATGCCGAAGACCATACTGCCGATGTCAGTTTTAGCTTGAAGGGTTTAGCTAATATCTGGAACTTCGATTATGTCTTGCGAATGACTGAAACTTATCCTTCAAGAATTGATTTTCATAGAGTCAGTGGCGCTTTCAAAGCCAATGAAGGCTACTGGAAAATTGAACCACTAGACGGCTCCGGTCGGAGAACTTTAGTCAGTTACTACAAATATATTGATGGTGGCATGATTCCGCAGAATATGGTGAATAAACAGCTGAAAGAAGCTATGCCAGCGGTAATGGCTAATGTTAAAGCGGGAGCTGAAGCAATGGTTGTGCAGGTTTCGGTAAAATAACTTTTCTCGTTAGAAAGAATGCGTTCTCATTACTTCTGCGCGCCATGTGTAGGAGAGAATTTTCCAGGTACCATCTTCTTTGATCATGACTACATCAAGGGTGCAAGGAACCTGCCTGCCCCGGTCGACTGTAATTCCAGAACCTTTCATGGTGCAACGGTCGCCTTCAATAAATTCCATTGTTATGTTCGGCTTAAATACGTAGCCGATCTTTAGACGCTTAAGTTCAGCATCAGCTCTGGTGCCATTGGTTTGCAGCAGCGGCAGCCGTGTGGTTTTGTACCAGTATGGGGCGACCTGCTGCAGCTTTGTTGCATAATACAAGTTCTTTATATATCCGTAAAAAGTCAACTTCGGCAGACTGTCACAGAAGGCTGGTTTAATTGCACCCAACAATAGAGTACTGAGGGCAAATATCACAACCAGACATTTCTTTGCGGACATTATGAACTCCCTTTTGCTTGGCTAGATTTTGGTCTTCGCCAGTTTTCTCGAATATACTGGTGTCAGCCAATGGGCGTATTGTTCTACTTCTCCCCGACAGATCTTGGTGTATTTGTCTTTGATCATGGTCGAGATTGGACCGGCCACACCAGTGCCGACTGGCCTTCTATCTATTTCAATGATAGGGGCAATCTGGGCACCAGTGCCACAGAAAAATAGTTCGTCAGCAATGTAAAGTTCGCTTCTGTCGATTTGCCGTGACTCGGCCTTGAGACCTAGCTCAGCTTCGGCAAATTCCATGATCGTGCGTCGAGTAACCCCTTCTAATATGTTTTCGTAAGAAGGAGTGGTTATCAGTCTGCCGTTCTTTACCATGAAGACATTCATGGCTGAACCCTCTGAGACGTGACCATTTTCCGACAAGACAATGCAATCGTCAAAACCAGCCATGACTGCGTCTGTTTTAGCTAGTGCAGTGTTGGCATATGCGCCAACAATTTTTGCTCGGGCTGGAATGGCGTTATCTTCGACTCTTCTCCAGCTCGATATTTGTACTTTTAGTCCGCCAGCGCCGTGGAAATAATCACCGAAAGGCACGGTGAAAATACACATGTCAGAAGGATTGTTGTCGAGGCTGGGGCCAACGCGGTGAACGGTTTTGTAGGCAGTGGGCCGAATATAAGTATCAGTTCTTGGAGCGTTCTTCTTTACCAACTCAACGACGATTTTGCAGAGTTCATCAACCGATTGCGGCACCTGTAGATACATGATTTTCATGCTATCGGACATACGCTCGAAATGTTCTCTCAGTCTGAAGAGGTACATTTCTTCCTCTTTCTCGTTCCAGTAGCCTCGGATGCCTTCAAAGACAGCGGTTCCGTACATGAATGAGTGATTCATGATGCTGATTTTTGCATCTTCGATTGGAACAATGTTTCCTTGGAAGAATGCGTACGTTTTTTGCTCTGTCACCGGCATCTCCTTTTGACCTTCGTTTTAACTATCTTAGATTCTTACTCTTTCTGACCTTTGCAGTACAAAATCCGATCTTCGATGGTTCGTCTCTGTCCTGAATCTGGTTTCAGTTCAACATAGCGGGTAAAGGCATTGGCTGCTTCGGCCCACTCTTTATCACTCTCTTGCAATACTCCAAGCTCATAGAAACCGTCAGCATAGTTAGGCTCTACTTCAGTAGACCGCAAAAATTCGGTTTTCGCTTGATCAAGCTTACCCAAGCGCTTTAAGGCGCGGCCAAGAGCCGTGTGGCAAGCTCCTGAATTGGGGTACTTCTTAATTTTACTTTCAAATATGGCTGCTGCTTTTTCTGATTCACCGATAGCCAGTAAATGATTGCCGTCTTTAAGGGCCACATCCCAGTTCGGATCGCCCTTGGCCTGCCCAGGCAGACCAAGAGCGCTAAACTCGATTGCTAGTAGGCCTGAAGCAAACGCTATAGCAAGTAATTTCGCAGTGAAGACTCTCATTGTTTTCAATTACTTTGTAGTTGGAGTGGTGACTGATCTAACTGCTTCTTTTATGACGTTCTTAGCGCCATTCTTTAGGATGGTTCCAGTAGCGTTGAGAGAGCGGCTGGTCGAGATAGGATCGCTACCAGGCACTGGTGAAACGACAATGGCTGAAACTTCCATAGAGACTTTCTTGACGGCATCACCAACTCTGGCGCCTGAACCTTTGACAATGCTTCCTGTAGAAGAGTCTTTGTCTACAGCGTCAATGTTTAGAACTGCGATCGTATTGGTGAGGGTTTTGATTACTTTGCCGGTATCAGGATCGTTGATCGTTTTGTAAGGACGAAGCACTTGCAGCTTATCGCCCACTGCCAAGCCATTTATTTTGCCGACGTTGAGGGTAATTTGACCACCAGTGACATCGGCGATTTTGCCTTCGACATTGGCTGCAGCAATTGATTGTCCGTCAGGAATTTTATTGGCAGCAGCAATCAGTTGGCCGCCCATTTCTTCAACTGATTGCAAGGTCGCCTCACCAGCGATTGACGAAGCGAAATCAGAAGAGTCCATGTCAATGCCAAGAGCCCCGGTGCTGCTTCGCTTAGATTCGCCAGAGCCATGCACTGCAGCTAGAATTTCAGAAGTGTTGATGTCGATGATTTTGGCATCTACAGCAACTTTTACTTTGCTCTTGCTTGACTTGAAACCGCCTAGCATGCCGCCGATGCCACCAACGTAGGGTATGCCAGGAATGTATCCAGTAGGCAAACCGCTTGTGCTCATGGTTTTGGTTTCGTAGCCAAATTGAGTGACTGTGCCAGTGATGATGGCGTCAACGCTCAAAATTTTACCGATCTTACAGGCGGTAGCTGGGTCAGCCCGGTCTGATACTGAGAGATTTTGCTCTTTCAAAATAGATTCGAGCATTTGTCTATCGACTACTGAATAAGTTCCGTCGTTAACGAGTTTTGTTGTAAGCAAGCTAACAATGCCTTTGCCAACGTCATAGTTGCCGGTGTATTGGTTCACTGCACCGTACTCAAAGGGCATGATAGCGATGCGGCGCTTGGTCGAAGCAAAAGCCTGAGGTATATTGCTGGATGCCATAACAAATAACGCTAGTACTAGCGCTGCTGTCTTTCGGAACTTCATCTGTCACTCCTTGTTCGTGCCCAACTTGTAAGCTCAGCGTAAGGCCAAGCGAGGCTCTAAATCTCTGCTTAGAGTCTACTGGATTAACGCCCTTCCTCTGAATAATAGGAATCATCAGGCGATTTATTTTTGGCTAATGTGTCTTAATGAGCCTTTTTGGCCGGTTTGGCCATCAGGGCCCGATATGAGGCGATTTTCTGTTTGGCTAGTTTTGAACGCTTGCTCTTGCTGCTGACATCTTTTAGTATGGCTATAGCTTCGCTGTAGCGACCCTTTGATGCCTTCCCAGCAGAGGCCTTCAGTCTTTCAAGGGCATCAAGTTCCATTTCAAACTCGTCTATTAGATCTCGCACATCTTTAAAGTGTGGCGTGTCTGGAGTTATGGGCCGAAGCAGAGCAATCGCTTCTTCATATTGGTCACTGTCGGCTAGATTCTGCCCCTTAATGATGCGCTCTCTGGTCTCCATTTCTACAATCACGGCATTCTGAATTGGTCCTACAACTCTCTGCGAGGCTGAGTTGATAACGTCACGTGCGGCGTTATCTACTAGTTTTTTGTTTAATTGGCTGGCACCGCCAACTGAGAAGTCTTGGTTGTACTTTTGCACCGCTACTGTGTTCAAGATTTGACCACCAGCGGTCTTAGTTATTACTGAACCGTTATAGCGAATTGAGCCAGAGGCAGGGTCGAGTTGTTCAGTAATATTGCAGACGATGTACCAGTCAGGGTTGACTGTGCTGACGACAACGTCACTTAGATTGCCTAGCGAATTGGTGACACGGTCAACTATTTCCTGCTCAATACCGCTGCCGCTAGCTGAGACCACCGCTATTCTGACTGGTGGAGCGGCCCAGGCGGAGGTGATGGCATAGGCACTAGTTACCAAAACTGTAGCTGCTGTGAGGAGCAGTTTAGCTAGAATTCTCATCCTCGAAACTTCCTTTTTTGTTCGCCTTTAAGTCTAGTCTCGGGCATTTCGAGACTCAATTTTTTTTTACTCGCCTTTGTCCATGGCCTGGTTTGCTAAAAGATCGGCTTCCTTATTGTATTCACGTCGCACATGCTCAATAGTGAACTTCTCAAATTGTCGCTGTAGTCTTTTTGCTAAGACTTCACCGTCGCTGCTGCCTGATTTGACTACAGCGCCGCAGCCTGATGGGCCAGGATTGCCCCTTGAGCCACCGTCGGCGAATACCACCGCCACTGAACCTTTTGTTTCTAGATCTGTCACTTCTTACCGGTGGCCCCTAGTTGCTCTGCAACAATATTCTTGAACCGTTCTATCGCTTCGTTGATTTTTGCTGGTTCTTTGCCGCCTGCTGCAGCAATGTCATCTCGTCCACCACCTTTGCCGCCAACAATTGCTGCTACTTCGCCAACAGCCTTGCCGCTCTTGAAGCCTTGTTTGACCAACTCAGGAGAAGCCGCCACTACCAGGCTGACATTGTCACCTTGTGATGAAGCGAGTAAGCATAGGGTATTGGCATGGTTAGCTTTGATACTCTCGGCAATTAGCTTCAGTGACTGGCCGCTCAAATCTGGAATGACGCAGGCGATTATGGAGGTCGAACCAACTTTCTCGGCTTTGGCGACAATGTCTGCAACACGACTAAGAGCAAGCTTCTCTTCTAGCATTTGTAGCGCTTTTTCTTTAGCTTTCAGGTCACTTTGCAAACGTTCAATTTGAGCCACCATTTCTGCTGGCTTAACTTTAAGCTTATCAGTGGCATCACCAAGATATTTCAATTGGTCGGCAATAAAGTTCCAGGCACGAGGGCCAGAGTAGGCCTCTATTCTGCGAGTACCTTGAGCGACGCTACCTTCAGAGATGATTTTGATCTGCCCGATTTCGGCGGTGTTGGCCACGTGGGTGCCACCACAAAATTCAAGGGAGAAGTCGCCCATTTTAACAACGCGCACCACATCTCCATATTTCTCTCCGAACATGGCAATGGCGCCTGTCGCCTTTGCTTCGTCGATAGACATTTCTTGGGTGACAACATCACTATTAGAGCGCACCCAATCGTTCATCAACGCTTCAACCCGGGCCAGATCTTCTTTGCTTGGTTGCTTGTCGAGGGTGAAGTCGAAGCGCATGGCATTGGGGCCAACCTGTGAACCAGCCTGAACAACCTGCTTGCCGAAGATCTCGCGGATTGCGGCATGGAATACATGAGCAGTGGAGTGGTGCAGTATGGTGGCAACTCTTCTCGCTTTATCAACCATCGAGTGCAAGGCTTGCCCAGCTTCAATGGCACCGGCCATAGTGCGCACTCTGTGGATGTGGAGGCCTTCGTGTTTTTTCGTGTCGAGCACCTGTAGCCTGGCGTCAGGGTTTTCTAGTATGCCCGTATCACCAAGCTGACCGCCAGATTCTCCATAAAACGGTGTTTGATCGAGAATGATATCGACCTCATCACCTTCGTTAGCCACCTCGACTAGCTTGCCATCTTTCAGTACTGCTAATACCTTGCTGTTGTCTTCTTGCTTTGAGTAGCCCGTAAATTTAGTTGTGCCGTGCTGCTTTAGAACTTCGCCTAAAGCATTTTCGCCGGTCATGATCACATTGAATTTATTTACTGACGAGACAGCTTCATGCTTGCTTCTGGCCTGGGCGAAGGCCTCCATGTCTACTTTCTTGCCTCTCTCTAAGGCAATTTCAGCAGTTAACTCGATGGGGAAGCCGAAGGTGGCGTATAAGTTGAAGGCTTCTTCACCGGCTACGGTTGTATCTTGCCGGTTGAGAATCTCTTCTAATAAGGCAGAGCCTCTGTCTATAGTTTTGGAGAAGCGCTCTTCCTCTTCCCTAATTACTCGAGTAATTTGCTCTTGATTGGTCACTAGCTCGGTATAGACTTTGCCATAGATGTCTAGAACTACTGGTACAAGCTTGTAGAGAAAAGGTTCAGTGATGCCCAATAAGCGGCCAAAGCGTGCTGCTCTTCTTAAGATAAAGCGCAGAACATAGCCGCGACCAATATTGCTCGTTCTTACTCCGTCGGCAATGAGGAAGCTAATACAGCGAGCATGGTCGGCAATAATTTTTAGATAGCTGTCTTGTTTCCAGGTTGGTGATGAAGCTTGCGATTCCCACGAGCCAGATATGGCACCGCCAGTGTATTTGACTCCAGAAAGCTCACTGACCTTTTCTAGGATGGGCATAAATAGGTCAGTTTCAAATGTGTTGTTTTTGCCTTGTTTTACTAAGGCAATGCGTTCTAGTCCAGCGCCGGTGTCAACGTTCTTGTTGGCAAGGGGCGTAAATTTGCCGTTTTCATCTTTGAAAAGCTCCATGAACACTAAGTTCCAGATCTCTAGATAACGGTCGCCGTCCACGCCGTTGTAACAATAATCTTCGAAACTTTCTGGGCCATAGGCTTCACCGCGGTCATAAAAAATCTCAGAGCATGGTCCACACGGACCAGTTGGGCCCGGTGGCCCCCAGAAGTTATCTTTTCGGCTCATTCTGAATATGCGATCGAGGGGTACGCCTACTTGTTTGTGCCAGATATCTGCCGCTTCGTCGTCAGCTGGGTTTTGTTCGTCTCCCTTGAAAACTGTCACGTAGAGTTTGTCTGGTTCTAAGCCAAGTTCTTTGGTAACGAATTCCCAGGCCCAAGGAATGATTTCTTTTTTGAAGTAATCGCCAAAGCTGAAATTGCCAAGCATTTCGAAGAAGCTGTGGTGTCTTGAAGTGCGGCCGATATTTTCTATATCAGAGTCTTTGCCGCCAGCGCGGGCGCATTTTTGAACTGTGACAACCCTTGGGGGGTTGGTTGGTTCAGCCTGACCTAAGAAAATTGGTACAAATTGCACCATGCCTGCCGAAGTCAGTAGTAAAGTGGGGTTGTCTGGGATCAAGCTCGAGCTGGGCTTGTGCAGGTGTCCGCGTTTGTCTTTGAAGTATGAAACGAACTTGTCGCGAATCTCGCTGCCCGAAAGCGTCATAAGGTCCTCCCTGACATGGTTGGCACAACCATTTCGTCTTATCATCTGAATGCTTGCAGAAACAGCGATTATAGCTCACATTGAATATAGTTATCGCCTCTAAACTTAGAGTCGCTCGCTAGCTCTTAATAGGGCCGATTCACAGTGCCTTAATTATGTTGAAAATGGCCGACTCAATCTGCTAATCTTTACCCAGCCGTTACGCTATATTTGTGCTTCTACGGGCATCCAGAGGCTATTTTAAGTTGAAGCTCAAGAAAGTCCTTGTCGTTCATAAGAAATCAACTTACCAGATTCAGGCTGAAGAACATAAAGAGTCACGCTTCCTCAAGTTGATTGCGGAAGGCAACGAAGTTGTTAATCGCGTTCGCCTGGCCCATGAAGAACATGTTGATACTTTGGCCCGGGTCGAAGATGAATTATCTAGTCGCGGTATTTCTTACCAGTCGCTGAGTCGTTCTCAGGTAGCAGAGACAGTAGAAGACGTTGATCTTCTAATTTCTGTTGGTGGCGATGGTACCTTCTTAGATGCTTCTCATGCCCTGAAAGATGTACCAGCTCTTGGTGTCAATTCGTCACGCTCCTCTAGTTTTGGCCACTTTTGTATGGCCAATCGTGAGAATTTTTCCTCAATCTTAGATCAGATAGAAACTGAGATGATTACCCCTCTCAGTATCTTGCGTTTGGGTATTGAAATCAATGGTGAGTCTATAAAAGAGCTAGTTCTAAATGAGATTTTGGTGGCACATAGCTCTCCTGCTGCCACCAGCCGTTATTTGATTGAAGTGGGAGAGCATAAAGAAGAACAGCGTTCATCTGGCATCTGGGTTAGCACCCCAGCTGGCTCTACGGGTTCTTTGCGCTCGGCTGGCGGCGCTATCATGGCTTTGCCTGAACGTAAATTTCAATATAAAGTACGCGAAGCTTGCATGCGACCTGGACAAAGCTGGCAGCTACTAGAGGGCATTTTAGAGCAAGACCAGTGTATGCGCATAGTCAGTGAAATGCGAACGGGTGAAGTCTATATTGATGGACCGCACATTATTCATACACTAACTCTTGGGGATGAACTGTTAATTAAACCGTCTCATGATTTGAGAGCCTTCATTCACTCAAGCGTAAACGATGTCTTTTTGAAGGCAAAACACTAAACACTAAAAAGTAAGTTCTCATTTGCAGGTAGAAAAAATGACCGATGACGGCAAACTTACAAGCTCAGACCATGCCGCCATTTTGGTTGCCCAGCTTACCGCATCGACCATTCGTCGCTTGGGCTTAGGTCTTGGTTCTAATCTACCTGGTCGCTTGGCGCGAAAGTTGTCACCGACAGTCTTAAGTCATCTCTCGGCTCAGACTGCTCGCGGTGTCATAGCTGTTACCGGAACCAATGGTAAAAGCACTACCAGTGGTATACTCTCCTCAATTTTGCGCACCGCTGGTTTTACTTTCGCTCACAACCGTCAGGGAGCAAATCTAGTCACTGGAATTACTGCCTCTTTGATTGAGTCTTCAGATTGGAAAACAGGCATAGCCGCTGATTTATGCTTGTTTGAGATTGACGAGGCCGCCCTGCCAGTAGTGGCAAAGGAAGTGAAGATCGGCAGTGTCGTTGTCACTAATTTGTTTCGTGATCAACTTGATCGTTTTGGCGAGCTTGATACCACTGCCCGCTTGATTAACGCTGGTATCAACCAGAACAAGTCTATGGCAATACTTAATAGTGATGATCCCAATGTTAGCCAATTGGCTCCAGATGTGGCTCATCTCTTCTTTGGCCTTGAGAATATCTTGCCCTCTTCAAATGACGAATCTAATACTAATTCTGAGTCTAGCAAATTGGTTTCGGCTACTTCTAATATGGAGTTATCTTATTGCGGTAAGTGCGGTAAGGAAATCAGCTATACCACTGTCTTCTATGGCCAGATAGGTCACTGGTACTGCCAGGGCTGTGACTTTAAGCGACCGGCACCAACGGTTGTAGCTCGCGATGTCGAGGTCTCTGCTACCCATAGTCGCTTCAAGCTTGTCATCGAAGGCAAAATTGAAGAGTGCGTTTTGCCTCTGCCCGGCTTGTTCAACGTCTATAACGCTCTGGCTGCCGCCGCTGCTGCCTATCATCTTGGTGCCAGCCGTGAGGCTATTCGCTATGGTATGAAAGAATATTCCACCCTGTTTGGACGGTCCGAAAGACTGACCATTGAAGGTAAGTCAATTATCGTCCAACTGATTAAGAATCCAGCCGGGGCAACCCAGGCCTTGGCCTCCTGTGTCAAAGATAGCAAGGCCAAAGTTTTGATCGCCATTAATGATAACCTGGCTGATGGTCGTGATATCTCCTGGCTTTGGGACGCAGACTTTGAGCAACTGGCCGCTCTTAAGAATGGCACCATGATTGTCAGCGGGCAAAGGGCTGAAGATATGGCTGTCAGGCTTAAGTATGCTGGAATTAGCTCGGATCAAATAGCCACAGTACCAAAATTGGCTCAGGCCTTGCGACAGGGAATTGATAGTCTGACCGAAGGTGAGACTCTCTGGTTAATGCCGACTTATACTAATTTGCTCGACTTACAAAAAATTCTCAAAGCTATGGGATATTCCATGAACTGCACCTAGATAACGGTTTGGCTGTTTTTTCTGGCGTAGTCTTGGGGAGATTTTGGTGGCGACATGTACGCTTTATCTCGAAATCGGGCAAAACGATTATGACTGCTAAATACAGAGTCTGATAATAAATTGAGGGGATTGGTTTGGCATGAGCCCAGGTGCAAAAAATCCGAAGGCAAAAGACAGTTCGCTTTTTGGTGGCGGCGAGAGTCTTGTCGGCAAAACAATTGATCGATTTGAGATTCAAGAGCAGCTTGGCGAAGGGAGCTTGAGCGTTGTTTACCGCGCTTACGATAAAGAATCACAAGGCACTGTTGTAATCAAGATTATTCATAAGCAGCTATTGTCTAGTATCAAGAACTTAAAAAAGTTCGAGCAAAAACTGCGAGCGCTAATGGCTCTGGATGACCCGCATATATGCACCTATCGCGATGTCGTCATCGTTGAGGGGCGGGTTATTTTAGTGATTCGCCCCATGGTCTTTGAGAGCCTTGAAGATCTTCTCTCTAAGACTGGTCACATTGGGCCAGATCGTGCTGTTAGTATTTTTAGCCAAGTTTCTGAAGCTTTAGAGTCAGCCCTGCGGTTAGATGTCTTGCACCGCGACATCAAGCCCAGCAACATCCTCATTCTTGATAATCAGAAGTTTGAAGATGACATTATGGTGATGGATTTTGGCATCGCCAAGATTATTCAAGACGAGAGTGCTGAGCACAAGTCAGATCAGTATATGACTCGCTCTAAAGAGACTTTCGGCAGCCCTTTGTATTTGAGCCCCGAGCAATGTGGTGGTAAGAAAGTCGATAACCGCTCCGATATCTATTCGCTCGGTTGTGTCATGTATGAGTCTTTAACTGGTAAGCCCCCGTTTGTAGGCAAGAACGTTTTAGAAACCGCTTACAAACATATGAATGATACGCCGCGACCGCTGGGCTTAGACCCAAGCATGGAGCCCGTTGCTACCCGTTTTGAAGAAGTCGTGGCTAAGTGCCTGGCTAAAGATCCGGATAATCGTTATCAAAGCCCCGAGCAATTGCGCCAAGACTTAGAGTTGGTATTAACTGCTACTGATACTGAGTGGGCTAATTCAGCTAACCTCTACAAAGAGATGACGCCGCGCAAAAAACGTAGTCAGGGTGGTGGAGCGGCTGGCGGTAAGAAGCGGGGCTTCTCTATTGAGTCTGCCATTTGGATCGCCGGCATTGTTTTGCTGATTGGCGTTGTTGCTTTCTGGTCTTGGATTATTCTCAAGCCTGAGAGTAAGAAGTATCCGACTTTTGATAACAATCTGTTGTGGAACGTCAAGGTACCGAGCAAACCCACACCAGTAGAAGATTTTGGCAACAAGGAAGAGGCTGCCAAAGTAAACCTGCAAAGTATCGAGCGCGACATAGGACCAAATTGTCGTGAGTATGCCGATGCTCTGCTCGCTCTGGTAACTTTGTACCATGAGTCGCAGCATTGGTCAGATGCCCTTTCCTATGGTCGCAAGCTAACTCAAGCTACAGAACGGTTAGAGAAAGATGGTCAGGAAGGACCATGTCAGTTGAGTGAGTGCTATCGCTTGGTTGCTTACGCTGCCTTTTGCAATGGTGCCTATGAAGAGGCCGTCCCTGCTGCTGAAAAGGAACTAGAGTTGGCATCTGGTAAGCAAGGACTCAATGTTTCCAATATTCAGTGTTTGCGTATTCTTGGCGATATCTATTCGCGTCAGGGCAATTTACCTAAGGCAATCGAAGTGTACAAGCGCTTCTTCAATCTAGCTGAAATTGAAAAAGAGCAGCGTTCGCAAATGTACTGGGATGCCTGCGCTAAGCTGGGTGATGTCTATCGTCGCGATGGCTTACTTAAGGAGGCACAGACCACCTATAAACTGGGTATTGACTGGTGGAAAGCCCATGGCAATCCTGATACTATATGGGCTCCCAGAGCGCTCTATGGCTATGCTTTGACCTTGTATGCTCAAGGAGACTACAAAGGTGCGGAAGAGGCGCTCAAAGAAGCTACATCTTTGTGTAAGAAGGTTGGACCGGTAGATCCGTCTCTGCAAGGAGCTATTCGCAAAGTCTATATTGATACTCTCTATCACACCAATCTACTTCATGCCATTTCGGTGCAATTGGGAGAGGGCGAAGAGAAGCACTAGAGTAGCACTAGTAATGAGTTGAAGTATGCGCGCCGGTAAAAAGCTATCATTCTTGCTCGCCTTCTGTTTGCCTTTCGTACAGACAGCTACTGCCATTGCTAAAGAGACTGCACTTCGGCTTGATCAAACCCATAGCTTTATGGGGCGCGGTCAACTTACGGTCAGCGCCAAAGGTGTGCGCCTTGAAAACAAAGACAAGCTCAAATTTACGCTGGTAGCTAAAGCACCTGATTGGCGTGTGACAATTTTTCGCAATGACGATAAGACATATTTTTCAGAGAGCTTGAAGGAGTTTGAAAGCTCAGGTTTGTTCTCTGGTTTTGTTATGCTGCCACCAGGTAAGCATTTGCGCCCCACTGGCTTTTCAAGATCCGCATTTAACTTCTGTGGTCGAGAAGCAATTTGTATGACTAGTCGCAAGGCTACCTTGAAATATATGCCTTTAGGCATTGTTGCCCCAGAGGCAGAAAGCATAGTCTATGCTGCTTACAAAACTCCGACTAATGGTGGCTTGCCTCTGGTATACGTTAAGGCCCACGGTGGCAAAGACTATACCAGCGCTGCTAGTCAGCATGGTCGCTTAGAAAACATAATCGATACCAGCAAGATCGAAACTATTGAAGACAATGCCAAGTTTTATACCGCTCCGAGTGGATATAAATTAGTCAAATCCCTTGGTCTAGTTTTCGCTGGTTCTTCGGTGCGCAATGATAGCGTTGACTTCCAAAACTTGTTTGATATGAAGCTACCCGGTGGGCGAAAATAAAATAGGCTAGACTAGAACTAAGCTAGAGCTGCGCTAGAACTAGATTGAAATAAATCAGCAGTGGGGAATTTAGATTGAATATGCAAAGATCTTTCCTCGCAGGTGTTTTCGGCGCTTTTGTTTTGGTTTTGCTCTGTCCTACTTCTGCTTTCGCTCGAGAGAACGCACTGCGGCTCACTCAAACTCATACATTCATGGGCCGTTGCCAACTAACCGCTAGCACCCATGGTATTCGTATTGAAAATCAAGACAAACTAAAATTTGTACTGGTTGCTAAAGCACCAGATTGGCGAGTAACTCTGTTTCGCAATGACGATAAGACTTACTTTCCCCAGAGTCTCAAAGACTTTCAAAACACTGGTCTCGTGTCAGGCTTCGTCATGATAGAGCGGCCTCGCAAACTTAGTTCTGCTGACTTTGCCAAATCTTCATTTAAGTTTTGTGGCTATGACATTCTTCGTTGGACTGGCCTAAACTCGACCTTTAAGTATTTGCCTTTAGGCAATATTGCACCACAGGTGGAGAGCATAATCTTCGCTGCCTATAAAGTTCCGACCAATGGCGGCTTGCCGGTTACTTATGTGAAGTCACAAAGCGGTAGAGACTATACAAATGGCGTCAGTGAGGAAGGTCGTTTGGAAACCTTGCTCGATACCAGCAAAATTGAGAGCGTCCCAGACGATCCCAAGCTTTTCACTGTTCCCATTGGTTACAAACAAGCAAAGTCGGTTGGGGTCGTCTTTGTTGGCAGTGCTGCCCGAAATGACAGTGGAGACTTTCAGAATCTATTCGACATGAGACCAATCGGCGGACACAAATAGCCTTAATTTGACCCTTTAGACCGTCGATCGGCTATTTCTCAAGATATCATCATCCTTTGGGATGACATCTTTGAGAAAGCTCCTTTTGTATATGTTTGGTTCAGTACAGATAGAGGGCCGATCTAGCTTTTTGCTTGAAAACTTTATTAAACCATCGTTCAGTGCCTGATGACTGGCTCAAAGGAACTTCAGTCTGAATATATCCTTTGACTGATTTTATATTATTCGCCTGGGTGTCTAATAGTGTCAGCGGCAAGTCTTTCACCGCTCTCTGCTTAACCGAGGCACTTTATGTCACGCATTTTGGTTGTTCGAGGAATGGACGAATAATTCTCACCTTTGCGCAAATGTTTGCAAGAAGGGCATGAACTCTACTTCGCCCATGATCTCGCTACAGCTATGGCTGTTTTGCGCCACCCTGACACCAATATTGATTTGGTGGTCGGTAATGTCTATGAAGAAATAGATGTTTTTGAACTGATTTAGTTGGTGAAAGGAGACGTCATTCTGCGCTCTATTCCGCTTCTTTGCTTGTCGCGGGAAAGATCAATTAGAGCATCCATGTTTGATCCAACTCTAGCGAGAGCTGCTCTTTTGTGTGGGGCCGACAAGTATTTGAGCATGGACTTGTTCTGCGGCTTTCGGGCACAAACGGCTGCTTGCGTTCAATGCCCGCAATTTGGAGAGGGCTGTGACTATAAGGGTCTGAGAGAGGCGATTGAAGGAATAATTGAGCGATCAAATAGTAAGAAAAACTTGCATGTGCTAGTAGGTTGATAATGGCACCACCGCTGAAATGAATTAGCTAGGGCAGTGGAGTTCTTCAAAAAACAAAGTGTCAGATTTTCAGCAGAAAATCTGACACTTTTAGATACGGAAATTAGAAAGAAGAACAGCAGCAGGTGCTATTTGATCTTAGTTAGCTTGCTCACGCCTTCTTGGGCAATTTTTGAATCTGGTTTGATTTCAACTGCCTTTTTATATTCACTGAGGGCTGGAGCACTTTGGCCCTGCTTCTCTAAAAACTGTGCGTATTCAACATGGGCTGTAACGTCGCGTGGTGAAGCCTTAAGAGCATTCTTGAATTCGACTTCGGCCTGTTGATTGTCGCCCATGGCAGCAAGGGCAGTAGCCAATCTTCTTCTAGCTGGAGTGAAATTAGGTTGAATTTTGAGAGCTTTTCTCTGCTCAGCTACGGCCCCTTTGTAGTCGCCTGATTTCTGCAACATCCAACCCAAACCGCTCAAAGCATTAGGATGGTTAGGCACTAGTCTGAGTGCGTCTTTAAAAGCCTGGGTTGCTTGTTGAGTATCACCTGACTCAGCAAAGATATTGCCGAGATTGATATAAGCTTCGGGCAATTTGCTGTTTAAAGTAATTGCTTCTTGCTCTTCTTTAATTGCCTGCGGATACTTCTCTTGCTGCGCTAGCAAAACGCCCATGTTCAGATGGGGAGTGGCGTCTTTAGGATTGATATCAGCAGCTTTCTTATAAGCAGCAATAGCTTCGTCTACTTTGCCAACGTGGGTATAGGCAAAGCCTAAGTCACAGTGCGCACGGAAACTTGTTGGTTTGAGTTTGCAGGCTTCTTCGAATTCAGGCAGTGCCAATTCAATTTTGCCCTGGTTGGCATAAATTTGACCAAGCACCACATGTGGTAGGAAGTATTTGGGATCAAGCTTAGCTGCTTGTTTTGACTCTAGTATGGCTGTTTCGTAGTCTTCCATGGCAGCCAGAATAGCGCCTAGTCGTTGGTGGGCTTTGGCATTATTTGGCTCTTGCCTGATAGCTTCTCTGAAGGCTTCGGCTGCTTCTTTCAGTTTGCCACGGCCGTACATGCCCTCAGCTTTTTTCATGGTTTCAGAGTCTTGCTCGTCGGCCAAAGCCGAAGGAGCAAAAGTGTTTAAGCTGAGAGCGACACTGCATGCTAACAGTAGAGTGCTGACGGCTGACAGTGCGGATTTAACAGGAACCAATTTGTTTTCCCCCATGAGAATCTTAGAACGTTATTTAGTTGGTTAATATGCAGCTTTAGCTGGCTCAGCCCCTTTGAGAATTTCTACACCGGCTGATGTGCCCAGTCGTGTGGCACCAGCATCAACCAGCGATTTAGCTTTGGCTAGATCACGGATTCCAGCACTGGCTTTGATACCAAGCTTGGCACCAGCAAGAGCTTTTTTGATCAGCTCTATGTCAGCTACTGTGGCACCCTTTCCGTCTTTGACAAAGCCGGTCGATGTCTTCACCATTGCTGCACCGGCTTTGACGCAACACTCTGTGGCAATTACTTTCTCGTCGTCTGAAAGTAAGTCACACTCAATGATTACTTTGACAGGGTTTTCTTTTGCTGCTTTGACTACTGCTTTGATCTCTTCTGTGACAAAGTCAACGTCGCCGCCTTTGAGGGCGCCTACGTTTATAACCATATCGATTTCTTCAGCACCTTCTGAAATTGCTCTTTGAGTTTCAGCAATTTTGATATCGGTGAGATTGGCTCCGAGGGGGAAGCCAATCACAGTGGCCACTGCTACTTTTGAAGAAGACAGCTCTTTCACTGCTTGTCTAACAAAAGATGGGTTGACACAAACAGCATAAAAATTGTTCTCTATCGCTTCCTGGCAGAGCTTTGAGATGTCAGCTTTGGTGGCCTGCGGAGTCAATAATGTGTGGTCGATATATTTAGCAAAGTTAGTTGCTGCTGTTGCTCCGACAGTTTCATTGCTCATCGCTTACTCCAATTTGTACCGATAACCTATCTAATAAGCCAGTTATAGGCCATTTTATAGGCCATTGTTGAGAGAACGGGCTGCCCTGCTCTTTCCTTATTGAAATCTAACCGAACGGCTACTGGAGCTGGCGGTTGATTCCCAGTGGGCAATACTCTGGTGATATTCCTGCAAGCTCTTCACTCCAAGTGAGCCCGATTGTAAGGCCCCTATGGCACTGATAGTGGCCCAGGCTCCAGACATCGTGGTCACTACTGGCACGTTATAGCTAATGGCGGCACGTCTAATCAGTTGGTCGTCTCCGCGAGCGGTGCGACCGGAAGGAATATTGAGAACTAGCTGAATCTCGCCGTTTTTAATGCGGTCAATTAAGTTGGGTCTACCTTCTGAGACTTTATTAGTGACCATTGACGGAATGCCAGCGGCTTTCAAGACCTGAGCTGTGCCGCGGGTGGCAATTAGTTCAAATCCAAGCTGGTAAAGGTTTTGGGCGACAGCCACTGATTCTTGCTTGTGCTGGTCAGAAACGCTTATAAAGATGCGTCCTTTGGTAGGAATTTGCTGACCAGCCGCGATTTGAGCTTTGGCGAAGGCCAGGCCAAACTGTGAGGCGATGCCCATGACTTCACCGGTGGAGCGCATTTCTGGTCCCAGTGAGATTTCAGCGCCATGAAAACGCTTGAAGGGTATCACTACCGACTTGACTGATACGTGAGGAGGCAGCAAGCGGGGAGATATACCCAGCTCTGAAAGGGTGCGCCCGACCATCACTGAGGCCGCGATTCTGGCCCACGGCACTCCGGTTGCTTTTGATACAAAAGGAATAGTTCGGCTAGCCCGAGGATTGACTTCAAGTATATACAACTCGTCGTCTTTGACGGCAAACTGTATATTCATCAGGCCTACTACTTTTAGTTCTTTGGCCAGTTCATCTACTGCCCGGCGAATTTCTTCGACAATTTTGAAAGGGATAGTTTGGGCGGGTAGCACGCAAGTGCTGTCACCTGAATGGATGCCAGCTTGTTCAATGTGTTCCATAATGCCGGCGATAATCGTTGCTCTGCCGTCTGAAACTGCGTCAACATCGATTTCTACAGCGTTTTCTAAGAACTCGTCAATAAGCACTGCCATTTCACCAGACACTGCTAGGGCGCTAGACAACCAGCGCTCCAGCTCGTCTTGGCCATAGATAATAGCCATGGCTCGGCCGCCCAGTACGTAACTGGGTCGCACCATCACTGGGTAGCCCAGGGCATTGGCTTGCTCGATGGCTTCCTCTGCGTTGTAGGCAATCGCCCCTTTGGGCTGCTTGAGGTTGAGAGCGCGAATAAGATCGCCAAACCGGGCCCGGTCTTCGGCAATATCAATTGATTCAGGGGAAGTTCCCAGAATCTTGAAGCCGCGCTCTTCTAAGCCTTTGGCTAATTTTAGCGGCGTTTGACCACCCAGCTGGACAATAATGCCTTCTGGTTTTTCCACTTCGGCAATGTTACAGACATCTTCTAGGGTCAGGGGTTCAAAGTAGAGTCTGTCAGAGACATCGTAGTCTGTCGACACTGTTTCAGGATTTGAATTGACCATCACCGCTTCGTAGCCAAGGTCACGCAGAGTTAAGCTGGCGTGCACACAGCAGTAATCAAACTCAATGCCCTGGCCGATTCTGTTTGGTCCGCCGCCAAGAATCATGATGCGTGGTTTCACTGCCGGTGGTGCTTCTGATTCGCTTTCGTAGGTCGAGTACATGTAAGGTGTAAAAGCTTTGAACTCTGCCGAGCAAGTGTCAATCATCTTATATGAAGGGCGCAGATTGTATTTCTGCCGCAGCTCATAGATATCTTTTTCTTTGACACCAATTAGGCGCGACAGCTGCAAATCGCCAAATCCGCGTCTCTTTAGCTCTAATAACAGAGCTGGATTGAGCTTGTCTATAGTGTCGACTTTTTCTTTTAGTTCTTCAGATAGAGAGTAAATATCTTCTAGATTGTCGATAAACCAGGGGTCAATAGAAGAGAGTTCAACTATTTCTTCGGCTGATATGCCGGCTTTGAGAGCACCGTAAATATCGGTGAGGCGATGATGAGATGGCACTGACAGACGCCTACGCCACTCCCAGAAGTCAGCTTTCGAACGCGATGGCACATCGAGGAAGCCAGATAGGCCAACTTCCATTCCTCTTAGTGCTTTTTGCACAGACTCCTGGAAGGTGCGGCCAATAGCCATTACTTCGCCCACTGACTTCATTTGTGTAGTGAGAGTGGTATCAGCACCTTTGAATTTTTCAAAATTGAATCGAGGAATCTTTGTTACTACATAGTCGAGAGTAGGCTCGAAGGAAGCAGGTGTGTCTCTCGTAATGTCGTTTTGGATCTCGCCAAGAGTAAGGCCAACTGCTAATTTGGCAGCGATTTTAGCAATAGGATAGCCAGTCGCTTTGCTGGCGAGAGCTGATGAGCGCGAGACCCGAGGGTTCATTTCGATGACAACTATGCGGCCATCATGGGGATGTATACCAAATTGAATATTGGAACCGCCGGTTTCGACACCGATGGCACGAATGATTAAAATGGCAGCATCACGCAGCGCCTGATACTCATTGTCAGAGATCGTTTGCATGGGGGCAACAGTAATTGAGTCGCCAGTGTGCACGCCCATGGGGTCTAGGTTTTCGATGGCGCAAATGATGACGACATTGTCTTGGCAGTCGCGCATTACTTCTAGCTCAACTTCTTTGTAGCCAATCACGCTTTCTTCCAAAAGAATTTCGCCCACAGGGGAGGCCGAAATACCAGCGTTAGCAATATCGTCTAGTTCTTCCTGGTTGTAGGCAATGCCGCCGCCAGCTCCACCTAGAGTGAAGGCTGGTCGAATGATGATAGGAAAACCGATCTTAGTGCCAATTTCGCGCGCTTCTGATATGTTTCTGGCAATGCCTGAGTTGGGCACGTACAGGCCGATTTCGATCATTTTCTGTTTGAAGAGATCGCGGTCTTCAGCTAATTTGATCGCTGGTAATTTGGCACCAATTAGTTCGACGTCGTATTCGGCTAGTACTCCACTCTCGGCTAACTCTACTGCTACGTTGAGGCTGGTCTGGCCGCCCATGGTGGGCAAAAGCGCCTGGGGGCGCTCGATGGCTATCACCTCTCGGGCAACTTCAGCCGTTACCGGTTCTATGTAAGTGCGATCAGCGACTTCGGGGTCAGTCATGATCGTTGCCGGGTTCGAATTGATTAGAACTACTTCGTAGCCTTCGTCTCGCAGCGCCTTGCAGGCTTGAGAGCCAGAGTAGTCAAACTCGCAGGCTTGGCCGATGGTGATTGGGCCAGCTCCGAGTACCAGTATCTTTTTGATATCAGTTCTTTTTGGCATTTTTCCTGAGTAAGTAAGGCTTGCTGCAATGCAAGGCTGGGAGATATGTAAGGTATATTCAACCGCAAAAGCTCGTGCTCTTGCTGATTTGCTACAGGGCCTATCTTCTCATCTTTGCAATAGCCTTGGTCTCGATGACGACTGAATGTTTTAACTAGTTATGGTTTTAATTGGTTTCCCTCTTGGTACATATTAGAAAGGTACGGGGGCAGTCTGTTTAGGCTGAATTTTAAGACAGATTTATACGTGAGGCTCATGATGACTAAGTCTAATCGTCAGCTTTGCTTTGGCATTAAAAACCTGAAAAAGACATTTGGCGCAGCAGCAGCTGCGTTTTTTAGTACTTTAATTTCCCTTCAGAGCCTGCCAGCCATGGCTCAGTGCCAGGTCGAGCGTGATGATGCTCCCTTGGAGCACGGCATGACCAATTTGCCTGATATTCCTGTCTCTGTCTGGCGCAAGAAAGGCGTAAAGCCTCAAGCTGTAGCCATTGCCGTTCATGGCATGGTAATGCATGGGGGCGTTTATGACCGTTTGGCCAGTGAATTGGTTGGTCTAGACTTTGAAGTTTACGCTCAGGACCTGCGCGGCTATGGTCGCTGGCAGTTTGCTCCTACGGCAAAGAGCACTCTTAGCTATAAAGAGAGCTTAGAAGATTTAAAAGCCCTGGTTCGGGCCGCCCGCAATGAGCATCCCGACCTGCCAGTATTCCTTATTGGTGAAAGCATGGGAGCGGGATTGTCGCTTCGTGCTGCGGCTGCTATGCCAGGTGAGATAAGCGGCTTGGTCTTGTCCAGTCCGGCTCTCAAGCGTCGCAACTACTGCGAACCAGAGATGGTGAAAGATGTGGCAGCTTTGTTTGCTAATCCGGTCAGACAGTTTGATATGGTTCCATACATTAGAAAGTTTGCTTCCGAAGACCCTCAGATTGCTCAAGAAACCATAGAAGACCCCATGGTCCGCAAGACCTTGAGCTTGAGAGAGTTGCTCAAGACAGCCTCTGTTATTCGCACTAATATCAATCACGTTAAGGATATTCCGGCTGATATGCCTGTTTTAGTCATGCAGGGCGACCAAGATCGCATGCTTCAGCAAAACGCTGTAGTCACTCTTCTTAAGAAGCTCAAGTCTACTGACCAAACGGTAAGATGGCTGCCTGGTAAAGGCCACGTCTTAATCGAAACAGCCCATATCGACCCTACTACATTGTTCATGGTTAAGTCGTGGCTAGTGGGTCACTTGCCAAGTGGAGCTGAGCGTGTCGCCAAAGTTTCCACTAAGGCTAAATACCACGATTCTGACCTTGCCGAGTTAAGCTCTATCGGCAGCTACTAAACTTATATTTCTGATAGTGATTCTTTATATATCTGTTTGTAGCCGACATAGTTAGCAGCGCCACGCTCAATCATCTCTCGGTCTTTGGCATTGGCTTCGCGCACAACCTTGCCGGGTATGCCCATGACCAGGCTGCCTGGAGGAATTTGGCTGTTGGGCGCCACAATTGAGCCAGCGGCAATAATTGAATGAGCGCCAATTCTGGCGCCGTCTAAGATTATCGCTCCCATGGCGATGAGACAATCTGATTCGATATTACAGCCGTGAAGAATGGCGCCATGGCCAACCGTTACCCGATCGCCGACGCTGAGGCCAAGGTGATGGGTGACGTGCATGAGGCAGCCATCTTGAATATTGGTGCTGCGACCGATGCGAATGGCATTAATGTCACCTCGGACTACAGTGTGGAACCAAATACTGGCATCTTCCTCCACCGTAACATTGCCAATTAGGCAGGCAGTTGGGGCAATAAAGGCACTTTCGTGCACGGCAGGGCTAAATCCTGCATACTTGTAAAGGGTGTTCATGTATTTAATTATATATGGGTATTGCTTCATAGCCTGCAATAACCCCCTCAGGGCACCCTTGTCAAGCTGATAACATTAAATAGCACGTTTGTAGGAGTATTAGATGATGCCTGTTTTCGAACAGCCGATGCGCAAGTTGCTGGGAACCCTGTCTCCAACTATTTCTTGGCTTAACGAGAAAGGCTGCGTTGATGTTGCTTCCGTGCCCGAATCTCACCTTGAAGCGATCAAGCAATTAGAACGTATTGGAGTCGTGCACAAACGCAACAACCGCAGCTACGAGCTCCAAAAGATTCGCCTAAGAAAATTGCTTGGTACCGATACTATTGAAGAGCTGACAGAGCAAGCTGCTCAAATGGCCGCCCAAATGGCTCAACTTGCTGCTATGCCTAAAGAAGTCGTTGAACCGGTTACTACTGCCGTTGTCGCTGGTGCTGCTGCTGGCGGTATTCCGTCAGAGTTGAACTAAATCCTCTATTTAATCAACGTTTGAAAGATAGTGACCATCGAGCATAGAAGTCTTCGTTCCCTTGAATGGGAAAGGCTCACCACTTATCTTTCTGAACAAAATGAAACAGCCGAGGGCAAGAGACGCTCTTGTCAGCTTGTACCTTCTCTAGGTTTTGCCTTTGATCTTGACGCTGAGATAGCTAATGCTCAGATTCTCTTGGATCAAACTGAAGAAGCTTGCGCCCTCATTTCTAGTCGCACAGCTTTTAGTTTGGCTAAGCTCAGCGATGTTCGAGAGTCTATAGCTCTACTGAGAGCTGGTGCTGTAATTACTGCTGGCGAATTGTCTCGTATCAAAGCACTGCTGGTAGTGGCGCGCTCTGTGCGCGGTTCTCTTGCTTTACTTACTCCGGCCCAGTTTCCTCATTTACATCGCTTTGTTGCTACTTTAGTAGCCTTGCCCAAACAAATTGAGGCCATCGATTTTGCTATTGATGATTTTGGCGTAGTTAAAGATACTGCCAGTAGTCTTTTGCGTTCCTTGCGTAGAGAAAGGCAAAAACTCGACCAGCATATAAAAGATGAGTTGGGGCGCATCATTCAGTCGCAGTCTGGTACCAAAGCCCTGCAAGAGCCTATCTATACTGTGCGCGGAGGGCGCTTTGTTTTGCCTGTGATGGCCAATATGCGCTATCTGCTTGACGGTATTGTGCATGATGCCTCGCAGTCAGGTTTGACTGTCTATGTCGAACCGATTAGTGTGGTCGAGCTTTCAAACCAAACAAGAATCAAAGACTCAGCCATAGAAAGTGAGATCGAGCGCATTGTAATTGAGCTTTGCGATCAGCTCAGACCTTTTGCTGATCAAATTGCAGATTGCTATGACGCCCTAATCGATCTTGATTGCATCATGGCTCGGGGCCGCTTAGCTTTGCTCTATGGTGGCAATAAACCAGCTTTGAGCAATCAGCCTATGATCGAGCTGCGTG
Source organism: Obscuribacteraceae bacterium (SeqCode) (assembly GCA_044378815.1). Classification (GTDB taxonomy): domain Bacteria; phylum Cyanobacteriota; class Vampirovibrionia; order Obscuribacterales; family Obscuribacteraceae. Next base: position 74,197 of record JBIPOV010000018.1, on the reverse strand, counting down.
GCGCCCGCCATCCGCTTCTTGTTCTGCAGAATCGGCAGAACAAAGAGAAAGTCATTGTAGAAAATACAGTGGTTATGCAAGAGGGTGAACGCACTCTAGTCATTACTGGTCCTAATACCGGCGGCAAAACTGTATTACTAAAGCTAATTGGTATCTATTCGCTCATGGTGCGCTGCGGCTTCTTGCTGCCAGCCAAGACTGGCTCTAAGACGGCGTTGTTTCCTCTTGTATGTGCCGACATTGGTGACGAACAGTCTCTTGAGCAAAGTCTTTCAACTTTTTCAGCCCACATGAAGAATGTCGTTGAAATCGTCGATACAGCCAAGCGCGGTATGTTAGTTTTACTCGATGAAATTGGTGCCGGCACAGATCCTAAAGAAGGTGCGGCCCTCGCCCGAGCCATCTTAGAGCATCTGCTTGATCGAGATGTCGTGACGATTGCCACCACTCACTTGGGTGAGCTGAAAATGTTAGCTTATACAGATAGTGGTTTTGTTAATGGTAGTTTCGAATTTGATGAGGCGACACTCTCACCTACTTATAAACTTCGTTTGGGAGTACCGGGTAGTTCAAAAGCCAATACCATTGCCCAGCGTCTAGGCTTAGCTGATGCTGTGGTGGCCCGGGCTCGAGAGTTGACTGTGGCCTCTGAGCATGAGCTTGAGCAAATAATTGAGAACCTCAACGCCCGTCTAGCCCAAGTGCATGAAAGGCAAGAGCAGTTAAGCCTGCTGCAAGGGAATCTTGAAGCCAAGCAAGCCAAGCTTGATCAAAGAGAAGAAAAGCTATTCTTAGAGCAAGAAAAAGTAAGGGGCCGCATGGCTTCTGAACTAGAAGAAGAGCTCAAGAGTGCTCGCGAGATCATGAAAGAAATGATTGCTGGCCTGCAGCGCGAGCCCAGTATAAAGGCGGCACAAAAAACTGCTGCCGAGTTGGAGACTTTGAAAGCCACTGTAAGTTTCTTGCAGGAGCGCCAAAAGATTATTCCCAAAGGTCCTGATCCCAATGTGCTTACCGCTGGAATGACTGTCAGGCTAAAGTCACTGAATTCTTCTGGCATCGTTCAAGAAATAATCTATTCAGATAAGCAGCAATTGAAAATTGACCGAGTCATGGTTCAAGTTGGCCCTCTAAAGGTGAAAGTAGCACCAAGCGACTTGGAAATTAGAGGAACAGCTAAGGTCAAGGCACATCAACCTGCTGGCCCTTCGAGCAAAGGTTCAAAGAAGAAGTCAGTAAACTCTATTCAATATAACGATCCGGCAGTTTTCGTTCGCACTCAAAGCAATACTATTGATCTGCGTGGCAAGAGAGCCGACGATGCCTATGGTCTAGTCGAGCAGTTTGTGGACACTTGTGCTCTAAACCGGGTGAGCCCCCTGATGATTATTCATGGACACGGCACTGGCGCTATTAAATCGGTCGTGCGCGAATTTCTTTCCAGTTGTCGCTATGCTAATCGCCAGCGCTCTGGTGAAACCTATGAAGGTGGAGACGGCGTTACCATCGTTGAGCTGGGCGAATAGGTCTTGGTCGAGATTGGCCCGAAGTCTAGAGATTTTTTCTTGCAAATAATCTTCTAGAAATTTTGTCGAGAAATCGGACGGAGCGGATAGAAGTGTAGGAAGTCGAGCTGAAAAGATGAAAATATAACCACTTGACTTCCCGCCTACGTAGTTTCCCCAGTTTCAAAGGACGCTAAAACTGGAATAAATTAGTATGGCGTACATTGATAGTCGCTAGTCTCACCGGGGTTCTTTCTAATGGCTGAACGTGACTCAATTTTGAACCAAAATACAGATGCTGCTGCTGCTGCCAAACCACCAGAGAAAGTCGACTTTAGCACAATTTTTAAGACGCCTGATTTGACGCCGAAACCAACCGGCGATAACACAGGCAAAGCGCCTAACGTGAATACAGGCGATAGCACAGGCTCAGCAAAGCCTCCTGTTGATGCTGCTGCTGTTCCAGCTAAAACAGATACGCCAGCTGCTACTACAGAAAGGCCAGCTGCTACTACAGAAAGGCCAGCTGCTACTGCAGAAAGGCCTGCTGCTACCACAGATACGCCAGCTGCTACTACAGAAAGGCCTGCTGCTAGTGCAGAAAGACCTGCTGCTACCACAGATACCCCTGCTGCCGCCCTAGACCTGACTAAACCTCTCCCTCCTGAGTTGGCTAAGGGTCTGGCTTTGTCAAAGGAAGTTGCTCGCATTCTCGACAACGATGTGCCTCAGGCTAATCGGGCTCAGAAGCTTACTGAAGCAGAGGCTGCCTATAACAAAGCAATAGAAATTGCCAAACAAGTTACCCCAGAGCAGATCGCTGCGGCAAAAGCTGATTATGAGGCTGTTCTCAAAGCTAAAGCTACAGAAAAAGATCCTGAGAAGTTGCGGGCCTTGGCTGAGCGGCAAGCTGCTAATTACACTCTCATGCGCGTCAATGATTGCGCCCAGGGCAACAAAGCCCTATGGCTCTATCGCCAAGGTCGCATTGAAGAGGGAAATACTCAGTTCCTCCAGGCTGCGGGACTTTCTCCAGAAGATGCCAAAAATTTCTCCAAGCTCACCCCCCAACAAATAGAGGGTTTGCGCAACAAGCTCGATGCCAATGCCCCCATTCTCACCGACGAAAACTTTATGCGCCAATATTCGCGCATTAAGGAAAGTGGCCAAAAGCTTCCTGAGACATTTGTGGAAATCCACAAATTCTTGAGAGAAAGACAAGAGCAATTGGCCGCAGCAGCAAAACCAACTGATGCCCGCACCGGTGTCAGTCTAGAGGCTAGCTCACCAGCTGGAGCTGAGACTCGAGAAGCTAAACTTGCAGCTATTCATAGAATGCTGCCACGTGAACAAGCAAATGCTGCTGCCATTAAAGATGGTGTTCGACTTTTCACAGAACTGCTTCAAGAGGGAGCTAAGGCTCTGACACCGGAACAGCAGAAAATTATGGAAGCTAGTGTCAAGGCTGCTGATGATAACGTGCCGTTAACTAAAGCCAAGTATGAGTTTAGTGAATTAGAACTGGCCCGGCTAGTGCCTGCTGAGAAGTCTGCAGCATTCATAGCGGCAATGGACAAAATCGACAGTGAATTCAAAAATATAGTGGCGAAGGGTCCTAAAGATACCGCTGGCAATGCTACTATCGCGCCAGCCGATGCTGCACTGTTGAATGAATTCGCAGATCTAGGCAAAAGTAGTGCTGACCGTATCGCTGCAGTAGCTAAGTTGGGCCAGTCCCATCCTGAATTTGCTAAGGCCGTGAGCGAAGCGTCTGCAGTTGTTGGCACTCCTGAAAATGGAATGGAAGCGATTGGGCAATATATCAACCGAACTCAGTTAGAGCAAGACTATCTATATACCAAGCCTCAAGCTCACTTCAGATACGCCTATTTGCTCAATTCAGTTGGTGGTAAAGCCGCTGATGGCACAGACAATAAAGCCACTGCTAAAGCCGTTTTAGAATCTAGCTTCACGGGCTTGCCTGATGAAATAACGAGAGCTCTTGTGGCTGACCCAGTCGTCGCCAAGCTGGCTACAGACCTCAACGCCAAGCTTCCTGTAGTGGCAGCTTCTGCTGATACTGCCAATCCTGGTAGAGTGCCTGATTCGACTCCTTTGCCTGGTCAAGCTACTGATGCTGCTGCCAATCCTGCTGCTCCGGGCGACATGGCCGCCCAATTGGCAGCAGCTTCTCCAGAGCAGCTTCTCGATGCTGCTCAAAAGATGGCCAAAGAGGGTCCAGATTACATTCCTCAAACAAAGGCGCTCTTCGAAGAGTATCTAAAGCGGGTAGAAGATCCTGCTCGCCTTAATGAGCTTAAGAAGAAGTTAGAGGACAAGGTTGTAGCTCTTGAAAAAGGCCAGACCATCGATGGTAAGCCGCTCGATGCCGCCACACGATTGCAGTATCACTACGACAATGCTATCTCGATGGGTGAGATGCAAGATGGAATTAATGGTCGTAGAATGTACGCCGCCTACCTTGGCGGCAAGGACGCATTAGCAGTCAACGCCAGTAGTCCTGAGAAGCTCCAACCCGTGCTCGGTATTGGCCCTAACCAAATGGACTTGAATAAGTCCATGGATGACCAACTCAAGCTCATATATGCAGCTGCTGACAGAATGCCAGTTGATTTGATGAAGCGTGAGAAAGCCAATCTTGAGAAGAGCATGGCTACTATCGGTTCATCCGACAAACAAAATATCATTCCTCAGGCCTTAGACCTGTTGCAAGGCACAAAGGAGAGACCCGGTGTCTTAGATATTGCTGTCAATGTGAGATCTGCCTCTGCCATGATGTACATTTCACAAGGGGCCCAATTCAACGAAACCACGAAAAAGTGGGAGCACCGCTCTGACCCAAAAGTAGATATGCTCTATCAACCAACTAAAGCGGTTGAGCTTTTGAAGGAAGCCGATGCTAAATATAAAGAAATTCACGGCGCTAACGCTACCGATCCATCACTAGAGCAACTAAAGAACTTCGGTGCCCAACTGGCTCCTGCTGAGTTTGCCAAAATAACTACTGCAGCGAACCACAAAATGTTCAATTATGGTTCTGATATCCTCAATACAGGTCTGTCTTATGCTACTCAGCTTGGTGTGGCAGCAATTGCGTCGAAGTATAAGATGGGATTTGCTCTTAGACATGCCGCCGCCGATGTCGCTACGTTTGGAGTCAATTACGGCGCTAGGTCTTTGGTGATGCGCGCGGGCACTGGTGAGTGGGAAGCCCCTGCCGAGACGGCTGTTCACGCCGCTGGTGTGACCGCTCTGGTATCGAGCATGAAGTACGGCGGTATGGGTGTAAGTAAGTATCTGACCCGCAACCTTGACCATAGTGTTGCCAATGCAGCAAAGAGTGCAGAAAATGCCTTCGGTGAAAAACTAACGGTAGCAGCTTACGGCGAAAGCCTTGCCAATAAGGGCCTGAGAAGTGAAGCCTTGATGGCTCAGAATAGTGGTCTAGGCGCCAAGGCGCTGTCTGAAGTGTCCGAAAGTCAACTGAGAATGATCTTCCCAGCCAAGCATGCCGATACAATGGCTGGTCAAGCTCGCACGTGGCAGCAGGCACATCCAGAGGGAACGCTTAAAGAGTACGCCGATGATCTAGCTAAGCAAGGCTTCAAGGTTCCAGATCTTGCAACTAATCCGAACGCTGCTCGCAAGGTCGCTGACTTGGCCGACGATCAACTAAAAACCGCTTTCCCTCAGACTTTGACCACACGTGGTGCTGAGGCGAAAGCCTTGATTGAAGGCAGCATGACAAAAGAACTGCAAGCCATTAATAAGCTGCGCGAAAATGGTATCAATACATTTGGTGACTTAAGAGGGGCTGTAGCCAGAGACTTGGATGCTTCGAGAGAGTTCGTTGAGGCCGCCAAAGCTCTGCCAGGTTACGAGAAGATGACACCTCGTCAAGCAATGGAAGCGCTTGGTGCTCAAGGCAATCCCCGCTTCAATACAGCTGGAAAAATCAACGAGGAGCTGGCTGCTCTCGATAACGGCATGCGAATTTCGAGGTTGGGCAAAATTGAAGCTGTTCCAATTTTACCTAAGATTGGCCCAATTTCTGGTAAATCAGTGGCGATGCCGACTCGCAAAATTGGAACTATGGGTGAGCTTGAAGGTTATGTCGCTAAGGCGACACCTGAATCTGAATTCAATCGCTTGTTCCCTAGCTTGAGCGGACAGGCTGCTGACGCACACATGGTGAATACAGCTGTGGTTGATGGCGGCGGGAAAATGTTTGGCAATATCTCTCGTAGCGGCACTGGCGGCCAAGGATGGCGGGCGCTTGACAGAATGGCGCCTGAAGTCAGCGATATTGCTAAAAGAACTAAGGGAGAATGGTTAAAAGAGACTCTTGTAACCAATCGTTTCTGGTCCGGTGTAAGTTTTCCGAAGGGAAGTCATCCTGTGTTGTCTGATGCTACTACACAAAGAATAATAATGGATCGCATAGATGGTCTTGGATTATTAGGTGGTTATGTTTTTGGTATTCACGCTTACGGCACTAGCGTTGGCCTTTATGACCGACTGGCAAAGGGAGTCGATGAAAACGGCCAGGCCAAGAAATATACCTTCATGGAAGCTTTCAATGAGTCTAATTTTGGCAGTACTAATCCAACCGTGGGGGATTACTTTAGCACTGGAGCTCGAGATGCTGCGCAAGGTCTCCTCGGCGCTGGTGCTTTCAGTGGCTTCTCTAGAATGGGCTTGGCTAAGACTGCAGATCTCCGAGGTTGGTCAGGAGCTGGGTCAGTTATTCGACAGAATTTCGGTGGATGGGCTACGCCTGGAATACTTGCATCCTCACCGCTAATCGATAAAGTGGGAGAGCCAGCTGAGGCTAGTTTTAAGTTGAGAACTATGGTTAATGACGCCGATAAACCGTTGACAGACTACGACTACGGTTTCGGTAATGCAATTCAGCCAGTTGATGCCAGCACCCAACCAACTGGTAATACAGGTAAGCCGCTTGAGCAAAAGCCAGAAACTCAACCAGTTGTTCCACCGGTAGAAGATCCTGCAGCTAGAGCTGCACGCGATGCTCAGCCTAAGACTAATGCTGATAGCGTTGCTAGTCCTGATTCAAGTCCTTAGTTAGAGAGAACGAGAGAATGAGATAGGGCAAAGTAATTGCCTGAATCCTCTTGACTATCTCTTTGGCAGATAAAGGCGCCGTCTCTGATGGCGCCTTCGTTTTTGGGGAATTACCCCACTTATTTTGTCTGACTTTGTCCAGAAAAGGGAACAATCTGTATAGTCCATATTACTGAGGGACAGTGAGTCTTTTTCAATCAGTAATATGAAACAAGAGGGTTCTAACCATGACCGAGACCAAGCCAGAAACTGCCAAATCGCATACTACTAAGGTAGCCGATGCCGCCCCAGAGGCAGCACGAGATGGTGATGCCAGCGTTAGGCTGAGCTTGGCCGGAAATGCTCCCAAAGATACTGGCGACAAGAGTAAAGTTACTGACGCATCGGCTAAATCAGTTGAAATTGACGTCAAAAAACAAACTGAAGAAATCTTCGGTCGCATTACTACGGCAAAACAGTCTGCCGATGCTTTAGCCGATTTAATCGTCAGCAAAAAGCCGATGGACGAAAAGCTCACTGTTACTGGTGCTGATGGCAAACCCCATCAAACCACTGTAGGCGAGCGCATCAAAGAGTTGAAACAAACTGTTGATAACGCTGCTAACCAAGCTGTAGTTATGTCTAAATCGATAGATCAAGCTGAAGTTTCGCGTCAACTCAACAATAGTATTGCTGAGCGCAACACCATTGCCAAAGAACTTGGCCTCGATACCAATAAACTTTCGTCAGCCAATATCACTGAAGCTCTGAAAAATCCTGGTGACAATGCCACCAAAGTTAAGCTTGAGAGTTTACTAGCGGCTCAGAATAAATTTGAAGACTTCAAGACCTTAGAGAATGCTCCAGCCTTTACTAAGCTTATCTATGCACAACTCAAAGGTGGTGGCTTTACCAACCCTAATACACCTGTTGAGATGCTACCCAACGGAAAGCTAAAAGTAGATCGCGCTGATATCACCGATGCTATGTCACTAATTACTGAAGCCGGTTCTAGCAAAGAACTGCGTAATCATCCCCTTTATCTCAATGCTGTAAACGAAGTTTTCCCTCGCAATGAAAACGGTTCGCAGAAAGTGCAAGTTCTTACTCAAGAACTGCAAAATGCTGTTGAACTTGGTAGCAAAGGTAATAAAGTCGAACAAGAAAAAGCCCTGAAAGCAGCTGTTGCTGAGGCTGACAAAATCAATGTGCCATTGATCGCTCAAATGGTTAAAGACCCTGCCTTTGCTAGTAGGCAGAATCCAGAAGTTTTGAAAGAAATGGCTAACACTGTTGTTATGGCTGAGACGGCTAGATTGCAGTATGCCCAATTCTTGGCCGAGCAAGGTCGCTTCGGCGAAGCACATAAACTTACTCTCCGCGTCAAAGCTGAGCTACCAGAAGTTATGTATAACATTGGTGCTGATGGAAAAGTGTCTTACGCTGATAATCGTTTTGTTGATCTGGCTAAATTAGATAGGCAGATGGCTGCTTCTTCTACTTTTGACCCAAATAAACTCAATACAGATATCAATAATTTCCGCACTCAGTTCCAAAGATTGCAAGGCGGTAATACTGACGCTAGCACAGAAACCAAAGAGTCTCTCTACGGCAAGGGCATGAACAATGCTCAGGTTAAGGCCGACCTCGGTGCACTTAGTGCCTCAATGGATGGTCAACTTGCTACTCAGAAACGCGAACTTACCGAATCTAAGCAAACAATTGAGGCTGAGAAAGCCAAGCTAGAAGCTGAGCAGAAAGGTCTTGGCTCTCGGAAGTTCGTTACTGAAGAAGAAGGCAAGATTGAAGCCAAGCGTATTGAAGATCAAATCAAATTGCTTGATCTGCAAAAGACTCAGATTGAAGAACAACTGACTAACAATACTAAGAATACTCAACTGGTGCGCATGTTAGAGGCCAGCTATGATTTGGCTCGCGAAGATAGGTCTGCTGCCAATGCTAAGCTAGCCGAAATTGAGCGTGGCGACCCTGCTTTTGTTGCTGAGCACAGAAAAGATCTAGATCAACTGAAAGAAATGGCTAAAGAGCCTGGCTGGTGGGATCGTTGGGGCAAGAAAGCCTGCATCGTCGGAGCTGTAGTAGTTGGCGTTGCTGCTGGTATTTGGCTTGGACCTGGAGCAATCGCTACAGGTGCCGCAGCTGGTACTGCTGCTGCTGCTGCTCTTGGTGTAACCGGTGTGGGAGCGACAATGTTGACGACTGCTGGTGTTGTCGGCGGTATCACAGCTCTTGGTATCGGAACTGGTGCAGTGGCCGCTGGAGGCACTGGTATTATGCGATTGGCGGCCGATCATACGGGCGGTGTTGCTCTCGATAGAGATGGTAAACCTATATACAGTAAATCAATTTACGCTGATATGGGTGATGTTGGCAAAGTTGCGGCGACCACCACAGCAATGATTGCACTGCCTGGAGGCGCAGGAGCTGTGGCCAAGGCTGCTGGTGTTGGAGGTGAGGCTGCTGTCGCCACGACCTTGGCAGGAAGAGCTCTAAACCTTGGTAAAGTTGGTGCTGCTAACTTAGCTTTTGGTACTACCTTTACCCTCGGCCAAACAGCGATCGAGAAAATGACCAATCCTAGCGCCGATATCAAGTGGACGGGTTTGAGTGCAGACAGCTTTGTTGGACAGGTGGGTATTAACAGTGCATTTGGCCTAGGTAGTGTGGTTGGTCAGAGCGGCAGAGTCGCTGGCATGTTGGGTAAAGTTGTATCCGCTGAGCGAATTGCTCCGGTTATGTGGGCACCATTAACAATTGCTGCGACTCAAGGTATCAGCACCTACGGAGACTATCAAGGTGTGAAGGAATATGGAGCTTCTTACAATGGTTTCCAAACTTCTCAGAGTCTCTTTGGGCCATGGGGTTTCACTCCTCATGATGAGAGCAAATCCCTCTTCCAAGCTAATAGAGTAAGGGAAGCATGGCAAGGTCTCGATCAAGGTCAATCGTATTACACCACTAGGGCTGATAATGCTGGTGTAATGATTGGATACAATTCAGTGCTTGCTAGTGCTACTAGATTGGCCGCCCAGCGTGATGCTAATAAGTAGTGTCTATACTAATAAGTGCGAAGAACGAGAACTGTGAATAATTGGAACTGCGAATAACGAGAGCTGAGTTTGAAGTTCACTAGCAGGATTTCCTGTGAAGATGGTGCATGCAGGTATCGGTAATAATCCCGGCGTACAATGAAGATAGGCGACTTCCTATTACCCTAACGTCGGTTTATCGTTATCTTTATCAGTCGGGTCTGAGCTTCGAAATCATTGTTGTTGACGATGGTTCCTACGATGATACCGCCGCCTATGTTGAAGAATTTGCCCAGCAATATCCTGGTGTAAGGCTTCTTTCTTATGCGCCAAATAGAGGCAAAGGCTACGCTGTGCGTACTGGCATGTTGGCAGCTTGTGGCGATTATTTGCTCATGAATGACGCTGACGGTAGTTCGCCTATCGAAGAGATGCAAAAGCTCTTGGCGAAGTCCGAAGAGGGCTTTGATGTGGTTATTGGCTCGCGCGCCACAGGTGATCCTGAAGCAGTCATCAAGGCTTTGCCTCACCGCAAATATATTGGCAATACATTCAACCTCATTGTGCAGAAGTTGATTCTTCCTGGCATCAAAGATACTCAATGTGGTTTCAAGTTATTTCGTCGGCAGGCGGCGCATGACATTTTTTCTGTTTCGCGCTTGAATGGCTATGCCTTTGATGTAGAGATTCTCTATATAGCCCGTTTACGCGACTATAAGATTGCTGAAATTGCCATTAACTGGGCCAACGTAGAAGGTTCTAAAGTAAACGTTTTGACCGATTCGCCGCGGATGTTGGCAGAAGTACTGCGCATCACATTTAGTGCCTGGTTTGGTGGCTATCGTAAGTTAGTGATCAGTAAAAAGTCTTAGTGATCTAGAAAAAGTCTTAGTGAATATTGGCTGTAGCAAGGGCATCCACAACTTCTTGGTGAATCTTGCCATTGCTAGCAAGAATATGACCACTCATCATATCTAGTGGCCCGCCCTCTAAATTGCTAACTGTGCCACCAGCTTCTTCAACAATGAGGGCCCCGGCCGCGACGTCCCAGGCCGACAATTTTCGTTCCCAGAAACCGTCGAGACGACCGCAGGCGACAAAAGAAAGATCAAGCGCGGCGGAGCCGTCGCGTCTGACGCCATGGCAGATATTTGTGATGTGCTTGAAACTATCCATGTTGTTATAGACGTTGTTTACGGTATCGGGGGGGAAGCCGGTGGCTAGAAGACTATTGTCAAGTGCAGAGCGGTTCGAGACATGAATGGGCTCGTCGTTAAGAAAGGCACCTTGGCCCTTTATTGCTCTGAATAATTCACCTGACATCGGGTTGAAAATAACGCCATGGGTTACTATGCCATCCTCTTCAGCGGCGATGGAGACGCAAAAGAAGGGGTAACTATGGGTGTAGTTGGTGGTTCCGTCTAATGGATCGATTATCCACCTTCTGTTTGGCGAGCTCTGGCTTTGACTGTCTGTTTTCCCAGTGGCTTTACCATGGGTTATTCCGCCTTCTTCCGCCAGGAAGCTATCTTCAGGAAAGGCTACTTTAATGGTGGCAATGATCAATTCTTCTGAAGCTTTGTCCACATCAGTGACAAGGTTATAAGCGCTCTTATAATCCACGCTCTTGATTTTACCGAGACGAGCTTTTAGCAAAGCTCCACCGGCCAATGCTGCCTCTTTTGCTACATCGAAGACTTTTGTCATAACCGCCTTTAGTTAACTTGAGTAGAATATTTTGAGTTTACTCTAAAGCAGTCAATAAAGACTTGTTTAGCCCAGAAGATGCGTTTTGTTGACGAATGTAGGGTTGCAGCTCTATCCTCTATAGACATATCTATATTGCTATTGACTACCTCCTTGAAAAAGAAGCTCTAATGAAACTTGGCAACTCTAATTCAATAGAAATTATTACAAGCAAGTAAGGGCGTGGGTAAGTGAATTTGCCACCGCCAGCATCACTGTTGGCGGTTTTTGTTTTAGATCAGTTTTTTGCTCATATTTAGACCTAACTTAAAACCAAATTAGAGACTCTTGAGGACATACAGTGGCCGACGATAAGAAGAAATTTCCAGTCAATCTTCCTGTTACTGCTTTCCCGATGAAAGCTAACAGCACGGTTCGCGAAGTCGAAATTCAGAAGTTCTGGGATGAAAAACAAGTTTACGAGCTCAATTTAGAAAAGCGCAGCGCTTCTGAAAAGTTCGTCTTGCATGACGGCCCGCCCTATTTGAGCTCAAGCAAGATTCACATTGGTACTGCTCTCAATAAAATTCTCAAAGACATCATCACTAAGTATAAAGCTCTTCATGGCTTCTACGCTCCTTATGTACCGGGTTACGATAGCCATGGTTTGCCCATCGAAAACGCCGCTCTAAAAAATGTAAAAGGTGGAAGAGCTGCCATTACTCCCGTTGAGCTACGAAAGAAATGTAGAGAATTTGCCCTCTCAAATCTTAAGGGTCAAGAAGATAACTTTAGAAGACTGGGCGTCTGGGGCGATTGGGCCCATCCTTACATCACTCTTGATCAGCATTTTGAAGCGGCTCAAATAAGAGTGTTTGGCAAGATGGTAACTAATGGTTATCTCTACAAAGGTCTAAAGCCAGTTTATTGGTGCCCCACTTGTGAGACCGCTTTGGCAGAAGCTGAAGTTGAGTATGCCGACCATACTTCTAACTCAATCTATATCAAATTTCCTGTGCCAGATTCTGAGCGCAGCAAGTTGCCTAAGTTTCTGTCCGAGGCAAAAAATGGTGCCGCAGGCACTTATGAAAAGACGCCTGTGTCGTTTGTTGCTTGGACCACTACTCCCTGGACACTGCCTGCTAACTTAGCCATTGCTCTCCATCCAGATTTTGTCTACGAATTCATCACCACTCCAGATCATGGTGTGTTGGTGGTGGCGCAGAGTCTGCGTGAGACTTTCTTGCAAGCTGCCGATATCGATGCCGCTGCTGTTGTCGTGCTGGGCGAAGCTACCGGGCGCGAGCTGGAGTTAATCGAAGCCAGACACCCCTTTGTTGATAGAGCCAGCCGAGTAATCAATGGTGCTCATGTCACCAATGAAGCCGGTACTGGTGTGGTACATACTGCTCCTGGCCACGGTCCAGAAGACTTTGAGGTGGGCAAACTCTACAATCTCGGCGTCCTTTCGCCAGTTGATGGTCGCGGTATCTTCACCGATGAAGCTGGCCAGTTTGCCGGGCAGCACTATGCCAAAGCTAATCCTGTCATTGTGGAGCACTTAAAAGAAGTTGGCGCTTTAATCAAGCATCAAACTTTCAGCCATAGCTACCCTCATTGTTGGCGTTGTAAGAATGCTTTGATTTTCCGCGCTACGGAACAGTGGTTTGCCTCAGTAGAAGGCTTCCGCCAAAAGGCTCTTGAGTGCATTGACCAGGTTGAATGGTTGCCGAACTCAGGTCGCAACCGCATCTTTAACATGGTGCAGAACCGCTCAGACTGGTGTATCAGCAGGCAGCGCGCCTGGGGCGTACCAATTCCAGTTTTCTATTGCAAGAAATGCAATGAGCCTTTGATGAATGAAAAGAGCATTGAAGCTATTGCCAAAGTCTTTGACGCTGAGGGGTCTGATAGCTGGTGGGAAAAGACCCCACAAGATTTTGTCGGTGATATGAAATGCGGCAGCTGCTCGTCTTCTGAGTTTGTTCGTGAGACAGACATTATGGATGTCTGGTTCGATTCAGGGGTGACCCATGCTGCTGTTCTCGATGCTCGTCCTGAATTGCGTGGTTCCCCCTGTGAGCTTTATCTAGAAGGCTCAGATCAGCACCGCGGCTGGTTCCAGTCGTCACTTTTGACCAGTGTTGCCATTCATGGTCGGGCACCATACAAGACCGTTCTCACTCACGGCTTTGTCGTTGATGAAAACGGCCGCAAGATGTCTAAGTCTGTGGGCAACGTGGTTGATCCCGATGAAGTAATTAAGCAGTATGGTGCTGACGTATTGAGGCTCTGGGTGGCTTCGGTGAATTACACCGACGATATTCCAATCGGCAAAAATATGTTGGCTCAATTGGCCGAAGTCTATCGTAAGCTTCGCAATACAGCTCGATATATGTTGGGCAATTTGTACGATTTTGACCCTGTCGTTGATGCTGTGCCTTTTGAAGATCTCTCATCTCTAGATCGCTTTTTATTGCATCGCCTCAATGAATTGGTAGAAGAAGTAACTCGCGACTTCGATCGCTTTGAATTCTTCAAGTACTACCAGCTGCTGCAGAACTTCTGCGTGGTAGAGCTATCTTCGTTCTATTTCGATATTGCCAAAGATACACTGTACACAGCTGGGCCGAAATCTCTTAAGCGCCGCTCAGTGCAGACTGTGCTGGCTCACATGTTGCAGGCTCTGGTGCGATTGCTTGCACCAGTTACACCGCACATGGCTGAGGACATCTGGCAGCATATGACCGATGCCATGAAGACATTCGGTGGCGGTCATCAAAGCGTATTGCTCACTGATTTCCCAAAATCAAATAAGAGCTTTGAGAACATCCTAGAATCTGATTTCTGGCATGAACTAATTGACGTGCGCATCATCGTCAACAAGGCCTTAGAGACAGCTCGGGCTGCTCGCAAAATTGGCAGCTCATTAGAAGCCAAAGTAGAATTGGCCTTTGAAGACGCTGCTCTAGCTAAGAAAGTGGCAGCTCTGGGCGAAGATTTGCCCGGTTTCTTCATTACTTCGCAAGCTGTCATTGGTATCACTTCAACCGTAGAAGCACTGGCTGAAAACAATGAAAGTGGTATCAGTGTTAAAGTGATACCAGCATCTGGTACCAAGTGTGCTCGTTGTTGGAAATTCACTGAAGAGCATGGCAAGGGCAAATTGCCAGTGCTCTGCCTGCCTTGCGATGAGGTGATTGCTGAGTATTATCCTGATTTTGATTTGGAGCCTGTAGTTTAGAGCCTGTGGTTTAGAGCCTCTGGTTTAGAGACTCTGGTTTAGAGACTCTAGTCTAGAAACTCTGGTCTAGAGCTTTTGTTTTGGACCCGGACTACTAAAAATGCAGTTCTAAAAAATGTCCGATTTTCAGCCAAAAATCGGACATTTTCTTTCGCGCCAAAATGAGCCCATTCGTTGTTTTGGATTGAGGAGTTAAATTGGGGCTCTAAATCCGGGCTATAAAATGGGTATGCTATATGTGCAATTCCGGTTTAGGTGAGTTTCCCGGTGAAGTCAGATGAGCAAAGAGAACAGCTAAATCAAAAAGAGAAGCTAGAGCTGCGCGAAAAAATTGAGATGAAAGAGAAAGTCGAGCTTAAAGAAACTGAGCTTAAAGAACTAGAGCTTAAAGAACTAGAGCTTAGAGAAATCGAGCTTAGAGAGATCGAGCCAGCTCAAGCCGAGCCATCTGCGGTTTCTCAAGAGCAATTTCCTAATCTCGGCGAGCGCTATGAAGTACTGGCTCTAATTGGTCGCGGCGGTATGGGGGTAGTATATAAAGTTAGAGACAAGGCAGTCGATAAGATCTTTGCTGTCAAAGTACTCAATCAAGATCTGGTTCAAGACAAAATATCAGTGAAGCGCTTTGAGCAAGAGGCTAAGGCGGCTAGCGCTCTCACCCATGCCAATTTAGCTGCGGTCTACGATTATGGTGTTGGAGTCAGTGGTTGCCCTTTTTTGGTCATGGATTACCTGGAGGGTCATACTCTAGAGTAGGAGCTGGCTAAAGAAGGCTATTTCGATAGCGAGCGGGCTCTCGACATTTTTATTCAGGCGGCTGAAGCCATGGCTGACTCACACCTTAAGGGTGTTATTCACCGTGATATTAAACCTGGCAATATTATTTTAGAGAAGTCTGAAAATGGCTCTGACTTTGTCAAACTGGTAGATTTCGGTATCGCCAAAGTACTACCGAGTGAACAAAAGGCCCATGAGAATCTAACTCAGACCGGTGACATCTTTGGCAGCCCGCTCTATATGTCACCAGAGCAGTGCGAAGGCAATATGCAAGATCGCCGCTCTGATATTTATTCTCTTGGTTGCCTGATGTACGAGACTCTCACTGGCATCAAGCCTTTTGCTGCTGAAAATCCTATCAAGATAATATTGAGGCACATTAACGAAGACCCCAAGCCAATTTCCAGTCTTGCAAGTGTTTCGAATCTTCCTGCTCAGTTTAAGGTGCCAGCTGATCTAGACAAAGTGGTGTTGCGCTGTCTTGCTCGCGACCCCAATCGGCGCTACCAGTCTGCCTATGATCTAGTGAAAGATCTCAAGCTCATCCGCGATGGTGAGAAAGTGAAGTTTCCCGCGATTGCTGAACCAGTATGGGTTAAGCTGTTGTATTTCGGAGCTATTGCCAGCTTAATTTCTCTCGTATTGATGTTGGTATGTTATCTTAGCCTCTTTGGTTACGTCGTTTTCAGAGAATTCAATAGAGTGACCACTCCATCATCGCCTCCACCTCCTATTGTCAGAGCTGCCCCAACGGATGAATTTTTTGATGCTCAAAATTTTGACAGTAAGTCTTTTGCTTATTTTCTTTCTGGTCAGTATGACAAAGCTGCTCCACTTCTAGAGTTTGGCACCAAAGTTTATAGAGATCGCATTGCTGCTGACCTGAAGCGTGGAGACGATGCTGCCTTTCGAAGCGATAGTGCTCTGCTCAATGAAAATTTTCAGCATTTGGGCAAGTGTTACATGATGATGGCTCGTCAATCTGCTAGCAATGGTCAGGCCGAAGAAGCGACTGAACAGCTCAATAGGGCCAAAGCTAACTATGATAAGGCACTGCCTTTTTGTAGAAAATACGGCAACTATTCTGGAGGGCAGATGCCTGAGTTTGTCACTGACTTTGCTGAGGTTTTGCGCAAGCTTAACTTGCAGTCTGAACTTGAGCAACTGAAAGATTTGGCTCTAGCCAATAAGATTGATATTTAGCAGCTTTTCTGAGATTTAGCTGGCCATTATTCTGAGATTTATCTGGCGGCTATTTTAAAAGCTTAAGTGCGTAGCTATTAATCGCTAGTACGCTCAAGGCATCGGTAATTTCGCCTTGTTGCACCATTTCTAGGGCCTCGAAAAAGGCTAGCCTTCGCACTGCTAGCTTTTCGCTGCCTTCTGGTTCGGCCTCGCCTAAAGTCAGTCCTGTGGCTAAATACCAAATGGCTTCTTCGTCCGATACCGAATTAGACAAATGCGCTCGGCCGAGCACCTGATAGCTGGCGGCTTCTAAGCCAGTCTCTTCTTTTAGTTCACGCTTAGCAGCATCAAGGGTGTCTTCATCTTGGGGGCAGCCGCCTTCTGGTATCTCCCAGGAGTAAAACCCCAGGGGGTAGCGATACTGCCCCACCAGATAGGTAAAGCCTTCTTCGTCTATGGGCAAGACACCAACTGCTTTGTTCTTGAAGTTGACTACGCCATAGATGCCATCTAAGCCATCTGGCCTGATTACCTGGTCTTCTTGTACTTTTATCCAGGGATTCTCGTAGACCACGGATTGAGAAATAGTTTTCCAGGGGTTACTTTCATTCATGATGTAAGGTCCTATTTGACCGCATTCTGATCCACTCAGCTGTTAGCGTAATTAAAAAAGTAACTGTCAGCATTAGAGTTGAAAGGGCGTTGATTTCGGGGCTGACTCCGAACTTGACCATGCTGTAAATGCGCAAAGGTAGAGTTGTGGCGCCGACGCCAGCGGTAAATTGGGTGATGACAAAATCGTCAAGAGAAAGTACGAAGGCCAGCAGCGCACCAGAGATAATACCAGGCGCTAGAATCGGTAAGGTTACTTTGCAGAAGGCTTCAACTGGCGTTGCACCTAGATCAAGGGCGGCTTCGGCAAGCTGGGGGTTAAGGCCTTCGAGCCTGGCAGCTACTGTCAGGGCAACGTAGGAGAGGCAGAAAATGATATGGGCCACAATTACAGTGGCCAAGCCCAGAGGCAAGCCTATGGCAATAAAGAGAATGAGGGCTCCGACTGCCATGGCTATTTCAGGGACGATAATTGGCAGAACTATTAAACCGCGAATGAGAGCCGTGCCCTTGAAGCGGGCACGGCTCAAGCCGACTGCCACTAGGACACCCATGAAAACCGAGACTGTCACAGCAATAGATGCCACCACTAAACTGTTGTATAGAGCTGACTTGACGGCTTCGTTTTGAAACAGCTTTTGATACCAACTTAGGGTAAAGCCATGCCACTCTACTGCTAGTCTTGAATTGTCGAAACTGAAGACCACCAGAATTATGATTGGTACATACATGAAAATGTAGACCAGCGCAGCAAATAGATTTAAAGCCTTAGATTGCGGCATCGCTTGATTCTGGTTTAGGGCTTAACTTAATATCTGGTTTAGATTCTGGTTTAGATAACAGGCTGTCTAGCCTCGCCTGCATTGCTTTGAGTGGGGTTATATCGCCTTTTTGAGCCGCTACATCTATGCCTTTTTTGAAAGTCTCAATAGCCTTTTCTGTTTTGCCGAGGCCTTCGTAGGTGCGACCAAGTTCCTGGTAGGCAACTGTATGGTTCGGTTTGATTTGAATGGCTTTGAGTAAATATGGCTCAGCCAGCTGATATTGCTTGAGGATGTTGTAGCAATTGCCCAGGCCGTTATTGGCAAATAGATCATCGCTGTCTATTTCAATTACTTGCTCAAACATAGCTTTGCGCTCTAGTGCTTCGGCTTCGATTTTGGCAGTGTCTTCCTTCTGCTGGTGCTCTTGCATGGCTTCTTTGGCCGCTAGTCTCATGCGAATACTCATAGACTGAGCTTTAGCTTCTTCTGCTTTCTCCTTGCCGCCACCTTGTTCTAGATAAAACACCGAGAGGTTGGCATAGGCCATGATTGAATCAGGATTGATGCGCGCTAATGTTTCCATTAGTTCCACAGCTTCGTCCAGTTGATTCTCTTTCGATAGAATCACTCCGAGCGCTTCGTAAGCATCCTCGAGATGGCTGTCGAGAAGCAGAGCAGTTCTTAGCTTTTTAATGGCTTCAGTGGTGTTGGTGTCTTGGCTGCTATCTGGGCTGCTATCTTGGCTTCCTATCGTGGCATAGAGCTTGAGAGCCTCTTCGTAGAGGTCTTTGGCCTTCAGCTTTAGGTCTTCAGGCTCAATAAAGGGCAGCAGTTTAATTGTGGCCTTACCCGTAATCGCGGCAGAGTCACCGCTTTCGCTTGTTACAGCAATCGATACTTCTAGCTGACGGCCTGGCGTTCTAAAGTCGCGTTTGACCATAGCTAGGGCAATGTGTTTTTGTAATCTTTGGGAATAGCCATTAGACAAAATTTTGGCGACTTCTTGGCCCGCCACCATAAGTGGTGTGCCTACTGCGATCTTGCCACCAGTAGGGCTATTTTGATTGCTCTCTAGCTCTAGTATTAGGCCAGTTAGCTGCTTATTGGGAGAGCCGTGTCCTTTGACCCGAGCAAGTACTTCTTGCCCCTGGAAGCAGCCCTTTGTATAGCTTATGGCCTTGTCTTCTAGGCCCAGTTCGATAATCAAATTTTCGCTGGTGAAGTCTGTGGCAAATTTTGGCAGGCCTGCTTCGATGCGTTCGATTAGCACTTGTTCTTCGCTAAGCTGCTTGGCGCCGTGCTGGTTCAAGGCTGGTAGCAGCTTCTCTTGCAGAGTCTCAAACTGGTCGCCAGCACTGTAAATTAAGAAGGCTTCTCTGCTTGAAAGTGGTGCTCTGAAAATATGTACATTAATGCCACAGAGGTCGCCGTCAATCAGGTCTCTCTCGAACAGCGCTGGGTTCTTTTGGTTGAGATTGTCATTGATGATCGTGCGTGCATCAGAGCCAATTAAAGCGAGCATCTTGCCACTGCTCAGGTTAAGCAATTCGACTTTGTCGGAGAAAATGTATTTGTCTAAATGTTCCAGTATGGTGGCAACTTGGCTTTCTTCGGCGATGATGCGGTAAGAGCTATTTTTGCGATAGAGATTGAAGTAGGCAACTACATGGGCCTTGCGGTCTAGGAGCGCGCTAGGCTGCCACTGGTAGGGCTTCAAAGCTTTTACGTCGCTGGTGGTCTGAGCGTTGATAAAGCGTTCGCTGTCAGCCCCGTAGATCTCAATCAAGCTGTATTGCGCTGCGGAAAAATATCCTAGTTCTTGGCCTGATTTACCCTTGGCCTCTTCTGCTTTTTCTTCTGCTTTCTTGGGGCGAGCTAGTTTTAGCTTGTTCATCTTGCCACTCTCGAGATTATGTGAAAAAAGAAACGTGCCGGACAGAATTATTGCCGGCACGTTCCAAATTACCTATTGGTCAGTATTCTAAGTTCTAAGAACTAGATCTAGCTTTTAGACTGAGAATGAATTGCCGCAACCACATGAGCCTTTAGCTTGTGGATTCTTGATGACAAAGCCTTGTCCGTCAAGACCGCTCTGGAAGTCCAGAACTGTGCCTTTCAAATAGATAGCGCTTTTAGGATCGATGAAAAGCTTCACGCCATGTTCTTCGATAACGTGGTCTTTCTCTTGAGCATTGTCGAAGCTCATGCCATAGGACATTCCTGAACAACCGCCGCCTTTGATCTCCATACGCAGACCAGTCTTGCCTTGCTCGTCAACCAGGAGTCTTTTTACTTCTGCTGCTGCGGCTTCAGTCAACCCGACAATCGCGGTGGAAGTAGGCGCTGTGGTGGTGTCTGCCATACCCGATACCTCATTAGTGCGTGTATTGCGGGTGTTTGAGCCTTCGTTCAAAACTTCCCACAAAGTTAATTTATCACATCGGCCGATGAATGCCTTGCTCCGTAACAATCTGTTTCTCTTTGCTTTTGGGCTTTAGCCACACCAGGCTAATGTCTTGGAATGCCAAGAGAATTTTGGCTAGCCCTTAATTTTTCTGCCACCCGACTAAGGCGTTTGCCATATTCGCCGCTGGCTAACTGGTCGAAGGAAACCCATTTATATTTAGCCACCTCTTCTTCTTGCAGAACAATTGGCTGGGCGTTTTTAGGGTCTAACTGGTAAATGTACTGAAAATCATGATGTTTATGCTCGCCTTCGCTCTTGGACGGGTTCGCGGGAATGTGGTGGGTATCAACATCAAATGGCAAAAGGTTGTCTTTCGAGCTGTGCGGGCTGTGCACAAGAGTTATTTCGCCTTGACCACCTAGGCCGGTTTCTTCCAGTAACTCGCGTCGCGCTCCTGATTCTGGCTCTTCATTGTGATTGAGGTGACCACCGGGCTGCAGCCAGCGTTTTAAGCCATTGTGGTGAATGAGCAGCACTTGAGAGGAATGGTTGATAACTAGGGCGCTGGCGGTTAGGTGGCCAACCATATTTTTGCGGTTGGTCAAGCGATAATCATTTCGCTCCAATTGTTCCAACAGAACCGGCATTCTTTCGGCTTCTGTCGGCAAATTACTAAGATAGCGCCCTAACAATTGTGCTATCGAAAGAATGTAGTCAGCTCTGCTGGTTTCTTCTTCAAGTAAGTTTGACACTGAATTAAAAGGCCTCGAATACTACCTGGGCAACTTCACCGAAGACGCGAAATGTCTCTCGAACTGTGTCTAAATCTAGTTTTTCAATTGACGTAGGTTGAACTAGAACTACTCCATAGCCTGATCTGACATGCAACTCTGTGAAATTGCTGTACTGGCTCAGTAGGAGCAATTTATCAATCATTGATGGGTATTGCACAAAACGCAAGGCTTGTTCGTCATCATTGGTTTTGGCTATGTACTCACTGTCAAATTTTTTCATGCCCAGTGGTTTATCTGTATGATCTATAAGCAGTATGCGGCTGAACTTGGCCCAAAAGCCAGTGACCAAGCGATGGCTGACCGTAAGAGTGAATACTCCACTGCTTTTCTTCGATTTGTTTTCCCTCAGGACATCGGTTTCTAGAAAGAAAGAACAGCCAAAGGGAAAGCTCAATCTCATCGCCTCTATGGTGGCGGGAAAACCAATCACAGTCCCTTTGATACAGGCTTCTACCCGTGCACTATCGTCGACTACTTTGCCTTCGATTAGGTCGGCTAATGCCTGTAGCTTTGCTTCTTTATCAAACATAGTAATTACTCAGTCTTCTGATTGCTAGCCGCATCAGGCGGATGCACGAACATTTTCATTTCGCCTTTGGGTTTGCGTTTTACTAAACCGAGCAGGCCGCCTTGGCGCTCTTCGGGATGTTCTTTAGCCCACTTTGCTTCGGCTGCCTTCTTCTCTTTTTCGAGTCTCTTCTTTTCAACGTTGCGAGCGGCCGAATCGATTATCTCTTGCCTTGAGGCACCAACAGATGGTGACTGGCTTCTATTTGGTGGCAGATCGCTTACCACTTTATTCTTGTTGTCTTTGCCAGACTCTTTACCTGAATCTTTGGCAAACTGGTTTTCAATCGAGAGAATCTGTTTTCGGGCATCTCTAGCAAATTCGGATTCAGCTGCTAGATCTACTGCCTTCTTTAACAACACTAAGGCCTGGGCCGGGTGCTTTTGTTTGTTTAGTAAGCTGCCCATGTGATAGAAAGCATCGGCCATATCCGGTGCTATTGATATGGCTTTGACGTAGGCAGCAAGGGCTTCATCGTATTTTTTTTGCGATTCGTAGGCGGTGCCCATATTGAAATAAGCGCTAGCAAATTTCGGGTCAACTGACACGGCTTTCTGCCATTTCTCGATGGCCTGATCGACCTGACTTCTGGCAAATAGCACTGATGCTAAGCCGTTCAGTGAAGTTGGGCGATTGGGTTTGAGAAAGAGGGCTTTGTCGAAGGCTTCTTGGGCCAGGGCATAGCTCTTTTGCGAGATGTAGATCAGACCAAGATTGCTATAGGCTTGCTCTAAGCGATCGTCCGAGGCGATGGCCAGTTTGTATTCCGCCACTGCCTTTTCAAAGAAGCCAGACTGGTGAAATTCAAGACCACGGTTGTAATGCTTGATGGCCTCGGCGGAGTAGGCCCGCGGTTTTGCTTCTGCGGCGGGTTTATCGCCTGCCTCTTGACAGCGAGCCGGCTGGTTCAAAGGAAGAGTTAGCAGAGACGTGGCCAAAAGCGCCATTAGTGATAACTTGGCAAGGTTTATATCGAGCGTGCCCAGTGTGGTATGTCTCAGAGATATTCGAAGATCTCTTTTTATGCTTCTAATGTCTGAGTCTGTGCGGTTTTCCATAAGAACTTATTGTACTCCGAGGGCCATTATAGGCTTATGCCAGTGCACCTAATATTTACTATTGATTAGCCGTAGAAATTAGGTGGTCATAGAGGGCTCGCAAACCCAGCTCATAACTATTGGCACCAAAGCCAGCGATAACACCTACAGCGACGTCGCTGAGATAGCTTTTGTGCCTGAATGGCTCACGGGCATAGACGTTTGAAACGTGAACTTCAACAAAGGGCATGGCAATGGCGAGAAATGCGTCTCTTATGGCGATAGAGGTGTGACCGTATGCGCCAGGATTTATCACCACTCCGGCTACCCCAGCGCCCAGGCAGGACTGAATGATGTTGACTAGCTCGCCTTCAACGTTTGACTGCTTAAATTCTAGCTCTAGGCATTTAGGGTTTTCTACAGCCGAGCTTGCGGCTGTATTCTTGGCCGAAATTTCTTTTGCTAGTTTAACTAGCCTACTTTCAATTTCAGCCAGGCTAGTTTTGCCGTAGGTAGATGTTTCGCGAGCGCCTAGGAGATTGAGATTTGGGCCGTTGAGAACGAGTATTTTCAAAAGATTATCGACCTACTAGACTATTGGGTCTTAAGCTTGAGCTTGGCCCTGAGCTTCTGCTTCTTCTTCAGCTGCTTCGGCGTCTAACTCTAAAGCTTCCATGGCACATTGGGCTTCAATCAAGAAAGGATCATTGCGCGTCAGCAGGCCTTCTTGTCTCACCATCTGTAAGAACTGTCCAAGTAAATCGCGCAGTGGCAGTGGCTGTTCGCCATACATAACCTGGTCAGCAATAATAAACATGGTAGAACCTAGTAGCACTCTGGCTTCTACTGCTCTTAGTTCTTTTGATGAAATAATTTCTTTGAAGAGAACAGGATCAGCCTTAGTTTCGGTTACCAGACCTTTGCACAGTTGCAAAACTGAGTTGAGCAGCCCCTTACTACGTTCTTCCGGAAGGGAAGCTGCTGCTCGAATCAGGTTGAGTTTGTTGCCAGCGTCTCCTAGTGACTCGGCGCTGTCAACCAGATTTCTCACCTGGTTTGCTTTGGTATTGAACTGTCTGCGCAATTCAGTTTCGGCCACCGATGAAACTGGTTTAGTGGCGGCATCGAAGCGTTTGTCATAGTAATCTTGCACGTGTTGGCGCTTGAGTTCGATGCCGAAGGGCATGAGCTCCATAAAAATAGACTCGAGCCCCTCTAACTGGGACTGCAAGTACATTAATTCATCTTGCGTCACTGCTGACAAGATCCACTCCTCCAAAATTCAGCTCTTCCAATCAGATACTATAACGCGCCTGTACTAAAGTGTTGCTTTTGTGAGGATTCTTTGAATCTCTGCTACTACTTCGGGCACTGTTTTTCCATCAGTTTTGATTGTCAGGTGTGCTTGCTCATAGATGTGTTGCCTGCATGTCAGTAGCTGCTTAATCTTGTCTATTAGTTGTTCTGGCTGATCTGGTGCTAAAAGTGGGCGACTGCCCTGGCTGGCTAATCGCTTTGCAAGGGTCTCGACTTCAGCAGTGAGATAAATTGTCTGGCCCAAATTTTTAAGCTTCTCCATATTGCCATTACCTATTGGCAGGCCGCCCCCGCAGGCGATCACCTTCGGCTCATCAAGTAGCTCATTTAATAGCTGATCCAGAAGCTGATTTTCCAGAGCACGGAAAGCTGCTTCTCCCTGCTCCTTGAACAAAGAAGCAATTGATTGTCCGGCTTTTGCTTCAATGACAGCATCACAATCAAGGCAGGGCAGAGCTAGTTTCTCGCTGAGAAGACTGGCGGTGCTAGATTTACCCGCACCAGATGGTCCTAACAAGATAATGTTTCTAGACAAGGCTGTTAGTTGAGTCTCTGCGCCAGATTTCTATTGCTACCTTCATCAATTGAAGAGCTCATGGTTACTTTTCTCTGTCTTGCTCTGGGCGCTTGGTCTCCAGAGACACCAATCATGCTTAGGCGTCGACCATTTTCAAAATTAACTCCAGAATCAGAACTAGAACTAGAACTAGAACTAGAACTAGAACTAGAACTAGAACTAGAACCAGAACGAGAGCCAGAATTTGCATTATAGCCGCTCGATACTGCTCTTTGTCTGACTCCACTGCTATTCAGCTCTGCTGCCAGGCAATTATTGGCGTTATGCTGACCAAATTGCTGGCCGTTCAGGCGGTGGCACATTTCAATTTTAGTGTGGGCATCAATTAAATCAGGATTGATAGCCAGGGCAATTTTGAATTCGCGCGCAGCATTGGTGTAATCATGTGTGTTGAATTGAGCCAGACCAAGGCCATAGTGGGCCGATGCCATATTTGGTGCCAATGATAGAGTGTATGCGAATTGTTCGATAGCTTGCTCGTATTGACCATCCATAGACAAGACAGTTGCTAGATTATTGTGAGCCACAGCCATGTCTGGCTTAATCTGAATAGCTTGCTGGTAGACGCGACGAGCGTCTTTGTTTTGTCCAAGGGCAGCGTAGGCATTGCCTAAATTAAAGGCGGTAAGAGCGTCTTTCGGCTCTATTGCTAGAGCCTTGTTGAATTCTTCGATGGCTTCCTTGTTCTTGTTGCGGTACTGATAGCACATTCCCAAGCTAGAATGTATTGCTGCTTTGCGCGGCTCTAGTTGAGCTGCTTGCTTCAGTTCTTGAATCGCTAAAAAGATGTTGCCTGTTGATAGTGCTGCTCTTCCCAATTTTTCGTGGGCTTCGGCAATTGTTGGGTCGAGAGCGAGTACATGCTTCCACTGTGCCATTGCCTGCGGTAGCATGTGGGCCTGCATTAGAGCCTCTGCTTTGGCCATGCCATCAACAATTTCGACAGAAGACTTGACTGAATTTTTTGCAGTGGCGGTTTTACCGGCACCAAGGCCAAGTGATTGGGCCAGGCTGCCGTTAATTCGCACGTCTTGATTGAGCTGCTCTAGTTGAGCTACAACTTTAGATTGTTGGCCAAGCTTTTCATAAACCCGTGCCAGATTGCTGTGAGCGGTTGATAGTTCAAGCTCAGCTTGCGAACCTTTAAGCATTGCTTCGCTGGCTAGAGCCAACTGACCACTGGCTTTGTTTGCCTCTACAGCTTGTTTTGATTCATTCACTCCCAGCCGGGCAATCTCAATTGCCTGCTTGAACTGATTTTCAGCCTGACTCAATTCGCCAAGTTCGGCATAAATCAGACCAAGACGATTATGCAAGGACGGGTCTTTGGGATTGGCCTCAATTTGTCCGACGAGAAGCTTTACTGCTTCGTCTACAAGTTTGACATTGCTGGCAGTTACGCCGGCGTTTAGCATTGGTTTAACCTTTGCATTAGCCCCTATTCCAGAACCCATCCCAGAACCTATTCCAGAACCTATTCCCGATCCTGCTCCAGCTTGCAGCGCTGGGCTGTTTGGGGAAATTGCTTCAGATTTTGCCGGAGCTTTCTTGAATAAATTGCCAAAGGCCGAAGTCGAAATGCCACTGGTTAGGCTTAAACTGCCTAGTTTTTCACCAATGGTCTGGCAAAGGTCGGAGCGCTTGGCACTATCTTGGCAGACGAAGTAGACACCCGGTACGACGACAAGGCTGACACCGCCCAGCACAAATCCCATCAAAAGAACCGAATTGCGGCGCCGATTGGAGTGCATGGAGTTAGAAATTTGACTAGTGCTAGCCAAGGCTTTTCTCTGGTGATTCCGGGGTATTACTGTTTGCGTTTATAGGTTATCTGGGGCTCTCGACCGTTTGGTGAGAAGCAAGAACTCCTATTTCGGACTATCTGCTGCTGATAGACGTATGTCAAGATTAAGCGTGCCTAAGGGGTGAGTCAATACGGGTATTACGCATTCGATTGTCAGTAATCCGATATTCCAGATTAATGCAGTCTCATTTGTACCCTAAGCCAAGCACAGTGGCATGCCGATAACCAGTTTATTTTGCTAGCTAAGTTGCTATCTGGCCCTGACATAGAGAATCGTTCCGCCCAATATGCCGATGACAATATTGGGTAGCCAGGCCGCCAAAAGCGGCGTAATTCGGCCAGCGTCACCAAGGGCGCCTGATGACGATTGCAGCACGTAATAGAGAAACACCACTACCGCACTATATATAAGACCGAGGTTACTGCGTGACCTTCTCGCCAAAAGGCCGAGAGGGGCACCGGCCAGCGAGACTATCAAGCAGGCTAGTGGTTGGGAGACTTTTTGATAGTAACGTACCAAAAGGTCGTTGCTCAGGGAGTTGGAGCTGCGGAGGATGTCTAGATAATTATTGAGCTCGAATAGGTTCATTTCTTTGGGCGAGACTTTGCCTGTGGACAGTGCTTTTTGCACCTGACCCAAGCCTGGAATGACCATCTTGTCGAAGCGGCTGATTCTAGTGATATCGGAGTCTCCCGCTAGAACATAAGTTCGGCCCGAGTTTAAGGTCCAGTGCCCGTTGTCCCATAGACCGCTTGAGGCCGAGATGATTTGCACTAACTTGGCCCTGGAGAAGTCGAGAATGATGACATTGCTCAGATTTTTTCCTTCGTAGTAGCCAATGAAGAAAATGCGATCAATATTGAGGTCTTTGCCCCGCTCCATGTAAGTAAAGTTGGCTTGTCCAGCAGGCAACTCGGCTTTGTAGAGGGCAAGAAATTCAAGGCGTTTAGAGGTGCGGTTGGCCACTGGTACCACCGCTTCGTTGAGGCCGAAGCTCACCAGTGAGGTAAACAAACCAAACATCAAGGGGGCTACCATGATGCGGTAGAAGCTGACGCCGCTGGTGCGCAAGGCAATAATTTCAGAGTCGCCCGAGAGGCGGTTGAATACTAAGAGTGTCGCTAGCAGCACACCAATGGGAATGGTCATGACGATAACTTCGGGCAAGTGTAAGCCCAGAATAGTAAGAGCCATGTGAATGGGCACACCTGATTTCATAACCAGGTTGAAAATTGTTTTTAGTTGCTCGGCGCCGAACCATACACCAGTGACGATACCAATACCGAACAGCAATGGTTGCCAGAATTCATTAGCGATATATCGGTCAAGAAGCTTAATACCAATGCTCACAGAGTGAAGTCCTCTCCCAGATATTGTTTGCGCGCCACAGGGCTTTCAGCTACTTCTCTTGAAGTACCGGCAACCAAAATTTTGCCGTAGTCAATTAAGTAGGCGCGGTCGGTAATTTTTAGCGTGGCCCTTGGGTTGTGGTCAGTGATTAGTACGCCCAAATTCCATTCGTCACGCAACCGGCGAATCAGGCCTTGAATATCGGCAATCGAAATCGGGTCAACCCCGGTGAAGGGTTCGTCTAGCAAGATGAACTCTGGTTCTGAGGCCAGGCAGCGGGCTAGCTCAAGACGTCTTCTTTCACCACCTGATAGCTGTACTGATATAACATCAATCAAGTGGGCCAGACCAAATTGTTCAAGTAAGGCTAGAGTGCGCTTCTTGTGTTCTCTGGTTGGGAAATTTCTCAATTCAAGAATTAGTTTGATATTGTCGCCCACGGACAACTTGCGAAAGTTAGAAGCTTCTTGCGGTAAGTAGCCAATGCCCAGGCGGCTGCGAATGTGAATCGGCAACTTAGTTAGGTCTTTGTTCCCCAGAGTAATTGAGCCCTTTTCAGGCTTAACCAGGCCGAGCACCATATCGAACGAGGTTGTCTTGCCCGCACCATTTCGGCCTAGTAGGCCTACTACTTCGCCGCGATTGAGGTAGAAGCTGACGCCGTCAACGACTCGTCTTCCACCGTATGATTTTTGCAGGCTCTCGATTCTAAGTGTTTTAGTATCGTTGGATTGTATTGAGCTTGATGTTGGCGCGGCCGAGGTCATTCTGGTCTATCCACCTTCGTTGTACTGAGCTTGCCGCTAGAGTCGTCACTATAGTTGTCTCCAGCGCTTGGCTTAGACTTGTCTGCAAGTTTGAATTCTGGCGTTGAATCGAATGGTACAGCTGGTGCTGGAACAATCGGAGCTGGCATTTTTTTCTGCAAGATGAAGGCTCTGGTGTTGCCTTCGGCAAGCACTCTGCGGTCGTTGATGATCATGGTGATGCGATCGCCAATCCAGCGTTTGCCAGGTTGGGTAATTTGTGAACGGCCAATGAAAACAACTTTCTCTGCCTGGCCATAAGCATTGCGCACCATTACTATTTTGGGTCCGATGCCAACGGTATCTTCATAGAAGATTTTGCAGTTACCAACGGCATCGAGACGGCCTGTCTCTTTGTTGTAGTCTTGGGTGTCTGAAACAATAATTACCGGTGCACCGGTATTGGTTATGGCTGGAGTGGCGCTGCTCGCCGCCATGCCACCATTAACGATAGGCTCTACTTTGCCTTCGTTGGCTGGTGCGGTGACCGTGGTCGATTTCGAGGCAGTACTGTTTGAATTGTTGCTCTGAATTACTTTCGAGCGCACATGGCCAGTAGCCTGTAAGCGCTTGGTGGTGAGGAAGTAAGTCATAGTGTCAGACTGGGTATTGTTCTGTCCTTGAGTGGCAGATACTTTGCCAGTGAAAACTGCTGCTTCTGGCTTTTGGTCGGCGCCGTAGGCCATGCGCAAGTGCTCAGCTAATACGTCGATATCGCCAGCTTTTACTTTTACGTGGCCGAAGGCCTCAAATTGACCAGTACCGCGATCATAAACCTGACGGTCTGAGTCAGTAATAATTGTAGTTGGGCCTTCTGTTGGACCACCAAGGGCACTAGTAGTGGTGCCGCCAGCTCCATTAGCGCCAACGCTGGCTTTGCTTGCTGGTTCAGTATCGTCAGAATTAAGTGAACCTTTTGTCGCTGCTGCTTGGGCGAGAGCTGCTTCAGCGCTAGAGGCTGGTGCTACTTTCTTGGTTGGTTTCTTGGTATCGCCTTTCACTGCCACTTGCTCAGCAGCAGGCGGTGGGGCCTCGTTTACTACTTCAGAGTGGGCATGACCTTCGGCCATGATCTTTGAACTTACCATTTCAAAAACTAAGGTATCAGCATCAATCTTGTTATTGCCCTGCACAAGGTGCGGGTGTCCAGTAAAAATAGCTTTCTGGGGCTGACCAGTGTTGACGTCACGGTAGAGCGTCGCTACTGGGGCAACAATGACACTGTCTTTGTAGACAACGCGCACATGGCCTCTGGCAATAATGTGGTCGCCAGCAAATTCTTGTTCTTCCGCCTTGATGTCGATAGGGCCGCCGCCGCCCATGTCTGGTGCTTGAGCCATCGCTGCTAGTGGCATTTCCAGGGCCAGCAAGCTTGATAGCAAAGGTAAGATTGATCGTTTCATACTAAGGCCGTTCATTGTTTTACTGACCTTCCTTACGAGGTGATTCCTTCAATATATTGCGCATGAATAAAATCATTTATTGGCTCGCAATGATGGCGTGGGTATTTCCAATTATCTTGAGATCTTCTAGGTCTTTCTTGCCAAAACGCCCAGTGGCGTAGTCACCGGTCACCTTGGCTACCCCCATGGCGATGTTAACACCACCAGTGGCCTTAAACTGATTTTTTTTCTCTAATTCCAACTTTTCCATGTCCATTCTTGACTTCCCGCCCTCGCCCTCGGCAATTACCCGCTGGCCTGGCCCAGAGGCCAATTCCACCCGGTGTGTATCGGTATTGGCTTTGCCCAATGGTGCCGTAATCATCATTTTTACGTTGGCTCCGTCCAAAAACTTCATGCTTATGTTGGTCAGGCTTACATCTTTTGTGTCTTTTATTAAGGTGCCTGTCTGGGCTGACAGAATCCAGCGCACATTGTTGGCGTCATCGACTTCTTTCAATTCATAGTTTGTAAAGGCTATGTTACTGGCGGTTGGATTAGCGTCTCTCTGCTCTTTGAACTTCTTCTCTTCGATTGTGGCGCTCCATTGGGCATAGTAGAGCAATCCAACAATGCCGCCCAAAATGCTTAGGGCGAGAACGAGCTTGAACCAATCAGATTTTAAGAAGTCGAACATTGAACTCAGTTACCTGGAATTAGTTACCTGTTGCCCTCAGGGCAATTGCTTTTGAAACATTAGTGAGGCTTTCTTTGAGATTGCCCTTCTTAAGATAACCCTCGCCGAGGAAGAAATAGGCGGCCGGATTCAATGGTGAAGCCTCTTTTACCTTCTGCCACTCGACAATAGCCTGATCGATATTGCCTGTTGACTCGGCTTGGAGGTGCGCCCGATAGACTCGAGCCCAGACGTCATCAGGTTGGCGGGCCAAAAGGTCGTCCAGCTTAGCCAGAGCGAGTTCGTAATAACGCTTAACTTGTGGCACCGCATCTGGTGAAACTTGTGACATGTCTTTGCGAATTTGAGTTAGGTTGCCGAGTACCGGGCTTGGATCGGCTGGCTTTTTAGCCTGGGCAATCCATTCAGCATACTTTGGATTTTGACCGGCCGCTTGCCCTGAGTGCTTAGCTAGTAGATATGCTTTCATGTAATAAGCCCACGCCAGGTGATACCTCACTTGGTTGTCTTCTGGATAGTAAGTGAGCATCTTTTCGTAGCTCTGGATCATCTCGTCGAAATAAGCTGGGCCGCCGTCTTTTTCAGCTAGCTTGCGTGCCCGTCTAACTTCTTGCAGGGCGGTTTCGACCTGACTGGTGCGACTCAAGGCCACAGCATAGATAAAACTGGCTTCAGCACTGTCTGGATAGGCCTCACGCTGCTTTCTTGCCAGGGCCAAATCATTTGTGCAGACGATATCTTCGGTGGCCATGCTAACCGAAATAGATTGGCCGGGCTTAATCAGCCATTGGCTATTCAAACCTTCAGCATTGCTAGTTTTGCTTTCTGGTTTTGGCTCTGTTGTGAGAGCTGTTTGGCCTGCTGTCGGTTTTTCTACTGACGGTGTCGCTACTGTCGCGTGCGGTGAACCTACGGCCTTGGACGGCTGCAGCGCCGGTTCAGCCAGGGCTTCAGCGCCGACGCCGAACAATAGAGCACAAGCCGCAATAACTGGACGACCATGTCTTTTGACCACAGGGCTGGAAAAATATGAATGAATGCTCGAAAAAATGGCCTTCTACCTCTTGAGCCGACTAATAATAACAGACGACGAGAGGTTGCCAACTGGTACCGCTATTTTGATGAAGTTTTCTGCATAATCCAATTTTCTTTCTGCGGCAGATAGTTTTGTGGCGCAAATCACTCTCTGAATTTTCTGCGGTAACGCCGAAACTGCTATTGGTAGAATGGTATTAGATCTGTCAAGTGTTGCACTGGGGGCAAGAAGGAGAGCACCATAAAGACATACAGAGCTCTAGTTGGCGGCTCCAATTACTTATTAAAGTTTCACGGAGAGCTCGTTAAAGTGAGTTTTCACGTGATTAGAGAAGTTGAAGCTGAATCCCGCGATGAAGCTATGGTAAAGGCCATAGAAGTTGTTGGTAATGAGGCTTTGGCATTTGGCTTTTTGAACAAAAAAAATGACCGACCCATACTATTTGCTGTGAATGCCTACCCCTTAGATTTGATTGATGAAGATAACTCACCATTCACTTCCGAAGTAAGAAAAACGATTGTCGAGGCACGCTCGTCAAAGCGGCCGATATTCATGAAGGAAGGCTTTCTCTTCTACAAAGCAAGCCCTTGGCAAAGACTGACTAAATTCTGCTTTCAGGTTCGCAAATATCAATGGGAAAAGCCTTCTTGAACACTTGGATCTTGTTCAAGAAGGCTTATTGCCGTTGCGCCCTTTGAGAATAATCGGCAAGACTTCATGCAGGCCATCCACAATATGGGTGGGCTCAGACTTGGCCAGCATTTCTTTGCTGTGCAAGCCGGTGGTGACGCCAATGGCATCTACGCCAGCATTCTTAGCCATATCTAGGTCGAAAATACTGTCACCAATAACCACAGCATGCTCAAGCGGAATTGAAAGCTGGTCAAGGGTCATGTGAACCGATTCAGGGTGGGGTTTGTGATTTTCCACATCGGCTGCGCCAACTACCATTTTGAAATAGTGAGCAACATTGTGGTGATCAAGCACAATTTCAACTAAATTACGGCGCTTAGACGAGGCAATCGTGATCACGACGCCGGCGTCTTTTAGACTCTGTAGCATCGTGAACATATGAGGAAATGGCGGGCAGATTTCGATGGCCATGGTGTCGTAAATGGCGCGGTAGCGGTTGGCTACTTCTAAATGAAAATCAGCTGATTTCTCAGGCATGATGATTTCCATCTGCTTGGGCAATGGCACCCCAACTAAGAGCGCCCATTCGTCTAAGATCGCCGGTGCAAATCCATATTCATCCACAACTACTTTCATCACATCGACGATGCCAGGAGTTGAATCTACCAGGGTACCGTCGAAGTCGAAGATTGCTACTTTATACAAATGGCGCCTGCTTTCACTTGCTTACTTATTTACTTACTTACTGACTTTGTGATGTGACTCGATTAATGACAAGAAACGGTCAAACAAATAGTTAGAATCGTGTGGTCCTGGATGGGCTTCTGGGTGATATTGAACTGCAAATATTGGCAATTCTTTGTGGCGGAAGCCTTCAACTGAATTGTCGTTTAGGTTGATATGGGTAAGCTCTAAGTTCGCTGGCATTGATTTCTCATCGACAGCGAAACCGTGATTCTGACAGGTTACTTCGATCTTTCCGGTGGTTAGATCTTTGACTGGATGGTTGCCACCACGGTGACCAAATTTAAGTTTGTAAGTACTGCCACCAAGGGCAATAGACAAAAGCTGATGGCCAAGACAAATGCCAAAGATAGGAATGCGAGAGGCTATAAGTGTCTTCATCTCGGCAATGATGTCTTCGCAAGCGGCTGGATCGCCGGGACCGTTTGACAAGAAGATGCCATCAGGGGAAGTGGCAAGAATATCTGCTGCTTTTGTTCTAGCGGGATAAACCGTGGCTGTAACACCGCGGGCAATCAGCTCGCGCAAGATATTTTGCTTGATGCCAAAATCGAGTACGGCAACTTTTGTCTTGCCTGTTCCGATTGTATATATTTCTTTGGTAGTAACTTCGTTGGTGAGGTCTTGCCCTGCCATTTTCGGGGCATCGGCCAATGCTGCTAGAAGCTTTTCGCGGCCGCCTTCTGTTAATACATCTTCTTCTGTTGAGATGGCGCAGCGCATGGCGCCTTGATCACGTAGTCTGCGAGTAATTGCTCTTGTATCTACTTCGGATATGCCAGGGATATTGAACTTCTCTAGGAACGCTTCGAGAGTGCCACTGGCGCGGTGATTGCTGTGTTTGCGGGAGAGATGACGCACCACAAATGCACGCGCAAAAATTGAACGCGACTCGATGTCTTCGTCGCAGACACCGTAATTGCCGATTTCAGGATAGGTCATAGTGACTACCTGGCCAGCGTAACTTGGGTCTGTTAAAACCTCTTGGTATCCCGTCAGCGAAGTGTTGAAGACCAGTTCACCGACTGCTGTGGTGCTTGCTCCGAATGCTTTCCCTTCAAAGGTAGTGCCGTCTTCCATAATTAGAAGTGCCGGTTTCTTGTTGTCGTCTAATTCCAGTAAGCCGCTGGAGTTGAGGATGAGCCTTGTGCCGTTTGCCATGTTTTTACTGTTCTATCTCTAAGACGCCGGTTAAGTAGTTATGCACTATCTTACCCCACAGGGCTGTCAATAGGGGATTTTGCCAAACTAAAGCAAAGCTTACTTACAGATTGGGTAATCCTTACGATTCTTCCCATTTAGCTATGTAGAATTAAGA
The DNA here is from genome assembly GCA_044378815.1 of Obscuribacteraceae bacterium (SeqCode). Lineage (GTDB taxonomy): Bacteria > Cyanobacteriota > Vampirovibrionia > Obscuribacterales > Obscuribacteraceae. The sequence continues at coordinate 39,818 of JBIPOV010000018.1, read as the reverse complement.
GCGTCGGTGAAGACAAAAAATTAAACGCGAACTTGGGGACTTTTAATTCAAATGGGCGATTATCAAGATTACACGCGGATGTTAACGTTGCTGGCTCCTCAGCTCACACTCGTGGTTGGCGTTCTGTTTGCGGCTCTGTGGAATTTGTTTGCTCCTAAAGCTAAAGGTCTGACGCCGTTTGTGTGTCTGATATCCCTGCTTGTGTCAGGCTTTTTCCTGACTACACAGTTTGGCCTAACTGAGATTCTTTGCAATGGGCTCTTTACTATTGACCCCCTTTACAATGTCTTTTCTTTAGTCGCTGTTATTGTTGGCTTTATTGTTGTCTTAATCAGTATGGGTTATGACCATCTCTTCGGACGCAACCGCGGCGAGTACTACGCCATCTTGATGACGGCGGTTTTATCGAACCTGTTCTTGGCTGGCTCCACCGATTTGATTATGCTCTTCGTTGCCCTAGAGACTCTGAGCGTTTGCTGCGTTCTCTTGACTAGCTTCACTAAGAAAGATGTAAGAAGCGGCGAAGCTACTCTTAAGTACCTACTTTCAACCGCTGCCACCACCGCTACTCTTTTGTATGGTCTCTCCTTCCTTTATGGTTTGACCGGCGCTACTTCTTTCACTGCTATCCGCGATTGCTTCTCCGTGGGTTCCCAGGCAGCCCCTTCCTTCTTTATGTTGTTGTTGCTAACCCTTGTTATTAGTGCCATCTGCTTCAAGCTCTCAGTTGTGCCCTTCCACATGTGGACTCCAGACGTCTACGAAGGCGCTCCTACTCCTGTCACTGCTTTCCTTTCAATTGGTTCAAAAGCTGGCGGTTTTGTTGTCGCCATGCGCCTGCTCTTGATCGTCTTTGCTCAGTCGCAAGCCCAGTGGATGGTTATCCTCGGAGCCTTAGCTATCTTCTCTATGGTTGCCGGTAACTTGATTGCCCTGGCCCAGAATTCATTAAAGAGAATGTTGGCTTATTCATCGATAGCTCACGTTGGCTACATTTTGATTGGCCTGATAGCAGCTTCTGAATCTGGACTGTCTGCATTGGTCTTCTATGTCATGGTTTACGGCTTGATGAACCTTGGTGCTTTCGCTGGAGCCGTTCTTGTTAGCAATGAGACTGGTTCTGATCGCATTGAAGACTATGCTGGTTTGATTCGCAAACGGCCACTGATAGCTCTGGCTATGAGTCTTTGCCTGCTCAACTTGGCAGGTCTGCCAATTCCTCCAGCTGGATTTTTCGCCAAAGTCTTTGTCTTCACGGCTGGCGCTCATATTCAAACTCAATTTATGGGCTTACCTCTTGGTTGGGTGTTAGTTAGTGCCGCTCTGATTACCTCTGTACCAGCTATCTATTACTACTCACGTGTAGTAATTCTGATGATTGTTCCTGAACCGTCTGAAAAAGTGGCATCCCTACCTGGCGCTCAAGCTCCAAAGCCATGGGTCGGCAGTCCACAAGAAGCTCCTGCTCTGGCACTGATACTTTGTACTATTTTGGTAGCCTTAGCCGGCACCCTTTCGGTAGGTTGGCTGATGAATGTTTCGCGCACGGCCGTGGGTTCTATGGCGCTTCGCTCTGAAGATGGTAGTCCGATTTCGGCCTTACCTAAGGCCAATAGTGTTCCGATTGCAAGTGGTCCTGACTACAGTGCACCGCTCTTCCAATAACTGAGTGCCTAATTTGTCTTTGAGCGAGCGCAAGGGTGAAATAGTCTCTTTACTCGTTTGCTTTGTGGCGCTTGTATTGGCCCTAACGGCCTTTTACTTTCCACTATTGGCGGAAGGCAGAGAATACTTTGTCTCTGACCATACCTATTTCTTTGAACCCTTTGCTCGCTTGATAAAAGAAGGTTGGTTGGCCCAGCGCCCTCCCCTGTGGAATCCTTATATCTATTGCGGTTCGCCCCAATTGGCTAACCCATCGCCGGGAATTTTCTACTTCCCCAATTTCTTGTTCGTCGCTCTTCCGTATAGCGCGGCTCTGGCTTTAATTCAGTTTTTTCATCAGCTCGTTGCCTTTGCTGGTGCCTATCTGCTCTCGCGCATGCTGCGCTTTAGCGTGGCCGCTTCTTCTTTTGTTGGTCTAACAGTAGCGCTCAGTGGCTATTTCTTTTCGCTGCCAGCTAACTACACTTTGCCAGCCACTTTTGCCTGGGGCTTGCTTGCTCTTTATGGACTGGCCTCAATTGCTCAAAAGCGCAATCGCCTGGCCTATGTGGTTTTAGCCATTCTTTCGGTGCACTGGATGTTGATGGCTGGTCGGCCAGAAATTTATGTGCCTGTCTTTATTATGTTTGGCTTCTTGATACTGCTAAAGGTGCTGAATCTATTTAAGTTGCCTGGTGCGGAACTGGAAGATAGTGAATTAGGTACAAGCGTCAAGCTATCCGCTCGTATCAAAGTGACCTACTGGCAGAGTCTGGCCATAGGTTTAGGCATTTTGATGAGTATGACCATGCTCTTGCCTGTTTCTGAATGGAGCAAACTATCACCAAGGGCCAGCGGTTTAGATCTCAATCAGGTCTTTAACTGGAGTTGCAATTGGTATGACTTTCTCTGCCTGGCCTTTAGCCAACCCCTCGGTGATTTGCAGCAACCCCGTACTTTGTTCGGTGGTGCTGTGGCCAGCAGAGCTGGTTACTATCCGTTTTTACCGTCGGCCTATATTGGCCCGGTTGTTGTCACTTTAGTGTTCTTCGGTCTGGCTGACAAAACGTTCAAGTATCGCTTCTATGCCTTGGGAGCCGCACTCGTGGCGGTGCTTCTGTCTTTAGGTAAGTACACACCGATCTCGACTTTTTTGCTCAAGACCCTGCCGTTCCTTTCGATACTGCGTTATCCTGTCAAGCTTTTGATTTTTGTCATTCTCTTCTTAGCCATATTGGCCGGACGCGGCCTGCATGCTTTAGAGGAAGGCCAGCGTAGCAAAGTGGCAATTATTCTCAGCCATAGTGTCTGGAGCGTTGCTCTTGCAATTGCCATAACATTTACCTTTGCGCCAGAATGGGTGCATGGTCTACAGCCCATGTTCTCTGCTGCTTTTTATAAGGCGCTTGGCCGCCCAATGATATTTACAGCATTGATTGGTTTGATTTTCTCATTAGTAATAGCCTTTTCGAAAAAACTAAAAATAGCTGATAAGCAAACCATGGCACTGATAGTGGTGGCAGCCCTAATTGGTAGTTTGATTGTGCCAGCTTTTCAGTACAGGCAAAAGACTGCAGCCCCTGGCTATTTTGCATACGAAGGTACCCTGCTGAAGAAGCTCAAGCTTCTGCGCCAAGAGGACGCTGCAGGCAAAGGGCAAGAGGCTGGAGACAGTGATGATAGAAAACTGTCTGTGATTCTTCCGCCGCGGCTACTTACTCTTTATTTCGACCCCCTGAGAATGAGTCCAGACTATCAGGAGAATCTGCCCAGAGAGTGCGTCAACGGCGAGGCATACATGCAGTATTGCCGTGAAATGCTTTTGCCAAACATCTGTATTGATTGGCACCAACCTGTCACTTTCGGCTACGAATCTTCTGAGACCAAAGACTATCGTTCTACTTTCCTCAAGTTCTTGCATCGCTCCTCTATTGATACTAAGGGCGCTACAGACGATGAGCTAGCTCGTTTTTGCAAGATCACTTCTACTCGATATGTGGCTAGTTCAATTATTGGCTCTGGAAAAAAGGGCCCTACTCGCATGCTCAGTAGTCGCTGGTTCAAATTATTAGAAGAAGACAGCGAGTACAATTTGCGCCTCTACGAAGTGCGGGATACTTTACCTCGCGCTTTCATTGCTAGTTCTTGGGTAAAGCGCAATCAAGAACAAGTGCTAAATAGCTTCCTCAATGGGCCATCATTGCCTGGCTTTGGCGTCTATGTTGAAGAAGAGCAGAAGCTACTACCAGCCAGCGATTGGTTTGCTAGTTTCGATGGTGCTAATGGTGATGGTTCTAGTGCTGATGCGGCCGGCGACAACGAAGTGCGTAAAATAAGTGGTATCGCTCCTGGTGAGCAGAAATTGCCAGCAACTTCGTCGTCAGGACTGCAACCAGACCTTCAAGCAGACATGCAACCAGCGCAGAGCACATCATCTGAGAACTCTGCCAATAAAGTGACAATCTTGCAAGACCAGAATGAACACGTTGCTCTTTCTGTGCAGTGTGATAAAGATAGTTTGGTTGTGCTCAATGATCGCTTTTATCCGGGCTGGAAAGCAAAAATAGATTCTGTGCCAGCGACAATTTATCGGGCCAATGGCTTTATGCGTTCGGTTTATGTCACGAAAGGTTCGCACTTAGTAGAGTTTGACTATCGCCCCGATTGTCTGCGCTTTGGTCTTTATTTAGCGGCCCTGGCGATTTTCGTAACGCTAGTGCTGGCAATGCTTTCGCTAGCAAAACCAGCGAAAGCTGTTTTTGGATTTCTCACCACTGGTCAAAAATAGGCGATACTGGTGGAATGAATATGCAAAAACTAGCAGTCGTCATTGGTTTAATTGTTATGGTCGGCATGGTTATCTATCCGCCATGGCAGTCTGTGGACAGCGACAATAAGGCCTCAGCCATGGGTTATAGTTTCTTGTGGAAGCCCCCTGAAGTGCAGAATATTGCTCATGCCAATTTGTTTGGCTTAAATATAAATGTCAAGCTGAAGTCGACCACTGCCAATTCCATCGATTATGGGCGCCTGCTTGCGCAGGAAGCGGTTGTAGCTGTAGTTATCGGCGGTCTGTGGGTACTTGGGGCTAAAAGTTCTAAGTAGTTGTTGTTGTTGTTCACTCTCTCGAACTTCTTGGAACAGCGATTAATCAAGTTCTACGTAGTCAACCGCTGGCGAAGTGTAATTATCTGACGCCAAGGGAATAATTTAAGACTGAGAGGTAGAGAAGTCTAGAGGTTGTGAGATGGGAGAAGGAAAACACTCCGACTCAGTCGAGCAGCGAAACCGACAAAAGCTTGCCGAGCCAAAGCTAGACTCTGCGGAAGGAATAACTATCAGGAACTCGACCTGTAAGCAAGTAGATGCTATCAGAGCGGCAAATCCCGATAGAAGTGATGGATCGGCAACGCCAGGAAATAGACCTCGTCTTGATACGCAGGCACTTGTTGATGCGCAAAGCGAAAGCTTACAGATATTTGAAGGTGATCATTTAGTTGCTGCTAGAGGAACATACAACAATGTATCTAGCATCTTACCGAGCGATTCTGAGTGTGCTGTTCATAAGATTGGGCCTCTGAATCAAGAGAATCAGATCGCGCAGGTCTATGCCGCTGATTATTTGTTGCAGCGGGCGAAGCAAGAAGGTGTTGAGGTATCGCATAAAACCCATGATGGCCATAGTGCAAAAGACAATGATGAATTTCTAGAGATGTTCTTGGTTGGGAGCGGTAATGATAAACAGCTTCATACCAAGCGCGGTGATCCGGTGCTTGAGCAATTTATAAAATCGCCAGGCGCTCAGGTTATGAGAACTGCCTATGAGAGTTTGGGCTATCCGCCCTCGACAGATAAATTGGGCTACAATACGAAACAAGCATTTGTTGATACTATACTTACGCCTGCTTTAGATTCGGCCAAGCATGGGTTTGGTGATTTGTTCGATGAGAGACATCTCGGAAACGTAGCGGTTCAGATTGGTGGCTTTGGCAATCCTCCTAGGGACTATCCTTGGGCAACAGCCTCTGCCACTCGCTGTGATGCGGAGTCAAAGCCAAACGCTCACGGAAGTTTCGTGAAATTTAGCATGATAAACATAGCTGGTCTGCACTCTTGGGCCTACCATATATTGCCTGATGTACCAATGGGGAAGAAGGGACCGTATCGCTCCATTATTCAAGTATTTTCATGGTTAGAACCCATTGAACCTAATGCTAATGGAAAGTGATTTGAGACCCAGCCATCTAATTTCGAACCTGCTGTTTGGCTGCGGGGCAATATTTACCTTTGTGGGCTTCATATTTCCTGGCTTGCTATGGTTATCAATTACACCGGGTGATGTTGAAATGTTGCCCTTGGCCGCCATTACTCTAATTGGATTTTTGGGCTTAGCGCTCCTGGCTATAGCTCCGTTTCGAAGGTATTTTGAGACAAGAAGCTTCAAGGAAATAGTTAAACACGTAGAAATGCAGGATCCAAAGAGCAACGACGTTAGTCAATGATTTGAGTCAAATTGCCGAAACTGTTATGATTTAAAAATGCCCTCGTAGTTCAGTTGGATAGAACACCTCCGTCCTAAGGAGGGTGTCGGGCGTTCGAGTCGCTCCGAGGGTGAGTTTTTTAGGGAATGACAAAATGTCGCCCCCACACTGCCCCCACATTTCTCAGTAACTGAGAGCCAATTATAATTGGCTATTCATGAGCTAAGGGCAAACAGTTGACTAGTACGGTGGAGGCCATCAGTGTGATTCCCTCCGGAAAGAAACTGTCCATTTTTTCTGAACACCACTCATTTACACCGAGGGGATTGGGAACGAGTCTCTCATCGCCCAAGACTTTCGGGACTTTGGAAAAACCCATCCCAACAATATCCCAACTTTTCCCCGGAAAAGATTGGCATGATAAGAAAACGTTAGTAATGCTCTTTGGGGCGATCGAGCGTTGAATTAATGAACTAAGAAAGGCCTGCATTTATTGCAGGCCTTTTGTTTCTTTCTATTGATAGAGGTGCACCACACTTGGTGCACGTTCGTTTGTCTCTTAATGAGTGACTCAGCAAATGGGCAAGGTCAGAGAGAGAGTTCCTAAAGGCGTGTGAGAGAAATCGCACGCCCTTTTCTTACACGATGGAAGAGCTTGCGTTATATTCATACTTAGATTTCGATATTGAGGTTCTATGTACCGTAAACAGATTTCTAAAGCATTGCTGATAGTATTTTCGGTTTTGCCAATAACAGCAAGCCAAGCACAACAGCAGAGTCAATTTTTAACCGACTATCAGTACGGAAAATTGCAGCTTGATACCATGATGAAAGATAGGCCAAGGATGAAAGATCTTATTTCGACTCAAGACAGTATATACTCGTGGACTGCTCGCCAATTTGGTGGTTCAAGTTGTGGTAGTAAAATTGCCTGGAATAATGATTCCATGTTCTTGGGTCACTTAGGCTATACGGCCGAGAGTCACCCCAAAGACGAAAAGAGCTCAGCATCTATTCGAGTCAGTCGATATGACTTGCAGGGGAAGGAAAGGCCAGCAAAAGATCTCTGGCATGACGCTGTATTTGAGTTGATGAATGTGAGCAATGGGCCTCAATACAATCAACTTTATAAAAAAGCAGTAGAGTCAAAATATTCAAAAGATGAGTTTCTTAAACAAGCTACTATGCTCGAATACGAGGCATCAAAAAAAAACAGTTGCTATTTACTATTACATTTGGCTTCCGTTAATGAAGCAGAAACATATTGACCATAAACTATGTTCTTGGCCTTCAATTCCATCTACCTACGAATCATGGATTAGTCAGCACCGTACAACCAATTATCCGCTAGATTCATGGGGGAAGTACTACGATTCAATTTTGCGTCCGGCAATTAAGGGTATTCTTAAATGAAGGTACAAAAAGTCCCATAGGAATTTTGCAAGAAGCCTAACTGGTCAGGCATACGGTCAAAATAGCACCTACCAATTTCTGGCCTTTACAGGTATCAAATTTTGGGAGTAGCCAGTCCGATAGAATCATGCATTCTTTCGTCCGAGAAATCGAACTCGTACAGAGACTCTTACAATAGAGGCGCTGCAAGCATTACAGGGAGCGTGTAGATGATTTGTAGACGTCGACACCGCGACCTGGTGGCATGCACAAAAAAGACTGCCACAGGCATTGCCACTGCGAGGTTTTCTACAGGCGCATTTGTAGATAATTTGTAGGCATCATTTTCTGTCTACAAATCACTGACGTGTCGCAGCATAAAGGCTGTGCTCGCGTCATATCACAGCAGTGCTGACGATATGGCGAAATTTCAGGTTAGTGTTAGGTAGTGTTTAGGACGGCTATCAGGAAGCGATTAGGTTTTTTACTAGGATCCTTACCCTCGGTCTGATTCAATTGAGGATAGAGTTTTGAGCGCTTGAACGTCTTGCTGCATAAGCCAGCTTGACGTTATACCAAATCTGGTATAAGCTCTATTAATGAGAGAAGAGCGAAAAATGACTGCGCGTAAGGCGGTCGAAAAAGACGCTGCAACGCCTGTAGAAAAGCCGAGCAAGAAAGAAACTCAGTGGGTATTGGCGAGTCTACTCGAAGAGGTTAGAGAATGGCCCTCTGATGTTAGAGAGGCAATGGGCGGACAATTGAATAAGGTCGAATACGGTGGAGAGCCGGATGACTTTAAACCCATGAAGACCATAGGCATGGGCGTCAATGAAATCAGAGTCACCGATGAAGGCAATAACAAGTACCGGCTCATTTATGTTGCAAAATTCGAAGAAGCCATATATGTGCTTCACGTAATTACAAAAAAGAAAACCCAGCAAACCTCTCAAGTTGATATTGACGCCGCTAAGAGTCGCTTTGCAAAGTTGCAAGAGTGGAGGAAAAGACAAAAGCTATGAAAGGCAAAAAGGTAAAGGAGGAGGAATTCAGTCCTTCAGGAAGTGGCGACATTTTCAGAGATTTCGGGTTTTCTGAGCAGGAATCCGCTGCACTCAATATCAAAGCTTGCTTCTTCCGTAAGCTGCAAGAGGCGCTTAAGGAGTCTAACTGCACACAAGTAGAGCTTGCTGCAAAACTCCGAATTGCTCAACCCAAAGTATCCGATATCATCAATGGCAAAATGGCTGGGTTCTCTGTGGAGCGAATCGTCAATCTGTTGCTAAGGCTAAATTATGTGATCGGACTTGATGCTCATCCAGCCCCTGCGGGTGCCCGTGGCGGTGTGGTAGATCTTGCTGGGAAGCGCGATAGAGACAGTTTAGTCAGTTAATATTTTCGGATAGATTGAAGCTGCCTGCCCGCACGTGCCACAATTCCCTGAAGGGCTTTGTCTGGTGGATAAGCCCAAGCTATGCGCCGATAACGAGTCTAAGAATTTAGACAAGAGTGCGGATTGAACATAGTCCAAAGCAAGTGAATCGAACAAGCATAAGGCTACGATTAACAGAGTATAGGCAAAGAGATAGGAATCGGAAAGCCCAGAGCTTTGCGAATAGATAGAATTCGCAGTGTTCAGAGGCAGGGAAGCTGCCGGTTACGAAGGTGTTCGGTTCCGTCGAAACCTCGAAGAGGTTACGACAGTACCACGAAGGAAAATAACAGCGGAGAGAACAATGAGATGGTGGAAGTGGTGATGGCAGGATACACGGGGTTTACCGTTTCCCGAAACGCGACCTAGGTGAGCCTTGAAAGTGATACCGCAGATGAAGCGCTCGATTCGAAGTATTTTGTTGCCAGTTAGAAACTGAGATTCAGGTGCGTGTTTCTGGCATGCCCTCTCGCAGAGAAACCTATTGCAGAGCGGAAATAGAATTCGCCAAGAATCCGGAAAAATAATTCGCCAACTCACACCAAAGCTTGTTATCATAACGCCGTGCATAGAGGCTGGAGTTCAGGTGGCATACTACATAGCACCGATTTCGAATGGACTTGGAGACCTGATTGTCTCGATTCCAATCTTGCAAGCGCTCATCAGTACGGGCGAACCGACGCATTTGATTATGCGTTCGCCGGCTCAATACGGACTGGCCGACTGCATAGAAGGACTGGCCGGAAGCCTGAAGGAGAGCGAGTTTAATCCAAGCTCGCTGGCGAAGACGGACAAGTTTTTCAACTTCCGCAATCATCCTCTTCAGTCTGATTACCTCTGGGGTTCCAAGGAATTCGAAGCACAATATCCGGGCTACAGAATCAATGACGTCCTAAAAGGCATCTGTCGGGATTGGGGCATTCAAGCGGATTTCGAGAGTTTGAAACCGCTATCGTTTAGAAGAAAACATGATTGTGCCGACCGTATACTGCTAGTCCCTGGCTCAGCGGGGCTTTTCAAATGTTGGCCGGCAGCGCATTGGATCGAGTTGGCTGATGGTTTGCAAAAACGCGGTCGTCAAGTCGCCGTGATCGGGCAGCCGGAGCGCTCGGATGTGGTTAGAGAAGTTTTGGATTTCGGCATCGACCACATCGCAACTCCTACTTTGAAAGATGCTCTTGACGTTGTAAGCAGCGCCGCCGGCGCGGTGTCGGTAGACACAGGGCTAATGCATTTGTGCGTTCATCAGGGCATTCCAACAGTCGCGCTCTTCCGCTACAACACCATGTTTTTAAGACCTTACAGTCGGACGCGCAATCTGATTGGACCGCTCTGCCCAAAGGAGTGCATGGACCGGGAATTCGAAGGTGCGCCCAACGAGCGGATCGAGTATAAGGTTTGGCAACTTTGGGAACCGATGACTTGCGCGCTCGATGACCCGAATGAGCACTGTATGGCGAAGATCCAGCCGGCGCAGGTGCTCGAATCGATCATGGAACTGGCAGTTGAAAAGTCCAGGTTGGACTAAATTTCTTCGGAGTGTTTGTATCGAGGTTTTCCGATCCAATTGAGCGCGTCGCGTATTTGAGTTATTACGGCGCCAATCGGTTCGGCGCTTCCCGAATCCAGATCCGGTCTCAGATTTGTTATGCGTGCGCACTCACTTTGTTTGATTTTCGAATTCAATCTTGGTTTTCAGCGATTTCACAGCTGTATTGTCTGGATCTACTGCGGCTGCAGTGTTCAGGCAATCCGTCGCACGATTAAAGTCTTTGCCGGCAATGTTTGCAATGAATAGTGCTTTTCATGATGCTGTCTTAGCTCGCATTGATGGAGAGTTTCCTGCAAACATTTATAAACGTGGCGATGACGATGAAATTTTGGGACTAGAAATGTTCGGCTATGTGACCATGGTTTCTAAGACTAAGAATTGATTTCAAAGGCTCTATTCTGATCGACAAGATGACTGGTTTTTCCTGTACCTGAAAAACAAATTCTCCTTCGACCACGACAGGCGTCTTCAGAGAGAAGGTCACTCGGTATGCCGATTTAATCGTCTCGCCATATCCTCGACACTTGTTGTTCCTAATATGGTGGCATCGGCGCTCAAGAATGGCGAATAGCCTTCAGCCGCTTTATTATTACCAGCTTAAAAGCGAGGCCATAAATGTCTAGTGATTTTAACTCTGATTCGTCAGAAGGGCCCTTAGCTGCCTATGCCCATTTGGGAGGCGTGCAAGGGCTGATGCTTGAATCTATGAACGAACAACTGCGCAACTATGTCGCTCCGGTTAGATTCGACGAAAACCAGAATCTACAGAATTTAAATTGTGACGATAAAGGTCGTTCTATTGATTTTGGTGCTTGTGAAGATGTCTTCAAAGGAAAGAACTCTTGTGTGGATTCAGAAACTAAGGTTGGAGATAAAATCGACGAAGTCTTACTTGATATCGAAAGAATCAAACGTTCTCTTGGTCGTGGGAGCACTAAGTTGGCAGAGGAGTGGCTGCGAGAAGCAACAGAGGATCTTCGTGAACTTGAACGACTTCTAAAGCCTAAAGAATGTGGTCGGCATGGGCAATCAGAGGGCGATGCACCAGGCATTAAACCAGAGTGGCCCTTTAGACCACTTAAGCCGCTAGACCCGGATTATCCTTTAGATCCTTCAAACCCATTAAATCCATTTCGTCCAGGTTTGCCATTTCCTTCAAGGAAGCCATTAGTTGATATCAAACCAGAAAATCCAAATGACCCAATATATTGGATGATGTCAACAGAGCCGCGGTTGAAGCCGGAACCTTTCCCTTTTAGACGAGAATCTCTAATACTACCGGACTAATTCTTAGTCATTCTCGCTTGTCGAGACCACTATCCACTGATGAGTAAGACTTTGACCATCAGGTCTCGCTCAAGTGGTTAATTGGGGCCAAAAGTTCTAATTAGTTGTAAAAGCCAAAATTCGGGTGATAGACTAGTCTCCTTAACTGAGACTCCATTTTTATTGGCTATTGATGAGCTAAAGGCAACCGGTTGAAATGACAATGGAGGCCTTAAGTGACATCATTCCGCAAAGGAATTAGAGTTCTGGGCAAAGGAATTAGAAGCCTGGCACTCGGGGCTCTTCTGGGCCTAAGCTTCTGTTTCAGTTCTAGTTTCAGTTCTAGTGCCTTTGCCGCCGAAGCGACAGCGCTCGCCGAAAGCCGAGCGCCAGTCTCTCCCGTCAAAAACGATGAAGCCATCCTTCCTGTGGATGATTCGGAAGTCGGCTCCAAGCAGCTACGCGTCCCGACTAAGGCTGCGCGAACTGCCCCTTGCCTTTCTTGGCTGCCACCTGGTGATGTCAAGCCAAGGGTCGCTTTGCTCTGTATTCATGGATTCAGTTTGCACAAAGGTTGTTATGCCGCCTTTGGCAAAGAGATGGCCAAGAACGGCATTGCCACTTATGCGACAGATTTGCGCGGCTTCGGCGAACTTAAAGACTACAATAATCGAGAAGGAATGGACTTTGACGGCGATCTGGTCGATATCAAAGCTACGCTCCAACAAATTCACAAGAATCACCCTGGTCTGCCTGTGATCTTGCTAGGTGAGTCTTTGGGCGGTGCCATTGCCTTGAGAGCAGCCGCCCTCTATCCCGAACTTATTTCAGGGCTTATTTGTGCAGTGCCGGCGCGTGATCGTTTTGCCATGAGTGACAGCGAAAAGAAAGTCACCAAGACTTCCGTTCTGAATACTCTCACCGGTGACTACAGTAAGCCGATGGATGGTGCCGCCTTTGCTGCAGTGCAGAAAATTTCAGCTAATGAAGAGCTGCGTAGTGTGTGGAAGAACGACCCGCTGATGCGAACCTACTTTTCTGCAAAAGACTTTGTGCAATTTGACTTCTTTATGAGGGGTAATCTAGAAGTTGCCAAATTTATCAAAGACACGCCAGTTTTGTTTTTACAAGGTACCGACGATAAGTTGATTCGTCCTGAGGGAACTTGGAGGCTCTTTGAGCGTCTTGGCACACCAAATCGCCAATTGGTTTTGAGCAAGAACTCAGAACACCTGCTATTTGAAGAAAATCAGTTCAGAGCCGATGACGTGGGTTTCGTCACTACCTGGATTGACAAAAATGTTACTCCGCTAGATCCAACTGTCGCTATTTCTATGGCTAAACTGCCCGTGGTGGCATCTATGAAAGAGTACTCGGAAAGCGAAATCGCAATCGCAAGCTCTTCCCCGAATACTACAAGTACTACAACTACATCTACAACTACTACGACTACGACTACGACTACGACAACCACTGCTCCTGTTGAGAAAGTAGCGACACTGCCGCCTCATCCTCAACCGACTGAATTTAAGCATAGGCTGGCTTCGCAATCTCCGCAGATCAATTTTTGGATTGAACTTGACAGAAACGGTAAAGTCTTCCGCTGCAATAATAAGATGGAATTCAAAACAGGCGATAAAATTCGCTTCCATTTGATTCCGCAAAGCGATGGTTATGCCTATCTTGTCATGAAAGCAGGAACTACAGGCAAGAGCGATGTTCTCTTTCCCAACAGGCAATACGGCACTCAAAATTATCTATCTCGTGGAAAAGATTACCCCATTCCTGCGACTGGATGGATGGAATTTGACCAAAATCCTGGTACTGAGCAATTAGGTCTTGTATTTGCCAGTGAGAAAGTTGATGTCACACCAGAGTCGCTCAGAAACCGCACTATGACTGCTTTTGTCTCTGCCGATGATACGGGCTCAAAAGATCTTTGTCCCACACGCATGAAATTATCTTGGGATGATCCAAAGCCCGTGATGATTCCAGATGACTTTTCAGCAGTTGCACAGGTTACTAATTCCAACGACAGCAGTTTGGTTCGCCTGATGGCTTCACCAGGTGGAATGGTTTCAGCAAGCATCTCGCTCTTGCACGGTAGTAATCGTTGAGGTTAAGTAGATGCTGCGTTTAGAGTGGCTATTGCCAATTGTGCTTGTGATTTCTACAAGTAATCTTGCTGCCTGGTCTCAGGCAAGCAAAATTGAATTTACCAAGATTCAAGATTTAAATCCAAATGCGCGCGGCACAAACAGACCAATTAAACAAAAATGGGCTGTCGTGATTGGCGCATCCAAGTTCAAGGAAGGCCGCCTGGCCTCTACTGCTGCTACCGGCATGGCGCAATCGGCCAAAGAGTTCCATCAATATCTGGTCGATCCAAACGGTGGTCGATTCGATCGCAATCACGTTAAGTTGCTACTCGACGCTGATGCGCCGAGACAAAGTATAATGACCGCGCTTGGTCCAAGCTTCCTTGGTAATGCTGCTGGTCCAGACGATCTCGTCGTTGTCTTTATCGCCACTAGTGGCTTTCCAACCACTGATGGTAATACCTATTTGTGCACTTATGATTGCGCCCTAGATAACATCTACGGCACTTGCATCTCTATGCAAACATTGATGAGTACTTTAAAACAGAATGTTCATTCTGATCGCATTTTACTAGTCTTGCAAGCGGCCTATAGCGGTGCCGCAGAGCTAGAAGCTGGTGCTAAATCTCTCACGAAGGGCCCTCCAGCTTATAATCTCGATCCGACCAAAGTTCTTTTGGGCAACGGCTATATTATTCTGTCATCCAGCCAGCCCAATCAAATTACTTGGGGCCCTGCCTTTTCGAAGAATCTTACCAGCGCCCTGCGCCAGGAAGACGGGATGATTTCGCTCAATAAAGCATTTGCAATCGCCAAGCAAAAGACCGAGTCAGAGACGGCCACAACAGGTAGCAATAGAAAGCAAGTGCCAGTGATGAAGTCTGCCTGGAAAGGCACTGAACTTGTTCTTGGGGCACCACCAGTAGAGCGAGTGGCCAATCTTCCAGCATCTATAAATTCGTTTCTCTCAGCTGAGGGGGCCTATCTAACGGCCAGTAAACTTATCGCCGAGGGAAAAACCGACGAGGCGTTGGATCAGTATAAGCTAGCCATCGCTGCCGATCCTAAGTACGCCGATGCACTGGCTGATTGTGGCGCTGCCTTCACCATGAAAGACGATTGGAAATCAGCGGCTGACATGTACAAAAGAGCAATTGCAGTAAACTCAAGTGATGGGCTGTTCCATCTAAACTATGCGCGCATTTTGGACAAACTTGGTGAGAAGGATAGCAGCTTAGAAGAGCTAAATATGGCATACAGGCTTAATCCGAAAGACATGTCGGTGCTGATTGCGCTTTCCAGTAAATTACTGGCAGCCGACAAAGCCGATGCCGCTGTTCGTTACTTGGAAGAAGCCGTGGATTTGTATCCCTTACGATCTGATTCGCGCGAGCGGCTTAGCTACGCTCTCATGAAGAGCGGTGATATTGGTCAAGCTGTGGCGCAAGCAAAGGAAGCCGTGCGACTTTATCCAAAATCAGCCTCGGCTCAGACATTGCTAGGTTCAGTTTTGATGGTGCAGGGTTACGTTGGTCCGGCTGTTGAGGCCTACAAAGAAGCGGCCAAGCTTACGCCCAATGACCCTGATGTGATCTGGCTCTTGAGCAAGTCGATGGAGAAAAGTGGCGATCGCGAAGGTGCCATTGCCCAGTTAGAGCATTTCTTGCAACTGTGCTCGCTATCAGATCCTCGCGCGCAGAAAGTCAAAGAGCATTTGGAAGAACTGAAGGCTCGTTAATACCGCTTGTTAAGATTGGCTTGAGGCAAGCGGTTAGCCGCTCCTCAATGCGGTTCCTCTTTCCTATCGGTTCGAGGAACGTGTAGCCTTCTCGCTTCGGATGCAGCAATCAATGACTCATCCATTAGAACCTCGCCTTCTGCCGTGACAGCAGAAAGCAAAGGTAAGGCCTCATTTGTGTTGTGATTGCTTGCTAAATGGAAGGCAATCAAAGCCTGTGTCCTAATGTCAGCGAGTCGATTATTTGATTTTCTGAGACACTCATTTTGCGAGATCTCACCCAAAAATAACGCAAGTAGTTTTTTATGATAATAGGACATTTTATCGACTTTTCGAAGTCGATAAAGCAGCTCTTGGCCCTGCTCAATCTTTCCTGACCGCTCCAAACAAAGAAAGGCAAGAATGGCAGACTGACACGCTAAATGCCCTTGCCAATGCCGTTCCTCACAGATATTCAGAAACAATGAGGATGCCTCTAAGCTCTTGCCTCTGCACATCAGAACAAGTGCTCTAAGATAATTCGCTTGATGGTGCCCCGGTGAGACAGTAAGTCCGAAAAGCGACAGCGACTCTAGAGTATCTAGAGAACAACATTTATTAGGGACAAACATGTAGGAACTCTGGGACGCTTCTTCATAATAATTCTTAGACCGTGATAGCCTTAAGCCTACAAATTTTGCCAGATTTGAAATTTTGTTTGCTGCCGCAAAATGCTTGCGCGCCGAGAGATGATCGCCTTGGAGTGAGCAGATCTTGCCCATCAAAAGCTCCATGTTGAATCGACTACTCGTGCAATCCCCGCTGAGATGCAAGTTTTCGCTTAGAAGCTTGTAGGCCTGTACAAGTTTACCCCTACCGGCGAGCAAGCTAGCCAAGTGCTCAAAGGCGTCAGGACTTGTGGGCGCATATTTCAAATAAACTCGAGCATCCGAGATAGATTCATCTCCTTTGTTGAGGTTCACATATATCAACGACCTAATAAAGTATGCGCTACCAAAAGAAGGCATTATCTGCAAAGCTCTATTTACATCTAACAATGCTCTTTCGGGCTCTCCTAGCTTGAATAGAATTGCAGCACGATTTGTCAGAGTCACTGGAGAGTCTGGAAATCGACTAACACCCTCGTCGGCTACTTGCAGGGCTTTCTTGCCGCCGCGACCAGAGTCGATTAGCGCAATACCAATAACGTTGTAGACCACGTATTCGCTAGGCTTAATCGTCTTTGCCAGTTCGGCCCAGGCAATTGCAGACTCATAGTCCTGCTTTTCCAAATAATACTGGGAGTAGAGGGCAAGGCGGGCTGCACTTCGAGGGTCTAAAGCGACAAGCCTTTGAGCTGCTTCGAGCCTAGCTTGAAAAGTCTTGCCCGATGTAATTTGCTTTCTGATCTCGGCAGTTTGCTCCTGTTCCTTGACGAGGAGTTTAGCGGCTAAGCTGGCGTCTATGTTGGCTCGTTCAGTTATGCCGCTCTCCCTTAGAATCAGAGCACGCTCCTCGAACGGCTTATGCCATGAAGGTTTAAGACTAATCGCCCTATCGATCTCTTTGAGCGCCTCTTCTTTCTTGCCTGAGCGGTGCAGTGCTAAAGCTCTGCAAAGTCTAATTTCTGGGTTCTCCGGACTGAGTTCAAGGGCTTCCTCAGTATCAGTGAGTGCGCTTGTGATGGAGTCCTTGACTTTGATTCTCGCTCGCAGTGCCAGCGTCTCCGCCAGCATCTCTTTTAGCGGAGCCCTCTTTGTTTGTGCAACAGCATTGTCCAGCAGAGGTACCACCGGATCGTCCATGGCGGCAACAGGCGCAGCGCGCCTGAGCTTTGCTATCAAAACCGTCAGGAGTTTCGAGGACTTCTCATAATCATGTGCTCCAAGTACCTTTGCATAGTCTAGCAAGTAAGGATTTATAGCATCGCTCTGCCTTAGCGCAAAGACTTCTATGGCGCTAAGGGATGCGATAACAGGTAATAGAATACTTAAAGGGATGAGAAGACTGACAACACGCACTTTCAAGCTGGAATCGAGAAGCAGAACCTCGTGCCTTCTCCCTCCTTGCTTTCTACCCAGATTTCGCCATTATGGAGATGAACAAGGGATTGGCATATCGCTAAGCCTAATCCTGTGCCGCCAAGTCTAGATGCTTTTTCTTTATGGGTCTGCCTATATCGCTCGAAGACGTAAGGTAATAACTCACGTGGAATTCCCGGACCGCTATCTTGAACTGAAAAAATAAACCTATTCGATTCTGTAGAAACCGAAACAGCTATCTCACCGCCCGCTGGAGAAAACTTTGAGGCATTGGATAAGAGATTTGACAGCACCTGAACAATTCGACGTTGATCGCATGAACATTTGCCGGCCGAACCTTTGATGGTATATATCAGCCCTTTCTCCTTTGTCGCGCCAGAAACTAGATCTATAGATTCTGAAAGCAGAATCTGTAAATCAACTTTCTCGATAAATAAAGTGGTCATTCCAGAATCAATTTTGTCTAGCTCAAGGAAGTCCTGAGCCAGCCGGAGAACCTGATCTGCTGCTCTTCGTGCTCGTAGAATCGAGCCCTCCCACTGTGGGTGCATTAAAGGGTTTGCCAATATGTCTAGGTTCATATCGACGGTTTGAAGAGGAGTGCGAATGTCGTGGGTGATCATCGCTACTAACTCCTGCTTGAGTCTCTCTGCCTGATTCCTTTCAGTGACATCGTGCCCGACCATGAAGAATGTCTGCTTCTCTTTATTCCATCTTGCTGACCAGGCAATTTCGCACGCGGAGCGAGTGTTTCTAGCCAGTCTGGTTTCGAAGACGAAAGGCTTGTCTGCCTCCTTATGCTTTTCAAATAAGCCATGAATTTCGGCTCGCTGCTCTTGGCTTATAATGCTCATGAAGCGAAGCCCCCTTAAAGATTCTGGTGCCACCCCTAAGAAATCAATTGCGCTTGAGCTGATCTCAATAATGGAACCACCTTCATCGATAGAACAGATCAGTTCGGTAGAGTTGTCAATCAAGTCTCGCTCATGTTTCTCAACTATAGCGAGCGCATCTGCCATATCCCGAAAAGCCGAATCAAGATGTGAAATCTCATCCTCTCCAGACAGGGGAGGCAAAAGCGATTCGCCTCTCGACATGCGGCCGGTATTATCCACCACGACTTGCAAGCGCCTATTGAAAAGATTCGCCACCATCAACGCTACCGCTAGGGAAACACCTAAACTAGCGAAGAGCCCAATTATAAGGGTAGCTTGCAGCGCCCGTGTTCGGTCCAGACGGGCCATCTCTAATCGGGATTGCAGAGCAAACTGAGACTTTTGAAAAGACTCCAGACCGCTCTTTGTTAAGTCATGCAAGAGAATGAGTTCCGCATAGAGATGGGGCAGTTGATTGGAAATTTCGGTTTCGGAATCGATAGCGGTCTTTAGCTCATTGACTTTTTTTAAGACTGGTTCCAGTCGACTCTCGAGCTTCCTTATAGAGTCAAGAGCGCCTGCTCCGCGCGTGCTCTTGATGGTGTCTAGCTCTTGATTAATCTTCTTGACAGTCGAATCTAGTTGGTCCATGGCGAATTCGCTCTGGGTTGAACCGGCAATTATCAGGAGCATGTATAGATCGAGGATCAACTTTTCTATGGCGCTGGCACTATTGCTTGTTAAGCGCGCCTCTTTGAGCTGCTCTAACTGCGTCTCGACGGCAGCAACTTGCCAATGGAGGACTGCAATCAATACAATTTCGAAAAGCAGCGGAATGGCGATCAAAGTCAAACCATAGAGCCATAGCCTTCGAGCTGGCGCACCTAGAGGTTTTAGATGTTTTGATTGAGGCATCGAAATTCTTTTCGAACATGTACTGTTATCTAATCATTCCAATTCTACTGTATTAACTATCTCACTCATTGGTTCGGATTATTCACTATAGTTTTTCATAACCAGGGAAAGCTGTTTCTGACAAAGTTACTTCTATCTTCCTTCGTGGGTGTTTATTTTTTAAGTCTTCAATTGATTGTCTGCTTAAAATGCAATCTCTAAGACTTATATGTTCGAGGTTTGGCATGCTAGACAAAATATGCAGTACTTTGTCAGTCGTTACGCTACCGTCCAGCTCTAGTTGCTTAATGCTCTTGCAGCTAGCAATCAATTCTGCGTCTGATTCTGTTAAGGCTCTTTCTGAAGAATTTAGACTTAGTATGTTTATTTTATCCGAGCCTTGCATAGCCACTAGCATTTTGTGGAGGTCTTTGTTGCTGCCAAAGTTTAAACACTTAAGCTCTTTGAGCCTTGCCAGATAGGCTATGCCAGTTCCTGTAATTTTTGTGTTTTCTATCTTTAGTGTGTGTAGATTTCGCAACTTATTGAGATGAACAATTTGATCATCACCTATTGCTGTGCCTTTGATATCAAGTTCTCTGATGCCGTTGAGTTTACAGATGGAAGGCATTGATTCTCTAAAATCATGATTGTGGTAAATCTCATTGTTCAAGGTAAGTGAAAAAAGATCTTCAGGTCTAAATGAGTCAAACATTTCGGGATGCGAAAAGGCATAGCCGTTTGGGCAGAATTTGATGGCACTTTGGCGTAAAAACCACACTTTGCCTTGTGCGTTCTGCATTTTGCTGCGCTTTCCCGCTATACCTATTTGGCCAATTGATTGATCTTTGGGAAAGCTAAACTCGATTGATCGACCGCCATCGATTATTTGAGAATAGCAGGTTTGTGCGTTTTTCAGTTGTTCGGTTGAAAAATTTTGCGGTCGCCCGGCGGCTTCAGTTTTCGCAATTTTGTTTCCGATTTGACTGCTGTCCTCTTTCTTCCAGGTGGATACGGGAAAAAGGTTTGCTGCCAATCGCAGATTGAGAAAAATACCTGCCACTATTGGTAGTATCATTATTAGTGTCGTAATTGTCAGTTTTTTTGATCTGATGGAATTGAGAAGAGTTCGAGGGATTCCTTCTCTTTCAAGAAAGGTCTTCTGAGTCTCGATTCTCTCACTTTTTTCCTCTTTATCTTCTTTCTTCAAATTCTTGAGTTGAGCAAACGCGGGGGAACTGGCTTGGATATCCTTGCCTTCTTTAATACGCTCTAGATCTATTGCCAGTTCCTTAGCTGATTGATATCGATTTTGCGGTAGCTTAGCGAGGCAGGTGGATAGTATTGCATCCAGCGAAGTTGTAAATGTTTTCTTTGGCATGATTTCAGATAGAAGAGGAGGGTTATCCTCCTGGTGCATCATAATGGTTTCTAGTTGACTTCTACCCTCGAAAGGAACGAAACCGGTAAGTGTCTCGAAAAGTGCGCAGCCGATTGAATAGATATCAGATCTAGCATCAACTTTTGCGCCTATGCACTGTTCTGGACTCATGTAATAAGGACTGCCGAAAATATCACCAGCCATAGTCATACTTTGATTTTTACTGGCAGTAGAGCCAATAACCTTTGATATTCCAAAATCGAGAATTTTAATTGTTGAATTGCTGCCGGCTGTGCAGTACATAATATTGGCAGGCTTTATATCACGATGGATAATACCGTTTCGATGAGCGTAGGCTAGACCATTGAGGACTTCAATGAAAATATCCAGCGCCCTCTCCAAATCTATTGGGCCAGTTTTTGCCAGAATCTCTTCTAAGGTTTGACCTTCGACCTTGTCCATTGTGTAAAAGGGAACTTTATCTTCATGGATGCCAAGATCGTAGACCTTTACAAAAGATGGATGATTCAGTGAAGCCATTGTCTTTGCCTCAGCTTGAAAGCGCTGCCAGTTTTTTTTGTTAACTAAACCAGGGGCCAATACTTTTAGAGCAAACTCTCTTTTTAGACTAGTCTGTTCAACTAAGTAGACAGCCGCCATTCCGCCTGTTCCAATCAGAGAGAGCGTTCGAAATGTACCACCAATGGTAGTGCCAATGGGTAGTATTATCTGTGATGCTGAATCACTAGAAGTTAATTTTAGGGTTTTCATTGATTCAGTCAGCTGCTTCTTTTGAGCTACTCTTTCGCATGTTTGAGTGCGTTTAGCTGAGTTTGTTCTCCTAAATTTAGAAGCTGTCGGAGCCGTACAATTGCAGCGAAGCTCTTTGAAAAGGAATGAAGTAAAAGATCCTGCCTGGCTGCTTTTCGGTCTGGATTTGCCGCAGTTTCCGCATAGCAAGGTTTCTTCTGGCTTGCTTACTGCCTGAGGTCTGTCGAGGGTGCACTGGCAAAAATTGTGCTGAAAGAAATAGGATGTTAAGGAGCCCGCGCGCTCAGAGGGCGTGGGTTTGCCGCAATTCTTGCAGGGTGATTTTTCCATTCTTACACCTGAGTATCAACCTTGATATTAGCAGCCTCGTCGCTTGATTGATCGAGTTAGTAGATCTGGAATGAACCTGTACCTCTGGTGCGGTTATCAGTCGAGTCTAGAGAAGTGTTCTAACTAGGTCGTGATCAACTCGTTAAATCGGCTATTCTGGGCGCAGCGATGAACATCTTTGCTACCGATCAAATTATCGAAATTGGAGAGGCCGCACGCCTCTAACCACTTATAGCTTTTTGATTCCCGCTATCCAAGTATGAAGGTCAGGTCTTTGCTTGTCCGCATAAGCACTGGGCGGAAGAGTCCTCCAGCAGAGGGTGTCAACTTTGATTAGAAATCGGCGTCGGCTCAGACATGAAGGCTCGTTGATGTTCCCTTGTCGAAGGGAGTTGCCACACCTCGATTTAATTAACAAAAGTAATTGCAACTTGTTCACTGCTGCTGCGTCGGCGCTAGCAGTTAGCTCGCTCATAGGAACGAACAAGTGAATCAAATTGGCAAGTACCTGCAAACTACAGCCGTAGTAACCAGTGTTTTATTGACGCAAACCCTGACTGCGTGCGGCGGCGCAAAGACTGCTGACACCAGTAATCTTCCCGCTGTCGACGAATCAAATCGCTCCAGCTTTGGTTCTAATGTAAACAGTAGCCCTGCTCCAGCAGCTCGTGCTGGTATGTCAAATGGCCAGAAAGCCGCTCTGCTCGCTGGCGCCGCCGCTATCTATTACCTTTATCAGAAGAACCAGAAGGCCAGAGCGTCCGGTAACTCTTCCGAGCCTCAATATTACCTGTCTAAAAACGGTCGGGTCTATTACCGTGAGGCCGGTGGTCGCGTTCACTGGGTAACAGCACCCCAGGGCGGCATCAGTGTGCCCCTGGCGGAAGCACAGCAATACCAAGAATTCGAAGGCTATGACGGCCGCACAACCGGACGGAATCTGGCAGGCATAGGCACTGCAAACTAGCATGAGAGAAGGAGATTATAAAATGAGTCTGTTGTCGCTTTTAAATGACATTAAGAAGGTCATCTATGATGATCCAAATACCCCGCACAAGCCAGGGCCTGACCCGGGCGGCCTGATTGGTGGAATCGAAAATCTGTTCGGTCAGTACGGTGATCAGAATGGCGATCGTTCAGTTCGGTCGGCCAGTCAAGACCCCATGGGTGACCCTGGAAGTGGTGGGCAATTCAGCAATGTTCGTCCAGCCAGCCAAGACCCCTTAGGTGATCCAGGATTGGGTGGCCGAAATGTCCGACCTGCAAGCGAAGATCCGCTCGGCGACCCAGGCTAATCTTAAACTTGGGCATTTGAATAGCGTCGCCCTTAACCCAACTATATTTTAGACTTTTGAATCTTCGTTCAAATATAGATTGGAAGGCTCTTCACGATGTGGCGATTGATTGCAGCTCAATTCTTGAGAAAACCATTGAACGGCTAGAAAAAAAGACTATCTGAGACTTATTGCCTTGGTTCAACGGTGCGGCGCGCTCTGATTCTCTCACTCGCTCTTTCTTCTTCCAATATTTGAATTAAGATGCGTTCTCTTCTCCACGCCTTATCAGCCGTCCTTTCTAAAGATTCCCGCGCTCTTTCTGCCTCGAACCTTTGGCTTGGCTTCCTTAAGTCTCTGTGGTCGTAAAATCCTGTCAGTTCGTTGTCAAAAGATTCTGCCGCTTCAAATATTTTACTCCGTCCTTCTGAATCCAGGTTTCTAATTCGCTTACGTTCTTGATCTTCCCAAGAACTAAATGGATTCGAGATCATTATCTCTCCATTAGAGTTAGTGATTGATTCAGCTGTGTTGTCTCTAGTTGCTTGGTTGATTACTAAGTTTGGTCTTGTAGAGTCTTCTAGGAGCCGCAGAGCAGCTAAATTAGATTGCTCTTGCCCTAAATCTGGAATGTTTTGGGTGCGATCAGAAGCTTGATACTTACTAATTGAATCTGACATCAACTCTTCCCTCATGTGCGGCTATGAGTCGAATCTAGAGCAATCTTGTAACTAGGTTGTGACTATTTAGTTCTCAGTCTTGCTCTCTGCGCTTGAACCGACAAGAGCGAGCCCATCGCTAAATGAGTGAGCGTGGTCGAATGTAGTTTTAAAAGCGTACTTGCCACTCTTGTTGATGTAGCCGTATGGGCCACCTTTGGTCTCCTGGACAAGGCCCATGCCGCTGTGGAAAGGTGCTGCATCATAAAATCTAAAGGCAGTGTTGTTCCAGATACCATCGCCTTCTTCTGGCTTGCCACCGCGGTAGTCCATCTTGCCGCCATTGTCGTCTGAGTAAGCGACAAAGTAGTTTTCAGATACAGGGAAAATATAGTCGTAAAACCCTTGAAACGCCTTGGCTGAAAACTGCTGGTCTATACTAAATTTATCCTTTACCTGACTGATTGACTTTGAATCGCTAAGACCCGGTGATGCAAAGGGACTGAGCGGTCTGATCAAGTTGTCAGCCTCGTTTTTAGTATCACCATTACTTTTCGCCCAGAGTGGTGGTTTGAGGTTCTTTAAGGTAATACCATGAATCTGTTTGGTAAAAGTAAGATGGCCGGATTGGTCAAGGGTGTCTAGTGTCTGGTCTGGGTTTTGACCTGATAAGCCATCTCCTAGAGCGGCTACAACTTTTCCGCTATCTGCATTGTAGACAACGTCATATTTAGCTGGTATGACCATATTGCCGTTACAGTTGATGGCGCCAGCGTGACCCTGGTATTTGACTACGGCTAAGCCCTGCGCAAATGGCTGAGCTTCTTCATAGGTCTCAGCAAAGACTTGTTTGCCACTCCTATCGATGTACACCCAACGCGCCGTATCTTTATAAGCTTTGCTATCTTTGTCTTTCTTGCTATCTTGGTCATTCTTGCTGGCATTGCCTCCCTTTGTGAGCTTTACAGGAGCTAGCCCTTGACTAAAAGCTTTGGCCTCGTCAAATGCAGGTTTGATAACAGTTTTTCCGTTTTTATCGATATAGCCCCATTTTTCCTCGGCACCATAGCCGATACTATATGCGGCTAGGCCTTCGCTGAATGGAGAAATATGATTGCATGGCAGAGTAAAAGCAAGTGCACCGTTTTTGTCGAGGCAACCCCACTTACCGCTAAATTTGACCGGCGCCAATCCTTCTTTAAAATCACCAACAGAGATAGGCTTTTCTGCCATTTTGTCAAGGTCGATAACGATTTGCCCACTCGTGTCGATAAATCCATTAGGTTGGCTAGGTGGGGTGCAACCCGTGCAGCTCAAGGTGACAAGAGAAAGCACACTAAATACTGCCAAATACCACTTTTGCATTCTTACTCCCAGATTCTTGGACATTTTAACTTACTTCTTTCTTGCCACCGATGAGCTTTTTGATTCCTGCTATCCACGTGTGAACGTCAGGTTTTGGCTTGTCGGCATATGCACTGCGCGGAAGAGTCTTCCAGCAGCGGGTGTCAACCTGATGCTCTTCTGTAACTGGAGTTTTGTCGCGTAAGTGCTGTACATCTTTTTGCAAGTGTACAAGGTCTTGGTAGCGCCTAGCTGGGTCTGCCTGCAGGCATTTCTTTAAAATGCGCTCCAGCTCTCCGTTGGCGAGGTCAGGCCTCTCTTCAGAGAGTGGCACTAACTTGTCTGCCGCCTTATTGTTGAAGACTTCGATAACCGAATTGCCATCAAAGGGCAAACGACCTGCCACCATCTCATAAAGTACGATACCAAAGTTGTAGACATCGGTTCGTTTGTCGACTTTGCTTTCTTCCGCCTGCTCAGGGCTCATGTAGTGAGCAATAGCTCCCTCTGTAAGCACGGTTCTCGCATGCAGATGGGGCGCTCTAGGGTGAACAACTGAGTCGAGATCGATAAGCTTCATTTTGGACAAGCGCTCGCCGTCTAGCACCATAATGTCTGAGGGTTTGAAGCTGGCGTGAATAATGCCGACATCGTGCAAGTGGATCAGGGCGTCGAGTAGCTGTAAGCTGAGATCGAGCACCTTGTCGAGCGGTATACTGTGAAAGTCTCTCAGTATTTTCTTTAGTGTGCAGCCGTCGAGCAGGTCCATCACAAGAAACCCTTCTCCCTCTTCACTTTCGCCAAAATCATGCACTTTGACAAAGCAGGGGTGATCGACGTCCATAAGTGCTAGACCTTCTTGAGCCAGCATCTCTTGGCCTATGGCCGTGCTGCTGTGTGCCCGCAGAAGCTTGATTGCCACCATGGTATTGCCGGGATAGACTTTAGCTGAATAGACCCTGGCTGATGAGCCCGAGCCGACCATCTTTTGAATCAGGTACTTTCCGGCGATGCGTTTGTTCAGATGCGGTGGTGCGCACCCCTCATCGTTTAAGTCTTGCGGCTCATAAGGATCAAACATACTCACTTCGGTAACCTCAATTCGTTCACTCTTACAAGCTAACTTCTATACGCTAACTTTGACACTTTATCCGCGCACTGCCGCCTCAATCTTGGCTACATCGATTTTACCCATATCCATTTTACCCATATCCATCATCACTTCGAATTTGTGGCTGGCATTGCCTGATTTGTAGTCAGTTATAACGCCGTAATTTTAGCAATCTAGATTGTATTCATGCAAAGGCAAGTTTCTCAGGAGTACCGTCATGAACCAATTAGAGCAATTCCAGGCAGCAGATAGACTTCCTCCCACCAACATTGAGTCTGCTGCCAGCAGACGCTTTAACGAGGAAGCAATGCGTGAAATGGGTCCGATTAGACCGGCCGAGCGAGCTTGTGTGATTGACTCAGAAGGTTTCCTAATGTGTGAACCTCTGGTCGGTTTTGAGTCTTCATCTGTTTCTCCTCGCGATGATGGTTTCGAGCTCGCGCAATAATTTTATGAACTCCATCATTGGACTTTCAAAGTGAGTGTTTTGAATTTAGTAATACCCCCGTAACTTTTGCTCTTTATTATGCAGCTATAGGCAATTTGGTTCCAAATTGTTAGCGAATATCTACCCCCTGGAGGCACAGCACATGTCACATCAGCGTTCCCAACGGCATAGTCCAAGCAGAGTTGAGCAAGATGAAAGAGCCGTTACTAAGTGGCTTAACAACATGGAAGCAAGTCTTGCCAATCCCAGAACTCAATTTTCAATAACTGATTTTTCTCCCAAAGAAATTCGTGCTATCAATTCATACGTAGAGCGCCAGCAGAGAAGTCTTGGCCGCTACGAACAATTCTTGCCCCCAATGCAAATTGAAGACAGCAGAAGGCGCACATCTTGCTAACTGGGCGCTAACTTTTGAAAGTTGTATCAAGATACTGCTTGAGCACTTTGTAGATACTCTTTCTCAGAGCCTCTTCATTTGACGGTCGTGCTGCTAGAGCTTCGAGATCGGGGGCGATCTGTTTTCTTGGGCCAGGGTACAAAATTGCAGAGTATTGAATCTCACGAAAACCATCGGGCCTTTTGCTCTGTTCCATGCCATGCAGCAGTTCTTCAACATCCTCTTTCATTGGCTCGATAGCTTTGCCAGTCGAAACTGCGTATTTTGAATCGTACAGTAACACCACCGGTGGTTTATCTGGCGTATAGATGGCGACGGCTAGAGCAGGGGGCTGATCCTCGACACCTGGCACTGGTGCATATTTTTTAGTAGCTGTTTTCCAGGGAAAGATGCTCACTACCTTATTGGTGCGCGGGCAAGATAACTTCACTCCCGCGTCACCCTCACTCATGACTGGAATGAAGAGCCCCTGATTGTCTCGTTTGATCCAGGGGTGGCTGATACATTTATAGCCTAGTTCAATACAGACTTGAAGTAATACGCTAATGACTGTGAGGTTGACCCAGCGCACATATAGATAAGGAAACGAGCTCAATGGCTTTGCCAGTGCGGGCTCTTCAAGTCTTATCGTTGACAGCTTGTATAGTGAGAGATAACCTTCGAAAATGGCTCGGTAGGCCTCATTCTTCAAAAGAACCATAGTCACTCGACCAGCTGATTCAAATGGTCGTCGCAATTCTCGCAAAAACTGCGCCCTGGCGCAGGCTAAACGAAATTCAGTTAAAAGTGTTTCCAATTCTACTGCCAGCGGATGCTTTGGCTGTTCTGCTTCCATTCTCGTTTGCAGTCGCAGCATCTGACTTTGCAAGGCTAGAACGTATGCCTTCACAAGCCGGTTTTCGTATGTCTCAAATGAGCGTTCAACAGTGACGTCATACATTTGCTTCAGTGCACCACTGGGAAAAAGATTTCCTGCCATAGCAATGGCCTGGGGCAATTTCGAGATGTCTGGCTTTCGGGTTTGGTTTGCCTTTTTAAGTTCATTGCGTGGCACCAATACTTGGTGGCACTCTCGTTGAATAATTGGCAACAGCTGCAGAATTCCTAGCTTGTCTTTTGTGCCATTGACTGCCAGACTCAAGCGAGCAAACTCCTTTTCTATAGTCGGTTCGGTTGGCAGCTTTAGGTTTACCCCTATGAGTCCACCACACTCTTGCAGTTCTGCTGCGATAAAGTTTGGCAGCCGTTCGGAGAGATCAAAAACAATGTACTGCAAATCATTTTCGCTAAAAAACTGCGGCATCACCGCTACTGTTCTGATTTCTCTGATCTCTCCACAAGCTAGAGCAAGTTCGTAGTGCCCCGGTGGGCAGGGAGGCCACTCTGAATAGGCGAATATTGAAGCTTCATCTAGCTTCAGCGGCAGTGGCTTTTTGTCTAGCGTTAATGTGAGAAGTGGCCGCAGCTCTTTGGGGACATTTATACCAATTCCGCAGCGCTGTCCTTCGATTGGATGCTCAAGGAGCTTTCCTGGCTCGCTGAAGAAGCTGAGTCTAGAAGAAGGAGACGATTCCATAAGTTTGGTAACCATAATTGAGTTGCTGAATCTTACTATGGCTCCGCGGGAACCGGTTTGCGGTTACATCGTTCATTCTCTGCAGCATGACACCAAGTCTGATATCAGTGCCTTTGATTCGTGGCAGAATCTTTTGAATTATCTGATCATCAACGGCTTCTTCCCAGGGCATGCCGATGCGCACTGCTTCGTCAACGTACCTATTAATTTCGTCAATAATACGAATTGAAAATGGCGAGACATCGGCCACTGCATCCCATATGGCCATGAGCACTTGACGCAGTTCGGGCCGTTCAATACGAGAGGCTATTTCTTCTCTCAAGTGGGTCACTTCGATTACTTGAGCACGGTCATAGATCTTGTCGGCAAAGCCCTGGGTGGTTTCGTCGACGTTTACGGTACCGATAAAGAAGAGGTTGGGGGTCAAGTCGACTACGTCGGGTCCGAACATAGTCACTTGAGCTTTGCCGAAACTTGTGAGAACTTCCATGCCAGACAAGAATTTGGCAAAGTAGTATTCGACCCTGGCTAAGTTCATTTCGTCGAGAACAAGATGGAAGGGCTGCGGCTCTTTACCGACATTGATGGCAGATTCGTATGCCCGTGCGGCTTGACGGAGAAAGAGGCTGAAGTCAGTATCGTAGTACTGCTTGCTCAGTGGGTTGTAGTAGCCCAGAAGATCTTCATTGGTGGTCCAGTTAGGGGCAACTGCCACCAGCCGGTACTGGGCGTCGACGGCATTGGCGTACATCCGGGTCAGCAGTGTCTTACCGCTACCGCTGCCGCCGCAGAGAATGACAAATCGGCGGGTTTTCAAAGAGAGGTGGTAGCGTCTCAAAAAGTCAGAGCTATAAACAGCGCCCGAGGCGTCGATAGCTCGGCGAATCGACTCAAAATCAGGTTCTATGTAGGAATCCATGGGTTTTTATGCGTGAACGAAGGGGCTATTAACATGCCCTAAAGGGCACCTTTAGGATATCACGCTAAAGGTGTCAAGAGCGGAGGTTCAAAAAGAGGTGCTGGATAAGGTTTGGAGCAGGTGTTTTTTCAATTGCTCTAACACTGAGCTTCAAAGAATTTGTTGCCAAATTCTTCGACAGGAATTAAACCTGTGACCTATTGACCATTGATAACCTGAATCCATCGACTCAGCTTTTCGATTATATCTCACCTCTAATGAACTGCGAAATTATTTCTGGCGTATTGGTGTCGAAGCCAACCACATTGAGCATGCGGCTGTCAGTGCAGTCGGCCAGCGATACTTTGTTAGCGGCCATAGCAACGGTAACAAGCTTGGCCTCGATGCCCATCGCTTGGCGATAACTATCTAGCGCCTGCACTGGGTGTTCGTTGCCATACCAGGTTTCAGAATCGGTATAGATGACGAAAACATCAACAGGAACCTTATTTTCGCGCGCCCATCTAATTGGCACTGAACAATCGGTGCCACCGCCACCAGTGCGAGCAAGAAGGCTAACCACATCATCAAGTCTTTGGTTTGCACTTAAGGCAAGATGATAGGGTGAGACATCGAAGGCCACAAATGTTGGATTTTCTTCAACCTTGGCTGTGGCCAAAGCCATTGCACCGCAGGCTTCGCGTGCTCTTAAACCAGCGATACCATTAACGTTCATACTAGCCATAGAGCCAGACACGTCAAGTCCAAGACAAAGTCTTTTGCCACTCGGAGTGATTGATTTGAAGGCACTATAAAAACTATCATTCAAGGCATCAACAATCACCGGGCTTGGTACCCAGCTTCCTGAGCCGCGCACCCCGTGACCACTGCGATAAACCACGAGAGCCGCCAGCAGTTTGAGCGGGTGCATTAGTGACTTTTCTAAAGCGGCTTTGTCTCCCAGCCTATCCGAGACAAGCTTGAGTGTGTCTGGATTTTGCACCGTGAGAACGCCAGCCTTTGATAGATTGCCAACGTTGCGCACCAGCCACTCAAGGCCTGCATGCTCTGTCAGGGTTTTGTAGACTGCTGGGCCGCGCAGTTCTGCTGGCACCAGTTCTAGTGGCACACGATTTTGATCGACAATAACTGCTGCGGTAGCATCGTCGAGCCCCTCTTCTCTCAACTTTTGGAAGGCAAGAATAGTTGGGTTTTCAATTCCTTCGACAGAACCATTTATGGCAAATTTGAAAAGCAAATTGCGGGCGCTATCGTCAGCTTTAGCATGCGAAAGTCGCAGCAAGTCACGGTGGCACCAGCCATTGCGTTGCTGATATTTAGTTAGCTGCAATGCCAGTTTGTCTAGTGGCATACTTGTATACCAGTTAGCGACAGCACGCCTTAAGCCACGGCCCCAGCCACGAAACGATTGGGCGTATTCAACGAAGGTAAGAAGATGAGTGGCTGTGCGCGCCACCAAAGGCAGGGCTGCCAGTGCGGCTGCTTTGCCTTCATCATTAGCGTGGCCTGCCACCATTGCTAGGGCAAAAAGGCAAGCGTCATTCTTCGCTGAACGGCCTGATTTAGAAATCGCTACGATTTCATCTACTACCTTTACTGGCTCAGCCAGAAGTAGTCGCATAACCGCCTGGGCATTATCGACAGTGAGTTTGGCTTCGCCAACATAATAGGTGCCACCCTCGCTGCCGAGCACGAGAAAACGTCGCAGCATCGTCCAGTCGTCGACAGCAAAGCTGAGACCACCGGCGTTGTTGGGCACCAAGTTAGCTGTAGCTTTGACTTGGGCTTTCTTGTTGCGTGTAAAAAAGTGCAGATTTAGTTTCGGCATAGAAATTCACCCACATGCTGGGTGCCGTGAATATAAGGGCAAGATTTCTATATTAGCCGCAGTTCATAATGTTGGCAAGGGTGTGTTGCTCTGGGTAAAGAATTTTCCGTTTCGGAAAAACTAGAGAGCCCGGTTCAAGACTTGCCTGAACCGAGCTCTCTTTTCGAATTGACCGAGTTAAATCTAAATGTTAAACCAGCGCTGGAACTAGTTCGCTTACTTGAAACTGCTCTTCTTCAGTTGAGCCCTTGAGAGCACCAGTTGTAGCCTTGCCACCAGATACTGCCATTAGCACTTGGTCAAAGTAGCCAGTGCCGACTTCGCGCTGGTGTCTTACTGCTGTGTAGCCCAGGTCTTCGCTGGCAAACTCTTGCTCTTGCAGTTCTACATAGGCAGACATGCCTTTGCGAGCAAATGCGTGGGCTAGTTTGAAGGCACTCATATTGGTGGCATGCCAGCCAGCAAGTGTGATGAATTGGAAGACATAACCAAGCGCACCCAACTGTTCGTTGAATGAAGCAATGGTTTTGTCATCGAGATGATTTTTCCAGTTGAATGATGGTGAGCAGTTGTAGGCTAGAAGCTTACCGGGGAACTGCGCGTGAATGGCTTCGGCAAATTGTTTTGCTTCTTCCAAATCGGGTTTTGAAGTTTCATACCAGAGTACATCGGCGTATGGTGCATAGGCTAGGCCGCGAGCGATTACTGGCTCGATGCCGTCTTCTACTTCAAAGTAACCTTCTACTGTGCGCTCGCCTTTGATAAAGCGACGATCTGCTGGATCAATGTCTGAAGTCATTAGTGTGGCGCCGAGGGCATCGGTGCGAGCAACTATGATGGTTGGAACATCCAATACATCAGAAGCCAGGCGGGCTGCTGTTAGGGTGCGGATGAATTGAGCGGTCGGCACTAAGACTTTGCCGCCAAGGTGGCCGCACTTTTTCTCAGAAGCTAGTTGATCTTCAAAGTGAACGCCGCTGGCGCCTGCTTCAATCATGCTTTTCATTAGTTCAAAGGCATGCACTGGGCCGCCAAAGCCAGCTTCGGCATCGGCCATAATTGGCACATACCAATCAATTTCATTCTTGCCTTCGCTAACATCAATTTGGTCGGCGCGCATCAGGGCGTTGTTCAAGCGCTTCACTAACTCTGGAGCGCTGTTTGAAGGATAGAGACTTTGATCAGGATAAGTCTGCTTTGAAGAATTGGCATCGGCAGCCACTTGCCAGCCGCTAAGATAAATTGACTTGAGTCCAGCGCGTACCATTTGTACTGCTTGTGAGCCGTTCATGGCTCCCAGAGCTACTGTGTATGGCTCGTTGTTTAGAGTCTGCCAAAAGCTCTCGGCGCCTACTTTAGCAAGGGTATGTTCTACTTTGATTGAGGTTCTCAGACGTACTACTTCTGCTGCGCTATAGTCTCTTTTGATGCCACGCCATCTTGTGTCTTTGGCCCATTTTTGATTTAGTTCTTCGACTTGTTGGGCAAAGCTTTGTCTGGCGCTAGAAGTAGGGCTAGAAGTAGGGCTAGAAGTAGATTGCATAGGGCTGGTCCTCAATTAGGTGTGGTTAGATGTAGCTGTAAGCTGGGATAGTCAAGAAATCGATGAATTGATCGGTAAGAATGATTTGGTCTAAAATCTCAGCGGCATCGACAAAGCGTCTGCCGTCAACTTTGGTTAGCTCTTGCATAGCGGCGTCGCGCAGCTCTTTGTAGAGTTCGGCGGTAATGGTCTCGCCTTCATCGGTTTTGGCAGCACTGCGAATGTATTGCCAGATTTGGGCTCGGGAAATTTCAGCTGTGGCTGCATCTTCCATGAGGTTGTGAATTGCTGCTGCTCCCACTCCACTCAACCAAGACTCTATGTATTGCAAGGCTACGTCTATGTTTGCTGCGACTCCAGCTTTAGTGATTTTGCCGCCTGCAATAGTGGTATCAAGCAGCTCTGCAGCTGCCACCTTTAGGTCGTTGTGGAGAATATGTACCTGGTTAGGGTTTGTACCAAGGGTTTCGTCGAAGACTGCTTTGGCCACAGGTACTAGATCTGGGTGAGCAACCCAGGTGCCATCGAAGCCCAGAGATGCCTCACGATTTTTGTCTTCGCGCACTTTCGCAAAGGCTATTTCATTGATTTTGCTGTCTTTGCGGCTAGGAATAAATGCCGCCATGCCGCCGATGGCGTGGGCACCGCGTTTGTGGCAGGTAGCGACCAGAAGTTTGGCATAAGAGCTCATGAAAGGAACAGCCATAGTCACTTGAGCGCGGTCAGGCAGGGCGGGGCGATCAGCTCTGCTGCCGAATTTTTTGATCATGCTGAAGATGTAATCCCAGCGGCCGGCATTGAGGGCAACTATGTGCTCTTTTAATTCAAAGAGAATTTCTTCCATTTCAAAGGCGGCAAGAATTGTTTCAATCAGCACGGTGGCTTTGATTGTGCCTCGGGGAACGCTAAGGCGATCTTGGGCAAAGTGAAAGACCTGGTTCCACAGTCTGGCTTCTAGGTGGCTTTCTAGCTTTGGTAGATAGAAGTAGGGAGCTGTGCCGCGCTCTAGTAACTGGCAATGATTGTGATAAAAGTAGAGACCAAAGTCGAACAAGCTAGCTGAAATTGGCTCACCGTCTACTAAGTAGTGCTTTTCTGTCAGATGCCAGCCCCTTGGTCTCACCACCAAGGTTGCCAATTCGCTTTGTTCTTTTAGTGCGTAGGCTTTGCCTTCGGGGCTTGTAAATGACAGCGTTCCTCTCACTGCGTCCATACAATTGATTTGGCCATCAATAATGTTTTGCCAGGTTGGGGCCAGTGAGTCTTCGAAGTCAGCCATGAATACTTTGGCGCCTGAGTTTAAGGCGTTGATCATCATCTTGCGCTCAACTGGGCCGGTGATTTCAACTCTTCTGTCGGCAAGATCGGCCGGAACTGGGGCGACTTGCCAATCGCCTTTGCGCACATCAGCAGTTTGGGGCAAGAAATCTGGGGTTTCGCCCTTGTTAATGGCCAGTTGGCGCTCTTGACGTGCTTCTAGCAGCTTCTTTATGGCCGGGTTGAAGGCGTGGTGTAGGGCTTGAAGGAAGTCTTTGGCTCGCTCCGTGAGAACAAGATCGCTATTGTCGCTGCTGCATTGATTGGCCATTTGTTTGTTCCTATCATGTGTCTTAAGAGCGATTGCTGAGTAATGTTGCCAGCTCACTGTATATTGATATATTGATTGACTAAAATCAAGTCATCAATATGTTAATCTCGACTTTTGCGCCCAAAAAAGATCATTTCGGCGATTGAGTTGATATATTGAATAAGTTGAGTCAATACATCAAAACCTGGAGACATTCTTCGTGGTAAGCGTTACCGTTTCTACCCTAGGTAGGCCAAAATTGGATAAAGTAAACAGTGGACTAGACGGCGTTGTCGTCGCTGAAACGGTAGTTTCAGAAGTTGATGGAAAATTGGGGCGTCTAATCATTAAAGGTGTTGATGCTGAAACTCTTGGTTTCACCTCTACCTTTGAAGAGACTTGCAGCTTGTTGTGGCAGGGGCTAGTGCCAGAGACAATGACCCTGTCTGAGATGAAACAAGCTTTTTACCAGGGGCGCTACGAAGCTTTTCAATTGGCCCAAGAAAATCTCAATCTATTTAAGAGAAGTGAGCCAATGGAAGTGCTGCGCACAACCACAAGTTTGCTCAGCGGCGGCACAGAGAAAACGCTCGCTGCCTATATAAAGATAGCCGCGGCTGTCGGATTCTTTGCTGCGACCTGGTCAAGGGTCCAAAAGGGCTTAGAGCCTCTGGCCCCAGATGCCAACCTTAGCCAAGCTGGCGACTTGTTGCGCATGCTGACCGATAAAATGCCAACGCCTGAAGAAATTGCAGCTCTAGATACTTACCTCACAACAGTTTCTGATCACGGCATGAATGCTTCTACTTTTACTGCTCGCGTGGTGGCCTCAACTGAATCAGACAATGTCAGTTGCGTTGTCGCTGCTATTGGCGCACTAAAAGGGCCACTTCATGGCGGCGCTCCCGGTCCGGTTTTGGAGATGCTCAATGAGATTGGCTCACCCGATAAGGCAGAGGCATGGCTGGTTAATGAATTAGATCATGGCAAACGCATTATGGGTATGGGGCACCGCATTTATCAGGTGCGCGATCCCCGGGCGGCAATTTTTGAGAAGGCAATTAGTCTTCTTGAAGAGCAGAATCATTCCGGCAGTGAGCGTCTGCTTTTGGCTCGGGCTGTTGAACGCAATGCTGAGCGCATATTGGCTGAGCGTCATCCAGAGAAGCCGCTTAAAGCGAACGTTGAATTTTATACAGCGGTGTTGCTTGATACATTGAAGATTCATCACCTCTCCTTCTCATCAATGTTTGCTGCAGGGAGAGTGGGCGGTTGGTTGGCGCATATTGCCGAACAGCGTGCACTTGGACGTTTAATTCGTCCCGCTTCTACATATATTGGCAGCCATGGCTGATCCTGAAGACAAGCTCTTGACCGGGGCTCAGGCCGCCGAATTTCTCGGAGTGAAGTCAGCAACATTGTATGCCTATGCTAGTCGTGGGCAGATTGTCAGCATGCCTTCGGAGAATGCCCGTGAGCGCTCATACAGGCTAAGTGATCTGATCAAGCTGAGACAGTCTTCTCGGGGTTTTAAGAATGCCAAAGATGCCGAACCAGTTTGGACGGGGCCTGTAGTAAAGTCATCCATTACTGAGATTCGCGAGGATGGCCATCGCTATCGCGGCCAGAGCGCCATTGATTTGGCTCGGGCCGAGACTCCGTTCGGCAAAGTAGCTGAGTTGTTGTGGGACACTGAAGTGGTTTATGACTCCACCTGGAGACAAACCAAAGCTCTCAGTATTCCTCGGCCGCTTCGAGCGCTAAGCGCTAGAGATGGCAATTTCCTTGATGTCTTGAAAGTATTGGTCTCTTGGCTTGAATTGCAAGATCCAATTAGTCGGCAGCTTCTATCGAGCGAGATACTCGATACGGCTCGTCGTCTTATTGTCACTATGGCCATCGCTACTGGTATCGGTGAAAATCAGAAATACATTACCGATGGTCCCTTTCCTGTGGCTCAAACCTTGCTGGCTGGCTTCAGTGGCAAAACATCGGCGGAACAAGCTAAAGCTATTAATTGCTGTTTGGTCTTGTGCGCTGACCATGAGCTTAATGCTTCGGCATTGGCAGCCAGAGTAGCAGCTTCCTGTGATGCTTCTCTATATTCATGTTTGCTCAGCGCCTTAGGCACCTTCAGTGGTGCCTTGCACGGCTCAGCTAGTCGCAGAGCCGAAGAGATAGTGACCAATAGCATGCAGTATAAGAGCACCCAGGCTTGGCTCAAAGACTATCTGCGCAATCATCCTAGTATTCCTGGCTTTGGCACTGAACTGTATGAATGTGGTGACCACAGAGCAAGATATCTAATTGAAGTAGCTAGTAGTATTTCTCCGAAGAATAAACATCTGCAGCGTCTTTTGGAATTGGTTGAAGCAGTGCGTGAACAGTTGTCGGAAGAGCCCAATTTAGATGTCGGTTTGGCCGCTATTTCTTATGCATTGGCTTTGCCAGCAGGTTCTGGCTCGTCAATTTTTGCTATTAGTCGAACTGCTGGCTGGATTGCTCATGCCATTGAACAGCGCACTTATGGTGCCATTATTCGGCCGAGAGCTAAATATATCGGCAAGGTTTAAAAGAAAGAGCTAAAAGAAAGAGCTAAAAGAAAGAGCTAAAAGAGAGAGCTAAGAGAAAGGGTCAAGACGAATCTTGACCCTTTCTTTCTTCAATTCAGACTAGCTAGTTTCCTGGCCTCTAGTACTAAGAATTAGCACTGATTCTTAGCACTAATTCTTAGCACCAATTCTTAGCGCTGATTCCAGTCGCCACGACCGCCTGAGCGGTAGTCGCCACCGTAGGTAAGACCCGAGGTGATGCCAGTATTCACTCTATCCATGTCTGCTGTTATGCGCACAATATCAGCAGTTGGAATAGTAGCAGTTGGGCTGTAGGCAGCTAGTGAAAAGCCTATTCTGTCTAGTTCACGACGAAGGTTGCGAGCAGCACGATAAGACAATTTTCCGCTGGCACTGTTTTCGTCAATCTTTTTCTGTAACTCGTTTTTTCGAGTAATTAGATCTTGCAGTGGGTTAACAGAGCTGCGATCAATCCTTGCACTTAGTCGATCGAGATCAGCAATAATGCGATCTGCTTCTGTCTTATCTAGTGTGCCACCCGATTGACGGAGTGCTGCTTCAACTGTAGCAATCCATGTCAAACTAGCACTTAGTTTCTGACCATCAAATCGCTTGATTCGACCGCTAGCAACGCCTTGATCAATTTTTGCTTTTAGTTCTGTTTGCTTTTTATCAATCTCAGGGTATTGCACAGCAATGGATGCAGACTTCTCTTTTAGATCAGAAATGATGCTTTCTAAGCCTTGTTGCAGGACGTTTAGTTCAGTGGGGCTTAGTCTGCCATCAGCGCGGAAGGTTGCTTCTAGTTGCTCTAGTCTGGTGTAGTCGGCCCGCAAGTCGGTAGCTTCTGTTGGGTCTAGGCGACCATTGGCGGCGCCGTCATCAATTCTCTTAAGAACAAAACTTTGACGCATGTCAAAATCGCGGCCATCTCTATCGCCCATTCTGTCTCTATCATTTGGCCAGCCACCGAAATTGGAAGAGCCAATGTTAGTATTCAAAGAGGTTGAAATGCGTCGGTCTAGGTCTCTCAGGCTAGTCGCAAGAGCAATGGTTTCTTCGAGTTGCAACCCGTTTGTTCGAGCTAAAGTTTCTTGATTGGCAATGCGATTGGATTCAGCTTTCAGTTGTTCGTACTCGCTGCGAGAAATTCGACCAGCGGCTATGCCGTCGTCAATGCGCTTAGCTTGGGCTGCCTGTTGACCATCGATACCCGGCCAAGCCTGTATGTCGCGGTTGTTGGCTGTGATATTGCGCTTCAGTTCATCAATCGATTGGTTGAGGCGATTGGTTTCGTCAAATGTTAGTGTACCGTCAGCTTTGAAGCTATTGCGATCACTCAAGACCCGATTGTATTGGTTGGTCAGCACGCGGGCTTCATCAATAGTTAGGCGGCCAGTTGTGAGATTCTTTGTGATGCGCTGTTTGATATCAGCAAGGCTGGCATCAAAGTTGTCTACGTTGGTTGTGATCGACGCACCAAATGTGGTGCTAGGTGTATTGCCGAGTGTATTGCTGGTGGTGCTAGAAGGCAAGCCGAGCATTGTATTTAGTGAGGTTTCAACTCTGTTTAGTTCAGCGTTCAATGTCGCTGTCTCGATTGCGTCAAGTTGGCCGCCGGCGCGGTTGGCGCGATAGCCAGATTCTAGCGACTTAATTCTTTCAAGCTGTGACTTCAAATTTTGAGTGTCTAAAGTACTGAGCTTGTTGGCATTGATAGCATCGATAATTCTGTTTGTAATTTGAGTGTCGCGGGCTGCGATTGAATCAGTACTGGCGACACCAGTTTGTGGCAGTAAAAGTGTTCTAAATATGTCGATCCATTGATTGGACCAAGCTGGTTGAGCACATGACAATACAGAGATCGACGAGGCGATCAGCGCAGTCTGTACTAAAGACTTACTTGCAAACATAATTTCTCCTAACTAACCGAATCGTCTGCAATCGCAGCGGTTAGAGATCAAGCTCTATTCCGAAGACATTTGCTGATTAGCAATTTTACAGCCCATGTTTTCAATTGGGCTATTTGCGATCAATTGACTTAATCTAGGAGTGTGACTACTTAATTTGCAGCCTTAGCATGATGAGGCAATGGTTTATGAGCTTTTGCCTTGCCTGTGTGGCCATTGTTATTGTGGTGCGCGTGTTGTGCCGAAGTCGTCTTCTGATGGTGACTAGAGACAATGGCTGTTTTTCTTTCGTTTACCGGAATGAAAGCTCGTTCTGGTTGATAGCTGCCGTATGACTTGATTAGCAGAGATCCGCCAGCCACAACTAGCACGGTAAGGAAAAAGCAAATGTATGAGTTGAAATTGAAAATGTGAAAGCCATTCGAACTATCGTGGCCAAACAACCAGCCAAAGAGCAAATTGAATACAAGTCGGAAAATTGAAAAGCCAAACATATAAACTCGCTACTCTCACTTCAATCGATATGCAGCTATCCTACCCGTACCCTCTTGACTACATGGTTTTCTTAACTCCGCTTTAAGATTGGCTGACTTGATGGGTGCAGGATTGAACAGATTCATTCTGAAATGAGATCAAAAAAGGAAAGGTTGCCCGAAACCTTTCCTTCTTCTTGTGTGCCGGGCATGTTCAACAACTGGAGGTGAAAGTCCTTACACAGCCTGATGACGGTGAAGTGTAGTGAAGCGCAACGGTTAATCCGCGAGGAGAAGTCGGAAAGAAGCGTGAATCAAAT
>JBIPOV010000017.1:0-108777 GCA_044378815.1 Obscuribacteraceae bacterium (SeqCode) | reverse complement strand
CACCATTTTGCTAACCCAAAACATCTCAGAAAGACATCCCTGTTTCAATTACGCCAGAGGGATGCCTTTCGCATATGCCGTGTAAACTCCTCGCCGAATATCCGCGCATCTAGAGGACTGTTCACAAGCTGGCCAGCTGCTTGCTGCGGTTTTGGTTTTTCCGGTTGTCTCGTTGCGCTAGTCGAGGCATCTGAGGCATCCGCTGAAGCTGCTGTACTTGGAGTTGCAGTACTTTCACCTGCTATGGCCGGCAGTACTGAAGAAATTGCCACCGTGTATGCCATGATTAGTGGGCACAGCCGGAACTTCATGTATGGCGAGTGGAACTGCATTGGCGCGACCTGCTGTATAGCTTTAACTATACCCGTTTCGTGAAGGTGGGCTTCTTGCTCCTAGTGCGCTCTCTATCAGTCGATATCTGTAAATAATTACAGCTGATATAGAACTTGTTTCGTATCTACTTCTACTTCTGCTTTGCTGCTAAGTGACTTTCATAAAAGCTGTTCACTGAATTGAAGGCATCTTCAAGTGTTCCAGGATAGTTTAACTCTTCTGCGTGTTTAGCAAAAACCTTACCCCATGAGCTGGGTGGTCTATTGATTTCGATTGGAAGCTCATGTGTCTTGCGTGCGGCGAAAACCGAGTGCACGCGGACTTTAGTTTCCTCGGGATCTAGGTCTCTACTGATGAGGATGACCAGATCGATGAGGTCCTTCTCCCTAGTGTTTTCGCGATCTTCTCTGTGGTGGGTGTAAGCGTGGAGTTTTTCCGCAAACTGCAGTTCTTGGGGAATGGCAAGTGCTTTTGCTTGATCTATGTTCGCGAAGTCGAGCCAGGATTCGCCTTTTAGTTCGTCTAGTGGGGAGGGATCAGTTTCTGCTATAGCGATGTCGAGGTGGAACTCCTCAAACTGAGTTCCGCCTAGTAGTGCCGTTGATTGAATTCGATATCCGCCTATTGTTGCTGCAAGCAAC
Organism: Obscuribacteraceae bacterium (SeqCode); assembly: GCA_044378815.1. GTDB lineage: Bacteria > Cyanobacteriota > Vampirovibrionia > Obscuribacterales > Obscuribacteraceae. The sequence continues at coordinate 107,803 of JBIPOV010000017.1, read as the reverse complement.
GGAGTAACCTTGGCTAGCCGGAAGGTAAAGTAATCGCCAAGGTCTCTATCTAGTTTTTCTTGCAGTATTGCCTTGATTTCTTGGCCGTGTTCAGGCAAAGAGTCCGGTAGTAGTCGACTTTGAATGATGAGGTCAACATCCTGTGTGGTTCTTGAGCGACCAAGCCGCAACTCTAGGCTGTAGCCGCCTTTGAGTGCGAAAGATTCGTCTTTATTGTAAAAGACTCTAGCTAGCAGGCGATCAAAGGCGACGAGCTTTCGAATAGTGGCGTATGGTCTGTTCATTGAGCTAGCCTTGGATTTCAGTCTTGACTCCAAGGCCGTTTTGAATGCAGCGCTCGATTGGTATTGCCTTCTGTTGTTCATCGTCCGCTATTTGCTCAGGCTTTGTAGAGCTTCACTATCACTCAGTTGCTTTCGGGTGATCATACCTAATTCAACTGCCTTGGATAGACTGTCTCGAAGAGTCGTTTTTTCAGTTCGTCCTTCTCTTACCAGGTCCTCTATTGTTTTTGCTGGCGTGGTCAGAGCGAGGCCATTTTCATGCTGAATTGATGATGCTTTCAGGTTTTCTTGATGAAGCTGCACAATCAATGGAATTTCGCTATTACGTCTAAAGTCTCTGGGTACAGTCATGTGAATTCGATTGGGCATGAGGTCGCCGAGCTTGTAAATATTGAGAGCTGTTTCATAGGAGAGGCACCCTTGAACTTTATCCGCTCTATTGCGCGACCAGAGTAGCCATTTCATGTATTCCTCTTCCGGAGCGCTGGGGAAGTTGATTAGTTTAAATAGCCCGAGGTATTCATGAGACCATTCCCCTGCTTCTATGAACTTGTGGAAGTGCTTTCTGTCATAGCCCGCCTGAATGGCTTGCTTTGCCGTAAATAGGCCAAATTGAGTCGATGCTGTTCGGAATAGGAGTTCTCGTTTTTCTGCCGTGCTGGTCATCTTTCTTTAGTCCTAGGGTGCATAGTACATAAATACCACAGAATCGGTGGTATTTATGTACTATGGGCAGTAAAACTTCAATTCTCGTGCGTGTATCTTTTGTCTTTTGTGGGTGAAGTATTTAAAGCACTTGTTGCTAGTGGCGTTGGGCCTCGTTTCTTGAGTTACCTTTCTCGTCCCGACTTTGCGAGTGATTTTTAATCCAATCACACAGGCTGTTGAGCAAGTTGTTGTTGAACTGTCCTTGCTCAAATAGCAAGTGTTGCGAGCGGCCGATTAGTGATAGGTCTTTGTCTAGGGTGCCAATTTTTCTGAAGAGATTAATGGTGCCTTCTGGTTTTATCAGAAGATCGTGTACGCCTTGATACATAATCACTGGGGTTTTCGTGATTTGGGCGGCCATTTTTTTGTTGTGCGAGAGAAATTTACTGACTGCCAGAAACTCTTCGGGAGTGGCTGTAAATCGGCTTTCAGGATCTTCAACTAATTCATGTTTGAGCGTGTTGTCTGTGGTCTCACGGTTCACCACTGCTGGTGCAGCATTAATCGGTTCTTTGTTGCCGGTGACCATGGCAAGTCCAATTTTTGAAGTAAGTTTCCATTGTCTATAACGCTTTGATGAAGGCACAGCGGCAATCAGTCCATCAATTAACTCGGGATGCATAGCTGTTAGCTGGAGCGCGATTGAGCCGCCCATTGATTCTCCCAACACAAATATAGGCAAACCAGGATTATCGCGGCGAATTGTTTTCAGCGAATTTTCTAAGTCTTCGATGGTCTTCACCAGGTCAATTCTGTCTCTGGCTTTCATGCTGGTGTAGGCACCGAAGCCTCGCACATCGTAGGCGTAGACTAATAAACCTTGCTCGGCAAGCTTCTGTCCAAGCTCTTTGAATGAGCTTCTGTGCAAGCCGAAACCAGGAATACACACCACAATTCCCTTCGCTTTGACATCGGGATTTACCCACTGCATAGCCGCTGGCTGATGCATGATGATGCGTTTTCTCTTCCAGGGCAGTTCGCTGTGAAATTGACCTAGTCGATGGTGGCTTGCGTGCGGTGGAAGAGCCTCTGGTGGCGTTGTTTCGCCTGTGTAGGCTGCTTTCAATTCAGGGGCTGGTTTTTCGGTGCCGATTCCGACGGTGCGTTCTGTCAATTTGGCAACCAGATCTTCTTTTGAATCTTGGGTCTTGCCTTCAAGTTCACCTACCAGGCGGTCGCGGTCGGCTAAGCGGAAAATCCAAACCGAGCGATCGAAGCACTGTTTTGCTTTGTCTTGCTCGTTGAGAGCTTCGTAGACATCAACCAGAACTCGCAGTGACCAGCCATATTGGGTTGATAATAGGCCATATAAATAGCGATCGCGCCAGGCCATTTCTTCATAGATGGGCAAGGCTTCCTTTATGCGCTTGCTTTTGAAGTAGCAGGCGGCAAGCCCTTCTAGGCTACGCATATAAATTTCGAGATATTCTCGTTTTCCTTGACTGAGTGCTAAGGCTTCTTTGAAATAGCGAATGCTTGGGTCGTATTTCTCTAGTTCATAATAGACATCACCCAGGTCTACAGTCAGTTCTGCTGTCAGTCTAGCTTGTTCCTCGCTAGTTGAATCGACTTCCTTTTTGTGCAATTTGTAGGCGGCTTGATAGTGCTTCATGGCCAGCTTGATATGGCTGTTTTGATAGGCCGCCGAACCAGCGCCAATGTGAGCTCGTACCTTGTCTTGCGTCGATACACCGCGATCTTTGCAGATCTCTTTAAAGCGATAGACTGCCGAATCATATTGCTCGGCCTGGTAATCATCGACAGCTTTTTGTAGTGCGGAAGCTAATGCTGTGGAGCTGGTAGTTAATTCGGACTTGTTTTCGCTAGCATGCTTTTCGCTAAAATTTTTATCTGCGCTCGCGGCCCAGGCTGGGATGCTTTCAAGACAAATCGTGGTGTGAGCTACCATGGCTAAGGTTAGTGCTATAAACGGGTTTGCTTTAGTCGGGCTTGGTTCAGCTCGCCTGGCTTCAGTTCGCCTAAGTTTACGACTCATTGTTTTCTGTCCGCTCTCTGCACTTGTTGCTTTCGTAATTATCGTGATTTGCTTGATTGGTTTGGATTGCCTTGGCTCTCTCGATTTCTTTGTTCTTTTTACTCTCTAGAAATTTCAATTTTCTTTCTTGGAAGCTGGAAACTTCCAACCGGCGTTCTTTGAGCAGTTCACTCATTGGCTTGCCGTCCGGATTGGCAATAACTGTCCTTTTGCCACCAGGAAGCAGAATCAAGCCAATTATCACAAATGGGCTGGCAAAAGCAATTCTAAAGAGCAGAGGCAAAGTGCTGTCACCAAAGACTAGCCAAGCAAAGGGCGTAAGCACGGCTAGCAAAATTATTGCGGCAACAATTTTGTACAAAAATGACTTTGCCAGGCTTAGGCATTGCAGGCCGATGGCAACTCCAGCAAAGAGGACGGCGCAACCAATTGCTGTCATCACCCAGTAGGGTGCGTGCAGAGAGTGGGCAGGAATAGGAAGGATTTTCAGGCCAATGGCAATTGGATAGAGGCCAATAGCTGCTACGAATAGTGCTGTCAGCGGTGTGGGTTTGGGCTTAGTGTCAGTATTGTTTTTTCTTCGTTTGGCCATTTGCTTATGTCAGACTTGGCAACAGAGTATCTCATAGACATAGTACGGTAGAATGTCGCTATTACTAATGCAAGGGAAGCCAATGTCTTATAAATCAGCCAAATCCTGCCTTGTCAAGCTGGTGCCTGCTCTTTTGGCTGCGGCGATTGTTCCCTTGAGCGTCTTTTCCTTGAGTTTTGCTCCCTTAGGTGTCAGTGCTGCGCAGCCTGTCACGGGCCTTACCTATGACGGCGATCACGACGTTATAGTTCTTCCCTCTTGCGATCTTGCGGTTCGCTATAACAACAAGACCTTTCTACCGGTTAAAGCCAAGTTGCAAGATGCCACAAGCTCAGCCTTTCTCAAGATTGCTCCTGATAAGGCCGTTAAGATCTGGGAAGACTATGACTCTGCCAAAATGACTGCGGCACCAGAGCAAATTTTGATTGAAGCCTATGATGTTGGCAAGATTGGATCTTTCGGTTCAAGTCGCTTCAGCAAAGATTTTATGGCTGCTAATCGTGTTCGCGAAGTGCAGTTCACCAATGAGCGCATTGCCAAAGAAACAGGGCTTTCACTTAGCGCATTCACTGGTATCACTGCTGTCAAACCCTTTGAGATTGCACCTAAAAGTGGCGAGACACCCTATTATCTCTATGTCATTCAAACACCTGAGCATCTCACCATTTATGCTCGTAAGATGCGCGCAGGCAGTCGCAGTTTCGAATTAGATCCTGCTGTAATTGTCACTCAACTGCAAGTGCGTGGTACTAAAGACTGCGTTAGTAACGTCAAGCTTGATGAACAAAAAGTAGTTGCTCAGTAGAGTCTAACTGTCTGTAAGAGGGTATCTCGATGGAATCGGCAGTTGCCGTTGTTGTAGTAGGAATGATTGTTTTTCTTGCCCACCTTTTTGCTGTGGGCTTTGAGAAGACACGCATTCCAGATGTACTGCCCTTGGTAATCTTAGGGGTTTTGTTTGGACCGGTTTTTCATTTTGTCAAACCATCCGACTTTGGCGCGGTTGGGCAAGTCTTCACCACTCTTGCTCTCGTTATCATACTCTTCAACTGCGGATTAGAGCTTGACCTCAACTTGTTGATGAAGTCGTTCTTACCAGCTCTCAAGCTCGGTCTAATCACTTTTGTAGTCACCGTCGGCACCACCGTTTGGTTGGCCATGCAGGCTTTAGGTCTGGGTCCGATTGAGGGTTGTATTCTCGGTTGTATTGCCGCTGCTTGTTCGCCGCCGGTGGTTATTCCGATGTTGGCGAAGCTGAGCGCTACTGAACAAACTCGTACCATGCTCATTCTTGAGTCTACAATTTGCGAAGTGCTAGGAATTGTCACCACTTTGGCTTTCATCAAGATTGCAACCCAGAGTGATATTCATCCAACAGCTATGGTCGGCCATATCATCGCTTCTTTCATAATGGCTGCCATGATCGGCTTCGCTGCTGGGGTTGTATGGTCAAGTCTTCTTAGAGTGGTTCGCCACGTAGAAGACAATATTTTCTGCACACCTGCTTTTGTTTGTATCGTTTTTGGAACTGCTGAACTGTTCGATTACAGCGGCCCTGTGGCCGCTCTGGTCTTTGGTTTGGTCTTGGGCAATATTAAAGATTTGACTTTCTTGAAAAATGTCCCTAAGGCTCAGACAGTCAGTTTGACCTATCAAGAAAAGACATTTTTTGCGGCGCTGGTGTTCTTGCTTAAGTCGCTATTTTTCGTTTATGTCGGCTTATCAATGCAGTTCAATTCATGGCATCTGGCTGGAATGGCCATGCTTTTGACCGTCTGGACCTTGTTAGTGCGTTTAATAGTAGTGCGCTTTGCTACCAGCAAGACCCTTTCTACCTACGACCGGTCTTTGGTATCGATTATGGTGCCAAAAGGATTGGCTGCGGCGGTTTTAGCCTCGTTAGTGTTGCAGTCGGGTGTGACCGGTGCTGAAACCATTCGAGAAGTAGCCTTCGGTGTTATTCTCTTCAGCATCTGTTTGGTGGCTGTGCTCACCTTTATGCTTGAGAGAGGCTGGCTTGATAAGTTCTTCCGCTATATTTACGGCGATTCGCATGTGCTCAAGCCTGATGCCGATCAGCTTGTAACAGGACCATTTAGCCACGTGGACGCCATTGAGACTGCTAGCAAAAAACATTCGCAGCTTGACCCTGAACTGGATGGAACTATTGGGCCTGGAACCGGTGGTCCTAGTATCGCCGGGCCGGGTGGCTAGTTATTGCCTATTAGTTATTGCCTATTGCGCATTGCGTATTAGGCATTTGTTCGCCAGGCAGTCTAGCTCTAGCGAGCAATGCTTTTGCAGATGCCAATATTGTCCGATTTTTGGCTGAAAATCGGACAATATTGGAAGGTGGATTTTGACTCAAGTAACTAATTTACCGGCCTGCCAAGCGCCGATTTCACTAAACTAGTCCAGGCTAAACTAGTCCAGGTTAAGCTAGTCCAGGCTAATTTAGTCTAGGCTAAATGACTGCTCGCTGAAAGGCTTATCCCATGCGCCCAGAGCGTTCTGGCCACCTTTGACTAGCCCTTCTCCAAATGTGCCTACTAGTTTCATGGCTTGGCCTGGAATACTGACTAAGAGCAAGGGAGCTGAACCGTCTTTGTCAGTAAGTTCGGTCGAAACAGCGTCAGCATATTGGCCGACGCGATTGGCTTCACAGCGCATGATGGCAATCGGTGTGCCTAGTACCAGTGAGGCTCCTACAGCGGCGGTTCTAACTGGCAACATAGCAGTGTCGGTGAGAAACTGATGAGCGTCTGCTGCGCTTTTCTTTTCTTGTTCACCATAGTTGCTTGCTTGTGCTGGAGCCGACGAGATAGAAAGGGCAATGGCGCCGGTCAGTAATAGAGAAAAAATGCTTTTCATTAGAAGTTCCTTTGAGTGCGGTTGACAGTTAGCTTACGAGGGGCCCAGGAAAATCTAGAGGGGCTCGCAACAGTTCGCGTATTGTTGGCCCTTTTGTCATAAACTGTAGGGGTCTAGTTTGCACGCTCGAACATTTGCTTAATAGCTCCTTTGTTCAGTTGCGCAATACTTTGCAGGTAACGGATGAACTACGACATTATCGGTGACGTGCACGGCTGCCTTGATGAGCTTTTAGAGCTTATGGAGAAGCTTGGCTATGACGGCGATGGTAGTCACGGCCGCGGAGAGCGTAAGCTGATCTTTGTTGGTGACCTTGTTGACCGTGGGCCCTCTAGCGATGGGGTGCTTGAGCTTTTGATGCGCTTGCGTGAGCAAGGGCGAGCCATAGTTCTGCTCGGTAACCACGACGAGAAACTGAAGCGCTACTTGCAGGGCAAACAGGTGAGAGTGGGTCACATGTTGGCCGGCACCTTGGCCCAGTTAGAGCCCCGTGGCAAGGCATTTATGCAGCAGGTCTGTGATTTCCTCTCCGAACTCCCTTATCGCTATGCCGATGAAGATTTGTTAGTCGTGCATGGAGCTGTCTATCCTGGTTCTGCCACCATCGGCTCACTCAGTTTTGGTGAGCAGTCCAAGCGCGATCGTGAGTGGGCGCTGTATGGTCAAGTGGGTGGAACCGATACAATTAGTGGTTACCCCATTCGCTTGCAAGATTGGGCACGGGGGTACTCCGGCTCGCACAATACAATTGTGCGCGGCCATTCGGTGGTGGCAGAGGTCGAGACTATAGTCTCGCAGACAGGTACGCGCATTTACAACGTTGACACGGGTTGCTCTTTTGGTGGCTATCTGTCAGCCTTACGCTATCCTGAGCATGAAGTTGTGCAAGTCAAGGCTCGCAAAGTCTACTACGAAGGTTCAATCATTTGACGCTCAACACTTAACGCTGTGAATAGATAAACATTATGGAACGACCAGGACTTAAATACTTCGATAAAGTGGCTCTCCATGAGGGCTTTGAGCGGCATAGTCAAGGCCGTGTGATTAGCTTTAGCTATGACGAAAAGAATAATTCTATTACTGGAAAAGTTCATGGCAGTCAGCCTAAGCCCTACGTGGTTAGTGTCTTTCTCAAGCCTAGCGGCTTTGATGTTAGTTGGTCGCTCTGCACTTGCGATGAGCGTAAGGCCTGCAAGCACGGCGCAGCTCTGATTTATGCTTTTTTCGATTTCGATGATCAAGAGATTCTTCCTGGTGCCAGTCTTCCTGCTAAGACTGTTAGCAACCAGGCTGCTTTGCCTGGTGGATTGCATTTCAAAAAAGGCGGAAGTACTCCTGTGGCCCGTACTCAAATTGATAAGGTGAAAGAATCTATTGTTGGCGATAGCGGTTATCTTAAGATCGATCAGGCCGGCAAGGCTCATCTAATACCAGCCCAGGTGGATGTATTACCATCAACGGCCCGGCCTGTAAATTTCGGAGCACTCAGTTCTGGGCTCGCCAGTTCGGCTGTTTCTGCTAGTTCTTCTTCTTCTTCTTCTTCTTCTTCGTCTTCGTCTTCTTCGGGCCAAAGTTCGCCGCGTTTGATGCAATCAGAGTCGCAGCCAAAAGATTGGTCGCCTAAGCCATTTCGCGCTGGCGTAATTGATTTAAGCGATCCCAGCAGCGCCAGCTGCTCTGATAGCAATGCCATCTGGAAAATTGATATACACGAAAGCAAAGAATTTTGGTTCGGTGTCAGTCTTGGTATTGAAGTAGAAGGGGAGACAATTGCTCTCTTGCCAGTACTACAGCGCGCTTTGTCTAAGCTAACTGGTTATAGTGCCAAGCAGATTGAATCTCTTGGCCGCGATGGTAAGTTCTTCGGCCGCCTGGAAGACGGCCGCATCTTGATTTTGCCCTTCTCTCGAGTGAAAGCTATTCTGACAAACTTAGTTGAGCTTTTGAGTCGGGAGGTAAATGAAGCTACCGAACTGAAACTTTCTTTAGCGCAAATCAATGCTGTTACTCAAGACAATAAAGACACTGGGCTGGTTGTAACTGGCTCTCCTTCGCTGACAGATCGCCTGGAACAGATACGCAAGCTCGCTAGCCTGCCGGTGGTAGAAGCGCCAAAGAATTTCAATGCCGAATTGCGCCCCTATCAACTTGACGGCCTCTCTTGGTTGCAAGGCCTTGCTAGGGCGCAGCTATCCGGCATTCTGGCCGATGATATGGGTCTGGGTAAGACCGTGCAGATATTGGCCCACTTAGCTCTTGAACATGAGAAAGGCCTTCTGAAAAAGCCGGTTCTTGTGGTTTGCCCGACCTCTGTTCTGCATAACTGGCTGGCAGAGACCAAGCGCTTTGCCCCTCAGCTTAATGCTGTTGCCTACCATGGCGGTGAGAGACAAAGTCTATTGGCTGGTGAACAATTGCAGCCGAGTTTGATAGTCACTACTTACGCCTTGCTCATTCGCGATGTCAAAGAGTTGGCGAGCATTGAATGGCAGGCGGTGATTTTAGATGAAGCCCAGGCCATTAAAAATGCTGGAACCAAAGCAGCCAAGGCCGCTCGCTCTCTCAAAGCTGACTATCGCTTATGCGTTAGTGGCACACCAGTAGAAAATCACCTTGGAGAATTGTGGTCGCTTTTTGAGTTTCTTACTCCGGGAATGCTTGGGGATGTTAAAGCGTTTAGCAAGCACTTCCGCACACCGATCGAAAAGCAAAAACGTGCAGATATTAGACAGCTTCTGGCTAAGCGTCTCAGCCCCTTTATTTTGCGCCGCATCAAAGAGCAAGTAGCACGCGACTTGCCCGATAAGACCGTGATCGTGCATGAGCTTGATTTGAGTAGTATGCAGCGTGACCTGTATGAAACTGTGCGTACAGTCAGTGCTCAGAAAGTTTTAGAAGAAATCAATAAGAAGGGGCTGAACCGTGCTCAGCTAGCTATTCTAGATGCCATGCTTAAGCTGCGTCAGGTTTGTTGTGATCCACGCTTAGTCAAACTTGCTGTATCACAAACGCCTTCTATAACTGATTCTGCCAAGCTAGAAGCTTTGATTGATCTGCTGGAGCCATTGATTGAAAATGGTCGAAAAGTTTTGGTCTTTTCTCAATTCACCAGTATGCTTGATTTGATTGCCCCTGAATTAGAGGCGCGCGAAATCAAGTTTGTACAGTTGCGGGGTGATACTACTGATAGAGTCACCCCTGTGAGTCGCTTTCAGGCGGGAGAAGTCAGTGTCTTTCTCATTAGCCTTAAGGCCGGTGGTACTGGCCTTAATTTGACCGCTGCCGATACGGTTGTTCACTATGACCCCTGGTGGAATCCGGCCGTCGAAGATCAGGCCACCGACCGTGCTCACCGCATTGGCCAGACTGAAAAAGTATTTGTCTGCAAGTTCATAGCCCGGGGCACCATAGAAGAGCGCATGTTAGAGCTGCAAGTGCGCAAGCGTGCTTTGTGCGAGGCCATCTTTGATGCTGAATCGGCTGCCTCGATTAGCTTCAGTGAGGCTGACTTGGAGTTTCTCTTCCAGCCTTTGGGATAGGAAGTAATTGTTAGGAAGTGTGTTTGTTTGCTGGGCGATTTGTAAAAGGCTTGTCGGGAGGAGGGGCGAATGGCGGATCAGTTTGAAGATGGCATCGACATGGCTGAGGAGACCCACGTTCACTGGGTGCAATCGCAGAGAGATCCCGATCTCTGGCACCAGGCCGCTCAGGCTGCACTAGCCTACCGCGACGACCCGCACAACTTTTTGCCATGGCTAGTTCAACAGCCCGAGATGGACCGTGCCACTGCTGGCTGGATCTTCTTATGGGCCGAAGGATCGCGTTATTTGCGCGGGGAGACTAAATTCCACCTAAACACGCTGTCTGACGACAGCATGCTCGAACTTTTTAGAGCCCTCTGCCAACGAAGCGAAGGCCGTGGGTTCTCCGAGGAGCGCCTGGGGCTCGACGCTGATTTTGAAGCCGAACGCTTGAAATGTGTTGAACTCGTCGCAAAAGGCGACATTGCTGCTGCCATGGTTGTGCCGCACGCTTGCATAGACCGGCCTTTCGCACCGCCTCAGCGCAGTTGTTACAGCTTGGATGACGGTATCATTTTTTTGCCGTAATGGTTGCTGTAGGTGTAGTTTTCGACTGTATTTGTGCATCTTTGTAGAACAGTTCTATGCAAATCGAGTCTTTGTTAATTTTTCAAGACGACCGGTCTAATTTGCTAGAGTGTTTGCTAGGATTTACCCAATGAATTAAAAGGCTTAAGCTGTGCAAAATATGCAGCCGTAAGCTCAATGGAGGAACCATGCCGACTGATACTAAAGCTGCAAACAGCGCCATTACTGACGCTCTCAATCACCGCTATGCCACTAAACAATTTGACCCAAGCAAGAAGATTTCAGCCAGTGACTGGCAAGTTCTAGAAGAAGCGCTGCGCCTTACACCTTCTAGTTTTGGTATGCAGCCATACAAGTTTGTTGTTGTAACCGATCAGAAAGTCAAAGACGAATTGGTTGCTGCCTGCTGGAACCAAACCCAACCAGCCCAGTGCTCTCACTTTGTAGTATTTGCTAGAAATACTGATATCACCGTTGAATCGGTTAATCAGTATGTTGAGTTGATTGCAAAGACCAGAAATGTTTCTGTTGATTCGCTCAAGCCGCTTCATGGCATGATGACTGGTTTTGTTTCAGGCTCTACTCCTGAGAAATTGGCCGAGTGGGCCGCGCGCCAAACCTATATTGCCTTGGGCAATTTGATGACAGCCGCAGCTCTTCTTCAAATCGACGATTGCCCCATGGAAGGAATTGTCTCTGCTGATGTTGACCGCATTTTGAAACTGAACGAAAAGGGATGCAGCAGCGTTGTTGCTTGCGCTCTCGGTTACCGAGCTGCTGATGACAAATATGCCGGGCTGGCAAAAGTTCGTTTCTCTAAAGACGAGCTTTTCATCAATATCTAATTGGTTTCAGTTGATTAATCTCCTGACCGCCTGGTTAGTTTCTGTCTGTTTTGGCCGTGGCATAATGAGCCTCTAACCCCATGCAGGCAGGAGTGACCCTTGAATTTCGATAAAGCCATAGTGGCGGGAATCTTTGGCTTGGTTCTGGCGCAAACACCGTTGCTTGCGGCGCTTGCTTCTGAGCGAGAAGCCAACGGCTGGATTTACTCAAATCTCGAAGACGCTGGGTTGAAGTTCACTTATCCGGCTGCTTGGAAGAAGACCATGATTGGTAGTCAGCCTGCTGAGACAGACAATATCTTGAAAGTCAGTGGCCAATTGACCGGGTCAGCGGAGAGCTGGGCTGAGCTTTCGCTGCTTAACTCGCAGGCGGGGATGAGTCCAAGCTTGCTCATCAAAGTTATGGAAGAGACTTATTGGAGCAAGTTGCCCGAATACAAGGGTTTGCTGGAAAAGTCTGTTCGCCTTCCGGGCAGTCAGGCTGCAGTGGAGAAGGAGATAAGCTTTCGCCAATCGGGAGTGATGTTTAGTCAGCGCTGTTTGGTTTTTCAAATAGGGCCAAAAGCTTACAGTCTAATTATGACTTGTCCGCTCAGTGAATATCATGCCTCTGGCACAATCTGGAATACAGCAGTGAATAGCATTGCCGCCATCCACCCATCCGCGACCGTCTCACATTCCAACAGCTCTACTTCTTTGAGTTCTTCCAGGGTGTCTTCCGCTGGGAGCGCGAAGGCTAGCGCTGGCAGGTCGTCATCGTCATCTTCTTCTTCTTCTTCTTCGAGCGCTGATACTGCTGGTGGTGACCATGCCTGGCGTACCAAAGACGGCACATTGTCTTTTGCTTTCCCTTCTTCGCTCAAAGAAGATGTTGTCGAAGGCGATGACCATTTGCTCAAAGCCTCTTGTGAGCAGCCTGGTAAGGTGATTGGTTTGGATGTTTATCGCGGCGATGCCGTGCCTAATGTTAGCCTTGGCGAACTGTCTACTATGCTGGAAGAGAAATATTTCTTGCCATTGAAAAATTACCAGAAGATTGGCGAGGAGCAGCTTTCAATGGGCTCTGGCGGTAGTGTACCTGGCGTAGTTCGAGAATCGACCTTTGAAACCAATGGTGTCAAAATGCATCACCTTTCGGGTTACATAATGGTCGACAAGAATCTCTACGCGGTTTGTCTAAGCACGGCTGGGGTCAACTATAACGAAGCGCACCAAATCTGGAGTCGCGTGGCTTCCAGTGTTACTGTGAAGCGCTAGTGGCTTGATCCTAGTGCCTAAGGGCTTCATGCGCTGGAGAGAGGAAACAGTATGGCGATAGTCCGAGAGATTAGACTACGGAGTGTTCTGTAATGATTCGAATTTTGTTTTCTCTTTTCTTTGCTTTGGTGATAGGAGTGACATTTATGACCGACATACACGCGTACGACGGTCATCAAAAGTGGCTGTCCGAGCGTATCATCGAGGCTCATTCAATCAAGCCTGGTGTCGCATCGGCGTCAATTAGTACATTGGAGAGCGGCAATGGGTTTTAGCTTGTCATGGATTGCGGTAAAGGATATTTCCGTAGAAAAGCTCTTCGAGACCATTGGCGTTGAGAAAACTGGTGAGTTTTCGGAGTGCCCGGAGGAAGAGCTTTGCTATCTCGATCGCATGAACGGTTGGCGATTGATTATCGCCAATCACGATTGCTTGATGGAGTCCAAGGTCGCATGGCTAACTGAGCTTTCTTCAGATAGGGAAGTAATTTCTGTATTTGTTGAAGAGCATGTGATGTATAGTGCAGCCTGCTGTTGGCGAAATGGAAAGCGCGAGTGGTTCGTGGAGCACGATTGTGAGCGCGGTCTTGAAGATGTTAAGACTGAAGGTGTCTTGCCTGAGTGCTTTCAAGAGGTGCATGACGGCCTGATGGCCGAACTTAGAAATGATAAGAATCCATGCGACTATCTATTTGACGTTCCTGTTGAGATTGGCCGCAGGCTTACTGGGTTTGTGCATGACCGGACCATGGAAGACCTTGACGAAGAGGTTTATTGGGAGTTGGTTATTCGATAGAAGTTTCCTTCTGACCAACGGAGCGAAAGTTATTGATTGACTTGACGAAAAATCTCTTTTCTACTTATATCTTGAAACGACATCCTGTCGTGGTCGAGGCTCATTTCGACTTCGTCTTAGTATTGACCTATGCTTTTCCAAAGGCCCTCTTAGAGCCCCTGTTGTCGCCCGGTTTGGAATTGGATACCTACGGTGATTTGGCTTTTGTTGCCGTGGCAGTGGTGCAAACTCGTCGCATGAAGCCAAAAGGAAGCCCGAGTTTTCTTGGTCAAGATTATTTGCTTGTTGGCTATCGCATTTTTGTGCGCTATAAAACACTTGAGGGGCGTCATCTTAGGGGCTTGCAAATCTTGCGCTCGGATACTGACAGTCATTCAATGGCGGCGGTGGGCAACCTGCTCACGCATTATCATTTTCATGGTGCGGCCATGAAGTATGCTTATGGCGAACAGAAATTGACTTTTTCTAGCAAAGCTTTTGATAACAAAAGGGAGCTGATAGTGACAGCTTGTCTTGATAGTGCTGATGATTATTTGCCTGAAAATTCTCCTTTTCCATCGGTGCGCGAGGCTCTTAAATTTGCCGGCCCCATGCCTTTTACTTTCGACTATGAGCGCGAGACCAATTCGATTATCCGTGTTGAAGGGGTGCGGCAAAATTGGCAGCCTAAGCCGGTTGCCGTTGATGTTGGTAAGATAACATTTTTCCAGCGATTGCCTTTTTCGCAAACTGCACCAGTTCTTTGTAGTGCCTTCTTTCTGCAAAACATTCCCTATTATTGGAAGTCTGGCATTGTAGAGAAGCTTCCTCCGGCTGGCGCTGGATGAAAGATTTACTGAAAGAGTTTGACGGCATGCTGCGTGTGGTGCAGTTCAATTGGCCGTTGTATGCCACAGCGGCTTGCGTTATGCTTGTGCTGTTAGTGCTGGCATCGTGCTCAGTGTTTGCTGACGGCATGCGAGTAATTTTCTTTGTTGCCGCTGCTTTTGTATTACTTCAAACTGTCTTGTCATTGCTCGCTTCCCATTGGGTGTACGACCGCTCTGCTCTTAAAGACTGGCGATTTCTCCTTGAGTTGATCCCTCCTTCGTTGTCAACCGCTGACCCTCGGTCAGGTATTGGCAATCAGTCAGGTCTTGAATGTAATCTGCGCATTGTTAGTGTTCATTCGGGCTATGACGAAACCAGCGGAGCTTTGCGTCAGCTTTTCGCCCGTGCTGAAATTGCCACGGTCGATCTGTATCCCGCGCTGGGTCGGCGAGAGTCTTCAATCATGAGAGCACGCAAGCTCTATCCGCCACTAGCAAAAAGTATTTGCGAAACTATTAGTGATTGGCCTTTGTCTGATTCTTCCGTTGATTTTATACTGATTGCTTTTGCCGCTCACGAAGTGAGAGACTCGAAGCAAAGGGAACTACTTTTTCAGCAGGCCCGTCGCGTTTTGAAGCCAAGCGGACGAATTGTCTTGGTTGAGCATGTTCGCGATTTTTCTAATTTTTTGGCGTTTAGTCTTGGTTTTATGCACTTTTTGCCTCTGGTAGAGTGGATTAGGTGTGCCAGCAAGAGTCATCTCAAGATTGCCAAACAGTATAGAATTACGCCACTGGTTGCGGTGCTTGAATTATGTCTTTAGTTTCTCTCCTCAATTTACTTTTGCAAATTGCTGGTGCTGCAATGATTTGCCTCTGCCTGGCGCATTTCTACTTAGCACGCTTGCTTGATTGGAAGAGCGAACTTAAGAGCCTCAAGCCTATCAATCAGCAGGTATTTTTTGCCCATACTATGTTTCTTACTATCGGCATGGCCATGCTCGGTTTCGTTTGTATCTTCTATCCACAAGAGCTAACCAATAAATCTACTCTGGCGGCCATTTCTGCTTTGTGTTTTGCCCTGTGTTGGCTCTCGCGTTTGATTTTTCAATTTGTCGTTTTTACTTCGGCTTTGGTTGAGGATACTCGTTTAGAAAAAATATTGCGCCTGGCTGGTACACTTTTATGGTCCTTTCTCACCGCCTTGTTTGCCGTACTGTTTGCTTATCAAATTGGTGTGATATGAATTCTAAGCAGAATTCTAAATTGAATCCTCGGCTGATTTTTGCAATACGTTTGGCGCTTGCTGCGGTGTGGTTTTACAACGGCTTGTGGCTAAAAGTAATTGCTCTCGATGTTCACCACCTTGAAATTGTCCGCTCTGTTTCTAGTGGCAGTGGTGTTGAACCGGCCTTTACTTTGCGTCTTATTGGCAGCGCTGAAACCTTACTTGGCGTTGGCATTGTTTCTGGTCTTTTTTATCGTTTCGTCTCTTATTTTCAGATATTCATTATTGTGCTCATGAACTTAATTGGCTCAATTGGCGGCGGTGGAGCCATTGCCCATCCCTTTGGTTTGATTATTTCGAACTTGCCGACCATCATGTGTGCCCTTGTTGTGGCTGCAAATGGCCCCGGGGCTTTTGCTCTTAAACTTGGTGGGCATAAGCATGAGGTCTGGCATTAATAACGATATGAACGTTAAGGTGGAGCAACTATCAAAGAAGGAGTTATTTCACAGCCAAGGTCGCCTTATGTTTGGTCAAGTGCGCGAAGATGCAGCTGTTGACCTCTTCTTAGTGAGGCAATTGCAGTCACCAAATAGACTCTTTGTTATAGCATCCGGCGGCTGTACCGCGCTTTCTCTGCTAACTGTTGATTCCTGCACTGTTGACGCTCTCGATATCAGCCAAGCGCAGATTGCCCTTGTGGAGTTAAAAGCTGCTCTCTACAAGCATCTTGGTTTCGCTGCGGCAAAACAGGCTTGTATCACTGATGGCCGCGCCTACCTTGAGCAAGTAAACTCCATGCTTTCGCCACAAGCACAGCAGTTCTTTAGTGCAAGAAGTGAGTCGTTGAAGAGTGGCTTGAATAACTGCGGTTGGGTCGATCAACGAATGCATCAACTGACTAAATTATTCTACTTGTTTGTGCATAGTCTTGAGGAAACTAAGTTTTTCCTTTGCCTTGATGAGATTGATAAACAGAGAGAGTTTTACAGTAAGCGTTGGTGCAATTGGCAGTGGAAGCTTACTATGAAGGTGGCCTTCAGTCGGTTGTTTCTCAGGCTAGCCCACGGCAATGCCGCCGAGCAGTTGGTGCCGGATGATTTTTCTGCGCTAATGGAAGGTCGATTAGCTCGTGCTTTCATAGACTTTCCCAATGCTGCAAATCCTTATTTATGGCAGGCTTTCTTTGCCTTATACAACAATAGCGAAGCTGGTTTACCGCCATATTTGCAGGCTGCAAATGGAGCATTGATTGAAGCTAACATCGATAGACTCAATTTGGTCTGTGAAGACACTATCGCTTGGCTGGCCGAGCAACCGGCTGCGTCCATCGATTATTTTGGCTTGTCGAATATATTGGAGCTGCTTCCGCCAGATTATGCTGTCCGGCTGCGGGCTGAGATTGTTCGTTGTGGGCGGCCTGGGGCTATTGTTTGCGTTCGTTCAATATTCCGTCGGCGGGCGGCAGTGTTTAGGGCGGGCAGTGCAGGGGCAGTTACTAGGGAGGCTGCTGAGGCTGGGGCAGATTGCGCTAGTATGAATTCTTGCTCCGTAGAGTTGGTTTTCGATATTGCCCTCAGTGACCAAGCAGAGAAAATGGATCGTAGCTTGTTCTGCAACTTTTATGAGATTTACCGCTGTGTCTAGAATTGTTTGCCATCGTGCCTCTTGGCCCCTTTCGCTCTTGTTATTTCTCTCTCCGTTGGCTTCTGCCGTTGGGTTGCCGCCTTTGGCGCTTGCTCAAGGTAATTATCAAAATTGGTACCCCCGCGATATCACTATGCCGGCCGGTCACAGTTACCCTTGCGCTCTGACTGCGATGCCGAATAACCTAGATGGAATTCCTGCCGCTGATAAGGCTTTCATTAATCACGTCTACGCCATGCTTTTGCAGTGTGTTCAGGCAAAAACAATAATGGTTGATACTTTGCGGAGTGACAATAGTGGCTTTAGCCAGGCTTACAGCACTTATTATGCCAAGACTACCCAGGCACGCCAGAAGATAATGGCAGAGCCCCTTCCTGCTGGTCTGCAAGGTTTTCGCGATGGTGTGATTAATGCTCTTGATCAGCAAATACTGTTCTTTGGCAAAGCATCACGAGCGAGAACCGGCGGCAAAAGCTTTCAGGAAGTGATGACCTATAGCGAGGGGCGAGCTGCCTCTAATCTGCTTATCGCGGCCTGGTCTGCCATGACTGCTCGCTATCCTGGCCTGTCCCCGGCTGTTTCCGATAGCGCCTATCATCATCTTTGTGCCCTCGATCTGTTTTGATATTTGGCGCCCTGCTATCATTGCTAAGGTGGCCAATTAAGTAACTGGAGGCTCGTTAAGGTGCAGGCGGCAGATCTGATTTTGCGCGATCAAGTCAGAGAGAAAGATCTTGAAATCAAAGTGACCTATCCTGATGGTGCTGAGACTTATCCGGTCATTGTCTTCTCTCATGGTTTGCTAGGCAGCAAAGACGGCTATCAGCCCTTGGTGCGTTATTGGGCTGACAATGGTTATGTCGTAATTCAACCAACACATTATGATTCGGCTTCTTTTCGTAAGCCTACTCTGACTGAACTACGTGACTTGACGCCAATGTTCGTCGGTTGGGAAAGTCGGCCCGATGACATTATTCTGATTCTCGATCAACTTGTTCTTATTGAGAGTCTTTTGCCTGATTTTCAAGGCAAGTTTGACCACGGGCGCATTGGCATGGGTGGCCATTCTTTCGGTTCGCATACGGCCATGCTCATCGGGGGCACCCAACTTTCAGCCAACAGCTTTGGCAATTGCGGCAATGTCGGCAGTATAGCTAGTAGTAATATCTCTGCTGGCGCCAGCACCAGAAGCAATGCTGGTGGCAAGCAATTCAGAGATGAACGACCTTTGGCCTTTCTTCTTCTTTCTCCGCAAGGGAGCGGCCGAGCCCTGACTGAAACAGCAGATTTCAATCAGTCAGCTTGGGATGATTTTGAGCGACCAATGATGATTGTCACTGGAACCGAAGACAAGGGTAGGCGACGTCAAGATCATATTTGGCGCTCTGAAGCGTTTAAATACGGGGCTCCCGACGATAAATATCTGATGGTAATTGAGGGTGGTTACCATGGTTTTGGTGGCATCACTGGCACTAAATTTTTTGGCTCAGGGCCAGCTAATGACAGCCATGTAGAATGGGTGCAACTCTCGACTTTAGCGTTCTTTGATCGTTATGTTAAAGGCTTGCTTGAGGCCTCAAAATTTCTTACTGAAGGGGGGCTTGCCAAGGTGAGTGGCGGGGCGGTGCAGGTCTCTTACCGCTAGTTCAATTATAGCTGCTTGCCCCTGTATGGCCTTTGACCACTGTATAATTAGCCTGTGATATTAGTTAGAGTAGATTTTTTTTCTTCTACTGAGAAATTAAGAGCTCCGTGTAATTGTTTTGACCGTTGGATTCCCTGAGGATTTTACATGCGCTTGTTGCCGGGTGAGCCTTATCCATTAGGTGCTACATGGGATGGATTAGGAGTAAATTTTGCGATTTTCTCCGAGAATGCCACCAAGGTCGAACTTTGTCTCTTTGATTCGATAGACGCTGAGCGAGAGTCTGAGCGCATACTCTTGCCTGAGTATAATAACAACGTTTGGCACGTATATTTGCCCCATCTGCTACCTGGTCAGCTCTATGGTTATCGTGTCTACGGGCCATATAATCCAGAAAAAGGTTTGCGCTTTAACGCCAATAAATTATTGCTCGACCCTTATGCTAAATCGATTGTTCGCCGCGTAAAGTGGGACGATAGTTTGTTTGGCTACAAGACTGGCGATCCCAGTAAAGATCTGAGCTTTGATACTCGTGACTCGGCTGCCTATGCACCACTATGTGCGGTGGTCGATCCAGCTTTTTCTTGGGGCAATGATCGTCGGCCGAAGACGCCATGGCATAAGACAATCATTTATGAGGCCCATGTTAAGGGTATGACTTTTCAGAATCTAGATATTCCAGAGCACTTACGCGGAACCTACGCCGCGCTTGCTTGCGAGCCAGTAATTAAACATTTGAAGAGCCTTGGCATTACAGCTGTTGAGCTAATGCCAGTGCATGTCAAAATCAATGATCGTTTTCTCGTTGACAAAGGTCTTACTAATTATTGGGGTTACAACACCCTGGGTTACTTCGCTCCAGAGTGGCGCTTAGCCTGGAAAGATGGTGCAGTAGATCATGTGCGCGAGTTTAAGATGATGGTGCGCGCATTGCACGCTGCCGGCCTTGAAGTGATTCTTGATGTGGTCTATAACCATACCGGTGAAGGAAGTCAGCTGGGGCCTACTCTTAATTTCCGCGGTATTGATAACACTGCTTACTATCGCACCAATGCCGATGACCAGCGCTATTATGTCGACTACACTGGCTGTGGCAATACCCTCAATGTCACCCATCCGCGCGTCATTCAACTGATTATGGACAGTCTGCGCTACTGGATTGAAGACATGCACGTGGATGGCTTCCGTTTTGATTTGGCCAGTGCCTTAGCTCGTGAACTTTATGCTGTGGATAAGCTCTCGTCTTTCTTTGACGTTATTGCTCAAGATCCAGTGATCTCGCAAGTTAAGCTCATCGCCGAGCCCTGGGACTTAGGCGAAGGCGGGTATCAAGTAGGCAACTTCCCGGTGTTGTGGACTGAATGGAATGGTAAGTTCCGAGATACAGTGCGTAGCTTCTGGAAAGGCGATAGTGGTGTTGCTGGCGAGATGGCGACACGATTGTCTGGCAGTAGTGATCTCTATGAGCACAGTGGCCGCGCGCCGCACGCTAGCATCAATTTTGTTACCTGTCACGATGGCTTTACTCTCAATGATCTTGTGACCTATAACAACAAGCACAATAAAGACAATCTAGAGAATAACAATGATGGTGAGAACCACAACAGCAGTTGGAACTGCGGCGTTGAGGGTTTCACTACCGATGTTGAAGTTAAGGCTCTGCGGGCCCGACAAAAGCGTAATTTGATGGCTACAATGATGCTCTCGCTTGGCGTGCCAATGATTAGTGGTGGCGATGAACTTAGTCGGACCCAGCGCGGCAACAATAATGCCTATTGCCAGGATAGTGACATCAGCTGGTATAACTGGAAGTTGAATGAAGAAGAACAAGAGTTTCTTGAGTTCGTGCGCAAAGTTACTCATATTCGTAAGACTCAACCGGTACTGTTGCGGCGCAAGTTTCTTAGTGGACGGCTGGAGAGTTTAGAGGGAAATAGAGACGTAGCCTGGTTTAACGCTAAGGCCCAAGAACTTACTGCCAAAGAATGGACCAACCAAAGTCTGCAGAGTTTTGGCATGGTGATTGATGGTTTTGGTATCACTGAAGTTGATGAATTGGGCGATCCAATTGTTGGCAATACCCTGTTTATGCTGCTTAATGCCTCGGCCCACGACATAACTTATCTTATGCCTGCCCACTATGATTCCTTCTGCACTCCAGCTAGAACCGCACAGAGTAAGGAATGCAAAGAAGGGCGTTGGAGTCTCTTGCTCGATACTTTTGATCAATCACGAGATCAGGAGCGCTTTGATTTTGGCTCTAAGTTCTTGCTGCATTCGCGCAGCTTAGTGTTATTTGAGCTATTGCAGAGTGAATTAGAGGGATAGTTCTATTTCTCATTCAAAATGCTGTCGAGCTCGGCCGTTAGTGTATTTTTCAGGTCGCCACCAAAGCCCACATGAACAACTTTGACAATGCCATCTTTGCCGATAATTACCGATTGTGGGATGCCTTCAACTTTGTAGGCCTCAGCTACTTTACCGTCTTTATCTAGAGCGACATTGATGCTCAGCCCTTGCGAGTGCAGAAACGCTTCTATTTTGCCTGGTTCTTCGCGCAGGTCGACGGCGTAGAATTTGACGCCTTTAGATTCATAGGCCTTGGTTACTGCAGCCAAGATCGGCAGAGCCTGACGGCACGGTGGACACCAGGTTGCCCAGAAATCGAGGACAACTACATTTTTCCCTTTGAGGTCTGCCAGGTTGAACTTGCCACCATCTAGGGTATTGAGCGAAATGGCTGGCGCCTCTTTTTTCAGTAGGGCGTGCTCCTCTGCTTCTGCAGCAGCTGAGTGAGCAGAGCGCGCGGCTTGCTTGTTTGCGTCAAAAAATGTCGTAATTTCTTTGGCGGCAGGCGGTGCTACGAATTTAAATTCGCTCGCTGCTATTTTTGCATCGGAGAGTTGGGTGTAGTCAAAAACAATTGATATGTTTTGGTCGCCAAGCATTTTGCCCAGAGCCGGTGAAATTCGTCTGAGCCAGGGGGTTTTGCCGCTCTCTATCCACATGTCCCAGCCCATTTTTGGCGCATCAACCTTGATGTGATCGCATTCAACTCCGTCAACTGTTTCTTTGCCAATCAGGCTGCCGCCGGTTATGCCGTAAACCTTTTGCATAAACTGATATGGGTCTTCGGCAAGCAAGCATTCAAGGGCATTGAGGCCGCCAAAGTTAAAACCAGTGGCATAAAAGAATTCGCGATCGCGGAATGACTCAAAGAATTTGCTCGTGGCTTTGCCCTTGATGTAGCCAAGGCGCGGATTGTAGAGATAGCGATTGTCTCCGTCCATGCGCACTTCGCTGCCGTTGTAGCGGTCGCGATCGCTGCTGTCTAGTGTTATTGACAGTTTATTTGGCCTTTGCACAAAAATTTTGAAAGTTGTATTGCGTTCGTCCTTTTCTGTTCCTTGACGCACACTCATTTTGTACTTTAGTACCGTTTTAAAAAATTTCAGGCCAGCATAGTAATCTGACATACCCTTGAGCAATTGGTCGACTTTCTGGTCGACTTTTGCACTGTCTTGAGAATCGCCTTTTGCTTCGCTTTTTACCTCGGCTTTTGCAGCAGAGCTGGCAGCTTCTTTCTCTTTGCCATCCCCTTCAGCGAAGGCTGGGCAAAAGCTTAGGAGAATTGAAAAACTGAGAAAAAGGGAACGAAAGGCAGTGGCCGAGACTTTTAAATGCATTGTTATCTCAATTCAGGGAACTAGGTAATTGTAGCCCAATAACGATAGACAGTTTTTGCTTTGGGCTATGATAGTAGCCATTTGCGCTTGTCAGTAATGAGAGTATCCAACCATTTCATCAGGTGAACACGAACAGTCTCCTCCAGCTCCAGCCGGGGCCTATGGTAGACCAATACCCAAAGGAGCCGAGTTTGCTGCAGGCACTCTGGTGGGAGGCTCGTATGAGATTGTTGATTATCTTGGTCGGGGCGCCATGGGGTTTGTTTACCGGGCCCGGCACAACATTCTTGGTCGCGAATATGCGCTGAAAACCCTTGGCGCTGATCAAGTTTCTGAGACATCCTGGCGCCGCTTTCAAATTGAAGCTCAGGCCATAGCCAAAATGTCTCACCCTAACGTGGTAGGCATTCACAATTTTGCCTTGCATCACAGCGAAGGTAAGGCTGATATCCCCTTTTATGTGATGGATTTACTAGAGGGCAGCAATCTTGGCGAGAAGCTGCGTGACAACGGCACTCCGCCCTTGGCCATTGTCCTGGCGATTTTTCAGCAGGCCGCCGCCGGCCTTGGATATGCACATTCTAAGGGCATGATTCACCGGGACGTTAAGCCGGGAAATATTGTTTTGCTCGATCGCCCCGACGCTGTGGGCGCTACGGTAAAAATTGTTGATTTCGGCATTGCTAAGCTCACCGATGCGCAGTATGGCGCGCAGAAGTTGACCACGGCTGGTGAAGTTTTCGGTAGCCCCATGTACATGAGCCCAGAGCAGAGCATGGCGCAGGCTTTAGATGCGCGTACTGACATATATTCACTTGGAGTGGCGCTATTCGAGTCATTGGTCGGTGACCCTCCATTTATTGCTAATTCGGCCGTTGCCGTAATGATGATGCATCAAGGGGAGCCCGTTCCCATAATTAATGATGTTTCTCAAGTTGCCTACCCGCCTGAGGTGCAGCAAGTTGTTGAAAAAATGATGGCCAAAATGCCAGAGGATCGCTATCAGACGATGGAGCAGGTGGCTTCAGATTTGGCTGCGATCGCCCGAGGTCAGGAGCCTACTCTTGGCTTTGCGCGGCTTTCTGATACGGGAAAATTTCAGCATCGTTCGAATAGCGCTGACCAGGCCGGCAGCAATTCTGCTGATGGCAACTCTGCCAGTGCTAACTTGGCGGGTCGCTTTGGTGCGGACACCTTTAGTGGTCCGCTTTTTTCCACTTCGCAATCTGTTGCCGATAGTTCTTTAAGTGATACAGAGTTAGATGAGGAGCCGGAGGAGAAGTCTGCTAGAACCATTAAGTCTTTGTCTGTTGGGCTGGCGGTAGTGACGGTAGTCGTCTCGATTGCCTTATTTTTTGTTTTTCGACAACCTGATTGGGTCGTGAAAACTAGTGCTAGTGCAGCTAAGCGCGTTAAGAAGCCGGCTGTCGCTGAAGATTCTGCTGCTGGCGGCCAAACCTCTGCGACTGGAATAGGTGGAGCGAATACTGCAACTACGGGGACCCTATCAAATCAGCCCAGCGCTCAAGCAACAGACGACGAAAGTGCCGAGGGAGATACGGACCTTGGAAGGATTGAGCTCGAGGCTGGAGTCGGTGTCTTCAAAAAAGGCGGCACTGATTATAGTGGTTATGAGGATAGTGGCACTAAAGATAAGAAGGCTAGAGACAGTAAGGTTTCTGAACTTTCGAAGAAATTTGGTCTCGTGCAGAAGCCTCCTACTGGTTCGCAGAACGAGACATTCGAATACTCAAAAGTATCGAGAGCTAATGGATTCAAGATTCGTCGTTTTCAGTTTCCTGACGATATAACTATTGGTCGCTTTGAGGCTGATAAGGTGAATAAACCAGAGCTCGGTCAAGAAGCCCATGGCACCATTGAGCTTGATCCAGGTTACCAGTATTCCTTCACACCATACCGTTGCGTTGAGGATTATCCTCAGTACATGAAGCGTTTTCGTTCTGGTGATATTACTTCGGTAATGCTCATTGAGGACCTGTGTAGAGACAAAGTATTGGAGGCCGTATCTTATATTCCTGACGTCACTTCCTTGCGAATAGTTGGTAACGACGGATTTACGGGCTCTTCTGTGGCTAATTCGCTGCGTCGATTTAAGTCACTGCGTAAGTTTGATGCCAGAGACATTGGAGTTAGTGGCGCTGCCCTAGCTGAGGCTAATTGCTGGCAAAAGATTAGGTTTCTTTGGCTGTCTGAAGTAAAGAACGTGCAACCGCTCTTGAACGTGGTGAAGAATTCGCGTGAGTTAGAGGGTTTGACGCTAGGCAATGCTAATTTAACCAGTCGTGATATCGAGATTATTTCTACTATCTCTAGCATACGCGGTCTCGAGCTTAGTCAAAACAAAATCACGGCCAAAGATCTTAGAACTTTGTCTAAGATGCCAAATATAGAGTACCTAAACCTGCAGCTATGCGGCCTTGACCATAAGGCATTGTTAGAGCTGAAGCGCTTTTCAAATTTGCGTAAAGTTGATGTTTTCACTCCTGGGCCAAACCAGAAAGTTGAGAGTGCTCCTCTGGCCCGGGAACTGCCGAATGTTTTAGTACATTGATTCAAAGCTGCTAGTTCCATTTCCGTTATTTGGTATGACTATGTCCACACTCTGTAAAACTTGCGGTAAGCCACCTCTGGCCAATCGGGCTGGCTCCGTTACGTCATACTTCTTTCAGCATAATTATTGCCAGTGTAATCGCGCCAGGCCTGCAAGTCCTGGTCAGAGTGACGTCTGTGTCAACTGTGGTAAGTCCCGACCTCTTAGTCGTCGTGCTGGGTCTTTCACTTCTTTTCTCTTCAAAGAACTTCGCTGTCAGTGTGCCGGGCCCGTCGCCACCAAAAAGCGTTCAGGCGCTTCATCCCATCGGTCCGCCACTGCCCAGCGTTTGACTCAAAGAAAGCAATTTACACAGTCGCGAATGAGCGACAACGGGACATCTAGCCATTCCAGTGCCCAAAGAATTTTGCCAGCTAATAGTGTTATTGGAGGAGCCTTTAGAGTAATTGGCATGATTGGCGAGGGAGGCATGGGAGTTGTCTATCTGGTTGAACAGCTGTCGTTGAAAAAGCAATTGGCTTTGAAAGTGCTATCGCCAGAGTTTGTTAACGAGCAGAGTTGGTTACGTTTTCAGGCTGAGGCTAAAACTTTAGCTGCGCTCAACCACGCCACCCTGGTGAAAGTATACGATCTGGGCATTCATGACCGAGCGTTGCCGTTTTATTCGATGGATTATTTGCAGGGGCAGAATTTAGAAGAAATTTTGATTGCTGATGGTCCTCTTCCGCTCAATCAAGCATTGTCTATATTCATCGAAGTACTGAATGGCTTGGCTTATGCTCACCGCAATGGCATTATTCATCGCGATCTCAAGCCGAGTAATATAATGCTAGGCACCGCAGACGGTGCCGAGCAGGTGAAGATTTTAGATTTCGGTATTTCGAAATTAGTGCTTCCAGGTGGCAGTCTTGCTCAGTCGTTGACTTCTACAGGTGAGGTATTCGGTAGTCCATATTATATGAGCCCAGAGCAATGTGTTGGCGATGTGGTTGATGCCCGTTCTGATATTTATTCGATTGGCTGTTCCTTGTTTGAGGTATTGACTGGATTTGTACCTTTTGAGGGGCGCAGTTCTGTTGAGACGGTTGCTATGCATCAAGATAGAGATGCGCCGAGACTTTCAGACGTTTCCTATGACATCGAGTTTCCTCCGTCAGTCGAGCTAGTATTGTCTAAGTGTTTGGCAAAGTTGCCGCAAGATCGCTATCAGTCAGCTAAAGAGTTGTCTTTAGATCTTGAGCGCATTCTTGAAGGCAAAGATGTGCTCATATACAGTCGCAATTCTCCCGCAGCAGAACAGATTGAAGTTACTCCGCCTAGTGGTTTGCCTCTTCGTTTATTGAGTGTTGTTTTTGTGTTCTTGATTGGTGCTCTATTTGCGGCTTATTTATTCCTCGGGGCTAAGCCGACTCAACCAACATCTAGCGAGCATGTTGCTGGCCCCAATGTTTCTAAGGCAAGGCCGGCTGCTAATTCAGCGCTGCAACAGCAATGGTCAGATGTGCCGTCTGCGTCACAGTCTCTTGTCTCTCCCGCACTACAATCTTCATTAATTGCTGCGGTGCAGAAGAAGGACGCAGTATCGGAAAAGCGTGCGGTGGATGACAGCGGCTATGATTCTTTTGTCACTATTATCGGTGACGCCGATCGCGGCATGGGGGCATATTCTGACAGGCAGGTTTCTCCTAAAGGATCGCAATTTGAGACTGCTAAGTTTTCGACTATCAGGGTGGTAGATGGGCAGCGTACTATTTCATTCAATTTTCCCACCGATGTAGTCCTGGGAAAGCTCTATACCTGTAACGATGATCCTGGTGTTGAAGCCAAAGGAACGCTAAATTGCCAATTGGGTAGGTCTTTGACCTTTATGCCATCGCGAATGATTGGAAAGTTTCCGCAGTACATGAAGCGCTTCAGGTCCGGTGATTTGTATGGAGTGGTGCTTTATAGTGGCGGCGGCGATGATAGTGTTTTGAGGGCTGTCACGGCTCTTCCTGATATTGAGTTTCTATCGATTGCGGCAAATACTGAACTAACTGCGGCTTCTATTGCATCACTCAATAAATTCCAGAATCTCAGGGCTTTCGATGCTTCTAGTAGTACTTTAAGCGGTAGTTTCTTTGCCAGTGCAAATTGTTGGTCAAAGCTAGATAGGCTGATTTGGCATGGCGCCAATTCTCCTGCTGCCTTTCTTCAGAAACTTCAAGGGGCACCTGAACTCAAATCCCTTTGGCTTTCATGTTCTAATTTGGGTCACGAAGATTACTTGTTGATTGCAAAGTTGGATAATCTGCGACAGCTTGATCTTTCGAAGAATAGAATTGCCAAAGACGATCTGGTGGCCTTGAGTGCCCTCGATAGGTTGAGAACTCTTAATGTTAAGGGGTGCCAAATTGGCTTAGATGCCATTTCTGTTCTAAAGCAGTTCAAGTCTCTAACTGATTTGCAAATTCTATCTGGTGGCGCATCTGATTCTAATTATGCGGCCCTTCATCGGGCTCTACCGAGAGTGAGAATACACTAGCACTACTAGTTAATGCTTGCTATTCTAGGTCTCTCCAATCCATTTTTTTCGGTGCACTTTTGCCACTGAGGTTATCTAGCACCTGTTGTTTCATATACTGGGCGTATTCGTTTGTTGGTTGAAGCTGTAGGGCTGTTTCAAAATCGACAAGAGCCAAATCATATTTGTGCAAATAGCGATAGCATGAACCCCTAAAGAGATAGTAGTCGATGTAGCCTGGTTTAAGGCTAATTGCTTGGCTCAGTTTCTCCACGGCTTGTTCATAGCGGCCCATGCCGTGCAGGCCAAGGCCGTCGTAGAAGAGATTCATGGCTGGTTGAGAGGCGCTATCTTTACTGGTAGCCGCGATTGCTCTTTCTAGCGCGGCGCGGTGCATCATGATGGGAAACAGCGATTGTTTTACACCCTCTTTGACCTCGTAATACTGCATTGGCTTCGTACTTCTTGCCAGAGCTTCTTGCGGCTGATGAGCCAGTTCATATGCGATTATTTGGTCGGTGGTTTGGCAGCCGTAGCCGAAATATCCTGAAGCTTTGTGAGTGTCATAGAATTTAATGGCATCTAGGTAGCGCATTTGGTAAAGCTGCGCTTTGGCAATTTCGTAATTGCGGGTAGTGCGATGCCAATTTCTAGGTTCAAATAAATATTCAATTATCTCTGGTACCATCGCCGAGTGCATTAATGTCTGAGATTTCTTGACAGCAGCTTCTGCTTCAGGATAATGCCCCGTCTCTGCTAGTATCCTGCCGTAAATTGCTTGAGTGAAATAGTCGAATGGGTCTAGCTCAACAGCTTTTCTCAAGTCTGGTAGCGCCTGCTCCAAGTTTGTATTGTTGGCTCTGTACCCAGGTATATTGCGCATGAAGTAACTACTGCCCCTGCCAAAATACGCTAGGGCATAATTCGGATCTATAGCAATGCACTTACTACATTCTTCAAAGGCTTTTTCTCCGTTGCCGCGATAAAGTGCTACGGCTGCTGCATGAGCATGGATGTGGAGGTTCGCTTTGCTGTCAAGCCATGCTGGCGATCCAGGGATTAGCGCCCAAGCGACAGCTATGGTGATTATTAGCCAGGAGGTAAAGGCACCGATTAGAGCAAGAATTCCTGCGATTGAGCCGGATTTTGAGCTTGGCTTCACATGGGTTGCAAGTTGATTGCCGTTGGCTTGAGACTTAGAGTGACTGTCGAGTACATTGCTTGTGTTGGCTAAAGAATTTTGTTCGGCAGAAAGATGTTCATGGTTCAATTGATCTGCATCAGGCATGGCTAGCTGACCTTTGCTGGCTAGACTCGCGCTGTCTGAAACTTTGAGAGTGACATTGTCGGTGATGGTTTCTTTTACTTTGAATGGAGAGGAAGTAGAGAATTTTGCTTGAGTCGATTCGTTAAGAAGTTCCTTTAGAAGTTCGTGTGGAGCATCTTTACCTTTCTCGGCAGGAGCTGGCGATGGGCTAGGAATTGTTGCTGAATGACCATTTGATTTTTTATTTCCATTGCCGCTATTGCTACCGTGGTTGTCATTGTTATCGTCGTCGTGATCATCATTATTACTACTATCGTTATTATCATTGGCGGCATCTGGTGCATTTAAGTCGTCTATGATTTGGTCGCAGTTAGCATAGCGATCCTTTAAGTTAATAGCTGTGGCTTTAGCGACTATTCTATCCATCGAGCGAGAAACTGCTGTGTTTTCGGCTTTGGGGTGCGAAACGCTAATCGGCTCTGGTTCTTTGCCGGTTAGGAGAAATGAGAGAGTGGCTCCCATACCATAAATATCACTTTGGCTCACAGGCTGCCCGCGAAACTGTTCAGGTGGAAGGTAGGCTGGTTTACCGACGACAGATCCTGTGGCATTCGATTCAACCTGTCTAGCAACGTTAAAGTCGATGAGCTTGAGTATGCCGTCATTGCGCAGTATCAAATTTTCCGGTGTGAAGTCACGGTGCACTACCTGTGGTTCTTGGCTATGTAGATAGCTCAAGATTGAGCACATCTGCCGAGTTAATTCACGCACCCGTTCTTCTGATAGTGGTCCTTCTTTGGCCACGATTTCACGCAAAGATTTGCCGTCAATATGCTCTAATACCAAGTAGGCTCGATGGTCTTCGACGAAGAAGTCGTTCAACTTAACAACTTGGTCGTGATTCAGGTGTTTTAATATTCGCGCTTCGCTTTCAAAACTTTCTAAGACATCTTTGCGGATACTGATATCAACATATATGGGCAAGAGAAATTCTTTGAGCACTACAGTATCGCCGCTAGCATGATCGTAGGCCGAGTAAGCTGCACCCTGACCGCCGACACCAAGTGAGCGTTTTACTCGGTAGCGACCATCATTGAGTACAATGTCTTCAGTGAGCGGTTTCAGTCGATCTCTTTGTGGTGGCGCTGATAGTGCCTGCAGCCACATCTCAGTGTAACTGTGATCAACTGGCGGTTGCAGGGCTTGCACTAAGGCAGCCGAGCGACTGACACCTGGTGCCCAGCGCTCAATGGCATCGAGAATTGTTTCGCGGTCTTCAACTGATTCAATTGCACCCATGCTCAGTTTTATTGGTTCACCATTGTCGCGGTTAAACTGCAATTCTGATGCGGTGGTTTGGCCCCTTTTGTTTCTTGTATTTAATTCAATAGAAGTCAGTGAATCCCATGGTACCAAATCGCTTTCTTTTCTCTTTTCGCCGAGCCAACGAAATGACCTAAAGCCTAGAGGGGTAAATTCATAGTTAGTTGGTTGTTTAAGTACCAAATACGATGCTGCTGCTGCGAAGGATGCAGACAGAACTCCAATCAAAGCAAGGTAGGTCTGGTTGGAGATCGTAAGGATGTCGCCCGCTACCTGGGAGCCCCCACTAACTCTGGCAGGTTGAAAGAGGGGGTTGAGGAGCTTGCCTAGGGCGTCGGATATTTCGGGGAAATAGGTGCGAAAGAGCAAAAGTAGGGCAAGGTTTATAGTCAGAGCGATTGCAAAATTGATGTATCGTTCTTTTTTGCTGGTAGTTTTATGCCGATGCTTGAACCAGCGTTCAATGGCAATAAAGGGCCGGTAGCGAATGACCATTTTGTCGCGGTCAATAACTTTGCCTTGTAGTTTGAATTTGCTTGCTGTGTCAGTTTTGTTGACTGCTAGCAGAGCTTTCTTCCAGTACCATATGAAAGGTACTGTCATGAAGCCGCCGAGAAATACACCTACGAATTTTTTTGGAAAGACTTTTCTTTGCTGTTCTGAACAGAGTTTTTTCAGTTTAGACGGCCAGTAGTTCAGGGCGTTGGTAAAGTAGATCAGCGAAATTAGCAACAGCCATGGAAGTATTTGTAACGCTGCATATTCGCTGAAAAATAGCATTTGACTGATGAAACAGACTGCTAGTGTCATCCAGGCTACTGGCAGAAGGGAAAGTAATGCCACTCTGGCGGTGGCACCTCTGGCGCACTCTGGTATCAATGGCTCAGTATGTTTGACAAGTTGCTTTTGGCTGAGGAAGAACCAAACCAAATGCATTACATAAAAGACAATGCCGGTGATGAAGCTTGCTGAGGTGAGAGGGTTGAAGTGGCCAATCTTAGTGAGGTTTTCAGAAGTAATTAAGAGAAAGGCAAGAATCGAGATTGTTGCTGTTAGCAGGCCAATGCTCAGTTTGGGCAGAGGTGGGAGGGGGTCTGGCGCTTTTGCTGGCTCTCTTTCGGCTATAGCTTCTGTCGGTTCTTCTTCTTCTTCTTCTTTGCGCGCGACAGCTTGTGGCAGCTGGGTAGCAGGAGCGGGCGCGATGTTTTCTCTAGCGCCAGGGTCTTGAACTGGTTGTTCGGGGGCATCAGCGACCGTTAGCTCGATTGTTTCACGCTCTGGAGCTTCTGCTAGTTTGAGCTTCTTTGCTTTTCTGCTTTTAGCAGTTTTTTCGATATCGAACTCGTCGCTCATTAGCTGGCCTCGTCATTTGCTGATGTAGCGGTCACTGGGGTCTCACTTGTCGTTGTGGAACTAGATGTCGCAGTACTTGATGCTGCTACTAGTGCCGGAATATTGTGCTTAGCTTCTAGGGCACGCAAATGTTCCAGCAGATGTTCAGCACTGGCCAATCGATCTTCCTTCTCAAATGCAGTTAAAAGCATTACTAGATTTTCCATATCTTCTGAAATGTCCGGAAGGATAGCGCGAATGTCAGCCTGAGAAAGAGGCACCGGGTCTCTGCCGGTTAACAGATAATGCAAAGTGCCACCGAGGGCATAAAGATCGCTTTGTGGTACTGTTTTGCCGCGCAGCTGTTCTGGGGCAATATAGGCCTGTTTGCCCACTAATGTGCCGGTTGCTGTGCCAACAAATTCGTTCGAGGCACCAAAATCGATCAGTATCACAGTGCCGTCATTCTTCAAGACTAAATTGTCAGGGGTGAGGTCGCGGTGCACTACTGGCGGGTTTTGGCTGTGCAGAAAATGAAGAATTTCAGCTATGCGAATGGCCCAATTTAAGACTGGCTTTTCAGCACAGGCTCCATTTTGTTTGACATATTGACGCAGGTCTTGGCCGTGAATATATTCCATCAATAAATAGTGACGGTCTTCTTCGACAAAGTGATCAAGTACCCGGGCAATGTTTGGATGGCGCAAGCCAAACAGCATTTTTGCTTCTCTCACTAAGTGTTGCTCTGCCATTTGTTTTACTTCTGGCTCTGCGCTTGGTGGCACTACGGCTTCTTTAAGAACAAACATTTCTGTTTCGTTTTTTTGTACCAAGTAAATAGCCGAGAGCCCGCCAAAAGCCAGTTGGCGCACTACTTTTAGTTTGCCGTTTTGCAGAGTTTTACCAGGCTCAAGCGGCACAAAAGTGGTGACAGTAAAGCGCCTTCCTAACTCGTCTTGCCACATTTTTGTGTGGCCTAGGCTAAGCTGTTCGTTTCCACTCTGAATCGTGCGTTGAAATTCGATCAACTCGTCTGATCTTTGGCAGTTTGTGCCCCAAAGCTCTACTGCTAAAAGAAATTCTTCAAGATGGCCTTTAGGCAGGTCGGCAATGTTGAGGGGCAGCAGTATGTTGGGCTGAAAGCCTAGTACAAGTTGTTGGCCGTTGGCGCCTTCGATTATTGATGCGGTTCTCAGTTCACTCCATTGCCAATTGCGCTTTAGTCCAAGTTTGGGTAAAAGAAACGGCGGGAAACTCAGGCCGTTTTTTGAAACATGAATCTTGTTGTCTTCACTTAGGGCCGAAGTCAAAAGGCCGACGATCATTATGCTTGCCAGGGTGAGCGAGATAAGGATGTTGTAGAAAAGGTTTGAAGCGTCGGGAAACTTGACGAGAAAGACGATGAAGGCTGTCAAAGCCATCGGCGCAAACAGCGACCAGATCGGCAAAATGGCGCAAACCCCTACTAGTTGCACCTTGGTTTGCATAGGTTTATAGGGAACAACAAGCTGAAACTCTGCCATCGTTTGCCCCGTTTTAGAATAGCTCGAACGAGTCGATATACCCGTGGCAGCGCAGCCCTTAACTAATTTCTCCCATAGTGCTTAACATTTGGCAGATCTCTGGTTTATGAACAGGGTTGTATAACCCTGAATCTACGTTCTGAAGTCTATGATTTAAGCTTGAGTCGCATGAAAGTTCTCTGTTCCACCGGTAGGCCGAGTTTTTGTTCAAGCATTGAAATCTCTTCCAGTTCTCTTTCCCAGCGATTTTTTGGCAATTTTTCAAAGCCGATAGTGGAATAGAACGGCGCATTCCAGGCGATGTCGACAAAAGTTGAAAGTGTTAAGTGCGGGAACCCATTAGCCCGGGCCCATTCGGCTACCGTTTCTACCAGTCGTCGGCCTAGCCCTTGGCGACCGTGGTCGGGTAGAACGTCCAATTCTTCTAGATAGGCCAGTGGCCCTAAAACAGTGGCAATGGCGAAGCCCACGGGGCCCTTGTGCTCGGATTTGTCTGGAGCTTGCAAGAGGTCGTCATTTAGATTTGGTTCAGCCACCCAGACCTGTCCATCGCCGATCAGTTCTTTGAGCAATCCTTGTTCGAAGTGGTGATCAAGCAGATCATCTATCAGGCCGGTTCCCTTGAAGCGAACTGCTGATTTCAACTCAATTTCTTTGATTGCTTTCATATCGCCCTTGCGGGCCAGTCGTATGCAATATTGCTCAGTCATGATCTCTAGGGTATTTTGTCTGGCGGTAACTGTTTGTCACAGGTTATAGATTAACTGACAATGGTTAGTTGCCAAAGGCATTAAATGGTGATCCATTTTTAAGGAGTTATTATGCCAGGCGTTTATAAGATGACCGAAATTGTTGGAACCTCAACCGAGAGTTTCGCTGATGCTGTCAAAGAAGGTGTTAAGCGCGCTTCTAAGAGCCTTCGCCACCTGAGCTGGTTCGAAGTTGTTGATCAACGTGGTTCAATCAAAGACGGTCAAGTTGAAGAGTTTCAAGTCACAATCAAAGTTGGATTCAAGCTCGAAGACTAGAATTTGTTACTTTGCCTAGAAATTACAGGCAAAGGCTAGAGTTTTTGCACTACACTTTTGCTATGTTGGCTAACCCTAATAGGGAAGGAATCATGGCAAAAGTGATTGCAAAGAATTCTAAATTGGGTTTTTTACTGTTTTTAACCGGCGTTATAGTTGCTGCCGTGAGCACTGCTGGTGGTGCTCTGAGCGAATCGACTGCTTCGGCTGTCGAGGGCGAAGCTAGCGTTTCTGAGGGTGACGCAGTCAAGGATGATACCTCCATTGAAGCACCAATTTATCAGTTTAAGGCCAATGCCTTAGATGGCCATGAGATTAGTTTTGCCGACTATAAAGGCAAGGTTTTGCTGATCGTCAACACTGCCAGTCATTGTGGTTACACTCCTCAGTATGCAGGTTTAGAGGCACTGAGTAAGAAGTATGAAGCCCAGGGGCTGAAGGTTTTAGGCTTTCCTTGTGACCAGTTTGGTCACCAAGAACCTGGTGATGCTGCTGCTATTTCTTCTTTCTGCACAAAGAACTACGGCGTTGATTTTCAGATGTTCGACAAAATTGAAGTTAATGGCAAACAGGCCAACCCTCTTTATGTCTATCTGAAAAAGAGTACAAAAGACCACGGCGATATCAGATGGAACTTCACTAAATTTTTGGTAGATAAGCAAGGCAAAGTGCTGAAGCGCTATGGCTCTATGGCAAGCCCTGAGAGCCTATCGGCTGACATTGAAGCAGCTCTCAAGTAGCACTCATGCTAGTCGTCTGAAGAAGGGCGCCTGCGTTGCTGCTTTTTGATTGAATTTTGCGATTTTGTTTCGACCCGTCTGATCTTAGAGCCGAGAGTTGGTTTAGTTGCTTTTCTTACCACTGGTCTGTGGGCGACAGAGAGCAGCATTTCAGTTACTTTGGCGAGGCAATCATCGATATTGCCAATTTGATCGCGATAGCGTTGTGAAGTTAAGACCAGGTCGCCTTCTAGGGTTAGGCGGCTGGCGTATTTGCTGACAAAGCGCGCCCTTACTTCATCGCTAATGCTGGGGCTAGTGCTGATAGCCCAACGCATCACTGCTTTGCTGTTCACTTTGTTGACGTTTTGGCCGCCTGGGCCGCCGCTGCGCGCAAAGGTGAACGAAAATTCGCTCAGTGGAATTTGAATTTTGTCTGTGACTGAAAGCATAGTTAGATTTGTATACCACAGCCATAGGTCGACATGCAAAAGCGCAGAGAATTTTGAGCCTCTCTGCGCTTTTTAAGGTTTGCCTAGTCTACAGTCTTACTTGTTCAACTTTAGGCCGCAGCTAGGGTGCCGTGGTTGTCGCAGTGTGTTCCGCAAGGGCTGTGCAGGTGGCCGTTCACGAGATAATCGACGTGATCACCATGGGGAACTGCGGCATGTCCGCAATCGGCGCCATGTTTGTGGCTTGAGTCATGACCATCGCACTTATGCTCAGGTGTGCAGGCAACAGGGTTAGCTGCTGACTCAGAGAGTTTGCACTCATCTACGTGATCGCTATGTACGTGATGAAGGTGGCCGTCATGAACATAATCAACGTGATCTTCGTGTTTGACGGCGACGTGACCACAGTTGCTGCCGTGTTTGTGGTCGTGGCTATTGTGTGTTTCGCAAGACATGATACAGCTCCGGATACGAACTAGTAAAAGTTCTTATGGGTAATGAAACGAATAAATCCATCGGCTAACTTGAGTCGACTGATACCGTTGTAACGTCTTGCTAGCGCTATGTCAACTGTTGAAATTGTGGTGGCGACAATGGTGCGTCCGTAAGCTGCGAAATAGTCCGGGTTTCCAGTACTATTGGGCTTTTCAAAGAAATTTGAAGGGTATGAAAATCGTTTCCATTACCGCTAGATTTCTTGCAGATTTGGGAATGAAAATGGTTTCAATTGTCGACAATCTAGCTGGTTTCGGTCTGTGTGGACTAGTGGTGATGACCCCGTCTGTGGTGCCACTTTCTGCCCCAGCCGTTGTGACGACCGTTGTTCCAGTTTCTGCCATTGCTCCAGCTGTTGTTCCAGCCATTGTTCCAGCTGTTGCTATTGCAGCGATTGCTGCGCCAGGCATTATTGACATTGCCATAATACTGATTGCTGTATCCGCTTCTCTGGTTCATATAATTTTGCATCGCTTGGAAATTCAAACGTCTTTCGAAATCGTTGGCATTGGCAGGCGTTACGGCGAAAGAACAGCCGATTATGGCGACTGCTGCAGCAGCTGTGCTCAGTAGTTTTTGTGCATTCATTTTAAATTCCTCCTGCGGTGACAAATAAAATCGACGAGGAGGTCGCCTTCAGGTTCCGAGCTTGGCTTTCTCCAAACTTTCACTGCCTTTTCTAAAGCCTGTATTGCAGGCAGGGCAGGCGTTAGTAGATTTATTAAAATTCTCAAAATCGTACTTGCTTGCAACCCTTGCTGCCTGCCTTTCTATCTATGCTGCTTGAATCTGGTGTTTTTTCTTTGAGTACTAATGCAAAATGGTGCCACTATTAGTGACACCATCTTTTTTTTTATGTAAGCCATTTCTTACTGAGCTTGTCTAAAGTTTTGCTGTGTGTTTGTATTTTTATCTATGGATACGACCGCGTACTTAGTGATGGTTGTGGTTGTTGTCTCTATTTCTGTTCCAGCCGCTGTTATTGTGATTGTTCCAGTTGCGATTTTTATATTGCTTCTTGTTCCAGCCATTGTGCCTGCCGTTATTCCAATTTCTATTATTGTTGTTGCGGCCGCGGTTCCAGTTATTGTCATGCCGTCCCCGGTTATGGTCGGCCGATCTGAGATTAGTAGACGTTGTCTGGCGATCGTGCTGCCTGTCGTAGTCTCTGGCTAGGGCTGGATTTATTATTGCAATAAAACCGAATAGGGCCACTGCGGTGGCAAAAACGGCAAATAGTTTGCGAGCGTTCATTAGTTCTCTCCGTGGTTTACGGAGCGTTGGACGGGGTTATTCTGCCCTAGTTCCCACAAGTTTCGGCTAGTGTCCTAATTTCTCGCCAAGACCTAGTTCCATCAGTGCTGAGTCGCAGTTTTGAACATTAGATTCCCGCTGCTGCGGCAAAAAAACACTGTATGAAATAGGTTG
The DNA here is from genome assembly GCA_044378815.1 of Obscuribacteraceae bacterium (SeqCode). Classification (GTDB taxonomy): domain Bacteria; phylum Cyanobacteriota; class Vampirovibrionia; order Obscuribacterales; family Obscuribacteraceae. Next base: position 70,689 of record JBIPOV010000017.1, on the reverse strand, counting down.
GAAGTCATAATAATCTAAACTACACAAATGCTAGTAGCGTTAGCGAAGGCAAAATAGGTGAAGCAGTTGCGAAAGAAGAATATTTTGACGGTTCTAGCACTAGCAGTCGCTTCTAGCTTATTGGTTGGGCAATCGGCCCTGGCTGAACGCTACAAGGTGCGTGTGCTCACTGTTTATGATGGCGATACCTTGTTGGTCGACCATGGCGGCAAACGCGAAAAAATCATATTGTACGGAGTGGATTGTCCCGAAAGTGCTCAAGACTTTGGTCCACAGGCTAAGCAGTTCACCGAGGCCTGCTGCTCTCATAAAGACTTAGTGATTGACTTCAAGGGGCGCGACAAATTTAATCGATTAGTGGCCGAGATCTACTTGAGCGATGGCGCCGATCTCAATCATGAGCTGGTAAAGCGAGGTTTGGCCTGGTGGAGTGATAAATTCGCTGCCGGTGACACCGTTTTGCAGACTTTGCAAACTGAGGCAAAGGCTGCTAGCGCGGGCCTTTGGGCTGCACCGCATCCGATACCGCCGTGGCTCTTTCGTAATGGCGATAAAGCCGTTCAGGCTACGATTGTGCCTTCTAACTAAAGATGGCTAGAATTATTGGTGCCCGGCTGTCAGAATGAGGGCGGTATCCCTCGTCAAGTCAAGATATTGATTTAATGTTCGGCGTAATTAGTTGTTAGGAGGTACGGAATGCAGTCTAAATCGAGCGCCATCAGTGCATTCAGCGCGAACAAAGATGTAGCTATGAAACGTAAGCCACTTGTCAGCCTTGCTTCCTTCCTCATGGCAATCTCGCTAGGATTTTCCTCCTTGCCGGTTCAGGCTGTTACTTTCGGCGTCACCCCATTTCCTAAGGGCGGTGAGAACGCCACTCCTAAAGACCAGACAAATGCTCTAAAGATGTGCGTTGATGCTGGTGTTACCGGCATCTTTTATGGTGGAACATGGGCTGACCTGGAGCCTTCAAAAGGCACTTATTCGCTTACCCAGCTAGGTAAAACTCTTAAGTATGCGCCTAAGCTAAAGCGCTTCTTGGGCGTGCAGGTGTTCGATATCACTACAAAGAACATGCCGAGTGATTTGACTAAGTCTAAGCTCGATAGCCCAAAGGTTGTCAGTCGCTTTGGTCAGCTGCTATCGCGCTTGAAGAAAACTACTGGTGGCAATATCGCTTACTTCTCGATAGGAAACGAGGCTGATGTTTATCTAGCTAAGCACCCTAAAGAAGTGGATAGTTTCATGAAATTCTTTGCTCTGGCAAAGAAAGAGGTTGTGAAAACTTTCCCTGGTTGCAAGGTTGGCATAACTCTTCGTGCTGAAAATCTCCTCAATGGTAAGGAGCCCTCTGCAATGGCTCAGAAGCTCTTGGATGAGAGCGATGTTCTGATGTTTAACTACTATCCGCTGGACAACTATAAACCTAAGAAGCCGCAGCAAGTCGAACAAGATATGGAGACTTTGGCTAGAATCGCCAACGGCAAGTCAATTGTTTTTCAAGAAATTGGCTACCCAAGCTCACCAAAGCTAGGTTCGTCTGATAAAAATCAAGCCGAGTTTATGGAGCTAGCATTCAAAGAATTACGCAAAAATCCTCAATTTGAGTTTGCCAATATCTTTGCTCTGCATGATTTGACCCCTGCTATCTGTGATTATTTAGCTGAGCATTACACTATTAGCAGCAAGAATTATCGCCAGGTGATGCAATCTCTAGGTCTCCGACGTAGCTCTGGTAAGGCCAGAACCTCTTGGGATGTGGTGAAGAAAGCTCTAGCTGAAAAACCTGTTGTTAAGCCAGCTGAAGTTAAGCCAGATGTGACTAAGCCAGAAGATATGCCTACTGATGTTGCTCCTGGTGAAAAGTTGCCGACCGAAACTCCGACTACGACACCTACTGAGGCGCCGGCTACAACACCTGCTACGGCGCCTTCCGAGACTCCAGCTACAACTCCTGCTGGTACTCCTGGTGATACACCTGCTGAAACACCGGCAAAGAGCGAGTCTGAGCCTAAGTCAGAAGCAAAGCCAGAGTCTGCACCTGAGACAAAGACTGAAACTAAGACCGAAACAAAGACCGAAACTAAGACCGAAACTAAGAATGATGATGCTTCTGAGTCGAAATCTGAAGCGAAGCCAAAGTCTAAGGGTTGGTTTAAGTTCAAGTCGAAGTCTAAGTCTGAAGAAAAGGCCGATAAATAGAGCGCTAGTTAGCACTCGTGGTTCAATTCGAAGGGAATTCGCTGCTGATAGCGAATTCCCTTTGGAACTAATTGGGTCAGGGGCCGTCGCCACCCTCAGAAATTTAAGACTTTGGGGAAAGAGGGAAGCGCTATGACTGACAAAACAGAAAAGAAGACTGATACGAGCTCTGCGAACAATTCGATTGCCGAATTTGTCAAAGCTACGTCGGCAGCAGAGTCGAACGCTGAGAACCCTGGTCAGCCTGCTAAGCAAGGTGCAATGGACAAAACTACCGAAGTTTCACCGATGGATAAAGGAGCCGATGACGAGCTTGATGGCTCTGCTCCTCCTAAAGAAGGTGAGACCGTTGCATCTAAGAAGGCGGAGGCCCCAGCGGCCGCAACCAGCCTAAGTTGAGTGATCTGGCTTTTGATTCTAAATTCTCATTCTAGCCACTAGAGCAATCATCCTAACTAAGATTAGATTTAGTGTAAATTACACTTTGCATTAACGCGCCATTAAGTGTTCAAGGCTTTTGCACGGCCCACCACAATGAGTAGAGCAGCGAAAGTACAAAGATAGTAAACAGAGTAATTTTGATCCAGCTGTAGGGCCGCTCGCCTTGCACTTCTCCGGTGCGAGCGTTAACTACAACTTGATAAAGTTTCTGTTGCAGGTGGTAAGCGCCAACATAGACAGGAAGTAGAATGTGCTTGAAAGTAATAGCAGAATGCTGCGTTTGCACTGACAAAATTCGCTGCTCGTCGCCGCCAATCTGATAGCAAATATCATTTTCGATTACACGGGCCATAACGCTCTGAGCATTTTTGAAACCCTCAGGCAAAGTTACCTGATAGCGCTCAGCTTTGTATCCAGCTAGAAAGGCTGGGTCGAAGGGCTTTAGCTCCGGTAGGTCCCAGGGCTCTAGTTCAGCTAGTGCTTTGGGCGGTAGTGACTTTGTGCCCGAAATCAAGACATCATCAAACCACCGTGTGGTTGTGCCGGCAGCTGGATGCCAAGCCGTTCTGCGCACTTGTCGGCTGGCTTGTACTTGATTGCCGTTCGAATCGGTCTCTGTGTAAAATTCAGTTTCATAGTAGTACTCACCGCGTTGGCCAGTGTAGTGGCTGGTTGTGTATGAGTCATAAGTCCAGAATGGAATATACACACCGGAGATGCCGCCCGGCACTGCAAAGCGTTTTAGTGCATCGGGAGCAAACCAGCGGGTGGCAATCCAATCTTTGATTGCCTCAGTCGCGGCACTTTTCTCGATGCGAAAGGGAAGAACCGCTGCTGGTGCCAGTATCGGGTCTGGCGATTTGGCTTGGGCTACAAGGGCAGCGCCACAGAAACTACACTGACTTGCTGTAACAGGCGGAGTGAAAGTGACTTTGGCGCCACAGCTCTTGCAGTCAACTTCAAGGGTGTCAGGCGCAAGTTCGATTAATTGCTCAGGCAGAAGTTTTAAGTAGCGCTCGTAGTCGCATTCGACAATTGCTTCTTTGCTTTCGGCTATCTCTTCTTTGTGTTGGCAATACTGGCAAGTGAGGGCGCCATCTTTAGGCTCGAAAAGCAAGTCAGCGCCACAGCCGGGGCAGCGGTAGCGCCGTACTTTTTCGATTAAGGTTGGCTCTTCTTGTTTGTTGTCTTGCGCAGTTTGCTCAAGTGAAGCTTTCTCTGGCGAACTCATATGTTTTTCACCTGCTTCAATACTAGCCAGTTACTTTGTCTATCGGTGCGGGAGCGATCTAGGCCAATTATAATGATTCTGCCAGTGGTGGCATCACGGTACCAGCCTTCGTCCCAGGCGCCCATGTCGAAGTATAATGCTTCGCCTACGCCTAGGGCTGCCAGGTCATTGTTGAAAGTGCTGAAAGTAATGGCCTTGTCGCTTTCAAAGATTTTAAAAGTACCTTGTTTGGTCAGTGCAATCGCCCGACGCTGAAACTTGCTCTGGTCGCGAAATACAGCAGGGCTGCCCTTGTGTACAATTAGAAATTGCTGGAACAGTGAGCCTTTTGCTTTTTGCACTGCTTCTAGAAATGCCGGTGAAAGCGTTGTGGCTTTGTTTGTGGCAAGTAGTTTGCAATGGCCTTTCTCGATTACCATAGCGCCACCTAATTCATGATTAATGGCACTGGCGTTGCCGATTACACCATTGCTTATGAATACACCGTCAATTTTGTTATCGTGTCTGGTGAAAGCTGCCGGGATGCAAAGAACGACATCTTTATCTGCTGTCGAAGGTCTTGTTGTGCAGAATTCGAAGACAAATTTACCTTGGGGAAATAGTTGATAGATAACACCGCTTGCGGCTTTGACGAGCTCGACAGCTATTCCGGTTGTTCCCGTTGTTTTCGTGGTTTCCGCGGATTCTTTTTTTTCTTTGTTTCCTTTGAACTCTTGGTCGCCTTTGCCGTAGGCGGCTTGCATAGGGCCGGCCGCTGTTAAGCAGATTACAAAGCTAATTGCCGTACTAATTAACTTAAACATCAAATGCACTCTGGGCAACTTAAGCGAACGGGCATTTAGTATAGCAGCGGCAGCCTATGGGGATTACTAGCTCTTATTATTTCGAGCTTTACTTCTTTTCTGCCACTAAAATCAATTTCTCGGCGCCTAAAGTAAATGGTTCTGGCGCTTCCAAGTCAGTAGATGCCAACATTTCTAGCACAGTTAAGCCCGCGCCTTCTAGCATATGGCAGAGCTCACCGGCTGTATAAATCCAATGCTTAGCCGTGCGCACTTCTTTCTTGCCGTCTTGGATGTAGGTATACGTCGTCTTTACCGTGCTACTTTGGCAGTTATATTGGTTTTCTATGAGCATGTACATGTCGCCAATCTGTAGCCATTCTTTCTCGCCGCCATTGACGAGAAAACACTCAGCAATCATGGCCGAGTCGATCACCAGTCGGGCTTTGCTCTTCAGGCTTTTGCCGATTGCTTGTAGAAATTCGTTGGTGCCGGAGCGATCAAAGTAGCCAAAGCTATTGCCCATGCAGAATGCACCGTCGTACTCTTGCGCTAAAGCTAGTTGGCTCATGTCGCCTTGAATATAGTCAATTTTGGTCTTGTGTGCCCGGGCTGATTCTTTTGCTTGCTCGATGAATGTTTGAGCGAAATCCACTGCGGTTACTTTGTACTCCATTAGCGACAGAGGCAGGCTGAGTCTGCCATTGCCGCAGGGTACGTCTAGTAACTTGCTGCCTCGCGGAGCTGAAAGAGTTTCTAGCAAAAAGGCAACTTCTTCTTCAGTTTGTTCGATAGGAATGGCTCTGCGCCACAGCTCTAACGACATACCTTGAAAGAATTCGGCGTACCATTGATTGGCTAATGCTTTTGATAGTTCTTTTGTTTCTTCTTTTGCTGACACGGTAGCTCCCGGCACTGCCACGGACTATTTGCATTTTATTTTGTCAGGTGTATCTATAGCACATTTGTCATTGTGATTGAATCTCGCGCCCTAAAGAGCTGTCTTTTCTCTTTCATCTTGCCGTGCAAGACTTTTATGGAGTACTGTAGTAGTTAGGAATCTGTGGTCGTCTACCGTATGGTGACAGCTATGAACAGGAATCCATTCATTTCTCTGTTTTGTGCCCTGCTGCTTTTTTTTAGCGCGGCCTTTGAGCAGCCCGGCGCCAACGCTGCTATGAGTGTTTCGCCAATGATTGTCTTGTCACTTAACGGCGATATGTTCAATCAGTCTAGGGTTTACTTGAGTAAGGTTGGCATGCGAGTCACGTGTAAGCATGGCTATGCACTTTGGCTTGCTGATGAGCCTGAGAATGTTTGGGTGGTAAATCCAGACAATAGAACTTATTTGCTCATGCCTTTCGAAAAGTACGCTAACGATGAGCAGTCTGAGTATGGGCCTAATAGCTGTGTTTTTAGAGATCCTCCCGAGGTCGAACATCTCGCTGGATCTGATATGAAACTGCGCTTGCGTCGCTATACAAATTATTTGCCAGGAACTGATTTAAAGACACCGAACTTCGCTAAGTTAAAGCGTACTCGCCGTGAGGCGGAGGTGGTTTATATCGATGAGCAGCCCATTCCGGCAGCAGTGAAAAGACATTGGGGTGCTTTGATTGGGCTCACTGGCGATGAACTAAAGACGACTTCTTCCTCTCCTTCAAGTAATGCAACTTACTCTAGGCCTGCGGCGAAGGGGTTGCCTGTTGGCCTAGGGCGCCGTGTGAACAAAAAGTGGTGGGGTCAGAAAAAGTTTTCTGGCACCAGGGATAAATGGATTCAAATTATTGAATTGAAAGCCTTTGCTAAACAGCCTTTAGACTACAAGTTCTATGCCAAGCCTGTGGGGTACAAGGCCGCCAAAGACAAAACCTCGCTTTATCTTTCCGGTGATGGAGAGATTAAGCACGAAGATATTGAAGACTTTTTTCAACGTAGGCTCTGAGTTGACATTGCTGTTAGCAGATTCATGCTCACTAGGCCTGTGCTTAGATGGTCGTAATCTCTCTAGCTCGTTTGCTCACTTCTTCGTATTCTTTCACTCGGCCCTGTTTGTAGAGCATTCGGCCGTAAGTCTCTAGCAAATCTTTTAGCTCTTTGTCTTTGCTTTTTAGAACATTTTCTTTGATTTCTATCGCTTCTTTTAGCAGTGGCTCTGCCTCTTGCGCGTGGCCGAGATTGTATTCAACGGTTGCTAGCGCGCATAGACTTTGAGCCAGTTCTTTTTCATTACCCTGTGGAGCTCTTCTAGCAATGGTGAGAGCTCGTTTGAGTTTAGCGAGGGCGTCGGTATGTTCCTCTATCAGCCTATCTTGGGCGGCATACTGAACTAGCAGAGGCACTAGCTTTATACTGTCTGGGTTTGCTTTGCTTTCCTTTTCGATTTGCTCATCAAGGTCAGCCATTTTGATCAAGGCTTCTTCTTTGCGCAAGTGAAATGCTTTGTCTTTTTCGGTGGTGTTGTCTTTGTGTCCAACTTCAGTGCCACCGGAAGTTGTATATGATTGGCCCATGTTGAAGCGTTCGCCGTTCCAAATATAGAAGTTTTTGTCGTGTTCGTCTTTGAAGCCAGCGTTAAAACTCATCTTTAGCGGCGCCTCAACTCCTTCGGGTAATGGCTTGAATGGTGCTGCTCTTTTGACCGCAATCACAGCTAAGCGATCGGCATTTTTGTCGCCGGAGGATTTATCGATTGCAATTTTTCCCAGGCTGCCATCTTTGTTGATTTCATAACTGAGGCCAGCTTGCATAAACAAAAGCCGTTTCGGTACCCACCAAGCGGCATGAATGCGCTTAAAAACTTCATCGGTGTAAGGGTTTAAGTCAACACCGTTGACTGTGACACCGCGTTGGCAGGGCAGAGTAAAAGTTATTTCGAGGGACGTTTCACCAGCAGGCAGTGGCGGAAATGGTGCTGCTTTTTGAATGGTAGCAATAGCTAGTTGATCTACGGCTGGGTCTGCCGTCGGTTCTTTCACTTTCACTGCACTTATTGTGCCAGTCTTTCCTACAGTGAAAGTGACTGAGACGCTATTGACAGTGGTTTTGGCTGGGGGCGTCCACTTGATTTTGTTTTGTACCAGTTTCATGTAAGGTGCAAAATCTTTCTTTGCCGGTGCTGCTTGGGCTGGCGAAACGCCAATTGTTTCAGCGCAGGTAGCGCAGTAACCGACTATCAGACATAAAGATGTGTTTAGGAATACTAATGGTTTGAATGGCATTTGGGGCACAGGGTTTGGACCTTATTTATTTGAAGTGGTGATTTTCTTTGAGTGGCAGAGTTATTTGAGCTGTAGAGTTGTTCGGCTCGAAAGTTATTTTGGCTGAGATACAGTAAGCGTAATTGAAGTCCCCTGGCCCTTTTCTGATTCAATGGCAATCTGACAAGGATAGAAACAGCGAATTAGCTCTACTCTTTCGCGCATGCCCTCTAAGCCCATGCTATGCGACCCATCAGCCTCAAGGCGCACTTGGGCTGCGTCAAAGCCAGCGCCATTGTCTGTAACTTTAAATGTGCTGATGCCGTGAGAAGAGGCGCGGATATCGACTGTAACGGCGGATGCGCCTGCGTGTTTTTCAATATTGTTGAGACTTTCTTGAATTACTCTGAATATGTGCAAGCTGACTAAGTCTGGATATTTTGGTAGCTCGCCGTTGAATTTGAAATTTATTGTCAATCCGGTGCGTCTAGAAATTCGTTCAAGTAGATCTTCAACTCCTACTTGCAAACCCCATTCTTGTAATTGTCTTGGCGAGTATTCATTGACGATGTCTCGCAATTGTACGACTACTTCGTCTACAATCTCGATAGTCTCTTCGGCTGAGAGCTTTTTGTCGCCTGACAAGTAGCGCTTGAGCATCATTAAGTCGGCGATAACACTATCGTGTAAGTCGCGCGCCAACTGGTTTTTCAGTTCTTCTTGCTGATTGAGAAGCTTGAAGAGCAGGTTGTTTTTTTCAATCTCTAATTGCTTCTCTAAGGTGGGCAGAATTTTTTCAGGAAATGGTTTGCTGCGAACGCGTTCTTTGCCCATGGCTAATTCGTCGATAAGTTGTTCGACAAAGCGACAAGTTTGTTCAGCGTTGAGCTTCATGCCTTCGTGCTTCCAGGTCATACCGCTGCCGCTGCCGCTAGCGTTGCCGCCGCGGGTTTCGACAAATGAAAACTTGCCGCGATAGCGCGAGCCAAATTCGCTCATGGTAATGTGCGGCACTTCTTTGTCTGGCACGACGAAAAATTCAATCAGTCCTTTGGTCGCTCTGACCGAAAGGATATTGCCACCGCCCGAGACCTTCCAGCGGCTGTAAAAAGATGGGCTGTTTTTGTTTTGCAGGTTTCGTTGTTCAGAGCGCGGTAGCCAGTTTGTTGGTTCTGGCACTTTTTGGGGATCGCTGGCGGTCAGATGCAAGCCCGGCATCGACTCGGACAAGGTCTGGATGTATTGACCGGCATGGTTTCTAAGAGCTTTTGACAGCTCTTCCGCTTGTTTTTGTAAGTAATCACCATTTATTTCATCGCTGATAGCTTGTTGTTGACTAAATCGCTTTTGGTTTTCAGAGTTTTGCCGCGCTTTTATGCCTGGCAGAATCCCTTCTTCGGGCAGATCCTGACCTGATTGAGCGCGAAAGAATTGTTTGAGAAAGTCATTCATTTCGAATTAGGTGCTCAATTTTCCATTTCTACGCTGCCGAAGCCATTTTGTACAGCCCAGGCAATTAGTTGCTCGCGGGTTTCTAGGCCGAGTTTGAGTAGCAGCGTTTCGCATTGTTTGCGAGCTGTTGCTACGGAGGTGAAGCGATGATCGGCTATTTCTTGGTATTTCATGCCGCGGCCGAGCATTGTTAATACTTCCATCTCGGCCCTGGTTATCTTTTTGTAGGTCTTGGTTACTTCGTCTGAAATCAGGCCCGTTTGTCCAGAGAGCACTGCTTGAATTGTCTCGGCAACTTTTGCCACCCGTTCAGACTTCAGTAGATAGGCTGAAACGCCCATTGCTAAGACTGATTGTATAAAGGCCATGCGGCTTTCGGCCGAAAAGATTATCAACTTGGTGTGTTCACCGGCTGCCTCTCTGAAGGCTTCTATTGTCGCCTTTGGGCCCATCGAGCCTGGTAAATGCAGATCTAACACGGTGACATCTGGTTGATGTTGACGCATCAGCCTTAGGCCTTCATCACTTGTGCTTGCTGTTCCTACGACAGTCAGGCCTTGAACGTGTGAGAGCCCAAGAAATAGACCGTCCATAGTTGCATGGTGGTCTTCTACTATTAGCACTTTCGCTAGTGCAGTTTCTGGCAGGTCTGTATTCTGGGTGTTGGGCATTGCTGATAAATGTTCACGGGGTTGCTAACATCTCCTATCTACCCTCTGTGATCGTTTAATATAGAGGTGCTATTTTAATCTGGGGCAGGAGATGCCAGCTCTTATGCCAATTGTGCAAAACATTGCAACGGCAATGAGCGCTAAGAGTTAGAGAGGCCTCCTGTGGGGGAACTTATTGCTATAGTTCATATATGTAATTGGAGCCAGGAGTAGACCGAGGGAAGCCGTGCCGCCATTCGATTTTTTGAAGAAAAACGCTACAACAAGAAGCTACCCCACCGATATTTTGATCGGTGAACTCTTTGTCAAGGCCGGGGTAATTACCCAGAAGCAACTGGATGACACTGCCCGTTCGGCTGGAACTAAGCATTTACATATCGGCCAGATGTTAACGATGTCAGGATTTATCAATCACCGCGATTTGCAGTCGGCGGTTGATGCCCAGTCGATGTTGCGTGACAAAGTTATTGACATGAATCTGGCTGCTCGTTGTTTGAAGATTTCCGTTAAGAGTGGTGCTAATTTTCAGGACCTGGTTAAGGAAGAGTTGGCTATTGAGCAACAGGCTTCCACTCAGACCAATCGTCTCGGCGAACTATTAATGGATTCAGGCATCATCAATAAAGCTGTTTTTGGTGCAGCTATGCAGCGTTCCCTGGCTACTGGACTTCCTCTTGGTCGCATTCTGGTACTTAACGGTTCGATGCCTGATTCACTCTTGCGCGTGGCTCTTGAGCTGCAGGTGCGTGTGCGTGACGATATGATGGCGCGTCAAGAAGCTCTCGATGCTTTGCGCAATGAGGCAACAAAAGCCGGTGCGTCGCTTTCTGGTAATCAAGGTTTGTACGCTGATTTATCTCTGCGACCTACTATGCAGAAGACTGTTCGCATTGGCGAACTACTTGTTATGGCCAATTTCCTCAATGAAACTGATGTGATGAGCTGCTTAGAGCTTGGTCTTTTGAGCGAACGGCCAATTGGCGCAGTGATGGTAGAGCAAGGCTATGTTTCAGAACAGATGCTCCAGGTCGCTCTGACTGTGCAGCAGATGATTGAAGAAGGCAAATTCGATCGAGAGTCTGCTGGAGTTGCCCTAAGGCAAATGCAGGAAACCGGCCAGATTTTGCCTGAAGTGCAGAATTGCATGAACCGCATGAATCAAGCTCCAGCTGCTGATTATGTTGCTCAGGGCAGTGGTGCGCTCGAAAGTGAATTTTCACAGGCCGCTGCTATCGCTAATGCTCCAGCCACTTCTGATGATGGACCTTCCCTTGAGTCTTTGATGGCTTCTGTTGTTGGTACTCCTGAAGTTAAACCATCGGGTTTGGGTAATCCCAATAACACTCTTTCGCGTTTGGCTGCGCTAGAAGCTCATTATTTGAAGGATGAAGCCCTGACTGAAGTGCCTTCTGAGCCGGCTAATGGTAATGGTAGTAGTTCTTCCAGTGATTCTGCCAAAGAGTATGGCGGCGATGGCTCGTCTGATAGTCCACAGACTTTTGAAGATCTCCTCATTGCTGCTAATGTGGTTTCCCTTGATGATATTGACCGTGCCCTGCAGATGGCTCGGCAGAATCCTTTGGCTTTAGCCGATGTTTTAAAAACTACTGGTTTTCTCACAGATGTTGGTCGACAGGCTTCTCTTGATTGCAATCAATTGATGGAGAAAGGCGATCTTGCTTTGGCTAATGCCGCTCAGGTGCTTGATCATTGTATAAACCAGGGTCGCTTGCGCAATCTTACTTTTGAACAAGCTTTAGTTGAGCTTGGTTGGACGAGAGAAGAAACTGCCGCAGAAGTTGTTGCCGAGCCTGAAGCTGCGCCATTTAGCCTTGAGTCTAAGCTCTCCGCTGTAGAAGAGTCTCTGGCATCAGAAGCGTCTGCAGCTCCAGATTTGTCTGCTCTGCTCAATAGCCTGGATATTAGCCCTGACGCTAAACCTGAGGTTGCGCCTGAAGTTGAGATTGCGGCTAAGCCTGAAGCTAAGATCGAAGTTAAGACCGAAGCTAAGCTAGAAGCTATTCCTGACATTACTCCTCAGGTAGCTCCTCAAGCTGTTGCGCCGCCAGTTGAAGAGAAGGGAACTGATCTTCTGAGTTTGTTTGGTCTGGCCGATGATGGTTCAGAAATCGGTGAAGTCAGTGAAATCGCTGAATTAGATGAGAAAACAGCACTTGCTGCTTCTCAGGCTGAGGCATTGATGGCTTCGCTGGCGCAAATACCTGATGAGGCTATTGCTAACGCTGAAGCTGAGGCTGCCGCCGATAACCCTGATGCTTTTCAGACTACTGCTGTTTTCCGTGCGATAGTCGAAGCAGAAGTAGATAAGGTAGCCGACATGGCTGCTTCTGAGGATTCCTCCTTGGATAGTCTTCTCAGTAAGCTTGAAGGTGCTGTTAACAACTCTGCCGCTAGTTCTAGCAGCGCTCCATCAAATGGAGCCGCTGTAAGTGATTCTGGCGTTCTGGATTCGAAATTTGGTATTGCCGGTGATGCGCTGTTCGGCACTGATTTTCTTTCATCTGATAGCCTGACGATTGGTGCTGAATTTAGTCTTAGCGCCAAGGTCGAAGCAAAAGCTGACCTGCCAAAATCGGAAATTAAGCAAGAAGCTAAGCAAGATCCTAAACCAGATCTTGTGCAAGAAGTAATAACAGAATCAAAACCTGAGCTAAAACCAGAGATAAAGCCAGAACCAGCTCAAGCAGAGCCAGTAAAAGAGTCTGCACCTGTGGCAGAAGATGAAGTTGATCTGCGCTCGCTCTTCTCTAGTCTTAAGTCAGAGCCCGCCCGTCCCGGCGATTCGGTTAGACCGGTAACTGCTCCTCAGGCGACTGCTCCTGTATCTGTGACTGCACCTTTAGCAGAGTCTGCGCTACAGTCATCACCCACTTCGCTGGTTGTTCCACAGCTTTCGCCTCAAGCTCCTGCCACAGTTGATATTCCTCTTCCTGTGGCAGCAAGTGCTGCGCCAGCTCCAACTCCAGCTCCAACTCCAGCTCCAACTCCAGCGCCAGCTCCGACTCCAGCGCCAACTCCAACTCCAGGGCCAGCTCCGACTCCAACGCCAGCTTCAACTCCCGCTCCAACTCCAGCGCCAGCTCCGACTCCGACTCCGGCTCCAACTCCAGCTCCAGCTCCGACTCCAACGCCAGCTTCAACTCCCACTCCAGCGCCTGTTCCAGCGACCCTTTCTGCGCCGCCACCACCTCCTGTTAAACAACCTGAGGCGGCCCCTCCGGCTGCTGTTCCTGCTCCACCAGCTGAAGTTAAGCCGAGTGCTTCTAGTTCGCGTCTAGCTAAGATGAATGAAGCTGAAGTTGCTGCTGCTAAGGCTGCTCAGATTGCCACCATGTCTTCGGCTCTAACCAAGATGGCCGAAATGCACTATGAGCAAGAGAATTATCCAGAGGCTCAACGGGCCTACGAGCGCATTCTCTCTTGGCGGCAGGGCGAACTTGGTGCCTCCCACCCTGAAGTTGTTGACGATCTCAATAACCTGGCTGGTGTAATGTGCGTTCAAGGTCTGTTTTCTGAGGCTGAGCCGCTCATTGCAAGAGCAGTCACCATTCTTGAGTATGCCGAAGTGCCAGAGCCATTGAAGTTGGCTGAGAACCTAACGAGCTTAGCTGGTTTGCAGTTCCAGCAAGGCATCTTCGATAAGGCTGAGCCACTATTAGCTAAGGCCCTAGTGCTGCGTGAAAAAGAGCTGGGTGCTGACAACCCTGAATTGGCTGACAGCTTGCGTGATTTTGCCAAGCTTCTTAAGAAGTTGGGCAAGCCAGAAGAGGCTGAGAAGCACTATAACAGGGCCAAGGTTCTTCTCGGTCGAGCCTAGCATCAGGTGGTAGCGCGAACTCTATCTAGTAGATTTCAGCAGTTTGCTTTGGCTACTGCTGTTACTCTGTTGTTGCTCTCTGGTTCTGCCTGGGCGGCTCCCTCTAAGAAAGTGGAGACCGATGCCGCTTCGGTAGCTTGCCAGCAGGGTAAGCAGTTGCTGTTGCAGGGCCAAGCCAAGGCGGCAGAAGAGGCGTATAGAAGTGCTGTTAAAGCTTACCCACAATCGCTGCTTGCCTTGTCTGGTCTCGCCAGTTGTTTGCTGGCTCAGAACAAAGCTTATGCTGCCCTTGATCAAGTCAATCGGATGCTTGCTTTAGCAGCTCCACTCGCTTCGCAGTCTGGCCTTAAGCCAGGTTCGGCGACTATGCCGCTTACAGCGTGGCTCGTTTCTGCCAAGGTCTATCATCGTACTGGCCATTTAGACAAGTGTTTATCTTGCTACGATTCCTATCTGCAAGTTGCTCCGAAGAGTGATGAGCGCGAGCAGTATGTGGCTCTGGCTGGGGTTATTCGCTCGCAAGTAAGTGATGCTAAGGCTAAGCCGAATCAGTATGTAGTCACTACTGGTGGTGCTGGCGATTATTTTAAAGATGCGGTTTCTGAGGGGCTTTTTCGCTGGCCAGTCAAACGCTTCCCCTTGCGTGTTTACATCGCTAGCGCTGATGCCATAAAGTCGTATAGGCCGGAATATGAGGAAGCTGTCCGTCAGTCAGTTGATGATTGGGACAAAGCTACCCTCGGTCAGATTGGTTTGAAGATTGTAGATTCTGCTGATGATGCTGATATAACTATCAATTTTGTTGATGATTTGCATGCGCCAGCATTGCGAGCTGAAGCTGGAAAGGCTCAGCTCACAGGAAACATGGAAGGCGTTAACAAGGCCAGTGTGTTGCTTCTGACCATATCTCCCTTTCCTGATCAGCTAATGACGAAAGACTTTATGCGTATGATTGCCGTGCATGAAATTGGTCATGCCCTTGGTCTAACTGGGCATAGCCCGTACGAAGAAGATGTGATGTTTCCTGCTCTCTCTAATCAGCGCGGTATTACTTCGCGTGACGTGGCCACTTTGTACAAGCTCTATGAAATTGGTGGTGCCGCTATCAGCACTGAATCTTCTGATTTAACTGATAGAGGTAAAATTCAATTGCTCTTTGCTGAAGCCAGCAAAGCTAAAGCAAATAATGATACCGCTAAAGCCTTGGAGTACTTTGAGCAAGTTCTGAAGATTGATAGCAGCAATAGAAGCGGAAGAATGCTTATGGCTTGTGAACTCAATAACATGGGTTTGAGCAAGATTACGGAGCCGGTTCAAGCTCTCAAATATTTTCGTTGGGCCAGTTATTTTGATAGAGAGCAAGTCGTTTATGCTAAGAACATTTCTAGCTGTTTGTTCAACCTACGTATAGATGAAAGCGCTGCTAGTCATCTTAATCAGGCTCAGCTTTGTCTGACTGCAAAAGATTATCGAGGGGCTGTGGTGGAATATCGCGCAGCACTCAAGCTTAGTCAGTCTGCTGCTATAGCCCCTAAGCTGGCTGAGGCTGAAAAACTGGCGGTTACGCAATCGATAGGGATCGTTAGTCAGTAGTGTAAGTCATGTCACAAATCGCCTCAGCATTCATTTTGTCATCAGATGTGTTGGATAAGGCCAGCAAGCTTCTATCTGAGCGGAAGTTTGATCGTTTTTGGAATGTTTTGTTCTCGGAAGCCGCTAAGGTCAATCCGGAATATGCTTACTCAGGTTCGCTGCTAGTTATTGTTATTGAATTTCTTCTCGCCTCGGGGATTGAGCTGCCAATGAATTTAAACTTGAGAGCGACCGCCATGCAAGAATTTCAGGATATAGGAATGGTTGTTTGTGCCCAACCGAAAGCTGGGGAGGAAACACTGGAGCTTCTTAGTAGATTGAGCTTTTCGGATGAGGCGCTCGCTGAGTTTTATCGCGATTATGCGGACGAAGCTGAAGCGGATATTGCATTGGCGATGCGCGAGGGTCTCGACTTTCTCAAGAGATCACTAGAGCAACTGCAGAGTGGCGGTGATTGTTTGATCGTTTTGATAGGTTAGTGTGCAAGGTATCTGTTCATCTCGGATTGTTATCTTGTCTGGTTTTGAATGGGCGCTTGTATTCGCTAAGGCTATTTTAACGACTGCGGCTTTTGAAGAAATCCCAGAGCAGTTCGCTGGCGTCTATGTCTTGACTTATTTTGCCGGTGAGCCCCGAAATAGCACTTAAGTTTGGACAGCCCGGCCAGGTGTGGCCTCCGCCTTCTATGGTGTAGAGCACGACCTGATTGGAGTATGAACCATAGGTCTCTTTCTTAACTGTGGTGCCATCTCTTGGGTCTCGGTCTGCAACTTGTGTGACTTGGGGGCTGCCGTTGCAGTTATTGTGACCTGTCCAGAATCCAATTGTTTCTGGCACTGTCATCAGTCCACCATAGCGAGCGAGGCCATTGTCTATTGAGCCCAGAGCGCTCAAGCCGAGAGTTTCTCCTAGTTTGCCTAAGTCTTTGGTGCGACCATCTGCCCAGGGCAGCAAGGGATCTTCTGTGCCGAGAAAGAATACAATCGGGACTGCTTTGCCGCCCTGCATCATACCTTGGGTGCGGTCCATCATAGTTGAGGCTACAACACCTGCTGCAGCAATTTTATCAGGAAGACTGCAAGCGAGAACTTGGGCAAAGAAGCCACCATTGGAGATACCACAAGCATAGACACGTCTGCGGTCGATATTTACTTCTTTTGCTAGCTTGTCTAGCAAGCTGGTGACGTAGGCAATATCATCAACCCCAGAGCTAGTGCGGCCATCACTCCAGCGGTTATTAACACCATCTCCGTATACAGCAATGAAATTGTTGTGATCGGCTACCGGGTTGAAGCCCGTCATTCCCATCATCATGGTGCTGTTCATGTGCAGACCGTGAAAAATTAGCACCACTGGCATTGGTTTGCTGCGGTCGTAGCTCGCCGGCACATGTACTTGAAACTGTCGTTGTAGTCCGTCCACCATAACCGAGTCAACAAAGTGGTATGACTTGCCTTTTTGTTGGCTTTGCTGAGTTTGCGAAGTCGCTGCTGGACGGCTTTGATTCGCCGCGCTAGGCTGGCTAGATTGTTGTTGATATTGGCGTTGATATTGCTGTCGTTGATACTGTTGCTGTTGATATTGTTGAGGCTGTGTTTGTTGTTGGTAGGGCTGCTGCGGAGCTTGCCGGCTTTGTCCGCTTTGACCACTCTGCCCACTCTGTCCACTCTGTCCACTAGGTACAACTCGTGCCTGACGAGAGCCCGGAACCCATTCATACTGCGTCTGCGTCAAAGCTGGCTGACATATGGCCAACATCAATATGGCTTCTGCAGCTGCGATTAGTGCCCTGGACGCCACGATTATCAATTCTCGGCTAACTTTATAAGACATTTTGGCCTACTTCGCCTGCGCAGCGTTTCTCCTTCTGACTAGTCTAGCACCGCCAATTTCGCCGGAATTAATGGCAATCCAGCGGCGTGGTAATAGTATGTTCAGTAGGATGGGTAATAGGATAATAAGAGCTGATGAGGACTACTTTAATGACCATAGTACTGGCTGCGAATGAAACCAAGTGGGGCCAGATGGCAAAGCAGTTGAGCTGTTTGCTTGCACTTCAGGTCTGCTTGGGCCTGCTTGGACAGGCTGCCTTTGCTGAGGATGCTGCTGCTCCTAACCCTGTCACTCCGAAGTCTGCCACAGTTGAGCCAACCAGTTCTTCCACCGCTTCCACTTCCACTGCAGCTCCAGTTTCCTCTGTCGCGCCAGCTTCTGCACCAGCAGCTGCTTCAGCGCCTGCAGCCGCTGTAGCGGCTAATGATGGTCCCCTGGTTGAGCCAGGTCCGGCAGAAGCTAGGCGCACCGCTCTAGTGATGCGAATTTTCAATGCCAAGTCTCAAGGTATTGGCATCGATGCTTATCTAAATGCCTTTGCCATGCTCGAGAATTCGGTCAAGGCCGGCGAGACCGAGGCCAATTTGAACAAGCGGATAGACTCCCTGAATAGCAGTCTAGACGACCAATTGAAGCGCAGTGCTGTGCTGAAGACACAGCGGCCCGCACCTCCGGTTGCGGCGTCAGGCTTTCCTGCTGGTGGTTTAGGTAGCGCTGGTGGGTCTTCAGCTGGTGGCACTAGTGACCTTATTCGCAAGTTGCAAGAAAAATATGGCGATCAAATTCCTGCTAATCTCAAAGATAAGTTAGGCGGTGGTCAGATTCCTGAGAACCTGAAAGACAAAATTCCTGCTGGTCTTGGTGGTCTTGATCCTGGTCAGATAGAAGATTTGATCAAGAAATATAAGAAGTAGCGCCAAGCTTTATGCCCTTACGCTCAAAGTTTGCGCCGTTCATACTGGCAATGCTAATCGCCTTTGGCTGCGCAGCGCTTGTGACATTGTCTTTGTTGTTCTATTGGAATGATCTTGAAAAGCGTCTTGATGCCTTCTGTGTCTCAAAGGCCTGGGCTGAATGTGCTGCCACTGTGCCTGGCGACATTAGTTTGCACTGGCCCTTTGTGGATAGTTCGGGGTCAGCCCAGGGTCTTTCTCAAGGGGCTGAACAGGGAGCGCCCGCTACTTTGCTCCAAAATTACTTTCTTGACTTGTCTGGGGCACGGACAGAGCAGTCTCAGACACCCTCAGCGGCAGCTGTAGCTGTAATTGTCGACAGAGCAAAGTTTTACGAATATCAATGGCACTTCTCGCACCTCTCTGAGGCCTATGGGCGATGCGCTGTGGGGCTTTATAGAAAGCGTGCCAAAGCTGCTCTAGCCAATCTAGGCAGCAATAAGCAGGCGGCGGCGGAGAGTCTTGAGTCTCTGGCAAATAGCCTGCGCCATTTGGCCGAACTGTATCAGCGCCATGGAAAGTATCTAATAGCTGAGAAGGCTCTGAAGGAGAGCATCGATGTGGCCACTCAGGCTTTTGCCCTGGCTGATCAAAAATCGGCTGAACGGCTTCGCGCAGAGCTTTTAGTTGATTATGGCGCCCACATCAAGATTCTCAATGATTTAGGACGCACTCCTGAAGCTGAGCGTGAGAGCAAGCTCTTGCTTGATCAGTAAGCTCTAGACTGCAGCAAGTTTTTTGTTTTTTCCGGGCAACATCATTTTTTTATTGACTAGGTGATGCCTAAAGCAAAGAGTGATATTTCACTATTGCGAAATATCACTCTTGATTTCTTAAGCTGCTCTTTCAAAAGAAAGATCAGAAATTGAACCTATCTTGAATAGTATTCAATTACCAAGTTCTCTTTGAAGGTTTGGTCTAGTGATTCGCGATCTGGAACCAAGACGTATTCAACTTTCAATTGTTCAGCATCTGTCTTGAGCCATGTTGGAGTTACGCTTGTCAAGCCGATGTTCATTGGTTTGACAGAAGCTGCACTCTTCGGATCAATAGTTACCACATCGCCTGGGCGCAGTCTGGCTGAAGCGATGTTCAGGCGCTTGCCATTGACTTGCACGTGGCCGTGGGTTACCACTTGTCTAGCTTGTCTTCTCGTGCCAACGAGGCCGGAACGGTAGAGGATATTGTCAAGGCGCGATTCGAGAATCTGCAGCATGACAGTACCGGTTACGTCTTTAGCGCGGGTGGCTTCTTCGTAGACAGAATAGAATTGAGCTTCGCTGACATCGTATGTCCAGCGAATCTGTTGCTTAGCTTTTAGTTGCAAAGAGTATTCTGAAGTCTTCTTTCTGTCCTGGCCGTGTTGGCCTGGGCCATAGGGTTTGCGAATGAAAGCGCATTTTGGCTTCCCGCAAAGACTAGCTCCTACTGACCTGCAGCGCTTACATGTTGATTTCGTGTACCGCACGATTACTCCTTAAATATGGTGGATATGGTTGATGTATAGAGATTTAATATAGTTTGATCGCAGTTTCGGTCACCGGATTGGCTTTTTGGAAAATCCCTGGAGAAGGCAGGAAATCGCCAAAACACTTATCTGGTGTGCCTTTTAGGCGTCTGCTAGACTGATGCGCCGCGGCAGTCTTCGCAGTACCCTTTTAAAATAAGCTCTGAGTGCGAAAAATCAAAGCCATTTCGCTCTGCTATTAACGAACCTAAATCAGAAAATATCGATTCTGCCTCTAAAGTTTTGCCGCAATTGAAGCAAATTAGGTGATCGTGGGCCCTTTTATTAGTTGAAGTTTCAAAAGCTTGAGCCTTTGGTTGCTTAACAGAGTTGACAAATCCTTCTGCCCTTAACTTGTCTATTGCCCGATATATGGTCGATAGAGAGGCTTTGACCCCGTCCCTCTTGGCAAGCTCGTGCAGCTCGGATGCTGTCAAGTGCGACCCGTCGTCACGTGCTTCTATTAATTTTTTCAACTTTGCGGCAACTCCGCTTGGCGGAAGGTCACCTTCTTTACGAAATCTGGCCAATAGACGATAAACCGATCGTTCACTGACCGACAGACCTTTTTGCTTCGCCAAAGCCAGCAGTTCGATGGGGGTGATATCTTTGCCCCTTGGACTGGTGGTGATTAGCTCGCGCAATCTTACTCGTAGGTTTCTATCGTCTTCGGTCATTAGGTCTTGAATCAACTTCTCTTACCGCACTGACATCTGTTGCTCAGGCAATCAATATGGTCTTGCAGGCTTTGATGACCACCGATTAGAAATGCTGATCGCAGCAGTTTGTCTTTGCTGTGCATCGTGACGACGCCGTTATCCCAGCGCACGATCATGTCGTTGTCGCTGTCATGAAAAGCAATTGTGCCACCGAGATTAGCAGCTATGGAGGCACTGGTAAACTTAGACCAGACCCGGCGCCCTCTGAGGTTTTGCATGCCAGCGGGAGATAGCGAATCAACGCTAGTTTTCTTCTCGGTTGAAGAGATTGGAAACTTTGTATGCAACCACTGGTGGTGGCTGATTGGTGCGCTCATTTTCGGTTGACCTCAATAGAAGACACTGACCGGGAATAAAAAAACCAAGAAAGACATTGCCATGTATTTTGTGCGAATTGTTCTCAATTGGTTTTAGGAATTGAGATTCGCCTCTGTCATTGATTTCAAGATTCAAGATTGCTCCTTTTTGCCTATTTATAGATTCGCAAAATTCCTGAAACTAACGCGGACTGCTAGAATTGGCGATTTTCTTAGCTGCTGAAGGCGCTTGCCGCTTAGTAAGAATTATTCTCAATTGAGGCTCGATTATCATAACTTAGATGCGAATAGTTTCAATTCTTGACAGAGCGTATTTAACCTTTTTCTCTGGCTATTGCTTGCTCACGCTAACTTGCGGGTAAATTATGTCGATGATACTTATTCGCAATAATATGACAAAAATGGCAAAGCCTAATTGTTGCTGAGACTTTTGTTGTCATGGCGTGCTGGTGCGCGAGTCTTTACTTAGTTTGATTGCGACTTGGTTGCAATAAGCTAATTGCTTTTCTTTCGCAGAAACTTTCAGCAATCCCCACAAAACAGCAAATCAACTCGTTGCATGCAAGGTCTTAATACTGCTCAAAAAATGCTCTAGTGAATACCATACGCAGTAGTTAAGTTTTGGCTGGCTTTTTTGAAAGAAATTGAAACCAAATTGAGCTTGATACGTCGAGGGTGTTCCAAGGAGAAAAAAGATGGAAGACAAAAAAGCAACCCACAAACTTCTATATCAGTCTCTAGCCGAAGTTATTAGCTCTAAAAGAAAGAGCTTGAAAATGACTCAACAACAGCTGGCTAGTGCTTCAGGAATAGATCGTGTCTTTATTAGCAATGTCGAGCAAGGCAAACGCAAGCCAAGCTTCGGCTCTGTTGCAAGTATCGCTCGAGGCTTAAACCTTAGCTATGCCAAGCTCGTAGGCGAGTGCGAGAAATGTATGAGTCGCGATTCCACCGGCACTCACAGCGAAGTTACGGCACCAGATTACAATCAAGAACCTGCTTAGCCATTTGATTGTGCCTTCAGTAGCAATGTTAGTTGGTTCAAGCTAAGATTCAGGAAACTAACTGGAGCGATCATGGATAGTCAAACGCCAGAATCATTGCAGCCACAGCTAGCTTTGCGAATTCGACGTTCAAGGCTGCAGTCATGTGACTTCAGTTCTATTTCTGTTGCTCTCTTAATGGTCTCAACTTTGGGGCTCAATGCTTTTGCTTTGACTGCTTGCAGCGGCTCGATGGGCCATTCTGCCTTGGCTGAAAACGGCGGTAAGAAAGGTCAGCTGTTATCTTCTCGCGCTAACGAAGGCTCATCGGCAACTTCGTCTGCAAATCCAGACAGCAGTGTTAGTTCCGATGATAACCCTGGGACAATACCTGGTGTTAGCTCTGGCGGGAGCCCCGGATCTATTTCTGGAACTAACTCCAGTTCTAGTTCTGGCTTTAGTTCGGATTCTGATTCCGGTGCCAGTTCGCCACCTTATGCGGGCTCTGATTCCGGATTTGCACCGCCTGGAGCGGCGGGCTCTTCTAATACATCTAGTTCACCAGGTTCGTCAGCTTCGTCAGGCGCCGATACTGTTGTTAGCAGCGGGCCTTTAGACGATCATCATGAGTGGACCCCGGAAGAGATGTTGCTGGCTCGACCCATGCCGATGAGTCAAGAAGAGCGTGATTTTGTTTTCAAGAATAAGGCGCCTGAAACTATTCGAACTTGGACCTTGGGAGAGTTTCAAGACTTCACCAAGACTGCCATGGGGCGCAGTCAGATGTTGCAAGAGGGGCGGCGCTGGGTTGCTATTAGAACCACATTGAAACAACAGTTGGTTTTGGGGCAAGACTTTCTTGCTGGTGCTGGCCACAGCAAGTCAAAGAAAGGGCGCTCTAAAATTTCACAGCCTGCGCAGAATGGTGCTTCTGTTGGCGGCGAGGCAAAAGAAATAATTCCCGAGTTTTTAAGCGATGAGGGTGTTTTTGAAGGAGCTGAAAGTGCCACCACTTTTGATCGCTTAAAAGAATGTCGCCAGGATATAACCGATCTTTGCCGCTCTATTGACGGTGTCAAGAAGACGGCTAGTAAGCGTGGTCGCTTAGAGGCTCTCGAGCAGTATATGAGTTCTCAATAACTCGATTGGTAAATAAAAAAGCCACCCAGATAAATCTGCGGCGGCTTTTTTACTATCGTCTGACTGCCTATTGCGTAGGCTCGATATTTCTTGCTGCTTCAAGTCAGAATCCACAGCTAGCGGGTTATCGCTACAATTTCCGGTCTGCGCAGACCTGACGTTTCCACTTAACCCCTCGGCTCAAAGCACTCAACTTAGTGTGTGCTCACCGGTTATGTAATTAGTATAGCGGAAGAGAAGATACTTGGAAGTCCCCCGATGAAACTATTTTGCATATCTGCTGACATTTAATGAAGGCGCATGGCTGGCCGTTCTGTATATACACTTCGCTAGTCAAGCGCGTGAACCGCTTCGCTATAGAGAGTGCGTCCGATCGCATATATGATAATACGTATTGTTTTACACAGCCCATTCCAAGGGAGGGCTGCAGAAGCCGAATTTCTAGAGCTCAAGCCTAAGACCCTAAAACCCAGTGACTAAGACCCAAAAACTAAGAGTATTTTTTAGATTAGCAGCAGGGCTATGCCCTCGTTTGGCCGCACTCTAAAGTTGCTTATTGTTGTACTTGTTTCTGCGTTTTTGTCGCTTGCGTACATCTTATTATTGAGGCTTTCATGGTCCATGTAAGTTGAAGCTAGTAAGCGGCCTTGTAGTTTGTGGCTCTTAACTGTATCTGTGAAATTGAGCACCACCGCGATTCGTTCGCCGTCAAACTCTCTTAGGTAAATGAATAGACCATCTTCTACTGCGCTAGTTTCTTCTGTCTCGTGTTTGTCTTTGCCGTAAGAACTGAGAGCCACGTAAGAACCTTGACTGAGGGCTTTATGTTCTTTGCGCAGTTTGAGTAAGTGCTTGACTAGGTTGAGCGTTGATTGTGGTTGCCGCTCTTGCTCGGCGACATTTCGCTCAGTGTAGTCAGCGCTGACCGGTAGCCAGGGCTCTGTATTGCTAAAGCCACCATTGGTAGTGCCGTCCCATTGCATGGGCGTGCGCTCAGGGTCTCTCTGTTCACTGGGCACGTCTGGCTGTCTTATGCCCCTGGGGTCGACAATTTTGTCAGGTGGTATTTCTCCGTTGAGCATGCCAATTTCGTCCCCGTAGTACCAGGTGGGGGAGCCTCGCAGGGTGAGCAAGAGCATGGTGGCAACACGGGCTTGTTCGCTGCCGATGCGACTAGCAAAGCGAAATTTATCATGGTTGCCCAATACCCAGTTAGGGCTGCAATCTTGAGGTAATGCCTGTTCGTACTCATCGACAATTTTGCGCACAGCAGAGGCCTGCCAGTTTTCTAGGCCTTCTGTAATTAGATGAAAATTGAAGGGCATGTGGCACTCGGGTTTTTCTTTGGTGCCGTAGTATGTAATCAGTTGATCGTATGGTAGGTAAGCTTCTCCGATCATCATTTTTTCGTGGCCAGGGCTGCTAAATTCGTCTAGCACCTGGCGCATCAGTTGAATGATTATATGTGTTTCTGGCTGGTCTTCGATTTTTGTATGAATGGTGCGGTCTCGCTCAATTAGATTTTTGTTCCAATTGTGATTGATTGGTTCGTCAGCAAAATCTTCAGCTTCTACTAACAACCAAATTACATCTACTCTAAAGCCGTCAACATTGCGCTTGAGCCAAAAGCGCATCACCTCTAGCATTGCTTCTACAACAAGGGGGTTGCGAAAATTAAGATCTGGTTGTTCGCTGAGAAATTGATGAAGGTAATACTGTCCAGATTCTTGGTCTAGAGTCCAGGCCGGTCCGCCAAAATAGCTGGGCCAATTGTTGGGTACGCCGCCACCAGGGGCGGGATCGCGCCAAACGTACCAATCTCGTTTGAAGCTTTGCTTTCCTTCCAGTGCTTCTTGAAACCAGGCATGCTGATCTGATGTGTGGTTAGGCACTAAGTCAATGATGATTTTGAGATTTCGTTTGTGTGCTTCGCTCACTAGGTGATCAAAGTCTGAGAGTTCACCAAAAAGTGGGTCTACATTGCAGTAGTCTGAAATGTCGTAGCCAAAATCTTTGTTGGGTGAGGGATAGAATGGGCTCAGCCAAATGCAGTCAATGCCAAGGTTCGCCAGGTAGTCGAGGCGACTGATTATGCCCTTTATGTCACCCGTGCCGTCATTATTGCTATCTTGAAAGGAGCGGGGATAAATTTGATAGACAACGGCGTTGCGCCACCATTCCTGTCCGTTTTCTGACTCAATGCCCATTTAAGTGTCCTTCGTTTTGCTTTCGTTCTTGTTGTCGTTCTAATTATCGAGCTTGGATAACTTTATTCAGTGCCTAGAAAGTCAATCTTTCTAGTCCACTGAAATAGCGAAAACATTCTGTAGCTAAGCAAATAATTACAACAACCACTGATATCAATGATGATTTGTCATTGCCCTTTTTGTAGCGGCGGAAGTTACTAACACCTAGTAAAAGCAAGCCAACAACGGCGAGGGGAAAATAAAGATGTCTTGAAACATGCAGTATGCTCTGTGATTCAGAGAAGGAGAAAGCTAGCAGTAAAATTACCCAGCCTGTCCATTCTGTTACTAGTTCTGAGATTCTTTGAATATCTTCTGGTTTGGTTGATTGACTGAGGCGACGCATGGCCAGAACGATGAAGAAAGCTAAGATAACCGCTAGTCCAGAGTAACTGATCATGGCTGTCTGAGCGGCATCCCAGAGTAAAACCGTCGAAGAATAGTAGAGCCACCACTGCGCCAAAATTACAGTCGGGAAAACAATTATCGTGATCACGATCAATGTGACAATGACAGTCACTGGCGGCGGTAGGTTATTGCGATTTGGCTCTTCAGAGTTGTTCATTGGCGCAGCTTCTGTGTTGTTCTAATTCTAATTTATCGACTCAAATAAGGCGTATTCGAGTATTCGTATGGCGGTGGCTTTATGCGTAGCAAGATCGAAAGTCTCTTCCACGACGCAGGACATTATCACTTTGTGCAGCATTCCTCCCATCATGTCTGCCAGGGCAATGGCATCATAATTTCGTATGGCTTTTTCATCCATCAATTTTTGCAAGTGGTTAGCCGTGCGAATGGAAAGCTCTTTGCGTACTTCTTTGCCTTTTCCTGCT
Organism: Obscuribacteraceae bacterium (SeqCode); assembly: GCA_044378815.1. Lineage (GTDB taxonomy): Bacteria > Cyanobacteriota > Vampirovibrionia > Obscuribacterales > Obscuribacteraceae. The sequence goes on along the minus strand of JBIPOV010000017.1, from coordinate 44,748 downwards.
TTTTCAAAAGATTCAATGCGCGCAAAAGAAAGCACTGGCAGTTCGTCCCTGGCGATCTGAATTACCGAGTCAATATATTGAGTCAAGCCGTTTTCATCGGCAATGTGCGGAACGTATTGATCAATCATCTGGGCGCAGCGATTGAAGAAATCTTCAGATAGGGCGTTTGAAAGAGCTTCTTTTGAGTTGAAATAAAGATAGAGTGTGCCAGCTGCGACTCCGGCTTCGGTCGCGATATCGGTCATTTTTGCCGCGCGGTAGCCGTCGCGTATAAAAATCATACGGGCCGCCGTTAAGATTGCTTGTTTTTTGTGCGGATCTAGGGCTCTAGCCATTTAATTTTCCGTCTGTGTTGTCTCTATAAGGATAACCCGGCGAAGGCCGTTTCTTTAGAATTTCACCGATATCGGTGAAATTCCGGCAGTCGATCTCTCTTGCGTGAAGTGCCCAAAAGACCTTGAGGAATTGCTATTCGAGCAGACAAATCGATTTAATTTGGGCGGCCTTAATTAATGAATGAATTCATTCAGTTAAGTGCTAGGATAGAAACTGAACCGCAGTAAAGTTTAGGAAGCATATGTTTACAACAAGTCGTGACGAGACAAACCAAACTGAAATAGTTCGCCTGGGCGGCAATGTCACTCCGTTGCATCGGGTAACGCCAAAGATCAGCTCAGCCAAGACAAAGTGGCTTTTGGCTGGAGGGCTTTCGCTCGTGGCCGTAGCCGGTCTTTCACTCTTTAACTATGCCCATGGTCTTTCCCGCTCGGTTGGCAGCAGTACACCATCTTTATCTTCTGAAAACGTCAAGGCTGCTCCACCTGTGGTTACGGTAACCACTGAAGCGGCCAAGATTGGCAAAGTCTCATCGGCTTTGACAGTCACTGGTTCAATTTCAGCCATCGACCCTTTGACCATTGGTTCACAAGCCTCTGGCCTCGGTATCGTTCAAGTGCTTGCTGAAGAAGGGGATTATGTGCGCAAGGGGCAGGTTCTCTGCATTCTTGACTCGTCTATTTTGCAAGCTCAATTAAGAGGAATGGAGGCCCGCATGGTGGGCTCCCGTGCCACCGCTCTCAAGGCTGTGCAACCAAACAGGCAAGAGGATATTGCTGGGCTTTCAGCTGCTTATCAGCAAGCTCTGGCCGATGTGCAACAACGGCAGGCCATGGTTACTCAAATGGAAGCAAGCCTGGTTAACGCTCGCAGCAATGCACGGCGCTACAAAGATTTGTTGAAAGAAGGAGCCGTTAGTCAGCAAGAATCTGACAATCATTCAACCGAAGAAGTGACAGCGTCTACTAATCTGCAAGGAGCTAAAGAGCAATTTTCGGCCGCCAAATTTTTTGCTGAACAATCGCACAATAAACTCGAGATGGCTCAACGGGGTGGTCGTCGAGAAGACATCATAGTTTCAGAAGCCAGTGCTGATGAAACTGCTGCCAGTTTGCAACAGCTTCGCGCTCAAATTGAGCAAACAATTATTCGCGCTCCTGATGAGGGTTTGGTCACCAAGCGCTATGCCCACATTGGCGATGTTGCTTCTACAGGCAAAGCATTGTTTGAGATGATACGTAAAGGACAATTAGAGTTACGCGCGCAGGTGACTCAGAGTGATTTATCTAGGCTGCGGCCGGGCATAACCGCAGCCCTCTCTGATTCTGTGCGCTCTGTGCAGGGGACGAGTTTCCAGATTTCACCGACTGTAGATAGTGCCACAAGATTAGGTACTGTGCGCATTGCTATTCCAAGCAATTCTGGTTTCAGGCCTGGCATGTTTGTGCAAGGCAGTGTGCAGGTTGGCCAAGCCGATGCTCTCCTTGTTCCAAATAGCTCTGTTCTGGCAGACGGTGAGCAGAACTATGTTTTCCTCTATCAAAATGGCAGGGCCAAGAAACAGCCGGTGACGGTTGGCTCGCGCACAAGCGAATCGGCTGAAATCAAAAGTGGCGTCAGTGTTGGTGATGCCGTAATTGTTGCTGGCGCCGGTTTCTTGGAAGACAACGACGTTGTTGCTTTGAGTAAGTAGCAAGACTGAGTAAGTAGCAAGGCTGAGTAAGTAACAAGACGCAAGTAAGTAACTAGAGATGAGCAAGTAGCAAGATTAATGAGTAACTGTTTTCTCTTGAAGATGAAGCAATAGGCAAGATAATGAATTGGAATATTTCAGCCTGGTCAATTAAACAACCGATTCCATCGATTCTGATGTTCCTGATTTTCAGTGTTGTTGGCATCATGTCGTATTTGAGTCTGGGTATTGATGAAAACCCAAATATAGACATGCCGACTGTGACTGTCTCAATCACCGAATCTGGTGCTGCTCCTGCTGAATTAGAGACTCAGGTGACCAGGCGAGTCGAAGACGCTATTGCTGGCATTGGCAATATCAAGCATATCTCGTCAACCATTAACGAAGGTAGCTCGGCTACGACAATAGAGTTTGAGCTGGGCACCGATGTAGACCGCGCCGTCAATGATGTGCGCGATGCTGTTACTCGCATCCGCAATCAGTTGCCCCTGACTATTGATGAGCCGCAAATTAAGCGTCTCGATTTCTCAGGCGCTCCGTTTGCTACTTACACCGTTTCGTCGGATAAGCATTCACTCAATGACTTGAGTTGGTTGATCGATGATCAAATTTCCCGGGTCTTGCTTGCTGTTCCAGGAGTGGGACAGGTACAAAGATCCGGTGGTAGCGACCGCCAGGTAAGAATAGACCTAGACCCAACCAAGCTTGAGGCTCTCGGTGTTACCGCTGATACTGTTAACTCGCAAATTAGATTGATGAATACGAACTTGCCGGGCGGTCGTGGCTATATCGGTGCCCAAGAGCAGTCTATTCGTACTCTCGGGAGCATGAAAAGCATTGATGACTTGCGCAATATGCGTATTTATTTGCTCAACGGTAACTGGTCGACTCTGGGTAATTTGGGCACCGTTAGCGATGGCATTGCTGAAACCAGGCAATCTGCCATGCTTAATGGCAAGCCTGTTGTGGCCTTTCAGGTAGTGCGCTCGACCGGTAGCAGCTTAGCCACTGCTGGCAAGGGTGTTGATAAAGCTATCGCCGAATTAGAGAAGACTTTGCCGGCCGATATTCATATCACTAAAATTCGCTCGACTCTTGGTTATGTGATGGATTCTTATCACGCCACGGTCGATTCACTTGTGATTGGCGCTATCTTGGCTGTTATTGTTATTTGGGCCTTTCTTAAAGATTGGCGAGCTGCGGCTATTTCGGCCGTGGCAATGCCCCTTTCGATGCTGCCAACTTTTGCTGTGATGAAGCTTCTGGGCTTCAGTCTAAACAATATGTCGCTGCTTGGACTGGCGCTAGTTATCGGTATTTTAGTAGACGATGCCATTGTTGAAATCGAAAATATCGTCCGCCACATTCGTATGGGTAAATCGCCCTATCAAGCGGCTTTAGAAGCTGCTGATGAAATTGGCTTGGCGGTTATGGCCACCACCATGAGTATTATTGTGGTGTTTTTGCCAGTGGCCTTTATGGGTGGAATTCCTGGGCAGTTCTTCAAGCAGTTTGGTGTCACAGTTGCCGTAGCGGTTTTCTTTTCGCTGCTGGTTGCTCGCTTAATTACTCCGATGATGTCAGCTTTCTGGCTCAATAAGCCTGCTGAAGAGGAAGACCACAGTAAGTCGAGAACTGTTAGTTTCTATCGTCACATGCTGCTCTGGGCTCTCGGTAATCGGGGCAAAACAGTGCTGGGTGCTTCGGTGTTCTTCGTTGTTAGTATGGCCCTAATGGCTTCTTTGCCTACTTCTCTCGTGCCTTCTGCTGATCGTGGGGAGACTTTGCTCAGCATCACCTTACCGCCTGGTACTCAGCTATCTGGCACCAATGCTGTGAGCAAGCGCATGACTGATATTTTGCTCACCCACCCTGAAGTGGCTCAGGTCTTTGGTTCAATCGGCACTCCTTCCACTGGCCGAGCTGGTCAAGGTGGAGCCGCTGGTGAAGTGAACAAAGCTAGTTTGTACGTCATGCTCAAGCCAAAGGCTGAGCGAAAACTCTCGCAACAGCAGTTTGAAGATTTAGTGCGTCCTGAGCTAGTGCAGGTGCCGGGAGTGCGTGCTACTTTTTCAGCAACCATGGGTCTGGGAGGCAAAGTACAGGTTACTTTAGTGGGCAATGACGAGAAAGATTTGCGTCAAACTTCTGAGCGCTTAACCACCGAAATGCGCACTGTTCCGGGCTTGTTTGATGTTTCTTCATCGGCCGCTTTGCGCCGCCCTGAAATTCAAGTTACTCCTGATTCGGCTGCTGCGGCCGATCAAGGTGTTTCTGTGCAACAAATTGCCCGCACGGCCACTATGGCGACTGTTGGTGATAACAGCGCCAGTTTAGCTAAATTTGACCTGCCAGATAGGCAGATTGGCATTCTCGTTCAGATTAACCCTAGCTATCGCCAAGACTTAGATTCGATTGGCAATTTGCGCGTCATGGCCATGAACAAGTCAATTCCATTGCACGAGGTAGCCAAGGTCGAATTTGGCAGTGGAGCCGCCGAGATTAGTCGCTATGACCGTAGCCGTAAAGTTACAATCACTGCTAGCTTAGCTGGCGGTGGCACTCTTGGTCAGGCTCTCGCCCTTGTGCACAAACTGCCAAGCTTCAAGAACATGCCAGCTTCGGTGCATGAGATGGCTAGCGGAGACGTTGAGATTCAGCGCGATATTTTCAGCGGCTTTGGTATGGCCATAGCGGTGGCTGTGATGCTCATTTATGCTGTGTTGGTGCTGCTATTTAATGACTTTTTGCAGCCTCTAACTATTATGGTTTCTCTGCCCATGGCCGTTGGCGGTGCTGCTCTTGGTCTTGTGGCCTCTCACGCACCAATTGGCTTGTACGCCCTCATTGGTATCGTCATGCTGATGGGGCTCGTCACCAAAAACGCCATTTTATTGGTGGAGTATGCCCTGGTCAGCATTAAGCTAGGAATGCCGCGAAACAAATCTCTGGTGACTGCCGGAGAGGCCAGATTGCGCCCGATTTTGATGACAACTGTAGCCATGGTGGCAGGTATGGTACCAATTGCCCTTGGAATTGGCGCCGGTTCAGAAGTAAGGGCCTCCATGGCCGCCGCCGTAATTGGTGGCTTAATTACTTCCACTTTGCTCACTTTGGTGGTTGTGCCGGTGGTGTTCACTTTCATTGACGATTTCGAACATCGTTTTATCAAAAGTAAGTATCCTAGCCGGCGCGAACTCTACGAAAACAAGGCCGATTCTAGCTCTACTGATGAGACACTTGAGCGAGAAGTGAGAACCTGTGGGTAATATTACTTATTCACGAATATTTTACGTAGTCGGATGTAACCTAGCCTAGTATCATCTAGTTACTAGGAGTTCACCATGGCAATCTCAAACGGCTTAGCTACAAGAATGCCTGTATCGACAGAGGGTAAAACCCGAAGCGTTGATCCTAAAATCGCCTATACACGCAAGAAGATAGGCGCGGTAGCTGCCGAAATTGATCGTCGTGTTAATCCTGTTGTGCTCTTGATTCGCCCGCGCGACATTGCTGCTATTCGCAAGATTCAAATTGCTTTTCTTGCACGCAAAAAAGAAGCTTCGACTTATGTTTGGTCCGCTGTAGCCATGGTTTTGGCTGTGCGTTTACTATTTCCTATTGCTGTAATGCCGATGGTTGGAATTATTGCCGTTGCCGCTTTTCTCGCCTGGATTAAGTATCGTTCTTTGTGTCAGTGCCCAGTTTGCTCCGTTTCATTGATACCGGGCAGCAACACTTGGCGCACTCCGGTGCTAGGATTTTCCACCGAAGTCTGCCCACGCTGTTCGGCCCAACTGGCTATTCCGGAAAGCGAAAAGAAAATGCGTATTCAGTAAATCGCTAAAGATTTGTCCAAGGCTCTTAAGTACTCTTGAAAAAAACTCTTCAAGGACCCTTAAAAGACTAATGAATGCCCCAGTGGAATGAAGGGTTGTCTTGATGGGATGAGTGCGAGAAGTCGTAGTCAATTTGCTTGGGAACATTGCAGCCCTGGGGCAGGTGGGCAAAAGGTGCGGCGCGAAGAATCGCCTGGCGAGCCGCTTCATCGGCACTGGGCGATCCGTGCTTGGTTACTCTCAAATTGCCAATGGCGCCATCGGGCATAAGAATGAAATTTACGCTGACCTCTGTTTTCTCTTGTCGAGCTGGCGGAGTCCAGTTTTGTTTGATTTTTTTGCTTAGTGCCGCCATATAGGGTTTGAAGTCGACTGCTACTGTTGCCGCTGCTGGCGAATTTTCGCTGTGCATGCGTTTGGCAACAAATTGATCTGAACCTTCTGCTGGAGGGTTACTGGGCTTTTCTGTTTCAAGCTTGATATCGGTGCGCAGCTCCACTCGATTTTCTGTGGCTTGTGAGCTGGAATTACTAACCCCTAACGGGTTGTCTGGTTTAAGCGGCTTCTTATACAGCTCTAGCTCTGGCGCATATTCTTCAGGTGTTGCAACATGGTCGTTGCGACCAGTTTCGATAGTGCGTTTGCGATGGGCGCGCCTAAGGGCTTTGTGGCGCAAGGCCGCCTCTTCGGCATCTAGTTTTTCTCGTGCGGAAGCATCAGGCGTTGTGCTCTGGGCTTGGGCTTGGCCGCCTAAATTACAGTCTAGGCAGCGATCTAGTTCGCTATCTGGGTTGCTAAATGGGTTGCAGCCTAAATTGCAGCCCAAGTTATAGGCGAATTGGCAAATAAGCAAAGACAATGGCAAAAGCAGGCGGGGTGACAACTGGATTGGCTCCAATAAGACTAGGGCTAACGAAACTTGGGCTATCAAAACTAGCGCCAACCGAACTAGCGCTATCAAGCTACCATTCTTGGCTAATTTTTGCAGCCATTGCCAGCCATTGGCTGCCATTGTCGATAAATATGAAAGTCTTTGTTCGCAAACTTGTGGCATTTTCAGCCATGGCCTATGATTTTCTACTATGAAAACCAATGCAGTAAGAATTCTCGACAATCTAGGCATCAGCTACGAACTCCGGGAATATCAAGTCGACCCGGATGACCTAACCGCTGAGACGGTCGCGGCCAAGATTGGCTTCCCCCTTGAGCAGGTCTTCAAAACTCTTGTCGTGCGGGGCGATAAAAATGGAGTCTGTCTCGCGGTTGTGGCGGGAAACGCCCAGCTCGACTTGAAGGCTTTGGCCAAATTGAGCGGCGATCGCAAGTCAGAGGTGGTCTCTCTCAAAGAAGTGCAGCCCCTCACTGGTTACATCCGCGGCGGGGTAACCGCTCTGGCCTGCAAGAAAGATTATCCGGTCTATGTTGACGAAAATATCTACCTCTTCGAACAGGTCTCAGTTTCGGCTGGTGTGCGCGGCACGCAGATAATCATTGCTCCCGAGGATTATTTGAAAGCCACTAAGGCTACTGCCGGCGAAATCGCTAAAGATGCCGTTTGATCACTGCGCCGGTAATTTAATCTAGGAGCCGCTCCTGGGCAAGGGCCGGCGCCCATAAAAATCCACAAATGCTCACTATGCTTTTATTAGTGAACCGCTTGAGGATTTGATTGTGGCTGACAAAGCATATGTTAAGGCCGAAACCAGGCAAGAGTCGAGATCGTCTGACCAAATAGATTTTGGTCTCATGGAAGTCAATGCTCAGATGCGCGAGCTGGGTAAGCGAGCGATCCCGCTCGATACCAAGTTACCGGCTGCTTTTACTGCTGGTGGAAAAGACCTTACTATTGTCGACGAACAAATTGCCGGACACATCAAAGACGCCGCTGCCAAAATGACTCCAGCTCAACTTGAGCGGGCTAATCGCCAGGCCGATCTGCCTTTCCGCGTTATTGAAGCTGCCGGAAACCGTGGACCTATTCCAGATGTTTCGGCCCATCGTCGCAGTCAAGAAGCTATTCCGATCGAGCGTCAGGCTGATGTTAATCGTTGGATTCTCGCTGCTGGAAGAATTGGCGAGAAGAGCGAAGTTAAAGCTCAGCCTGGTGAAACCTATTCGACCATTGCCAGCGCGCTGATTGCCGAGCGCGAAGGTCGCAGACCAAGCAAGACTGAAGTTCATGTCATGGCTACTAAAATTGCTGAGTACAACGGCAAAACAGGCGAACAGGCTAATTCACTTGCGGTAAACGAAGTGGTGAAGCTGCCTCCCATGCGTAAGGCTGTTTAGGCGGGACGACTTTGATTGTAGGCTTTAGCTTTCGCTAGTTGCGAAAATTGGCAGTCCAGCCTTGAAGCAGCGTAAAAGTAGAGTAGAGTCTGGGCTGTCTTCGCTGTCATCAACGAAGACATCCTCGCACAGGTGCTCGCGCAAGCTACATTCGTCACTGTTAAGGTAGATCGCTTTGGTTTTGCCCGCGACATAGCAGTCGTGATCAAGGGCGAGCAATGCGGCGGCTTTCAAGTCACCGGCTACACGTAGCACGCCGTCGTTATATTCGGCTATCACTAGCTCGGATGCTTGCAGTTCACCGAGCACGATGACAGTTGAGCCTGCTTTGTGCAGCGAATTTACTGTCAGAGTGCCCTCGACAAAGAGCATGGGGCCGTGTTCGAGAGTCTTGTTCAGTATGTCGCCGGCAATTTCTAAGTTTCCGCGGCAGACAATGGCGGCGATTTTATTGATCTCGGCCCATGGTGCAAAGCTTTCGAGTATCAGGTCTCCTTCTAGCTTCGTGCCTGCTGGCAGTACAAGTGCATTTTCTTGGCTGTGCGAAGTTTCGTTTTTGACAAATTCGGAGAAGCAGTCAACAGTGTCAGCAGACGGATTGGTCTTTAGCTTGCTGGATATGGCTTCAAGCAGCTCCGCACGCATTTCAGAGAGCGGGCAGATACTGCCGTGCTTAGTTGGATCTATTGGACGCTCAATTAGCGGTGGCAAGTCTGGTTTTGTTAACTGAGAGAGGCTGTGATCTTTCCAAATTGACTTGCCCGCTCTTCCATAGCTGATGATCGCGTCTATGTTGACGGCCTGCCAGCCGCCGGCAATAACCTCTGGAACAAAATGCTTCTTTAGTTGATGATCGGAGCAATCAACCAAGGTAAAACTTTTGGTATTGACACCACCGGCGATGTAGTTTTCTGCTGGAAGTTTGTCGCGTAGGCGAGGCACAAAGCCCATACCGCTTAATGATCCTGCTACTCTCAGGTAGCCCTCGTTGTTGTCACCGACATAGTAGCCAGTTAAGTCAATGTCGCCACTTACTACAAGAAACATGCCTCCTTTGACGATATTGTTGCAAGAGAGCGTGCCGTCTACAAATAGCATCGGTTGCCAGTCGTCATGATAATGGCTGAGAAAGTCTCCATCTATTTTTAGGTCGCCAAAACAAGCAAGAATTGGCGCGTTTTCTTTAATTTGTCCCAGGTCTAGGGTGTCGCCTAGATGTTGATTGCCTTCCCAAACAAGAGCGAATTTGCTCTTGCTGAATTCGACTGCCGTGTCTAAGATTTGCGGCACATCTGCTAGGCCCGGCTTGTTCTTGCAGCATTTCAAAATGCGCTCTCTTACTTTCTTCAGCTCGAGCTTCTGGGCGCCTAAGTCGTGCATTGTTACTCTTTCATGACGTGGTAATTGGCAAAGAGCATACTGTGCTGGTTCTAGCAGTCTCTTTATCACTATACGGAGCTGCTGGAAAAATTAGAGAGCTGAGTGCTGGAGGCATATGGTTTTTCGTGTCACCGATGGGAAGATTCAATTTAGTCATTCTAGGCATTCTCCGGAGTCTATAAATCTCAGAAGCTGTGAGCGTGGTGAGTGTGAATTCGTCGCAAACGAAGCAGATGCTTACCCTTGGCGTCCGCTTGATGTGAACTATGATGTTTCCGAAGGTCTGGTTGTGATTGAAAAGAAAGGAAGATTTCTGGCCGCAATGTTTTTGGCAGAACTTTTCCCCAGGCAAAGTCATTTCATGAAGGCCGGGCCTTTGTGGGGCGACCTCCGCGGAATCTTTAGCGCGAGCAGAAATGACTTTTTAAAGCCGCGGCACTTTCAAGAGTTTTTCAGATCTATTCGTTTAAATAGCACTGTCGGCCAGCAGATTTTGCCAGCGGAGAGTGATTATGTCAGTGAAATTCAAGTTTGTAGTCTGTGCTTTACTAAGTTTGATTCTTAGTACTGTTATTCAAAACAGTGTTTCCGCTCAGTCTGCGCGCCCCAAACAGCGCTTTTTACCGCCCTGCCAACTTGATAGCTTTGTTGCCAACGCCGGCCGACACGCCGAAAACATATACGGCGACGAGGGCATCAACGGCATGCCACCTCCGTTGGCTTATTTTACTAAAGCCAGCAGAATCAACGCCGGCATTATGGACCAGCGCGATGCCGGTCTGACCACCGGTCATGGCAGCTATATGCCCAACGCCTCTGGCCGAGATGAGTATTTGGCTGGTGGTCAGTCTGAATGGGATTTGAGTGGCGCTCGCGGCCATTCTTCTTTGGATAATATGGACGGTAATGTCATTCTCGAGCGTTTTGCCAGCTTGCCCGGTCTTTATTCTTACAATGCCGACGGTTCGGTCGCCTCCTGCCGCGACGGCGCCGGCAAGTATTGGTATCCTCGATACAATGCCGATGGCGATATTTATGGCTGGGGGCAAACTCCTCAATAAGCTTGGCGCTTCTTCTTCTTCTGGGAGATAAACAAATTTACCAGTTGTAATTTGCCTCTCTTCGTTTTTGCTAAACTAGTGCGCTAGAAACACTCTTGCATCTAGAGCGTTTGTCTTCGAAGGCATTGAAAGAATTGTAGGAATTGAAGGAGTTCGTCATGAAGCGCTATGTAGTTTTATCTCTCGCCGCGGCCTTGTCGCTTGCAGCAACTGGTTTTACGATGGCCCCATGCCAAGCTCAGTTTCTCAAGACTCTCCAAGATACCTTACTTGGTGGGCAGAATGGCCAGCAACAAGGTACTGCTCTGAGTCAGCAGCCACCGGCCCTCGTTGGCACTGTTAATTTGCCACCAGCCCAATATCTCATGACCAATGTACAAAGCGGCCAAGCGTTCTACGTCACAGTACAGAACGGCCAGATGTTCCTTGGTGGTCAGCAAGTTGCTCAACCTAGCTTGATGCCGAATCAAACTGTTGCACCGCAACAGCCAACGCAGCAAGGCAGTGGCGGTTTTGGTGGTATGGTCAAAAACGGCCTGGGTACTTTCTTGCAAAATCAGATTGCTCCCCAACAAGGGCAGCAGCTAACGCCTAATCAGTAGTTGGTTCTAGGTCATTCACTAGTTCTAGGTCATTCACTAGTTCTCAAAAATCGCTAGTTGGGTCAATTGCAGTAGTGGCTCTCAAGAAGCCTGGTGCGCTTTGGCTTCTTTCTTTTTGCGAGATGCGGCAAGATTGAGAAATTCAACGAATACCGAAAATGCCATAGCTCCGTAGATGTAACCCTTGGCGATGTGGTGACCAAGCGCGTCTCCGACTAGAACCACGCCGATAAGCAGTAGAAAGCTCAGGGCCAGCATTTTTACTGTCGGATGTTTGGAAATGAAATTGCTGACTGATGTCGAAAATATCATCATGGTAATGACCGAGATAACGACCGCTGTAACCATAATCCAGAGTTCATCGACCATGCCTACTGCGGTGATTACCGAATCTAGTGAGAACACTATATCTAGTATCAGTATTTGAACAATTGTGCCTATGAAGGTAGAATTTTTCTTCGTTGAAAGTTCGTCACCATCACCTTCTATGCGTTCGTGAATCTCTCTTGTAGCCTTGGCGACGAGAAATAATCCACCACCCAAAAGCAAGAGATCGCGTCCAGAAAATGGGTGGTGGAAAACTTGGAAGAGTGGAGCCTTCAAGCTCATCACCCAAGAAAGTGAGAATAGCAGCATGATTCGTGTCAGCATGGCAAGGGCTAAGCCGATCAATCTGGCGTTGCGTCGTTGATGCTCAGGCAGTCTTGATGCCAGAATTGAAATAAATATGATGTTGTCGATGCCGAGTACGATTTCCATTGCAGTGAGCGACGCTAGGGCCGCTGCAATCTCGGTGTCGATTAGTAAGAAGTCCATACGGTTCCCGAATTTGTGGTTTGTACCTTGCGCCGCAAGCTTGCGACGAGAATTTCAATAGCATCGAAAGCTTAGCACTCAGGCCGTGTCGAATTGTCTTGCGATTGTGTGCGGCGTGAAATAATTCGATATGGCCCTGGTTTTGTGCGCTTAATAAAAACCAGCGTCTTTGAGCATGACGTCGGTAGCCTCGGCTGTAGGCGGCAAAATGATTGCTTCGATTTTTGCTGCCTTTGGATAAGTTTTTGCCGAAAAAACGGATGCATCTACTTTTACTTGTGCAATAGCTTTTGTCTTCAAGCGAAAAGCCTTCACGTTGTCTTCTAGATGCAGCATGCTGACTGGCACTTGCTGGCTGCCGAGTGGGACATCGTAGAACTTTGTTAAAATCGCGACTGCATTTTTAGGGATATTTTTGCATTGCACTACAGTATAACGAACATCTGTTGAGTAGCTCTTATGCTGGCTTTTTTCAAATTTATTGAAATTGAAAGGGTCGTCGATCCGCATCTTGGTGTTCGAGAAGTATAGGGTGGCCGGTAATGCCATAAAAAAATCTGGTTTGTTTTTGTATTCACTGATGTGGCCAAAATTGCATCCGAATCGCTGTATCGGGGATACTTCCAGGTTTGCGCCATTTTCGTACCGCAATTTTTTCTTGTCACTTATAAGCACTACCTCCCACTTTGGCGCCAGACTCAGTAGATAGAAGTCACGATCTAGGGCTTCAATTCTGACTGCATCTTTGGAAATATAGACAGTGCATGCTCCCCACGCGGAAGAAAGTTGCGATAGCTTCCATGCTGTTATCTGTGGATTTGCTTCGGCTCTTAGTGCTAAAGAAAGAATGCAAAGAATGCTACCTAAAAGTAGGAGAGAAAGCCTCTTGAAGTGCAAAGTAATAAGGAGCCGCCTTGGTCTTAAGTTGGTTTCCAAATCATGTTCCCAAATCTGTTGCGCTTGATGCTGTGCCGTCTTGGTATATCTCAATGCCAGGCAGTGATTTCGCTACGGCTTTGAGTTCTACTGGCGTTGAGCTAACTTTCGCTCCGTCCATGCCGCTGGTGGCTTGTGAAATTGCAGGCTTTGTGGGATTGGCTGTTAGGGCTTTGTCTCCATGTCCTGCATCTGTAGCATGATGACTGGCGTGATTGCTGGATAAATGATTGCTGTGACCGTTGGCTAGATGGTTGCTTGCCGCATGATGGCTGGCATGACTGGCGGTATGGCCGGCGGCATGATTGCCTGCTAGGTGGCTACCGGCATGAGAGGCTCCTTCTGAGCCATTCATGTGAAGCTGTTGGCCAGGGTGAATCAAATTAGGATTGCTACCCACCACATCCGTGTTATTGCTATAAAGTTCTTTCCAATGCTCGCCGCCACCGAGATTGTCTTTAGAGATATCCCAGAGGTTGTCGCCAGCTTTGACTGTGTAGTCTTGCGCTAAGTGCTCAGCATCAAGACCGCCAGCACCTGGTAACTGCAGTTCGGTGCCAGGCATGATTAACCGTGGGTTGTTGCCGATTACTGCTTCGTTGAGTTTGTAGATTTCGCCCCAGCGGGTGCTGTCACCCATGTGCTTACCGGCGAGGTCCCAGAGATTGTCGCCTTCTTTTACTGTATAAGAAGTAGTTTCGGGTGCATCTGCTTGCCCGTTTGTTTGTCCGTCTGCGCCGGCGCCATTTTGAGCGGCGTTGGCATCTCCTATTGGGTTGCCGTTGGCATCTACGCCTTGATTTCCTAAACTCTGTCCGTCCATACCTTGTGCGTTTGCTCCAGTCACGCCACGCTCAAAGCCAGCTCCCGTCTGAGCCCCTTGCATTTGATAGTTTTGATTTGCTGGTAATTGATTTGGTAAGTTTTGTGGGTCAATCTGTCCGGAATTGGGGCCGACGGTTGAGCCGAATCCGCCGCCAGGGTCCATGGCGAGAAGATTGTTCTCGCCGCCGTTGGCTGGGGCGAAGTTGAGCGTCTGCTGGCCGGCTTGTTCAAAGAGCGGTTTGCCGAAGGGAGCGCCCCCGTTGACGTTGAGGTCTGGTGCGTTGGCAAAGCCATAGTCTAAAGACTGCCTAACGCCTTCTAGTGGCTCGGATGAGTTGAAGGATAGTAGATTCTTGCTGTTCAGTGGTGCCAGGCTGCTGGAATCGCCGAGGGTGGTTAATCCAGGGGCGTCGTCTGGCATCAGGTTGAGATCAATGCCCAAATGCTCGGTTAGACCGCCGATGCCGTCCATTATCTGACCAGTGATAGGGTCGAGCATTGAGAGCATGTCGTTAGCGCCGAAGAATGATCCCAGAAATTCAAAGAATGAGGAAACCAGGCTCAAATGTCCTGGCATCTTCATAATCATGTTGACCAATGGCGACATTTGCTCAGCGCCAGGCATGGGCAATCCTGTTGGAGTCAGGGCTGCGGCTTCCATTCCCGATGGCGTAGGCATCGATGGTAGGAATGATTCTGCGCCTTGGGGCTTAAAGAAGTTCGTGGCGGCAGAAATGTCTTTGGGGCTGCTCAACTGGGTTTGAACGTCAGCCCTGACAGCTGTGAACGACTCCGTGGGATGCGGAGCCTCAGGGATACCGTCTAACGGTAGGGCTCTTTCTGCTGGCATTAGTTAGTAAGGTGGCGGAGTAATTTGCCATTATTGAGGCAAGAGTGAGGGCTTGTCAAGCGAAACTGTTGGCTGCCTTACAAAATCAATGAAACCAGCTTTCTGTCATGGTTTCGCGTGGGGAATATACGATAACTTTGCTCTTGCCAAGATATGTCTTTTGATCAGATACTATCTCTCGTTAAGTACAACGAAGAAGTTCTCTTGGCGGAGGATGAATTGATCGAGAACAAAGTGGAGGTTTGTAATCGATCTAAGTAAAAATGGCGACAATTGTTTTGACCAACAATTGGCTAAAGGCGGGTATTGAATGCGAGGCAGAAGACTGTCTATTACTGTTGGATCTTCTTACAGAGATCATTCAGCAGGTGCTGGGAAAAGAACCGATCTACTTTCGAGCTATTCGGAAAGAGTGCTAACAGATGGATATCGTGCTTACCTGCGAGGGGATAAGCTCAACGTCCGCGCCGAGCACTTTATGGAGCAAACGAAGTGCAAGAATGCAGATCAAACTAGACACAGTAGACCAACGGAGGTTTCGCGCCTCCGCCATTTAGAAGGGCGTTTCGAGTGGGTTTTAACCCTGCGAGAAAAGCTCACTCTATT
Organism: Obscuribacteraceae bacterium (SeqCode); assembly: GCA_044378815.1. Classification (GTDB taxonomy): domain Bacteria; phylum Cyanobacteriota; class Vampirovibrionia; order Obscuribacterales; family Obscuribacteraceae. The sequence goes on along the minus strand of JBIPOV010000017.1, from coordinate 29,515 downwards.
TCTGTTGAACGCATGTCGAATTAAACATCACAACCGACTACAGAGGAGGCCAGTGCGCAGATCAAAACACTTAAGTTGATTTAGCTTGCTAGTCTATCTAAATCCTGATTGATAGTCTTAGAAAGCTAGATTGAAGGCGCGCCACATACTCGACTGAGAGTAATTTGTGGTACTGGGAAAAAACACTGAATTCGCTGCATTTGGATAAATTCCAGGGCCCGACGAACCAATCGCGCCCTGGAATTTTCCTATTTTGAAACTAGCTAATGGCGCTCCAGCTACGGGATAGCCGTAGGGATAACCGCCGCCATAGGGATAGCCGTAGCCGCCGTACCCTAAATTGCCATAACCTAAATTACCATAGCCATAATATGGATTGCCACCACCGGCGAAGCTATTGAAAGTATTCCACGGCGTGTAACCGCCTGGTCCACCACCATAGTAGCCATTGTTAAATCCGTTGTTAAAGCCGTTGTAATATCCGTTGTTGTAATTTGGGCCGCCGATGGTTATGCCACCACGGCCGCCACCAAAGTTAATTGAAAGACCAGGTCGGTAATAGGGATTGCCATAGGGATTTCCATAGCCTGGGTAGCCGTATCCTGGGTAGCCAAAGCCATATCCGGGATAGCCGTACTGGGGATAGCCATAGTTGGGATAACCCAGGCTACGATAGTTTAGGTTGGGGTTGGCATAGCCAGGCATGTTGTAGCCGGGTACGCCGTAACCGAAGGGCGATGGGCCAGCGAAGCCATTGAAAGGCAACGGCTGAAAAGTGTTCTCAATTTGGTTGACGAACGGTTTTACTCCGCTGCCGGCCCATGGGTCATCAGCTGCATCTTTGATCGGTACAATGTTTCCGTGAGGATCAACTGAAACACCTACTCGGCTCAAATCAATGGGAATGGTAGGTTTGGGTTTTGGTTTGCTTTTGGGATCTGTTACTTCTTCCATGAACAGATCGCCATTTTCGCCAAGAAAGGCTTCGCCCTCATCTTTGGCTGCTGGCTGGGCTGCAATGGCTAGGGTGGCAGTTAAGATGCTCACGGTTGTTGCGCAAATCAATGACAAGCCTAAAAGCTGAGTCGCTATTGGCTGTCTATTTTTCGCTGTCATTGCCGTTGCCATTGCCATTGTTTTCCATTGGTTGATCGTTCACTAGCGGCACAATAGTTCCACCGTTGCCAGTATTGCTGGCAGGAATAACACTGCCTGCTTGTGCACCGTTATTGATACCGTTTGAGAACATGCTGGAGCTGCTAGCTGCTTGCGTTCCGCTGCCACCATTGCCAGAGCTGCTGCCGCTGGCGATGTCTTGGGTGGCACTCTCGCCAAAGACATTGCGTACTTTGCTAATTAGGGCCAAAATCGGTTGATAGATTTGATCAGGAAGTTTGCTTGAGACTGACTGCGAAATTCCCATCTTTTCGCCTGTCACCTCTGCAACTGGCTCTTGTGCTTCGTTTTTGTGCAGTTTAGAGGCAATGACATTGACCCAAAACTGAGCATGAACTTTGAGACCGGTAATGCGATCAATTCTGATTTCGCCTTCGTTTTTTTCACTCAAATCAAAGGAAATGGTCTTATCAAAACCTACTTCTGAAACCCCTTTTTGATCAATGGGTTTTACTACTTTTTCATTCAGCACAATTTCAATGTGGTGGCCATCATCGGTTTTGGCAATTGATATTTTTTCAGCGCCGACATCTTTGAAAGCCTTTGCCACTTCGGTGCCAAAGCTACTTGGTTCGACCAAGCGATAAATCGATGAAAGCTGTGTGAGGTCTTTGTCTAGGTCTGGGTCAGCGCTGCCAGCAGGGAGAGCTGCTTTGGCCTGGTCAAAGAAGTCTGCGGCAGAGGCAAAGTTCTTCATTTGCAGTGAGCATTCACCCATGCGCCGCAAAGTCTTTGCAATGGTGGTTTGCTGTTCTAGTTTTTCGGCTTCGCTCAAACCATCGCTGCTTTTTTGCAATTCAAGACGCAGCTTGTCCCACTGACTTTGGGCCCTTTTATAGTCAGTCTGCTCAAACGATCTTTGGGCTGAGGTGTCAATGCGTTCTAACTTTGGGCTCAATGCCATGGCATCGCTTACGCTGAAAGAAATAGCAAGCAATGCGGTTATTGGCAAAAGGCTTTTGATTTTCATAGAACTTGGCATCCTCTTGGTAAATAGCTACTACACTAGACAAACTGTGGGCTTTTCAATTTAGGTTCCCTCTGCTGTGTAAGAATGCCCATATTCCGCAGACAATTTTAGGAACCGATTGTGACTTCTAATGGTGACATAAAGAGTAAGGAAATTAGGGACAAGCCTGAAAAAATGGCTCCAGCAAGTTCGCTTGAAATCTGGTCTTGGGCCATGTTTGATTTCGCTAACTCTAGCTATACCACAGTGGTTACCACAGCAATCTTCAATGCCTACTTCGTAAAGACCGTGGCTAGCGGTCTTGAGCTTTCTACTGCCACTCTTTATCTGACCTGTTCTCTTGGCTTGGCTAATCTTCTGGTGGTTTTGACCGCCCCGGTGGTTGGTGCCATAGTCGATGCTTTTGCTATTAAAAAGCGCTTCCTCTTTGTCTCTAGTCTCGCTTGTGTCATTTGTACGGCTTGTCTTTCTTTGGTTCATCAAGGAGATGTGGCGCTGGCCATGACCCTGTTGGTGCTTTCCAATTTTGCCTTTGGTACGTCAGAAGATTTAATAGCGGCCTTTTTGCCAGAGATCGCAACACCCGAGAGAATGGGTCGCATCTCTGCATTCGGCTGGACTCTTGGTTACATCGGTGGCATAGCAGTTTTGGGAGCCTGCTTGGCTTATGTCTCATGGGCGCAGAAGGCGGGCCAAACCCCGGCTCAGTTTGTGCCAGTGACCATGCTTTTTGTCGCAGTTATGTTTATAAGTGCTGCCACTCCAACTTTCATTTGGCTGAAAGAGCGGGCCAAACCATCGACGGTGAAAAATAAATTGAGTGAAATTGCCAGTGGGGCATTTAAACAGGTCTTCGAAACCATCGCTGATGCCAAAAAGCATCGCGACCTTTTCACATTTCTGCTCTCGCTGCTTTGCTATAGCTGCGGAAGCACAACGGTGGTTGCATTGGCGGCAGTTTACGCTGAGCAAGTGATGGGGTTCAAAACCAGCGAATCAATCTTTTTAATCATGGTCGTTAATGTTACTGCCGCACTTGGCGCCTTTATTTTTGGCTTTATTCAAGACAAAGTAGGTTCGGTGCGTACCATTGCCGTTACGCTAGCACTCTGGTCTCTGGCGATTTTCATTGCTTTTGCTACTACAAACAAAGAAGGCTTTTGGCTGGCTGCTAATATCATGGGAATCGCCATGGGTGCCAGCGCCTCTGCCGGCAGGGCTCTGGTTGGTCGACTTGCACCGGCTGGTCGCTCAGCTGAATTTTTTGGTCTGTGGGGGCTGTCGGTGAAACTTTCGGCCATAATCGGTCCGATGACCTATGGGCTAGTGACCTTTATAAGTGGGTCGAATTACAGGCTAGCGTTGTTGTCTACATTAACGTTCTTCGTTTTGGGGCTGATCGTGGTTTTCTTTGTTGATGAGAAGCGTGGCCGCCAGCAGGCACTTTTGGGTTAGAGTTCGGTAAATTGAAACTTCACCGATATCGGTAGAAAAACAAAAGCAGCGAAATTTCAAAGGGAATTTCGCTGCTTTTTTTGCTTTAGTTTCAAATAGAGCGAATCACTTAAATTAAATCGATTCGCTCAATATTAAACGTGCTTTTGCAAATGGGCTTCAATAAACCATAGTTTCTTGTCGACTTCACGCGAAATAGCAATGAGCAAATCGTTGGTATCTTGCTCTTCCCATTCGCTGGTTTGGGCAACGGCTTGGCGTATATGTTTGCCGTATGCTGCCAGGCGATCAGCAATTGCTATCAAATGATCTTCTTCGGTCATTTTTTCAGTGTTGGGATATGCAGGCAAAATAGAATTTTTAGCGCTGTCTTTGACTGTGCCGTGGGCCACTCCGCCAAGGGCTGTGATGCGCTCAGCGATTTCGTCGATGTGTGGGTAAAGAACTTCGGCGATATCGTCAAACAATAAATGCACTTGATAGAAATTTTTGCCTTTGACGTTCCAATGAGCCTGTTTGGTCTGGGACCACATATCAAGTGATGCGGCCAGGGTTTCGTTCAACAGTTCGATAGTCTTGGCACGCAGGCTCTCAGGGATATCGATTCTGGTTGTGTACATGTGACTACGTTGTTCTTTGGTGGTTGTCATAATTTGCTCCAATTTGGCAATCTGTATACCGCTGCATTGAATTCTATGGCAAGGTGAAAAAATTACAGGCAGAGCAGCCGGAAAAATTAGCTATGTTGCTTAGTCGCGGATGAAGGTCGTTTTGGGAAATTCGATGTTCAGTAGCTTGACTTCATTTGGTCCTATTTTCTGGCATTCACCGATTTGAACCTTTTTGAGATTTTTGTGGTTTTTGCATAGTGTTCTAATTAAGAGCGGCGATGCATCGGTCTTGTTCAAATTTAGTTCGTTCAAGCTCGCAATTTTTGTGACCGAAGCAATGTGGTCATTAGTTAGAGGGCGCATATTTGAAAGACTTAGAATCCTTAGATTTTTGCATCTTGCCAACTCGGCCAGGCCCTCTTTACTTACTTTGCTGCCGCCAATGGAAAGCCTTTGTAGGCCCTTTAGTTTTATAAGTTGCTTTAGGCCTTTGTCTGAAAGAAAGGTGCCAGAAGCATCTATTTCGGTCAACGTTTTGCACTGAGACAAACCTGCTGCCCCGCGATCGTTGAAGTTTGTGTAATTGAGTAGGATGCACACCAGGTCAAGTTTGGAGAGCTTGCCCAAGCTTTCGTTTTCTACTGTGCAATCCTTGATTGAGATTACCTTGATCCATTTTGTATTCGAGATTAGCTCAAGTGCTGGAGCTGTCACTTTCTCATATCGTGTGGAAAAAATATCGCCTTTTGATGGTCTGGCAAGCAGTTGTTTTAGCTCCTCTATTGATATTTCAGGATCGTCGATTTCACTACTTGTCTTATTTCTCTTACTTTCCTTACCTTCCTTAATTTTGTGTTTCTCGTTTACTGCTTTGTCAGAAAGGTCATTGACGCTATCTGTGGCCGCCGGTTTCGGCTTCTCTAGCTCGGGCTTGCGGCTATCGCGAAAGGCGAAATAACCGTAACCCACTGCGAGCAAAAGCATTACGGCGAGAAAGGCTGAACTGATTTGCAGCTTTAGTTTGCGCTTGTTTGCTAGATTTTGCCCTGCTGTTTCGCCTTGAGTACTGCTTGAACTTGCTTTGAATACCGTTGAGTTTGGTATCTGCTCACTAGTAGATCTAGACTGGTTTATCTTTGCAGTTTGCTGCAGGCTAAGTAAGTTTTCTAGCACTTCTTCCGCGCTTTGATACCTTTCCTCTGGCGCTTTCGCTAGCATTTTTGTTACTAGTTGCTCTAGGGCCTTTGGGCATTCTCTGTTGCTTAGTGCCGCACTAAGGCTCGGTATTGAATCGTTTTGGTGCATCAGTAGGGTACTGAAGGCATTGGGCCCCAAGTATGGCGGCCTGCCGGTAAGTGCTTGAAATAGTGCACAGCCGCAGGAATAAATGTCACTACTGGCGGTGACTTTTTTGCCCATCGATTGCTCGGGGCTCATGTAAAGCGTGCTGCCGAAAACAGTACCTATAGCCGTTAATTTCTGCCCTTCTATATCGGGATTGGCGAGGGCGGCAATGCCAAAATCTACTATTTTAACGTTGGAAAATGCAATGCCTATGACTTCGGATTCGAGGAAGATGTTATCTGGTTTTAAATCGCGATGAATTATGCCTTTGTTGTGGGCTGCCAGTAAGCCGCGACAAACTTCAACGAAGACATCAATGGCTTCCTCTATTTCTAAGTACTGGCAATTATTTAGCTTCTCTCCCAGTGACTGACCGGTGAGAACTTCCATGGTGTAGTACGGCAGTTGCTCGTTGACATAGCCAAAGTCGAAGACTTGAACAATATTAGGGTTGTTGAGCTTGGCGATGGCTTGAGCTTCTCTCTGAAACCTCAGTTTTGCTTCTTGGCTGAGGTTGTAAGACTTAAAGGTCTTGAGCGCTACAGTTTTATCGAGCATTATATGTTTGGCAAGGTAAATGCTGCCCATTCCGCCTGAGCCAATGACGCTCAGAATTCTATATTTGCCATCGACCACTGCATCCAGCAGCTCTACTTTGTCTGATAGCGTGGCCGTAGCAGACAATGCTTCTGCCTTCAAAGGTTGCTCTCTCAGGGGAATGAAAGTTGATTTCGATAATTCGCGGGTAAGTTCGTTCATTCCGCCTAGCTAGCTTTTTGCCAGTTTAGTTGAGCAGCCAAGTATAACTCTATTGACTTTCCTTGGGTTGCATACTTGCACGAGGGGAGACGAAGCGTCATTATATGAGGGTATTGAGCGATTGGGTTGGGCTATCTCAAGTGAAATTCATGCAATTCTTCAACCTTTCTTTGGCAGAGCAGAAGTGTTTTGGCCGCGGCTTGGCATTAGTTGCTTTAGTGAGCACGGTATTGGCTACCAGTGGTTGCGATTATATTGAAGGTCTGACAAAGCCAGTTGAGGAAGCACCCGAGGTCTCGCAGCCCCATTTGAAAGTGGTCGCGTTGGCTGAAGATTTTAAGGCCAAACAAGAAGCTATCATTTATGTGCCAATTTATTCAGCAATTTACTACGAAGATCGCAGACGTACCATAGATTTGGCTGCCACTCTTAGTGTTCGCAATACTGATATGAAAAATTCGATTGTCTTGCGCAGCGTCGATTATTATTCGACCCAAGGTAAGTTGGTGAGAAAGTATCTCTCAGCACCTGTTGAATTAGGTCCAATGTCGACGGCTGATTTTATTGTTGCTCGCACTGATAGTAGTGGCGGTGCTGGTGCTAATTTTGTGGTTGATTGGGTTTCGAGCAAACCTGTCTGTGAGCCAATCGCCGAGGCTGTAATGGTTAGTACGGGCTCATCACAGAGTATTTCATTTATAAGTCGCGGTGAAACGGTCGTGCCACCACATGAAACTATCAAGCAGCCTTAAGGCTAGTTTGCTCCTGAATTGTTACGGACATTCTCAAGTTGTTCTTTCTCTTGCTGAATTTTGTTCTTTTGATTACTGAGCGAGTTGACCATCTCTTTTTCGTACTGTAGCTGTTGTTGTTCGATGGTCTGCATGTTAGCCTGCTTTTCTTGCCTTAAGGCACGCCTTTCTTGAGCTTTCAATTTCTTCTTCAGGGCATCAGGGTCTTGGGCGCCGTCTGGTCCTGGCTGCCAGTTTGGACCTAGTGGATCAGCTCCAGCCGATACGGCTGTGCCAACGCCCATGGCTGTATTGATTTGATTGCTGCTCTGATTGAGCAAGTTTTCGATAGTTGTATGTTGTTGGGGGTTGAGTTCGCCACCATTTTGCTGGCGTTCACTCTTCACCCTGTTCTCGATATTAGCTACGTCCATATGCAGCCGATTAGCCTGCTATTCGTTGAGCTGCCCGTTCTTCAGGGCAGCGTCGATTTTCTTGTGTTGTCGCTTGATGCGAGCATTGATGTTGTCTTTTTTTGCCTTGCCAGCCATGCTCTGGCCCGCAAGTGCCTGACCGGGCTCCTGAGCTAGCGCCGGCGCCGCATCTAGGCATTGAAAGCTGGAAACTACCAGATTTGCTGCGGCGACTGTAACCGTAAAAGAAGCTGTGGCAATATAAAAAGATACAAGAGTGCGACGATTTAACACTGGCATTCCCCTCAGGTCTAATTCTATGCTTCGCCTTTTGTACCCAGGCCGCAAATAGATTTATCAGAGGGACGCGTCAAATGGTCCTAATTATTTAGTCAGCGCCTTCTGCCAGGCTGCGGTCGTTAGGATTGAATGAATCTGCTGGAATGGCGAAACCGCGAGTGCTTTTTCTCTCTTCAGTAGATTTCGTTTCTTTGGGAAGGTCTTGCTTTTCCATTTGTTCAATTACTCCTGTTAGCGGATGCTAGCAACAGACCCTATAGTGCCTCACAATTGCTAAGGAGAGGTTAATTTGGCCGCGTTTGTAACCGCTTGTCAATTAGAGTCTCCACATCTGAGCGCAACATCGCTTAAGAAAAAAGGGAAGGCGAACCTTCCCTTTTGTTGATTTTCGACAATTGTAAACGAGATTTTGTCTCGAATAACTAGTATTTTCTATCGATCGATTTGAGCTAGAAGTGGTTGCTCGTAACGTTCTCCAGCGGTCTTGGTGGCCAGTCCGCTCAGCGCTGCCAGATCTTCGTCTTCAAGATCTAAACGGAACGATACAGTATTTTCTTCTAAGTAACGCACGTGCTTGGTGCCAGGTATCGGCACAATATCAATGCCTTGGTGAAGCAACCAGGCGATAGCAACTTGAGCAGGAGTAGCGCCGTAGCGATCAGCCACTTCATTGACTTCGTCAACAAGAAGCAAATTGCGTTTGAAGTTTTCTCCTTGATAGCGAGGGTCATGGCGGCGATAGTCGCCTTCAGGTAGATCGTCGAAGCTCTTAATTTCGCCAGTAAGAATTCCGCGGCCGATTGGGCAGTAGGCTACAAGACCAATCTTTAGTTCGCGTAGAACCGGCATAATTACTGGTTCTAGGTTGCGTTCCCAGATTGAATACTCTGATTGTAGAGCGGAAATAGGATGCACTTTGTGGGCTCTGCGAATGGTCTGCTCGCCAGCTTCAGATAGTCCGAGGTAGCGAACTTTGCCTTCTTTGACCAGTTCAGCCATGGCGCCAACTGTTTCTTCAATAGGAACATTTGGATCAACGCGATGCTGATAGTAGAGATCGATAACATCGATTCCTAGTCTTTTCATAGAAGCTTCGGCCACAGCCTTAACTGTCTTAGGATGGCTGTCTAGGCCAATTGAATTGCCAGCCTCGTCGTATTTGAAACCGAACTTGGTGGCAATTACAGCTTGGTCGCGTTTGCCTTTGATGGCACGACCGATTAACTCTTCGTTTTTATATGGGCCGTAGCGTTCGGCAGTGTCGAGGAAATTCACGCCGAGCTCTAATGCTCTATGAATTACTTTGATTGCTTCGCTTTCATCGGCTGAGCCGTAAGCAAAGCTCATGCCCATGCAGCCAAGACCGATGGCAGATGTAGTGAGACCCTGGTTACCCAGCTTGCGCGTGTTGATGATGCCCATGTTGACGTCCGTGTTCCATACTCAGTGACAATTGAAACCCTATCATGGCCGCTACCGCTTTACATGAAGGTAAATAGCAATAATGTTTGATTTAAACTTCGCGGAAGCCGCATTAGGCCTTGTGAAAAAGATTCATTCATCATTAATGAACTCGTAATCGGCCTGTGGCGCTGAATGTTGTCACTTGTGAAAAAGAAATTTGGGGTCAGAAGCTCAATATAGAGATAATAGAAGCCTCAGAAATTCACTTTAATAATCTGTTTCAAGAAAATATATTTGGATGCATTTAGAGCAAGAGGAAGGGCGACCATGCCAGCAGCGCTATTAGTTATAGATGTGCAACAGGGCTTTGATGACCCCTACTGGGGTGAGCGCAATAATCCCGGCTGTGAAGCCAATGTCGCCGCCCTAATGGCCGCTTTCCGTCAAGCGGGCATAGTCGTTATCCATGTGCAGCATAATTCGGTAGAACCGCAGTCGCCGCTGCGCCCTGGTCAACCCGGTAATGATTTCAAAGCCGAGGCCGTGCCACTTGCCGGTGAGAAAGTCTTTGGCAAGACGGTTAATAGCGCTTTTATTGGGACAGAGCTTGAAAAGTATTTGCGCCAGCAGGGCATCGACGAGCTTGTGATTTGTGGATTGACCACAGACCACTGTGTTTCCACCAGTACCAGAATGTCAGGCAATTTGGGATTCAATACTTATTTAGTCAGTGATGCTACGGCTACTTTTAATCGCAAAGGAATAGATGGGCGCAATTGGCCAGCTGAGGAAATTCATCAAAGTGCGCTAGCCAGTCTTAATGGAGAGTTTGCTCAGGTGCTTTCCACTGAGGCTGTGTTGAAACTGCCTTATATTTGCCTCTAATATGCCGTAGGTGCTGCACTGTCAGCGGTGGCTTTTTCTTTTTCTTCCAAAAACTCGTCAACGCCGATTGGCAAATGCTCTTCGCCAGTGACACTTTGATTCTCTTCAGTAGTTCTACAATCCATGGTCGCCATTTCGGGAAATGTCTGCTCAGGGTAAATCCCATAGAGCGATCCTGCGAGCAGGTCTAAGATCACTAAATACTAGCAGCGGAGATTGGCTATGAATGACTCTGATTGTACAAAGCGCATGCTGAACGATTTGCAAATAGCGAGCCCCTGCTTGGTGCCTTGGAAGAGCATGGATGAGACCGCTAGTGAGGCTGTGCGCTTTTGCGGGCAATGCAGCAAAAATGTTTATGACATCTCTAAATTGACCACCGCTGAAGCTGCTCTGCTGCTTCAACAAGGCGCAGCGTCAGGCACTTTGCCCTGCATGCAGCTTTATCGACGCTTTGACGGCACGATTATTACCGATGATTGCCCTGTGGGTCTGCGCCGTATTCGCGATATCTGGAGCCGAGTTAAAAGTGTGGCCGCCGGAACGGTTGCTTTCTTTCTGGTTGGATTGCCAGTGGTAGCGCAGAACAGAGATTGGCCTGCAACTAAGGGCAAAGTTGCCGCTCCGGCGGCTGCTGAGCCCCCTATCCTCCGGGGTGAGCCGACCATCACTGGCGGTAAGCCAATGATGGTACCGAGTCACACAGGGGGAATGGTTGCACCTAATCCGCCGGTAAAGAATTCTGCTGCCAGCTGGGAAGAAGTGGCCATGAGCAAGCCATCGATAAAGGCGCTGGCAATCCGCATCAAGAAATTGGAAGCAAAACCGGGCATCTCTGAGAGCGTTCTGCCGCAGATTCTCAAGTTGCGTCTACAAATGGCTCAAGAAGCTGATAAACAAATGGTGCCAGCTTTTGCTCAGATTGAGCTGGCGAAGATATACGATGCTGCCGTTGCACTGAAAGCAAGTAACAAAGCCGACAAATCATTGCTAAGGGATATCTTGAAGGCGCGCATTGCTAATGCTCGTCTTTTGAAAGTTGATGACAGCGCTTTTCGGGAGCAATTGCAGCAGCTGCAAGCTTCAAAATAATATGCTTCTTCCCAAGCTTTAGGCTATCGGGCTGAGAGCATAGCAAGCTCTGCGCGCCAGTTCATAACTCGGCTTAATAGATTTCTTGTGAGCTTAAACAGGTAGTTGGGCAAAGATGATTTTCGACTTGATTGCATGGTACGCAAGTTGGAAATCTTAGGCCTTGGTGAAACCGCTGGTCTTAGTATTTCAATATCGGCAGCTTTTTGCTCGCTTTGCTGAATGGCTGGAGCTACTTGAACAGCACCGCTAGTCTGGGGCGCACAATCTTCGGCCGCAAACCCTTCAAGTCTTTTGATTGACTCAGGCATAGACTGCAGGTAGTAGAGAGCGAGCTGCGTAGAAGTACTGCAGGTTTGAGATCTCATTTCAGCAACCCTCGATTTACCAAATTAGCCTGAATGTAAATAAGTATGCCCTTATAGTTTGATTCTACAGCATGCAGTTAATCGCCGAAGCTATAGGCAATTAGTTTTAATGGCGCCGATATGAATTAATCACCGCGGATATAGTCAATGGTGTGCTGAGTGTTTCGCTTTTAACGGGTAAAGCCCTTTTCTGCTGGTTATACTGTTCCTATGACGAGCTTGCCAGAAAAACAATTGGTTGTGGTTACCGGTGCAACCGGCTATGTCGGCGCTCGCCTGGTGCCGCGCCTGCTTGAGGCTGGCTATCGCGTGCGCGCTTGTGGCCGCTCACTGGCTAAGCTCAGCAGCCGCCCCTGGGCCGAGCATGAAGATGTCGAGCTAGTAAAGGTCGATGTCTTTGATAAAGAGTCGCTCAAGATTGCGCTGACCGGTGCCTTTGCTGCTTACTATTTTGTTCATTCTATGAACTTAGAGAACAAAGATTTTGCTTCTGCCGACCGCTTGGCCGCCGATAATATGGTTGAGGCTGCCGCCATTACCGGTCTCAAACGCATTATCTATCTGGGTGGGCTGGGCGAAGACTCTCCTGATTTGAGCAAGCACTTGCGCTCCCGCGCTGAAGTGGCGGCCATTCTCCAGGCCGGTCCTGTGCCCGTGACTGTTTTACGGGCGGGAATGATTTTGGGCTCTGGCAGCACATCGTTTGAAATTTTGCGCTATCTGGTTGAGCGTCTGCCTGTAATGATTACTCCGCGCTGGGTTTCCACTCCTTCTCAGCCCATTGCTGTGCGCAATGTGCTCTACTATCTGATTGAATGTCTCAAGGTTGAGGCTACAACTGGCCGCTCCTTTGATATCGGTGGGCCGGAAGTGCTCACCTACAAAGACTTGATGCAGGTTTACTCGGTTGAGGCTGGTCTGGGTAAGCGCTGGATTTTTCCTGTACCGGTTTTTACTCCAACTATTAGCTCTTATTGGATACACTTTGTCACCCCGGTTCCCAACTATATCGCCAGGCCCCTAGCGGAGGGGCTGCGCAACCCCGTGGTCTGCAAGAACAACGATATTTTGGCTTTGATTCCCCAGCCCCTGCTCGATTGTCGCACAACCATTCGTATTGCTTTAGAGTGTATCCACCAGCACCGAGTTGAGAGTCGCTGGACAGATGCTGGTGAAATGCCAATTGTGCCTGCCGAATGGCCCAGTCCTGGCGACCCTGATTGGGCCGGGGGAACTCTCTATGAAGATAATCGTGTTATTAAAGTGAGCGATTCGCCGGCTCAGGTTTGGTATCGCCTGGTGCGTTTGGGCGGCAAAACCGGATGGTACTACGGTAATTGGCTTTGGAAATTGCGCGGCTATATGGACCGCATCATTGGTGGAGTGGGGCTCAATCGCGGCCGCCGCAGTGACTTAGAACTCTTGCCCGGAGATGCTCTCGATTTTTGGCGAGTGGTAGATGTAGAGAACGAGCATAGTTTGTTGCTGGTTGCTGAGATGAAGCTGCCGGGCAAAGCATTTTTGCAGTTCACTATTACTAACAATGGTGATGGCGTTACTGTGGTGCAGCAGAATGCCCGATTTCAACCACAAGGTTTGCTTGGTCTCCTTTACTGGTGGGCTGTCACGCCTTTGCACGAATTTGTCTTCAATGGTATGTTGCGTGGCATCGCTGCTGGAATTGACGGCAAAATTTTAGAGGGTCCCTCCCGTGTCACCAAAGTCAAAGCATAATGAAACCCACTTTACTGCTGGTGACGTTATTCGCGACATTGTCATCGGCATGTCTGATGGTTTGACTGTGCCCTTTGCTTTGGCTGCTGGTTTGTCCGGGGCAATTGCCAATAGTGGTTTGGTGGTTACAGCCGGAGTGGCTGAAGTGGCAGCGGGTTCGATTGCTATGGGTTTGGGTGGATTTTTAGCTGCCCGGGGCGAGGCTGAGCACTACGATAAAGAACGCCACCGCGAATGGTGCGAAGTTAAGGAGATGCCAGAAGAGGAAAGTCGCGAAATATTCGAGATTTTTCGCGCTTATGGTCTTAAAGACGAAGAGATTCAGCCGGTGGTTGCTGGTTTAGAACGCAACCACGAACACTGGATTGATTTTATGATGAAGTATGAGTTAGCTCTCGACAAGCCTGATCCTAATCGCGGTTTGATTAGCGCCCTGGTAATTGCTGGATCATATATTGTTGGTGGAGTGGTTCCGCTTTTACCGTACATGATCTACCGCGACTCGCACTTTGCCTTGATGATTTCGGCCCTGGTAACGGTTCTGGCCCTTTTTGTTTTTGGTTATGTCAAGGGGCGCTTCACTGGTACTAAGCCTTTTCGCAGTGCCTTTCAGACCGCCGTGGTTGGCACTTTGGCTGCCCTTGCAGCCTTTACTATTGCCAAGCTAATTTCACCGCACTAAAGCGCTGCTTTGCGTTATCATATCTCCTCATTAAAATTTACTCCTGCTTTCTGGTGGAGCGTTGATGCGAGACTACATTCTTCTGTATATCAACGGTCAAGAGCAGCGCATTACTGCCGCCCAGGCTTTTCAGCCGGCCAGTGATTATCTGCGACTCGATCTCGCTAAGTGCGGCACTAAAGTTGTCTGTGCTGAGGGCGATTGCGGTGCTTGTTCGGTGATGATAGGCCGGCTCGATGAAAGCGGTGAGAAGCTCGACTACGTGCCAGTTAACTCTTGTATTCAATATCTCTATCAGCTCGATTGCAGCCACTTAATTACAGTGGAAGGCCTGAAGATAGAAGGTCAGCTCAACCCGGTGCAACAGTCGATGGTTGATCATAATGGCGCCCAGTGCGGTTATTGCACCCCTGGTTTTGTCATCGCCATGTGCGGTCTGGCCAATGATCTTAAGTGCCCTTCTAGTAATGGAACGTCAGACTGCCAAAAGCTTGGCAGCGCGAAATTCCCATCTGGTCAGAAGCTTACTGAAGAGCTAGTAAAAGACTCATTGACTGGCAATCTCTGTCGTTGCACTGGCTACGAAGCCATTATCAATGCCGGGATGGCCATAGATCTTGAGCGCTTCAAGCCTTTTGCCAGTCTCTATAACGAGGCTGAAATCATCGCTAATTTGCAGGCCCATGCTAGTCAGGAATTATTGCTAGAAGCTGCTGGTTGCAAGGCTTTCAACCCTACTAGTTTGGCCAGCGCCAATCGCTTTTTAGCCGATAACGAAAAAGTGGTTATTGTTTCTGGTGGCACCGATGTCTCGGTGAACATGAACAAGCGTGGTCTTGCTCCCAAGGCAATCATGAGCACTTCAGCTCTGCCTGGCTTAGATGATTTGAGCCTGGTAGAAACACCTCAAGGCAGAGTGATGAGTATCGGCGCTCGGGTGACCTTGCGCCAGTTAGAGCGGGCCATTAAAGATTTAGTGCCAGAGTTTTACGATATTCTCTGGGTCTATGGTTCGCCGCAAATAAGACATGCTGGTACTTTAGCGGGAAATATTGCGAACGGATCACCCATTGCCGATAGCCCACCTTTTCTATTTGTCATGGATGCTGAAGTGGAAGCGACTGGCCTAGATGGCGCAAGACGTATTGCCATGGCCGATTTTTATACCGGTTACAAAACCCTTTCGTTGAAAAAAGACGAGCTAATCACTCGTATTTTCTTGCCTTTGCCTAAATCTGAAGAGATACTGCGTCTCTACAAAGTGTCGCGGCGTCAGCATTTAGATATCTCAGCGTTTACTGCTGCTATTCGCATTACTGTAAAAGACAATAAAATTGCCGCTGCCCGGGTGATATTTGGCGGCGTTGGGCCAGTGGTGAAGAGCATTCCTGAAGTAGAGAAAGCATTGCTAGGTAAGCCCCATGAACTCGCTACTTACGAGGCCGCAGGTAAGGTAGCTCGCGAAGTGATTGCACCAATTACAGATGTGAGAGCCTCTCGTGATTATCGTCTGGCCCTGGCTGAGAATATTATGACCAAGTTCTTTTATGAGAGCGGTGCAGAAGATAAAGAGAGGTCACTTGTATGTCAATAGTTGGCAAGAACATACCTCATGATTCCGCTCCTGGTCACGTTAGCGGTGAATCGGTTTATATCGATGACATTCCTATGTCGCGCAACGAAGTGCTGGTTGACTATTTTGGCTCGCCTTATGCCCACGGTCGCATTCGTTCGCTTGATTTGAACGAAGCGCTAAACTTGCCTGGTGTTGTCGCTCTCTTTACATACAAAGATCTCCATCACAATGTTTTTGGTCCAATTACCCAAGACGAAATTTTGCTGGTTGAAGATGTCTCTGAATTTATTGGTCAACCAATTGTTGTCATTGCTGCCCAGTCATTGGCTGCGATAAAGGCGGCTAAGAAAGCCATTAAGCTCGATATGGAAGAGCTTGTGCCAGTGCTCACAGTCGACGCTGCCATTGCTAACAATCAATATTTAGATAAGACCTACAAAATTGAGCGAGGCGATCTGGCCGCAGCTTTTGCCAGTGCCGAACACATAATTGAAGGGCGCTTTGTTATTGGTGGTGCCGATCACTTTTATCTTGAGTCTCAGGCTTGCCTGGTGCATCCCGGTGAGTACGATCAGCTAACGGTCCATTCATCCACCCAAAGCCCTTCTGAAATTCAGCACACCGTTGCCCACCTTTTAGGCTTGCAGCTCAATCAAGTGGTCTGCCTAATTAAGCGCATGGGAGGTGGTTTTGGTGGCAAAGAGTGCCA
Source organism: Obscuribacteraceae bacterium (SeqCode) (assembly GCA_044378815.1). GTDB lineage: Bacteria > Cyanobacteriota > Vampirovibrionia > Obscuribacterales > Obscuribacteraceae. The sequence continues at coordinate 13,306 of JBIPOV010000017.1, read as the reverse complement.
GGCCACTCACCCGGCTGTGATGGCTTCTTTGGTGGCGCACAAAACCAAGCGTCCGGCTCGGATGATTTACACTAAAGACGATGACATGAAGTACACGGGCAAGCGTCATCCTTATCAGAACGACTATAAAGTTGCTTTTACTTCTGATGGCATGATTACAGCCTTAGAAGCTAATTTGTACGCCGATGGTGGCGCTTACAACGATCTCTCTACCGCTGTGCTTGGACGATCGCTCACTCACATTGACAATGCTTATTTTCTGCCGGTGGTCAAAGCTGTCGGAAAAATTGCCAAGACTAATTTCCCTCCGAACACTGCCTTTCGCGGCTTTGGTGGCCCCCAGGGGGTGATCACCATTGAAAATATCATCGAAGAAATCGCAGCATATTTAAAGATGGACGCCTACGAAGTGCGTCGCAAAAATTGTTATGGCATAGATGAACGCAATGTTACGCCTTATGGTCAGTTAATCACTAACAATACTTTGCCGCAGATTTTTGACGACTTACATCAGTCATGCCAATACAAAGAGAGGCTGGCAGCGGTCAAAGAGTTCAATACTAAGTCGAAGACACACCTCAAAGGCTTGTCGTTTACCGCTGTAAAGTTTGGCATCTCCTTCACTAATCAGTTTCTCAATCAGGCCAATGCTCTGGTAAACATCTATTTAGATGGCACAATTCAAGTTTCGACCGGTGCCACGGAGATGGGTCAGGGAGTCAATACTAATATCAAAATGTTAGTGGCTGACGAGTTTTCTATTGCTCCTGAGCATGTCATTGTTATGGTTACTTCGACTGAGAAGAACAACAATACCTCTGCCACTGCCGCTTCTTCAGCTACAGATTTGAATGGCTCGGCTGCAGTGATTGCCTGTCGCAAATTGAAGGAACGACTAAACGAAGTGGCCGCCCAGCATTTTGCTTCGCGCGAAATTGGCATCGGTGCTTATGGCCATCTAATTGTTTATAAAGATGGTTATGTCTTTGACGAGCGCCGTCCTCAGCTCAAAATTACTTTCCCCCAATTGGTGAATCTTGCCTATCGCTCAAGAGTTAGTCTGGGTGAGCGCGGGCATTACATAACACCGGGCATCGGTTTCGATTGGAACGTCGGTCAAGGATCGCCGTTTCTTTATTACACTAATGGTTGCTCATGTGCTGAAGTTCTCATCGATCGTTTTACCGGCGATTTGAAAGTCGAGCGTGTCGATATTTTGATGGACATTGGTAAGTCGATAAACCCTGGTATCAATCGCGGCCAGATTACCGGTGCTTTTATTCAGGGTATGGGTTGGCTCACCAACGAAGATTTGCGTTATTCCTCAAGTGGTGCACTGCTGTCCTATTCTCCCACCACCTACAAGATTCCGAATATTTACGATACTCCGCCTATCTTCAATGTTGATGTTATTGATAATGAGTGCACTGCCAATGTGCGTGGCTCAAAGGCTGTGGGTGAGCCGCCTTTGCTGCTGGCTAATTCGGTCTTTATGGCTGTTAAGAATGCTCTTTCGTATGTTTGTGGTGAGCAGATACCGACCTTGACCACCCCAGCCACTAATGAAGAGATACTCGCCCGACTAACACAGTACAAGCTAGAGGGTCAGAGGATTGAGTTCAAGCCTTGGTTTGGCGCTGATTCGCCGGTCTTGGCCAAGGCGCCATCATTTGCCAAAGGTTATAAAAATAAGACTTGTCTCTAGTAACTTTCTATCATCGTGTGGCTGAGCTTATGGGCTGCGGCGAGCCCTTTGTGGTCGCTGTGGTGGTTGATACCATTGGCAGTGTGCCGCAAGAAGTCGGCGCTCGTATGATAGTGACTAGGGCTGGTCGCAGTTTCGGTACAGTTGGCGGCGGCAAAGTTGAAAATCGCGCTATTGAAGAAGCGTCAAAACTTTTGAGTGAGTTAAGCGAGGGCGATCATAAGGCGCCGAGAACTCGCTTTGTCAGCTGGAATTTAGAGAAAGACATTGGCATGACCTGCGGTGGTTCTGTGAAGATGTTTTTTGAAGTGCACAATTTGGGCACGTGGAATATTGCCATATTTGGCGCCGGGCACTGTGCCTCGGCTTTAGTGGAGATTTTGCAGAGGTTGGATTGCCAGATCACCTGTATCGATACTCGCTCTGACTGGCTCGATAGCTTGCCAGCCAGTGGCAAGCTGAAGAAACTCTTGGTCAAAGACTATAAAGACGGCATAGAAAAAGTTAGTCGTGACTCATTTGTGCTGCTGCTCTCTAAGGGCCATAGCACTGATTCTCCAGTGTTGATGGAGATTTTTAGGGGCTATCAGGCTGGTCTAGCAGCTTTTCCCTACTTAGGTGTGATTGGCAGCCGAGCTAAGGCTGAGCGGCTGAAGCAAGATATCAAAGCTGCCGGTTTAGAGGAAAAGTACAATAGCGCCTTCCTCTGCCCGATTGGTCTGCCGATTGGCAACAATGATCCCCAGGAAATTGCAGTCAGCATTGCTGCACAACTACTTGAGCGCCGCGATAAAGTTCAGAAAGTGAGCCAATAAAAAAATTCGCCCGATTCGGTTTGAGCATTCCGAGTCGGGCGAATTTGTTTTCTCTTGTCCCAGAGACTTAGTAGTAGGTCAACATCACGCTAGGCAGGTCGCTGCGGTGATTGGTGGTCAGACCGGAAGCGCGTTGGCCCGTAATACCGGCGTTGATGACGTTAGCACCGCTCAAGCCATTGATAGGTGGTAGGCCCATTGATCCTTCATCACCGTAGATTTGCTCTGCCATGCCGCCGGCTTGGTAGACAAAGCTATCTAGTGTGGTTCTTGGAAGTCTCTGACTGCGTTGGCTCAGAATTGTTCTACTTGCATAAGCCAGGGAATCTAGGCGCTGGTTGCTTGTAAATTGGGATGGGCTTGGCACATAGTTGGGTTGGAAGTCAGACTGTGGGTGCGGTGTGCCGCTATTGTCACCCTGGGCCGGTGCCACGGTGCTCATGTCGAAGTCGGCGACTTGGGCTAGGGCTGCGCCTGATGACATAAAGCAAGCACAAATAGTAAGAAGAGCGCGGCGGCTACCTTTAGTAAGTGAAAGCATTGACATTAAATGGCCCTCCACAGAGGCAAATATGGCGCGCTGGTTGAAAAGTAGTAAGTGGCGCTCGGTAACATTGATAAATTACTGGCAAAGACGTGAAATACTCGTGAGTATTTGCGTCGACCTTAAAATTTTGGGGACATGTCCGATGGTGGTTTACTTGTCCCCGCCAATTCCTTCCAAGATGTTGCTTAAGTCATCGGTGTTCATAACAACATCTATTTCATTGCGGGCCAATTTATAGCCTTGTGGCACCCTGAACTGAGTTGCTGGGAATGCCGATGGCTCAATACTAGTGGTTTCAATGAAGGCACTTTTAGTGCTCTTGCTTGCCACGGCGAAGCATCTAAGGGGCAAATTTGCCATTTCCTTAGGCAAGCCGTTTACTCTGTGGTCAAAAGCCGCTATTTCTCGCGCAAGCGGAATTTCATCAGCTGTCCATAGTTCCATTACCTTAAAGTTTTTCGACGCTTTGGGGTTTTTGGGTGCTGTGCGCCAGACTGTCATGTCATGGCCCTTAAATTTCGTTTTGTAGGCTTTTCGCCAATAGCACTCATCTGCGTTTCGCAGAAGGGCGGTGCGCAACAACGAAGTGCGACCGCTGGAGACATTTGTTGACGCCTCGGCATTGAAGGGGAAATATGACTTTGATTTTTCGTTGAAAAGAAAAATTTTCCACGAAGGTGCTGCTGACACTAATGTGTATCCGGCATCAAGACAGTCGGTGCGAAAGCCTTTAGCTGTTATGGCGAATTGACTCCTGCCGTATATCTGTCCGCTTTGAGTAATGCGCCAGCCTGGGTCATCGGCCCTAGCTGGACCAGTACACAAAAAGAAAAGTAGCAATAGGCTGACTAAGATCTCACCAGTTGCGGCTGCCTTCATATCTCGGTTTTTCTTTGACATCGAATGCCTTGCGGTTTTTGTCCTTTGGTGACTCAGGGTTATCTGGTGCCAGGGAGTGGCCTTCAAGCTTGGCCCAGTTGCCGGCACCTTCGAATCGTGGAGTCTCTCTTTCGCTCATAGAATTGCGATTATGATCTTTCAGTGACACCGGCTTCTCGGTAGCGAGGGTGAATCCTTCTAGCTGTGCCCAAGCTCTAGTACCTTCATACCGTGGAGTGCCTTTTTCGGCAAGTGAACTGCGGTTCGCATCCTTCTTGGGTGAGTCTTGGCCCTGCTGAGGATCGAACACCTCGACAGCGGGGAATCCTTTCATTGCGCTATCGGCCTGGGCTTTGCCCGCTGTGGCATCTGGTGCTTTTGTTGGCTGATCTGATCTAAGGTCTACTAAATTGAGAGATCGGTTTTTCTCACCCTTATCTCCATTTTCTAAGCCAGCGGGTTCTACTGCTTTCGCAGTAGCTTCGAGATTATTTACCATAGTAATGCTCCGGGGGATGAGTCGATGTCAAGAAGCCACTAGTATGCCATAGAATCGCGGAATTGCAGTAAATATTTAATCCTGGTGCTCTAAGCGAGGATTGGCGCTCACTTTGCCATTTAGTACACGCCTGATCTCGGGCATTGCTGCGTTGGCGGCAGTCTCGCCGGCCGCTATGGCTTCTAGCATTTCTTCTCGCTTGAACGCACCTAAATCAAATTGATCGACCTTAGGTTCGATAATCACATCTGCACTCCTGAGTGATTTCTCTTCAACTGAGGCCATCAAGATACTTGTCACTCGGTCGGCGAATTCAAGGGTGGTGTCAAATGAGTTTCTGTTTTCTTTCTCGGTGTAACCGTGCAGTCTCACCGCTAACACGATCGCTCCGGTTGCTTCGGCTGGGGCAGTGGGCAGGTTGGAGCTGATGCCACCATCCACCATGTATCTGTTGCCCAGTTTGACTGGCCTGTATAAGAATGGAACAGAACAGCTTGCTTGTACGGCCTTGGCGATATTGCCTTTGGAGTGCACAAATTTGCCGCCTGTACTCAAGTCAACTGAGACTGCTACAAAAGGTGTGGGCAGCTGTTCGATGTTTTTGTACTTGACCGGTACGTTTTTTTTGACAAATTTTGCAATTGACTTGCCGCTATACAAACCCAGTGGAGGCTTGAGTTGCAGAATGCGCATGAAAACATAGCTGGGCAGGTAAATGATCTCCTGAATCACTGCCGGGCGAGGAAAGAAGGCCTTGCCAAGTTTGCCGTCTAGAGCAATCGTTTCTATTTCATGGGCGCTGAGCCGAGCAGCTGATAGGCTGCCAATCAGCGCTCCGACACTTGTGCCCGAGATAAAGTCAACGTGGATTTTCTCACGCTCTAGAACTTTGAGCACGCCGATGTGAGCCAGGCCTCGCGCCCCTCCGCCAGCCAATACAAGTGCTAATCTTGGCGGGCTTTGAACGGCTCGAGATTGATCGATAGTGGGTACGGTGACTAAGCTTGGCCTTTCAACAGCTGCGGCTGCATTTTGAGTTGTGGCGCTATCTGTTTTTGTTTCTGATGGAGTCTGGGGAGACGCTGCATCGCCCACTTGCGTTGGCACTGTGCACTGGGCTGGAGCAAAAGAGGCCGTCAACAGAAGTGAGAATGCTAATAAGAAGCCTGCGAATTTATTTGTGCTCTTCAAGTTTGCACGCTGAACATTTTCATGTTTCCTCTCAGGCAGCCTAACGCTGCCTAAGATGCAAACTGACTACATTGGTTCCCGTATTTTTTTAGTTTGGTTTAAAAGTTAAATTGACGTTCGCTTTGTTGATGGTCGCGAGATATTTCGCCAGGTCCTTCAGCTCTTCATCACGCCCAGTTAGAGGTGGCATGATGCCCAGATACTGGTTTTTTTCTGGGTTGGTCTCTTTGAGCATGGTTAAGAAGCCGTATATTGCCTCTTCATCCCGTTCGCCCAAGAGCTTCTTCATACTGCGATAACCTGTGGCAGTGTGGCAGCTCATGCACTGATAGCGGAACATCACCTCGCCCCGTTGCTCATTGTTTTCGCCTTGGGCTGTGCAAGCTTTTGACCAGACACCGGCGTTGAGGAAGCTCTCTTGACTTAAGCGCGGTACATCTTCTTTGCGGATGCCGTTGGAATAAACATAGTTGTAGACAACATAAGGTTTGCGCAAAAGCTCACGCATATATTCAGTTGTGCCAGTCGCACCTAAACCGCAAACGAGGAAAAGTATTGCAATGCGGAAGGTGAAGCCCTTGGGGTTGAGATACGGCCCGAAGTAGGCGAAGAGCACAATGGTGCCTGAGAGAATCAAGCTCAAGTAGAGTGTTCTAGCGAGGATTGAGAAGTTGCCCACACCAGAAGATTGAATACCCGTGAAAATTGTCGCCATGGTCGCTTGCGGCACGTTGGAAATGTACCAAAAAGCAACTAGCGGGCCAGCAAGGAAAATTGGCAGAAGCCATTTGGCGCAATACTTGGCCATGTAGACCCGCAGATCCTCATCTTTCAATCTTGATGATGTCACCATGGCATACATACCAGCGATGGCAAACATGATCAGTAAGCGCATAATCAGTGATGGAAAATAGGTGGGGTTGAGGAAGCCATCAAGCCAGTAGTGAGTCTTAATCCAGAGCCCGGGAGTAAGCATGAAGGTGAGAATACCGTTGATAATCACCAGAGTCATGATCGAAAGGAAGCAATAGAGCATTGCCAAAAACAAGTGCGTTTCTTTGGATACTTTGTCCCAAGAATAATAGTAGACAAAAACTGTAGCTAGTTCAGCGGCAAAGAATAGATATTCAAGTGCCCAAGCTAGAGTAAAGTTCTGAATGAGAATTGCTGTGCCGTCTGGGTTTACCAGGGCGATTGCCCACCAGATTGCCACACCCGTAACTGCCCCTGATACCGAGGTCAGTATCATGAAAAAGCGAGAGTGAGTTTTTAGATAGTCATAAATTCTGTCGTCTTTTCTTTTGTACGCCAAGCCTTCGGTAATGGCCAGGAAGGCGCCGCCACCAACAGCAAAGTGTGAGAGGTAAACGTGGATGATGGCGATTATCCCGATAATCCAACCACCGCCTAAATAAGGCACAATCCAGACCGGATAATTCATGACAGGGCTCCCCAGATTGTAAATGCGATTATGCCGAGTAACAAGACCAGGCCATAATAAGTAGCGATTTTGGCTTTCTCAGCCGATTCACCCTTGTCAAAGAAGGGCACTATGACCATGCCGGAGCAGGCCAGAACCATTATCAAGGCACCGAATAGTTCGCCTTCTATTGGTCCAACTTGAGGTGGTACAAGTTTCAAGAATTGGAACGGCGCTAGGAAATACCATTCAGGTTTAATGCCGATGGGAGCTGCACCAAATGGGTCAGCTTCTGGTCCAAGACCCCATGGGTAGAGGGTGACTAGTGCTGCTAGGCCGTTTAGAGCTAGCAACCAAACTAGCAAATCTTTGAGGAAGAAATTCGGGAAGAATTTCTCGTAAGTGCGCTTTGCCGCCTCAAGCTTTTTGAAATAGGCGGGCTCTGACATGCCATGCATTTGTACAAATAGTAGGTGCAATGCCATTGACCCCAGGCAAAGCAGTGGTAGCACTGCCACGTGGATCATGAAGAAGCGGCTCAGTGTTCCTTGGCCTATGTTATGACCTCCCCGCAGCATTGAAGCCGCTGCTTCTCCAAACACAGGCATTTTAGATGCAATGTCAAGGCCGATTTTTGTGGCAAAGAATGAGACGTCATCCCAAGGTAAGAGATAGCCCGTGAAGCCAAAGCCGAGACAGATAACTAAAAGTATTAGACCTGAGTACCAGGTGAATTCTCTGGGCTTGCGATAGGCCTTCATGAAGTAGGCGCTAAAAAGGTGACCAGCGAGAACGGCAATTAGTAGATTGGCACCCCAGCTGTGAATGGAGCGGAAGAACCAGCCGAAATCAACTTGTGAATTGATTCTGAGAATACTGGCGTGGGCAGCCTCAAGGCCAGGCACATAGTAGACCATTAGCAGAATACCGCTGGCAAACTGAATAACCATGAGCATCAGGGCAATGCCGCCGGCGTAGTACCAGACAGAATTCTTGTGAATTGGTACTTGCTTTTTATGGGCGAACTTAAAGGCCGCTTCAAGGCCAAGGCGCTCATCAAGCCAGCCCATCAGGCTTACCTTTTTCGTACCGTTTGCTTTTTCCGTACCACTTGTCACGACAGGTTCCCCGTACTACTAGGCTTTTGAAACGATTATCTTGTCTTTTACGACTTCTACTTTTAGTGCTAATAGTGGCTTCGGCGGCGGACCAGCTACGTTCTTGCCGCTAGATGGGTCATAACAACCGCCATGGCAAGCGCACCAGATCAGATCTTTTTCTGGTCTGAATTGCACGGTACAGCCAAGGTGGGTGCACACTGCACTAAAAGCGTGTAGTTCACCATCTTTGGTGTGTGTGATTAAGGCTGGCATACTGCCAAACTTGAAGTTCTTCCCTGAACCGGGAGGTAGATCTTTGATGTCACCGATGTTGACACTCGATACTTTACTTTCGGGTTCGTCGCCACCGTTAGGGGTGAGATAGCTATAAATTGGATAGGCTGCCATCAGCGCCCAGACGCCACCGACGCACGGTACTGCTGCTCTAAGAAACTGACTGCGGCTGCACTTCTCGCCATCACTATCTGAACTGCCGCATCCGCCGTTGGAGCCGCAGTTGCTACTTGGTTGTTCAGAGTTTCCAATGGAACTGGCTTTTTCAGAACTAATTTTTTCAGAGTTGGGTTTGTCGTTGTGACAGCCGCCATTGCCATCGCAGGCTGAGCTGCCGCTTTTGGCATCGCCACCTGAACCACAGGACGAGCCGCTTCCTGAGCCGCCGCAGCCACCGTGTTGATGTTTCTCACTTTTTTCTTCTGGTTTATGGTCTTCCATTACTCAACCTTCTTAAACTGCTGATTGGCTTTGTTCGCCTAGTTGTAGAGGCGGCTTATTGGCTGGATTGTGCGCCGTATAAATTGTTTTGCCGAGCCAGACCAGGTAAGCAATCAGTGCCACCGCCGACAGTACGAATACAATTAATAGATCCCACTGGGTTGATACTTGTACCGACTCTGGTTGGATATATGGGCTAACCATAAAGTGCCTGAGCTGGTGACGATTGACGATCATGGCCAGCACGCAGAGAATTCCTGCAGTCATGCCGCTGGTGAATGCTGCGGCTGAGCCCTTGAAGGCAGCAAATATTGTTCCAGCCAGTGATGCCACCATTAGCACCATTGATACTCCGAATACTCCGGTAGCCAAGGTATCTGCGCCCATAAACTTGTGCATAGTGTCGTGGCCGAGGCTGTACATGAACCAAAGTCCGACAGGAATTTGCAACAGCGTGTAGAAAATGTAGATGGCTGATCCACGTTTGATTAGCCAGGCGCTGTAGTCATTGTCTTTCTTGTTCCAATAGAGACCGTACATACCAACCAGTAAGCCAGCGACGGCTAGTGCACCAATCATCATATGCAAGTAACGTGGTGGCACTTGTGGATCGGTTGTATTGAGATTGAGACCGCTAGCGCTGTGCTGATAGAGGGCCATCCATTTTTCAGGATGCAGCATCAGTGTCATGTTGTTGCTGAAGATAAAGCCAATTACAGCCATCATCGCTACTGAGATCAGCAATACCAGTGGACCATACTTTGCCTTAGGATATTTACTGCTGTCTTCCGATGCTCCTGGCGAGGCTTTGTAAACCACCCAGTACAGAAGGAAGTAGGCAATGAGCAGGATAAAGATGATAGCGAACCACGGAACAGCAATTAGAACGGAAGATGTGTAGAACATCGGTCCGTAAATTAGCTGTACGAAGAGCAAGGGCACAATGCCTTGGGTGATTGCTACCGAGGTATAGATGGGCAGGCCTTTTGCTAGACCTCTGCCAATTCTATACTCATAAGAGTTTTTGTCTTTCAGACCCTTCGCTAAAAAAATTGCTGCGAGGAAAGCTCCTCCCAGCATAAAGTTCATCGGAATGGCGTGCAGAAAGAAACCTAATATAAGTAGAGTCTGCAGGAGCCACAGCGGGGCCGGAAACGGCAGTGCCTGGTAGTGCGGAATCAGTGATTGCGGATCCATTTGTGTGTTACCTTTCAGCCATGCTATCTCTCGCGGCCACAACTGGCAGAGCTTTAAGCGTTAAGACTGACGGTATAATGGCACCTGCCACATTAGGGCTACATCAACCTAGGGGCGTAAGCTTGAGGCAATATATGCGATGAGAAATTTGGTTCTCATTCTTGAGGATGATTTAGTTACCGATTCGCCTAGGTTGTTACGAGACCTTCATTACGGAACGTAAATTGGGCTCGATTTCGCGAACTTTGCTCTTTAGGTGTTTTGATGACAAGTGCTGTGACTGAAAGACCCCCTTCGTCGGTTCCTCGACGAGGCTTTCGCAAAATTTTCTTGTTTGCTCATCTTTGTCTTGGTCTCTTGCTTGGTCTTTATTTCAGTCTTCTGGGTTTGACCGGCAGCGCTCTTCTTTTTAAGAGTGACTTGCATCGCTTTTTTAAACCATCTATTTACTATGTCGCCGCGCCTGAGAATACCTCGCGTTTAGCTCTCGACAAGCTCGCCCAGGGTTTTGGTGAAACTCATCCAGGTATTTCTATTTCTTCATTGCTGTTGCCCATAGCCACCAACGATGTTTTGATCATTGGCTATAAAGCCGCTTTACCTGGGCAGAAGAAACCGCAATCAATGCAGACATTGATTGACCCCTATACTGGCAAAGTTATGGCTGAGCAACTCAGTGGTGGCTGGTTCTTTCGTACCTTGCATAACTTGCATGCCAAGCTGCTGCTTGACGATTTGGGCGAGGATATTCATCGCTATGGTGTATTGGCTGTATTTGCTCTGCTGCTTTCTGGCGTATGGCTCTGGTGGTCTTCAATCACTGGTCTTGCGGAGCCGCTGAAGCTGTCGAAAGTATTGAGCCAATTCAAGCAGAAAGTTACAGTCAAGTTGGATGGTTCATTCAATCGCAAAATCTTCGATGTTCACAACGTCGTTGGATTTTTCACTGCTGCGGTTTTGTCTGTTTTGGCTTTGACTGCTGCTAGTGATCTCTGGCACGATCAAGCTGTTGCCATTGTCGGTGCGCTGACCGGTGGGCCAATGGTCTCAGACGAGAAGGGGCCGAAAATAAAAGTATCTACGCCTTCTTATGATGCCATGCTTGTTACTGCAAAGACTGCTCGACCAAATATGGTGGCAGTTGCTATAACTGATAAATTAGGAGTTCGTATGTTACAGCCTGGAGAACCTTATGTGGTGCCTCGCTGTGTTACCGTTGTGGTCAATCAAGCGGATGCTAGTCTGCACCGAATTGAAGACACAGCAAGTTTGCCCCTTGGACAGCAAGTAATGGCATGGTTATTGCCTGTTCACTTTGGTCAGTGGGGGCCAGGTGTTAGCTATTATTTAGTGAAGGCAATCTGGTTTATTGTTGGTCTGTGCCCAAGCATTTTGTTCGCCAGCGGTGTCATGATGTTTATTCTGAAGCGCGGTGCTAAGCGATAGTTTGAGAACGCTTATATTGGATTTTGCTTTTTCCAAATTGTCCGATTTTCAGCCGAAAATCGGACAATTTTGGAATTCGCATTGACTCATCTAAAAACACACCATTGACTAACCGTTGCCTCAATTAAAAACTAACTTTCGTTAGTTCTTTTCGAGGTTGAAGCAATGAGGTTAAAAATGAGCAAAACTGCACGACGGGAGCTGCTTGAAGCTCTCAAGGGTGAATATTCGAGGTCGACTAAGGTACAAAAGATGGCTCTGCTAGAGGGCCTCGTTAGGGCCACAGCCTACAATAGGAAGCATGCCATCAAGTTGCTGAACTCCGTTTCTTTGCCTTCTAAGGCTCGGAAACGCCAACGGAGGCCTAAGTACAACATCGGTGATTTCAAAGCTCTCAAGTTTGTTTGGTTGGCTTCTAATCGCATTTGCTCTAAGCGGTTACAGCCTTTTCTCGAATCTTTCGTTGATTCACTAGTTAGACATGGGCATCTAAGTATCTCAAAACCAATCAGATATAGACTTCTCAACATGAGCGCTTCGACAATTGATCGACTGCTCAAGGAGGAACGGAAGAAGCTTGCACGAGGTCGCAGCACTACCAGGCCAGGTAGTTTGCTCAAGCGGCATATTGAAGTCCGCACCTTTTCGGATTGGACAAACGCTAGCCCTGGCTTCTTTGAGGCAGACTGTGTGGCCCATTGCGGTACTTCGATTAAGGGAAGTTTCTTGAGCACACTCACTCTCACCGACATCCATACAGGTTGGACTGAATGCAAAGCACTCCCAAACAAATCAGAAAGCGCGGTTGCAGCCGCGCTTTCTGAGATTGCCGGACAATTGCCCTTCCCTGTTAGAGGATTCGATTCAGACAATGGCACCGAGTTCATCAACTCTAAAATACTCGAATGGTGCGCTGAACGCAAAGTTACCTTCACTCGCTCACGAGAATATAGAAAGAACGACCAAGCTCACGTAGAGGAGAAGAACGGTTCAATTGTCCGTAAATACGTCGGTTACGACCGCTTTGAAGGCCAAGCCTCTTTGAGAATTCTAGCAAAGCTCTACAGCCTAACGCGCCTCTACGTCAACTTCTTCCAGCCATCAATGAAAATTGTAGGCAAGGAGAAAGACGGAGGCAAAGTAACCAAGCTGTACGAACAAGCGAAAACACCCTGTCAAAGGTTGCTTGAATCAGACATATCAGAAACAGTCAAGAAGTCTCTCAGGCGACAATCTCGGCAATTCGACCCACTTGCTTTGCTCAAGGAAATTGAACAGACTCAAGTAAAGCTCTGGCGTACCTGTGCCACAATCAATCCATCGGACATTGCACAAGGATCGATTCTTCAATTGCTCCAAGAGCAGCCTGACGAGCCGTGCGAATCTCTTGTGAAAAAGATTGCAGATCATCGAAACGACTTGCGCATTCGAAAGAAAAAGCCTAAGGTCTCTAACGTATCAAAAGAATCGGAAAAATCCGATGGTATAAAGAAGCTCAGAACCTACATTAGGTCTCTAAAGCCAGGCACAACCTTCAAGGTAAAAACCATCGAACATTTGCTTCCACGCTGGAAACTTCACAGCTACATCTCCAGAATGACCAAACAACGCGAGCTGATCAGAATTGGCTGGGGCACCTACAAAGTGCCAACAATAAGTCCATTTAAGATGAAAACGACAGACTAAAACAACCCAAAAGAGGAATCGGGGGGGTAACATTTTAAATGAGGCAACGGTTCCTCTTGGGTGTGTTTTTTAATTGACGCAATACG
>JBIPOV010000134.1:0-10176 GCA_044378815.1 Obscuribacteraceae bacterium (SeqCode) | reverse complement strand
TCTGGCGGTGTTTGCTTGTTGGCGGCTACTGAAGCGCGAACTTCGGGCGAGACCAAGGAGGATAACCAGGCTAGAGTCGAAGGCGAGGTTGAGACATTCTCGGCTGCTCGTTTAAACGATTCTTCTGTGGGAGTGGAATCGCTTCCTATTAGCGTATCGTCGGGGGTGCATTGCCATTGAGCTGCCAGGAGCGTAGGCTCTTCTTCGGAACAGCCGCTGTAAAGGCGGGTCTGGCCATCTAGTTTGTTGCTTTCAGAGAACTCGAATTCTATGCTGCGTTTTTTCTCGTTTTTTTTCAGCTTAGCTTTTGCTGCTTGATTCTTATCGACTTCGGCTTTGATGGCGTCGACATGGTGCCAAGATGAATCTAGCTGCGACCTGGCAAAACTTGGGTCAACAAGACTACCGGCATCACGAGTCAAGCTAGAAGGCGGCAGAGCAACCACTTCGGGCTGGCCAGCCGATAAGAAACGGGTGGAAAGAGTGTCTTTACCCTTATGAAGCAAATTGTGAATACTCTCGGCTGGTTCTGCCTTAGCTTCGACTTTAGTTTCTGGGCATGTTTCGCTTTTGGCCTCAACAGCGCTGCTAGCTGGGTTTAATGCCTGGCGGGCGAGGGCTTTCTGCGCCTCGATATCTTTTTCTCGTTCGGCTTCTTCGACTATGTTTTTCAACAGTCGAATAATCCTATCTTTAAAGGATCCCATCCAACACTAACCCCACTCGCACCATCAATCTTCAGTCGTTACTACTGCCGACGCTACACCTATATAGATGCTATCCCAGCGCTGTGGGGGGTGGGTATAGGTTCTACCGTATTGTTATAGTGGCTAACCTATACGTTGGCTTTCTCTATACGAATCCCGTACAAAGTTATAGGGTACGGGTCTATCCGCGCACTGTTCATCCGGGTAAGAATATAGACGAGGGCTAAAATTTTCTAGCTCCCCGGGAAACAATTCTACTTAGTATTTTGAGCCGTTGGGTTTCCCTGAGACATTGAATCGATTTGACTTCGAGGGAAGTCGAGCCGATATTCGTAGATTCCTTTGTCGAGGCAGTTATGAAGTGTGAAACGATCCCGGAGCTAGAGAGATTTCTTACTATTCAGGAGCAGGCCTTGGGGCAGGATAGCCCGGAGGTAGCTGCAACTGTTTCTAAGTTGGCTGACCTCTACTTCAACAAAGGCATGCTGGAGAATGCGGAGGCTCTTTATAGAAGGGCTCTTGAAATTATGGAGAGAGCTCTCGGACCGTACCGCGCCGAGGTAGCTGATACGAAAAAGTCCCTTGAGAAAGTCATGACTGTGCGGAAAAAGAGCGCACCTAGTGCAGTTTACCCACGGCCTGCCAGCGATTGGAAACATTCCATGACCGATTCCTCAACTTCACTAGATGCTATTCCGCAGTCAATGGCTTTAGGCCGGCCCACAGGTTTTCCTGATGATCATGAAAAAGAAGCTGAGTTAGAAGTGGCTTCAGTTAGGCAGATGATGGGGAAGGATCATCCGCATGTAGCTGATATGTTAACCAAGCTGGCTGATCATTATTGCCGTCGTCGCCTCTATCGAGAAATGGAGCCTATTTTGCTTGAGGCTTTGCAGATACGTGAGAAGTCGCTCGGTGGTGAGCATCCACTGGTTTCAACTTCACTGAAAAATCTTGCCCGTCTTTACTATTTTCAGACCAGATTCGAATTGTCCGAGCCACTCTTTAAGCGAGCTCTAGCAATCAGGCAGAAAGTTTATAGCAAAGATCATCCCCGCTTTGCTGACGTAGAAGAACAGTACGCCAAACTTTTACGTAAGACTAATCGGATTGCTCAGGCTCAAGAAATGGAGAATCATGTTCGGGCAGTGCGCGGTCAATTTGCTATTGGCTAGACAGCTTTTGTTTTCAGTCTCTTTATCAATGCCGCCATATCGTCGTATCTACCGAATGAAGGCACCAGGTAAGTGCCTTGGCAGATGCTACGTACTTCGGCGAGAAGTTCTTCAGCGAGCTCTAAACCTTTTTGCGAACCGGCATCTCCGGCATCGGCCATTTGCTTTCTTACTTTTTCAGGGATGGAAATTCCTGGTACTTCGTTGTGTAAGTACTCAGCGTGTTTGCTTGAATGAAGCGGCATAATGCCAACCAGCAGAGGCAATGGTTGATCGCCGAACTGGTCTAGGAAATCAGTAAGATCGCTCACTTGATAAATTGGTTGGGTCATAACAAAGTGAGCGCCGGCCTCAATTTTTCGGCGGAAACGCTCAATCTCCATGGCGCGGTTTTGCGCTGTAGGGTTAAGAGCACAGCCAATCGAAAGATTGAGTGGAGTTCCTATGGTATTGCCGGCGATATCTTGACCGGCGTTCAGTTGCGAAATTATACGAATCAAACCAATTGAGTCAACATCATAAACTGCTGTGGCATGGGCATAATTTCCCAGGGCCGGTGGGTCACCGGTGAGGGCTAGAATGTTTTGTAAACCTAGTGCCTGGCAGCCCAATAGGTCAGCTTGCATACCCATTAAGTTGCGGTCGCGGGTGGTGAAGTGAATGATCGTATCGACCCCAACCTTTTGACTGATCAATTGGCAGGTGGCTAAGGATGACATGCGTACTCTTGCCATAGGGCTGTCACCAACGTTGATGGCATCAGCTCCGGCTTTGTAGAGTAAATCTGCAGCTGCCAATATTTTCTTTGTGCCTGCTCCTTTGGGTGGATCTAGTTCAACAGATACATAGAAGTCTTGGTTGTTTTTTCCTTCTTTTAGATTTTTTAAATGGGTTTTGAGAGATAGAGTTTCTTTAGGTTTATCGTCTGGTAAGTCGACTGAGTCAGGGTGAAAAAGTACTGTCTCTTGGGGGCTTATCTCAATTACGGGCTGGGTCGCTTTGGCTAAATAGTGGTCTAGACTTTTCCTCATTTCTTTGACGTGTTCAGGAGTGGTGCCGCAGCAACCGCCAACGATTCTTGCTCCGGCTCTGATGTAGGGCTCAATATATGAGGCGCAATAATGAGGTTTGCTCATAAACACGGGCCGACCGCCAATAAGGCTCGGTTGACCAGCATTAGGTAAGCATGAAAATGTAAGCTTGTCGGCATCAATTTTGAGGGCCCGCACTGCCGCCGTAAGGCGGATGAGAGAATCGAAAACCGGTCCGGGACCAGCACCACAATTGATACCAATTACATCGGGGGCGTCGTCACCTAAGTCACGAATTAGCCGAGCAACATCTTCTGGTGTTGCTCCTAGTAATGTGTGCCCTTCTACTGAGAATGATAGTTGTGCCACTACTGGTAGTTTGGAGAGACTGCGAGCGGCGCGCACGGCAATGGCGGTTTCTTCCAAGCTCGACATTGTCTCTATCATGAAGAGATCAACACCGCCAGCGAGGAGGGCTTCCATTTGCTCTTTAAAGGCATAGTCAAGTTCGTCAAGGGCTGTATCACCCAATGGGGGCAAGAGTTTGCCGGTGGGTCCCACTGAGCCAGCAACAAAAGTCGGTTGACCAGCTATCTCGCGGGCGTTCCGAGCTATTTTTGCGGCCCAAACGTTGATTTTCCATACATCATTTTCTAGGCCGCTATTGGCAAGCTTGATTCTGTTACCAGAAAAAGAGTTAGTTTCAATAATTTCAGCTCCGGCGTTGATGTAATCAACGTGAAGTTGTTGAATGGTTTCTTGCTTTGTCAAATTGAGGTGCTCGAAGCAGGCCTCGGTTGATGCTCCTCTTGAGTACAGGAGGGTGCCGGTGCCCCCGTCTGCCAATAGAGGTCTTTGTTTCAAGGTTTCTAAGAAAGAGTTAGATGGATTTGACATTAGCTAGTTTTGGGCGCCTGCGTGAAGAGTAGTTGTTATTATTAGCGGATCTGCCTTGGTCTTCCTGCTAATATACCGTGCATAAGTGCACTAACCAGCCTTCTGTACTTGCTTCGCAATAATCCACGTCATTAAAGGGTTCTCAGTGACCGACCCCAAGTTAATCAGAAATTTCTCCATTATTGCCCACATTGACCACGGTAAATCTACTTTGGCCGACCGTTTGCTTGAGATGACTAATACTATCGCCAAGCGGCACATGCAGGCCCAAGTGCTTGATTCAATGGATATCGAACGTGAACGCGGTATCACAATTAAGGCCCAGGCCGCCCGCATGGACTATATAGCCGATGACGGTCAGACTTATGTTCTCAATTTAATCGATACTCCCGGCCACGTTGACTTCGGTTATGAAGTTTCGCGTAGTTTGGCTGCCTGTGAAGGGGCATTGCTAATTGTTGATGCTACCCAGGGCGTCGAAGCGCAAACTCTAGCTAATGTGCACCTGGCTTCTGAGAACAATCTCGAGATCGTGGTGGTCATCAACAAAATTGACTTGCCCAGCGCTGAACCTGAGCGCATTCGGGCAGAAATTGAAGATGTAATTGGCATACCTGCTGACGAGGCTATTCTCGCCAGTGCCAAGAACAATATTGGTGTAAAAGACGTTCTTGAAGCTATTGTCAAATTTGTACCGGCGCCGAGAAACACCGTTAATGAGCCTTTGCGCGCTCTAATTTTTGATAGCTATTTCGATAGTTATCGTGGCATCATCGTTTACTTTAGGGTCAAAGACGGTGAAGTAAAGCTGGGCGATAAAATTCGCTTCATGGCCAATGATAAGACCTTTGATATTGCTGAGTTAGGGGTTTTGCGACCAGCTCAAGTCAAGGTGGATCGCCTTGGCCCTGGTGAAGTGGGCTATCTAGCTGCCCAAATTAAAGATGTTGAGACTCTAGTGGGCGATACCATCACCCTGGTTTCGAATCCGGCTATTGAGCCTCTACCGGGTTATCGTCCGGCCAAGCCCATGGTTTATGCCGGTATTTATCCCGTCGACAATGATCAATACCCCGATCTGCGAGAGGCTTTAGAGAAGCTCAAACTCAATGATTCTTCGCTATTCTTTGAGCCCGAAACTTCCGATGCCTTAGGTTTTGGCTTCCGTTGTGGATTTCTTGGATTGCTCCACATGGAGATTATTCAGGAGCGCTTAGAGCGTGAATATAATCTCAATTTGATCACCACCGCACCATCTGTAGTTTATCGCGTCACCAAGACCGATAACTCTGTGGTCATGGTTGAGAATCCAGCCCTGCTGCCAGATCCTACCTATCGACTCTTCATTGAAGAGCCTTTTGTCACAGCTAATATCATCACTCCAACCGAGTACGTGGGCACATTGATGGAGCTCTGCCAGCAGCGTCGCGGTGTTTATGTAGACATGAAACACCTTGACCCGAGACGGGCAATGCTTGTTTATGAATTACCTCTGGCTGAAATCATCACTGACTTCTTTGATCAGCTGAAGAGTCGCTCTAGGGGCTACGCAAGCCTTGACTATCTCTTTAAAGAATTCAGAGAAGAGCGCTTAGTTAAGATTGATATTTTAATTGGTGGAGACAAGGTCGACGCGCTTTCGGCGATTGTGCACTACGACCGCGCCCATTCTGCTGGCCGGGCAATTTCAGAAAAGTTGAAGAAGTTAATTCCTCGGCAGATGTTTGAAGTGCCTATTCAAGCAGCTATCGGTGGCAAAATTGTGGCCCGCGAAACTATTTCTGCCGTTCGCAAGAACGTCCTTGCTAAGTGTTATGGCGGTGACATCAGCCGTAAAAGAAAACTTCTTGATAAACAGAAAGAAGGTAAAAAGCGCATGAAATCTGTGGGGCGTGTAGACATTCCTCAAGAGGCTTTCATGGCCTTGCTCAAAATCGACGAGTAGCAGTTTTAATAGTAGCTTTGTATGATCTCCCCTTTTGGTAAAGACCGTGGGCAAGAAAAAAGACGATCGCATTGGTAAAGAAGATCCAGAGTTTGAAAGAGAAAGCGAACTGGCTCGGCGTAAGCTTTTACAAGATGCCTGGGTGGCAAGAAATACCCTCTATCTAGAGCTCTTTGGTGAACCAAGTTCTGTATCACCAGCTAACTATGGCCCACCAGTGTTTAAAGATGATCTGGGCAAAGCGAAGAGAAAAAATCGCTTAGATAGCAGTGACACTTCAAGGCCTTCAGATTTATCTATTGAAGGCGATCAACAGTTGGCTGTATTGGCCTATGGTCCTGATCCCTTTAAACCCTATTGGACCTACGTAACCGCTGGCATCTCTAGCCCCTGGGTGCAGAGCGAGGCCCAAGAAGTATCTGGTTTTGGTTGTGAGCTGATGATCAAGAGCCCCACCAATAGTGCCTGGGCTCCTCAGCTATTGCGGACAATGGCTTTTTATATTTTCAACCATGCCGGTACTTTGAGCCCTGGTAAACGTATCAATTTAGGTGCGCCCATTGCACCGAATTCTGATTCGCAATTGCGCAGTGCCATTATCTGGTATGCCGATGAGGCGCCCGATGCCTGGTACCAATTACCATCCGGTGGCTTTGGCTTGTTCTTGGCAGTTGGTGTCACCGAAGCTGAATGTGCCTTTGCTGATTCAACTGAAAATTACGGTACCTGGTGCATCGAGCAATTGCTGCGGCGAAAGGGTCATGGTCAGGTTACTAACCCCGAGCGCAAGGACATGATGAGCGAGTCTGATACTCCCGCTATGCTGGATACTATCAAGCAGTTTGCCGATACATTCCGTCAGTTTGACGTCGAGGCTGATGTGATGGCCAGTCAGGACGAACAATAGTTCTAAAGATCAATAGCTGCGCTGCCGCCAGCTACTGGTGTTAGTTGCTCTGCTTTTGTGGCTTTGCCAAAGTCTAGTTTTTTCATGTCAATTTTTCGTAGATTCAAATTGTCATAAGAGCGGAAGTAAAATAGTGAGTTGGTTAGATCTTTGACTACAACCCATTGCGTGTAATCGCTGTGGTCGATTTGCTTGTCTGCTGGTCTGACATCACCAAGCGGAATATCCACGGCATTGAGAATGTGCAGTGTCAGATTGACGCCAGCTTTGGCGTCAACTACCGGTTTGGCAAAGCCGAGCATGGCACAGGTGCGAACAAACCGCGATGGCGGTGTCCAGTCACCAGGAATGCCAAGGAAGCCACCGCCTTGGCCGGGTGGGGCCAAGATTGTATCTCTAACGCGAATCGGTTCGGCATTTGAGGCTGAGATGTTGACGTAGTTGCTGAGATTGATTTTGTGCCAGTCAAAGGTTGGTGCATTAGTGAGCACTGTGGCTGTATTGTCGTATATTCTTTGCTGGCCGTTGGTAAACTCAATCACGACGCTGGCACCAGAGGCATCATGAATTGCCAGGTGCGCGGTGGGTGTGCCACCCCACTCAGCCATCTGTGGAGCCCAGACTTTCACTTTAGAAATGGCGTCTTTCACTTCGGCGACACTGGCGAAACTCCCTAAGAGCCAATGGTCTAAATCTAACAGGCTGATTACTTCTGCTGCTGGAGTAGCGGTCACATCTTGGTAGACTGTGCCTGGCATCCAGAGCATTCCAACTGATAGTCCTTTCTCATTCATGCCGTCAATGGCAAGGGGCATATTGTTAGCATCGAGGGCTATATAGCCGTATTTGCTCTTCCAGCTCAGGGCTGGCTTGTTTTCTGGAGTTGTAGAAGTACGTTCTTGCGCTCTTGGATATTTGCGGATATTAGACTTGAGGTCGGCGCCCCATTCCATAGAGCGACCTACGATTCTAGTACCATCGCTTGTTTTGACCATAAAATCAGTGCAAGCAATGCTCGGTTCAAGAACTATGCCAGTTAAGCTGAGAGCCGTAAACAGTGGTGCCAAAAATTTCAAGCTTAGTCTAGTGTTCACTGCTATCGCCTCATGAGTTTAGTAGTTCAGGCTTTATTTTCAGAGCCGCTTTTAACGTGTTTAGTTCTGGCCAGTGTATGAATCATATAGGCGCAGTCTATTTCTTGATTGTCACGAATTACCGATACAGTTGCTTCTGCTATAACCAGAGTTTTTCCTACTTTGATAATGCCGCCTCGACCAATTAACTTAGAGCCGTTAGCCGGGTAGAGAAAATTGACTTTGAATTCGGCCGATAGACACTCTTCATCTGGAGGCAGCACAGTGTAGGTAGTAAAGCCTGAGGCTGTGTCAGCTAGCATGGCTACTATGCCACCATGAAAGAAGCCATGTTGCTGTTGCGTCGCTTTTGAAAAGGGCAAATGCACTTCAACATAACCAAGGCTAATTTCTTCGATTGTGCCACCAAGCGCATGCATTACTCCCTGGTGCTCAAAGCTCTTTCTGATTTTTTCTTCGAAGTTTTCGTCCTGAACCTTGAGCGGGCCGCGTATGGACTTGCGAATGATTGTACTGTCATGTGTCTGCATTATAGCTCCCTAAAAAACATGAATTAGCGCTGCCAGTTACTTGCTTGTACCGGCTGCAACTTTTTCTGCTGATTCGGTGACAAGGCGGTAAACACAGCCGTTTTTAACCGCTAGTTCGGTGGCAAGAACCGCTCCTCCAGCCGCGCCGAGAATAGCGTTGTGAGCCAGGGCGGTGAATCTTACCCAGTTGTCTTCTCCGACAGCCAATTGGCCTATGCTAACGGCCATGCCATTTTCAGTCATTACATCAAGCTTGGGCTGTGGTCTGTCTGCTGCATCGATATAGTGAATTTGATTTTGTGGTGCCGATGGAAGGCCGCGCACGCCCTCAAACTCATTCCATTTTGCCAAAATAGTATCTTTGTCTATGGCTTTTTCGAACTGCACATTGACGTAGGCTGTGTGACCGTCGCTGACAGCAACGCGCACACACTTAGCTTGAATTTTAGGAATGCTGACATGTTCGATGCCAGAATCGGTCAACTTGCCCCAGACCTTGAGCGGTTCTTGCTCTGATTTTTGCTCTTCGCCACCGATGTAAGGAATAACGTTCTCAACCATTTCAGGCCAAGTCTGGAAGGTTTTACCGGCTCCAGAAAGGGCTTGTTCGCTGTGTACAAAGATTTGCTTGATGCCAAACTCTTTTAGCGGCGTGAGGGCGATCACATAGCTTTGAATTGAACAGTTGCTTTTAACCATTATGGCGCCTGTTGTATAGCCACGTTGTTGACGCTGAGCTTTTAAGACATTGAGATGATCTGCGTTTGCTGCTGGTATCATCATTGGTACCAACTTATCCATTCTGTAAGCTGAGTTGCAGGACGTGACAAAGACGCCGCGCTTGGCCAGGTCATCTTCTAACTTTAATACGGCTGCTTTATCGATGCTGACGGCACAGAAGACAATATCGACGCCAGCAACAACCTGGTCGAGGTCATCGGCGTCAACTACGGCAAGTTTGCCTATAGCTGGCGGAATAGGAAAGTCCATGAACCAGCGACCAGCTACAGACTGCTCGTAAGTCTTGCCAGCGGAACCGGCAGAGGCTGCCAACTTTGTTACAGTGAACCAGGGGTGGTCTTTTAGCATGCGAATCAATTGCTGACCAACCATACCAGTGGCGCCAACAATGCCAACCTTAAGTGGTTTGCCGTTCAGCTTAAACTTAGCTTCGCTAGTAGTGGTTGTTACTGTTGCTAACTCAGTGGTTTCTGACATGGCTTGATCTCGCTTTTAGGTGAAAAAATGGATGAGGAGACCATTCAGCGCCTCATCGACACTTGAGTATAACAGTGCTTTGCCCTGCAGAAGCCGACTGTGAAGGGATTTTGCCGCCCTTTCTGCCGGCTTGCTGAAAGTCTAGCCTTGCTGAAGACCGGCCGTGTACCGACACTTTATTAGACTCCTAGTGCCAGGGACGATTTCGGGCGGTCATTGATGAGATATAAGTAAATAATCAAGAGCCTAGAAAAGCTTGAAAAATAGACGGAACTAAACTCTCTGGCAGGTGTCTGAGTCTGAAAGAGTTTCATTAGATTCAGCCTGGGAGCACACAATGGGTAAATCATTAGGTATTGATCTTGGCACCACTAATTCAGTCGTGGCTGTTATGGAAGGTGGACAAGCAATTGTCATTGCTAACAGTGATGGCAATCGCACGACGCCATCGGTCGTGGCTATGTCTAAGAGCGGAGATCGCTTGGTGGGGCAGCTAGCCAGGCGGCAGGCGGTTCTAAACCCGCTCAATACTGTCTCTTCAATTAAGCGCTTTATTGGTCGGCGCTTTGATGAAGTGGAAGGGGAGCGCAAAATGGTGCCATACACCGTCAAATGCGGTGAAGACGGTGGCTGCAAAATCATAATCGACAAAAAAGAATATACTCCTGAAGA
>JBIPOV010000172.1:0-2846 GCA_044378815.1 Obscuribacteraceae bacterium (SeqCode) | reverse complement strand
AACACGACATATTCTTACGACCTCGGTAACAACCTGTTGACGATGAATATTGCCTTCATCGGCAGTGCCTGCAACTGGACCTACACTTACAACAAAGTGCACCAGATGCTGTCGCAGAACTGCTCTGACACTAGCTATTACTGGAGGGCAACGGCAGGCACCGTCAACTATGCGGCAGCCAACAACTTGAACCAGTACCCTCAGGTTGGTGCTCTGGCAGCCACGTACAACACGCTTGGGGCCTTGGCCACGTACAACACGTGGACCTACACCTATAACACGGAGCAGATGCTCACTGCGGCCACAAAGACTGGCACTAGTGCATCTTTCGTGTACGATCCCAAACTGCGGCAGATTCAGAAGACGGTCGGCAGCACCAAGACCAAGTACATCTACTCTGGCTCGCACATGATGGAGGAACGCAACGGGGGAACCAACGCCCTCACCCGCCGCTATGTCTATGCTGGTGCTGATGAGCCCGTCTTGCAGATGACCTCTGCTGGCGTGGTTACTTACATTCACCACGACCACCACGGCTCGGTGATTGCGCAGTCAAATGCCACCACTGGTGCTGTCGGCAACAAGTACAAGTATGGCCCTTTCGGAGAAAGTGCAGCAACGCTGCCCGGAACCACAATTGGCTACACGGGCCAACGTTATGACACTGAGCTTGGGCTCTACCACTACAAGGCTCGGTATTTCCACCAAGGGCTTGGCCGGTTTCTCCAGCCAGACCCGATTGGCTACCGCGCTGGCATGAACTTGTATGCTTACTGCAACAACGATGGGCTGAATCACACAGACCCGGATGGGATGGAGCCTGATTCTCCTTATCTTCGCGAACACAATAATGAGTCATGGGGCCGTATCTTTGGGACTGCCACCGATGTGACAGGTCCGAATGGTGTCCAAGGGCCGAGTATTCTCCATCTGTCGATAAAGGGCTCGTTCGATGCAGCTTCGGGAGGAGTCGCTGGAGTAGGTGGAAAAATGATTGGTACCAAGTTTGCCACTGGAGTAAATCATCCGAATAGTGCTGGCTATATTGGGCAGAATACCTTGTATGCCATTCTTGAAAAGGCTACCAATGCAATCGTCAAGATTGGGCAGACTGTTCAACCGCTTGCTAAGAGATTAAGTCAAAATTTGAGTCAGGCGAAGAAGGCCGGTGATGCATTACCATCTGCGACGAGCAAGGACTTCGAAATCCAACCAATACGAACATTCAATCAGACTGAGTCAACATTGAGATCCGAAACCGGTCACATCAAGGAGTATCGGTATAATGATCCTGAAGGAAAACGTCCGAAATGGAACAAGAGAGATGATTGAAGGACCTTTGTGCCATGTGTTAGGAACGAGGCCATCCCCTTGAGCGGTTCTATCACTGCTGTTAATTAGCGACAGGGAAATTGTTTCAAATTGGTGCCGCTTCTAACCGAAGTGGCACCAACCCTGGTTTTGTCGTTTTTGAATCTTTAGCTCTTAATCAAGTCACGTAGAGGAATAGACATAAACTCTAACGAATCTGAATGAAATCCAAGGCAATCCAATCTTTGCCAGTAGCGTTTCAAAATACTCAAGCCTAAATCGTTCTTTCTTGGATAGATTAGAATGGCTTCGTCTTTTATCGACACGCGGCTAACAAGCTTCAACGCGTCTGTATGCTCATCTAGGTCAATTATTTTTACATTGACGAACTTTCCGGAAGGTATTTCTGTAATGCCTAACAAAAGTCTTGAAACATCATCGATAGTGAAAGCTATCTTGATATCGAACTTGTGGGTGACTTTTCTCACCCATGTAATTTCTAGATTGTCGCCGAACTTTAATAGTTGATCTCTGACCCAATCAATTTGCTCTTGATTTAGACCTTCGTTTTTGGCTACGAAGGAGAGCATGGAATGGATGCCATTTATGAAGAATTGCTGTCGGAGTCCATCGTCGTATTTTGCAAAAGTCTCAGGATCGATACCGAGTTTGAAGACCCGACAAGTACCTGACCAACTTGGTATAGCAGGCCCATGGGGCCTATCAAAATCTAATTCCAAATGGAAAACATTGCCAACCCCAGAATCGAACTTAACGGACAAAAGCATTAGGAAATACCGTTCAACTACGTTAATGTACTTCCGCATTTGAAGCTTTGGTTGTTCTGGGACTAACTCGTGAATGATTTGTGCCAATTTGGCTAAACCAGAAAGCCTGATATCGTTGATTAATCTTGTCATTTGAATTCTTTTTGGTAGTTGTTTGTGCGGTGATTCTGATTACTTTATCAGAAAATATAGTGTAAGGAAGTCGTGTGTTGGTGAGTAGTGCAAGAAAAACATCGATGCCAGTGTAACTTGGCGAATTATTTTGCCGGTTTTCTGGCGAATTCTTTGGCAATCTTGGCGAATTATTTGGCAAAGACTGTATGTGCTTGCCGTGTTAGGCTTTTCGGTGTTTTGTCGTTCGTTTTTTGAAGGTGCCGAGGTCAATGAGCCACAGGAAAAAGTCCTTGAAAAAAAATGGACGATTTGGGACAATAAATGGAGCTGTAAATCTTTGAGGGAGTGCCATCATTAATGGTGTCACTCCCTTTTTTTTGGTGTTTCGGGTACTATATTCATGCATAGATAAAAGTCTGGAAAAGGTTTGCTGGATGGGTTCTACGATTTGTAGATGACAAAGACTGTTCTTGTGGCCAATTACTTGCTAAAGTCTGGAAATACAGACGGGTTACCCATTAGGAGTGACCGCCGAGCCGTTTCAATAAGATCGGGTGTGATCATTGGGAGGCAGTTTAGTTTTTGCAGGCGAGATACTTCTCCGAAGATTCTGTTGAGCCTGCGGAAGTTTCC
>JBIPOV010000016.1:0-113369 GCA_044378815.1 Obscuribacteraceae bacterium (SeqCode) | reverse complement strand
CTACCTTGACGAGTTCTCATTTCGAGCCAACCGAAGATTCGGACAAGCACGAATTTGGCAAAGCCTCATCCGTGCTTGTTCTTTTGCAAAAACTGTCACTTTAGCTGAACTAAGGTGATAGGCAGGTGATTACGAAGTTAGTAGACCGGTCTACTAACTTCGATAAAGAAAAATTTGTGGATAATACTTATCGAAATAATCTGTGTCGGCAACAGCATCTCGACGCGCACTAGGTCGCAATGAACAAACAACTCTTTGCCCATTCCAACCGCAATCATCAAGTGAGGGATTTCACTCAATTGATTGAGAAGAGAGCGTGCGGTGATAGACATAGAACCTCTAGAGGTAAAGTTTACAGACACTAAGTAGAGAAGCAGTCGTGAGAACTGCCATGCTTCAAACACTCGACAGCAGGCAAACGAAGCTGTTTGCCAATGACTATCTATATGGCTCTTCAGCTGGCATCAGCCAAGAGAAAATTAGGCACTGTCGCTGGTCGTATGGATTTGTCACAGAACAAAGACTATATTAAACCTCGACAACACCTCAGCCTCCATCCGCCCAGAAGCCCCCCCGTGCCCCCACCACAGCGGCTCAAATTTACCAGTTCAAATCGCAAGCAAAGTTAAGTTACAAGAGTAGTTGACTCTTGGGCCTCTGCTCATGCCGAATACATCCAGGAGTAGTTTTAATGGCTTTCGAAAGTACCCATTCTCAAAATGATCATAGCCAAAGCGAGGCAGCTCCAGACAGGATTCGCAATCAACATGGAGAACTGAACTCTATAAGCTTGCTCTCCGTCGGTGCCAGATTTACTCCAGAAAAAATTCTGCCAATCGGCTTTCCCACTATCGATATTGGTTACGGAGATGACCGCACCAGAGACTCTCTAAAAAACGCCAGAACTGATAGCGCTCTAGTAGCCCAAATACCTTTCTTGCCAATTGGCCCACTGACGCCACGCCTAGACATAGACAGAGATGTCGCCAATGTTCGTCAAGTTTTCTCTTGGGGCAAAGATAGACTAGACGAGACCTTAACTAGTCTAAATCGCGTTAGTAGCGAAGACGCAGCAAAAGTACTTTCCAATCACAATCTCAAAAATAGCTTTGTTAGCCATGCAGAACTGCAACTACAAACAAAAGGTGTAATCAGAGTGGGGGTAATAGACGATGGCTCAGTTTCTCACTCTAGAAATGTCATCGCTAGAATCTACGCTTCAATGCCAGAGCACTTAAAACAGCATGTCGAGGTCGTTCTTTACGACACCACTCAGGGCAGAGACCAACCCGGGTTCAACAAAGACGAAGCACGAGAAAGAGCCTTTCTGGCAGCGAGAAATGACGCTGTGAACAAAGACATAGTTGCTCTCAGCGTAAGTGGTGGCCTCGAACCAATTGGCTTACAGAAACTAGCCCGTAGCATTGGCGCTTCTGATTTGAACGCTAATAACAGAAATCAAGCATTCTCGGCCGCGCTAGAACATTTCAGCTACGATCCGCGCATTCGCAGAGAAATGTTAGCTGTGAAAGAAGCAGCCAGCACGATTCCTGTACTTACTCCGATCTTAAACGACGGCAATACATCGGCCGCCGCTCTAGCTGGAAACGTCATTGTCACATCACTACGAGGCGACACCCGCGCTACCCAATCTAGTTTGCCGGACTACTACCTCAACCCCCTACCAGGAAATACATTTTCATCGCAAGGTCCGCCACGAATGATTGGAGCAATGCTCGGGCTTGTAAGACCTCAGCGCTAGAAGGTGTTGAATCAGCCATCGAAATAGCCTGCACTCAAGAGCTCTTTCTCACATCTCATAATTCCGAGAAAGTAAGAAAGCAAACTAGCCATTGTCTTTAGTAATTTAAAATAGACCGGTCCACTGCAAAGCTAAACAAAAAGAAGAGGGTAAAACCCTCATACTCATGTGATCTTCAGCCTCTTCCTTCATCTACAGGGTGAGTGCAGACTGATAGGGAAACTTGCTAGTGAGAACGCGGGGGCCAGATGGTGTTACAGCCGTTGCAATAGTGATGTGGGGCTTCATCTGTTGACTCAAACGTAACGGGTGATAGATCTTTACTAAAGCAGCTTGGACATGTCTTCTCGCCCCATTTGAATTTAAAGTCGAGAGCTTTAAGAGCTAATGGATAGCAGACAGAAAAGGCCTTAAAGGCGATGTCATAAAGCTTGCTCATGAACCATGATGGCTCTGGCTTAATCGCCAATACTCCCAGATATTCCTCTGTGTATGTAGTGCGCAGGAAGGCATGATCGCGCGTTCCTGGTATAACAGCGATAGCATCCTCGGTGAGATAAGTAGGTACCAGCCAGTAATCGATCTCTTTACCGTTGCCTAGCCATGTCCGTGGATTTTCTTCAATATAAGCCTTTAGCCAGGGAGCGAAGTTTTCATCACTGGGAGTGATCTGCTGGCAATACTCCAACACCACTTTCTTTTGTTCAGCGGGGTCACTGTATCTCATGTTCATAACTTTTCTCCAAAAAAACTAGGTTGGTAATAAGGCTGCAAAGCAAAACGCTGAGCAGCCATTTCATACGAGGCTGAGTCTATAAACCAAGCCGTTTGCGCAATTCGCGCTTAGACAGGCGGGAACCACCCAATGAAATAGTCTTTTTCTCTTTCAGCTTTAAACTGGAGATGACAGAAGCCATAAGCAAGAATAAGGCAAGAACAACTTGCGAATACCAACCAGCTGTCGTAACAAATACAGGTAAAAGAGTCGTGGCTAGAGAGAAACATGCAACAACAAACAAGACAAAACCGAGAACGCGACAAAGATAAAACAACAGTGCATTAACCGAACCGCGCTGCAATATCAAAGACAGTAAAATCCGCTTGCCTAGCTCAGCTGCACAATATAAACCGCAGGCAAGCACTACAGCGGCAAGGAATGACCCCAGAAAGCCACCAGCGACATTTACACCAACAGACTTGGCTAGCAAAAACACCGTAGTATAGAGTGAAACACGAACTAAATTGCGAACCATAGTGGTCTCCAAATTAATTACAATTGGCAACATAGTTTACTGTTCAAGAGTTGCTGGGCAAGAGCTCTAACGCCTCCGCCACCAGGCCTAGCCCTTCTTGATAATGCTGGCGAAAATCATCCTTACCGATGATTCCACGACTGTTAATCATCAAATTGGGCGCAGCAAGATGCGAGGCTGCCTCTAATAGCTTAGAAGTTACAACTGTTAGGTCGTCTTCACTTAAATTGTCAGCTTTAAGCAGCTGACGGTTACATTCAGCGAGAGCGTCTTCCAATTGCCCTCGCAGCTCCTCAGGAGAGGGTAGTACTGGGGAAGATTTAGCCGTTGTCTTCGAGCCAAAACGTGGAAAACCGATACGAATGCCGAAAAAATTCAAAGTCGCCATCTGTTTTTACTTATCCCCAAAGTGTTTGTCTCAACTGTCACCTGAGAGTTTGCAGAGCCGGGGTAGCTCAACCAATGGGACTGGCAGGAATCGAACCTGCAACTACTTCCTTTTGGGAAGCGCTCTACCATTGAGCTACAGCCCCGGCTCTATCGAGCCGATGAGATAGATCCATTAATCAGCAACGAACAGTAGGCGATTTAAACTACTGCGCCACGCGGCTGATTTTTCTCACGTTTACAGAAGGAAAGGCACCATGATTGATTTCAGTGCTAACTAAAACGATGTCGCCTTCCTTAAGTACACTCAAAACAGGAAAGTACGCAGCCCGTTCAAAAATATCGCGGGTCTTTTCGGCCTTACCTTGGTCAGTAAACTGAACAAAGCACGCAGTGTCGCTTGAGTAATACTGGTTTTGTCCAACTACAAAGCAACTAACTCGATCGACGACCGCCTTTTGGGTAACAATGGTTCCAGCCAATGCTGGCGCAGGCGCAATGAGCCACAAAAAGCAAACCGATAGGCAAATGAAAAATGCGATGCAGAGCGAAATTGAAAACTTTCTGAAACTGGCAACCATAGGTCTCTCCTTATATTAATTGGCGATTGATTGCAGTCGCAGCTACCCAATGGCAACTGCAACTGTAAGCACTGAAGGAGCACGAAAAGCTCTACCAATGAATGACGATGTTGAAACCCTCCACTATATAAGACTCACGCTGATCGCCCTCTTCGCGGCTCCAATACTCAAGCGTGGGCGAAAACTCAGCGCAACTATCCCAGACGACTTTAGCAACTGGTCCAAGAGCATTTGGCGAAAGCAACTTAATCCGCCCTTGAGGAGCGGTATAGTCTGTTCCGCTAGTCAAAGACATAACAAGAGCCCAGGTCTTACCAGCCTTTGCCTGAAGGCTAGCACGACCTTCCAGCTGGGCAAGAATATGGCCGGCTTTGTCGTTTACGGCAGTTTGAGTTTCGCCGATGATCTGGGTTAATTCATCTGCAAGACAGCGATCATTGAGTTCTTTTACCCGCGCAAGTAAGTCGGTAGAGTCCGACCAATGCAAGACGATATTAAAACCGTCTACTAAACACTGCTCACGCTGATCGCCCTCGTCACGGCTCCAATACTCCAGAGTCGGAGTAAACACAGATAGAGACTGCCAAACCACTGCAGCAATGCCGCTAAGAGCAGAGCTATCAATTTGTCGAACGGACTTGCCAGCAGCTTTACCAGACTGAATCTCAATATCGCTACCCAATCGAAGGCTCATGGCTAAAGCATAAGTACGACCGGCAGCGACCTCGATCTTAATTTGCTGCAGCGCGCGCTTCACAATTGCTTTTGCACTGGCCTCGGTCTGAGCTTGAGCCGCTAGCACAGCCCGTGCAGTGATAGCGCGTAAATCACCTGTAGAAAACGAAAGACTATTTGTCACCATTAATTGCCTCATACTATTTAATAATCAAACCAAAGCAAACAGAACCAAACTAGAGTTCAGATTTGCACTACTTCTGGACCAGAATAAATCCAAGCAAGCAAATCAGCAGCAGATGCGGCAAGCTTTGAGTATCCTGGGGTTGCGACAGCTTCGGGACTAAGATAAAAGTCATTGATGCGTTGCGCTGAACCAGCTGTTTCTCGCAAGTTCTTCAACGAGTGCGAGCTGCGCAGAAGAACAGTATTAGAGCGAGGCAATTGAAGAGAGTCGAAAAGCTCCAAGGCTTGTTCTAGTGATAGCGCCCCTTTTTGCCACTGACCAAGTAATTCGCCAAGAAAGTAAGCATCTTCAAATGCCATGTTCGCACCCTGTCCTAAAAATGGTGGCATGCCATGGGCCGCATCACCAATGAGCACGATGCGCTTGTTGTGCCAGGTAGAAAGGGCATGACGCTCCATCACTGGCAACTCAAGAATAGCCTCGGCCGGTGTTGCTGCCACTAGTATTTTGATTTCTTCCGACCAGTCAGTAGTTTCACGCACAATACGGGCCTTCACTTGTTCGCTGCTAGACTTGGCAAAAGCTTCCGGTTGAATTTCAACCTTGCTGTTGCAACTCCAAGCCCAAAGGCCATCGCCCACCGAAGTAATGCGAAAGCTACTGCTGTCTGAACTTACATAGAAGCGAGACAAGTCAGTCGGCTGGGTAAGACCATCTACACTGACAACAGCGCGCGCCGATATTGTGCCGCAAAAGCTGGGCTGATCAGCAACCAGAGCAGAGCGAATGTGGCTGTGAACACCATCAGCACCAATGAGCAATTCAGCTCGAGCAGAATCGCCGTCTTGGAAATTGACAGTAGCGAAATTATCATCTGATTCAGCACTAATGGCGCGCTTGCCAAATTTAACCAGCGACGGGTCTATAAGTGCTGCGAGGGTCTCCTTAATCACTGACCAACGAATGGACAGCATTGGATATCCATAAGACTGCTCGTAGTCAATAAATTGCTGGTGTTGCACTTGACCGTCTTTTTTCAGGAAAGCAAGTGAACGCAAAATTTGACCTTGGTCAATCAACTGCGCGGCCAGTCCAGGCACTATCAAATCAAGACTACGCAGCCCATTTGGAGCAAGAGCCAAACCGACTCCGCCCAATCTGTGTTCGCTCGCCTGCTCAAAAATACTGCAAGTAACTCCGTACTTGCTCAAGCCGATACAAAGCGCAAGGCCGGCCAGACCGCCGCCTGCAACTATAACTTTAGTGGGTGTTTCCATAGGAGAACTCCGAATAAATGTGGAAAATTTTCCACGCTCAAAAAGCAAACTAACCAACAATCTGACGAAAAAGTGCAGTGCTGTCGGCATTCAAGCCATACTTGCTTAATTCAGCACCGGCTTCCTCAAGCTGCTCAACCAACTTTTGATCAGCAATCAATCGAGAATTAGTTGGCACGCCATTTAATTTATCGCCGTGGCAGAGGTAGCAGCGAGCATTTGGACAAGCAAAAGGTTTGCGTTTGCGGAAACGACCAAGAGGTAATGACTCTTGCTCCTCAGAGCCTGGAGCATGGTACCGTTCACGATCATGTAATTCCTGACGCGCTTCCACAAGCTTCCGTTCTTCATGCCATCTTTTCATGAGCTTTACCCTTGATTGAATTAGTGTT
Organism: Obscuribacteraceae bacterium (SeqCode); assembly: GCA_044378815.1. Taxonomy (GTDB): domain Bacteria; phylum Cyanobacteriota; class Vampirovibrionia; order Obscuribacterales; family Obscuribacteraceae. The sequence continues at coordinate 106,855 of JBIPOV010000016.1, read as the reverse complement.
TTTTTTGATGAGTGAAAAATCAGTGCCCAAGAACTAAGCACCGAATCAAAATTATTAATGCCGTTCGGCGAGCTTATAGTCGAACTTTAAACTCGCCGTTAAGGCATTTAACGCTATCTATTAGCCAAGCACTTCCTTGATCACAGTGAGGCCTTCATATTCGGCAGGAATGAGAGCAACATTCGTACCCTCGCGATAGCAAAAGAAAAGAGCGTATTGACCTTTCTTATCGAAGCCAATGCTCTTGCCGGATAACCTTGCCCCTTAGATTCGAGGTAGGCAACAAGCCGGGCTTGAATTGCTGTGGCTTGGTCGTAGGTTACCTGAGCAACGTGAGTAGAGATTACCTTAGTCATAACTTCACCTAGTTGAAATGAACTTTTATCGCGAGCCTCGATTCAGCAAGCACTTGAAAGATCGGCTAATCAAACACACAACATCAAATTGATGCTGTGCGAGATGATTGATGGCGTTCTAGCTAGTCTTGAAGTATCTGAAGGCTCGAAAAAATGTGATTTGAATATACTGACAAGCTAACCTTCCAGACAATACAAAATCAAGCCAGGGCTAAATACTCAGGTATCGATCGGAAGTGCTAGAAGCGTTAAGAGGGCAAAAAAAGCTATCAGATCCATTAGCGCTCAGGCCAATTAACGTCCTCTAATTCACGAAGAACCTATTACTTCTGTTCGCGCAAACAGAGATGAGTGAACGCGAGGTAGTTCAATCTGAAACCTACTCGATTTACCGTTAGCTAGCTCCGCTACCCAAGGCTTGCAGCACCGAGATAATCGGCCAATAGCATGCAATGGCAATGAGCGCCGCAATTTAGCAGAAGCTATGTGTTCATTGTTCGACAATCAACGCCAGCGTCAGAAGGCTTGCACCATTTACATAACATTTGGCAAAGTAGATCCATCATTCACTACTTTCTTGCAGACTCAGAGTTTTCGTAACAACCCCCAATTGGCATCGGCTATCGACAATCACTCAATTTTGTTCTGTCTTTCAAGAACGCCATTGTGATCCAGCTATATCTAAATATCTAGCGCAATTCCAGCGCGACTCACTAGCAGGAGATAGCCACAAATCGAAAGAAACAACCAAACCAATTCACAAACAAGAAACAATCATGTTAGTCAAAACACCACTCAATACAGCCATCGAGACCATCACTAGTACAGTGATTCTACCCACGAAATATAGTCAGTTTGACAAAGCTCAAACCTGCATCAAAGAGCTTCAATCTGGGTTTACCCAAGCCCTGAGCGTACATGAGCAGTTAAATGCTGCACAACGACCTGATATTGAGGCAACACTCAAAGCGCGCAGCGTCAATCGCGGCGTGGCATATTCTGTCAGCGTTGGCTCGGTAAAGCCATTAGCACCTCAATTCGTTGACTGCACAGAAGAACTCTTGCAGTTCGAGATTCTGCGATTGAACTTCTGTCAGGCTAAGCAAAACTTCTATGCAGCACACAGTGAGCTATATCTAATTTTGAAAGCACTTTTCTCTGATTACAAAGAAGGCGCTTTCAACTTTGAACAAGGCCAGTTAGGTTTTGAAAATGAAAACCAGGCCATTGCTGCCCGAGTCAATATTGCCTTACTAGCAAAGGTTTACCGTGCTTGCGGTCCACTCGCCGGTCATCTAAATGACCTACCAGCCTATCCTGCATCCCTAACCCTAGAGACTATTGATGCTCGCGTCCGCTTTGACTCAGGCATAGTTTAGGGTTTAAACCCTTCACTAAGACTGTTGTCATTTGAGTAAGAAGCGGGGCTTAGCCCCCTTCTTACCCCGTTTGCTGCAGCAGAAAAAAAATCATTCGAACAAGAAAACACCAAGTCAGTTGAGAAATTACCATGATTTATCTATCCATCGCTCTAGCCGTGCTCTCATTCGGAGGTCTGGTCACTGTTGCTGGTGCCATTTGGTTTATGTCCCAGTTTGTCAACGCTATCAATGACCCCACATCCATAGAGCTTATGGCCTTGGGCTATTCTGAGGAACAAGCAAAACTAGCCGCTGAAATAGAGAATCTAGAGCAAGAGCTTGAGATTCTCTATGAACTCCCGGGAGCTGAATACTCTATCAACGACATGAAAGACTTAATTGAAGCAAAACGAAATGAGTTGCGGCAGCTTAGCCAAGACTAGGATTAGCAGGTCCTGAAGCCAAGCTGAAAGGCTTGTCAAACTTCCAAGATTGCGACGCCTTCATTGGTTAAGGCATGCCCGTTAGCTGGGCGGTCTCCCAGCATATAAACCAAAAGAGAATAAACGAATGTCTAGAACATCTTCTCAACTTAACAGCTCTGAAATCCGCTGCTCATGCGGCAAGTGTCTAGCCAAACCGAACGGTATCAAATGCCGCTGTGGCAAGAAGAACTCAATAATCCATTTCTATCCAGACAGCGCGTTAAGCGGCGGCACCATCGAGCGAGATTGGCGATGGCATCTTGAACGAGCAGCCATTGTTGGCTGCGACCTCTGTGGTATCCCCGGCATCGAACCAACCGTGCCTTATCTCGGCACCGATACCGACGCCCGTTTCAAAGAATACCAAGAGCGGGAACGACAAGTCAGCCAATCTGCTTACAAGTCGGGACCCTAACGACCTTGAGGCATTCTGCCGGAAAATTGGCGAACTGATGTCTGTGAGACTTGCTGCGCGTAATGCCAGCTGACAATTGCGGCTTGCAGATGCGCTAGTCACACTTTTGACAGAAGCACCAAAAGCTCAAAGATATTAGCTATTAAACTAGCTTGTTGTGCAAAGCAAACCAAAAATGGGGCTACAAAAGCTCCTTTTTTCAATCAAAATTAATAGACCGGTCTACTTAAGCGCTCAAATAGAGATAACGGCTTCATTTGGCAGCCCCTCAAATTGGTTGAAAATCCCTGGACTGCTTACATGATCAACAGAAGGGCTCACTATCAAGAAACTGGCGGCGCCACTCTTTGGCATAACCAGCAAAACCGTGCTTCTTATATTCTCTCAAAGCGGCCACTTGTCCTTCGCTGGCAGCCATATCACCGGTATTAAGCTTCACGCCAAGAACTTGTCCGACAACATAACGACCGAACTCATTGACAAAGCCTTTGCCAGTTCCTTCATTGAGCTCGTGGACATAAATCGCTGCAGAGGCAGCTTCTGCTGATAGATTTGCCATAGGCACATGATAGCCATCACGAAAGCCGCCCTTTAGTAAAGCATGACCGACATCCCATGGCATAATGCTATCCCTCACCCAGCTCCTGGAGCCGTCTGTAGAAGTGCTGTAGTCTGTATCGCGACGTTTCATAATGTTGTCCCAAAGAAAAGCTTTTTCTCTCTCTGTCAAATCTGTCATGCGCGATATTCTTGTTAGAGTGTCGCCGAATTCGTTGAAATCATAGACTCCCTTGCTATTCGCTAAACTCTTTGGTGCATACTCATCAATGATTTTCGTACCACGCTGCTCTATTTGTTTTCTTCTCCAGGGCTCTATACCTTCGGCTGAATTAAAAGGAATTTGTACTATGGGCTTATCTTCAAACTTATGCTCTATGCCATTATGCCGAGCGATAACGAAGTCTCTAGTCTTTCCAGTGTCATTATCATGGTAGCGCTCACGAACAGTAAGACCGCCGCTCTTGAGTTCACCGACGAGAGTGAGATTAGCGTCTGGTGCCTTAGCCAAAAGAGTAGACTCGTGCTCTCGCGAATTCGCCTCCACCATGAGCTCAGGCAATCCTAATTGAGCATTTCTAAGCTGTGTCGGACGCATTAAATTGATTGGCTCTTTGCTATCCGCAACTAGGCTCAAGAGAGACAATGATTCGACACCATCAACTGGCTGTATTTGCAAATCTCTTCGAGGTGATCGCTCATAGCCTTCCACATGTAAATTCATGGCTAGCTTATCCTTGCAATATAAATAGATCTCGGCGCTAACGAGCAATAGGCAGCAGGTGAGGCTGACTGACAAAAGATAGTTGAGGGGGCGGACTTAGTAAGGGTTGTCAAAAACCATACGGCTTCTTCTGTGACATTTCCATACCAAGAAGGCCGCACTTGCTTCCTTCAAGAGAACAATCTCATAAGAGAATGCTTAGAGAAGCAACATAAAAGCTTTATGGATTTGTCACGCACCGAGGGCTAAGTTGAGTACGTGCAAGGCGGTTACGGTAAGCACAATCTGGCAATGGACGTTCAGGAATGACTAACAAACGCATGAAAAATCAAGTAAGTTCGTTCAATAAGATCACTGTAGCAGTTGAAGAAACTACAGAAAACAAAGAAAGCACCAAGCAAGAATACTTCGGAGTGCCTGAAAGAAACCTAGAGACATACAGCAATAGTGATCCTGGGACCAGCTGGGTCAACCTAGACCTATCGGACACTAACAAAACAGAAGGAGAGCACAGCCTGCTACTCACTAAAACAGTTGAAATCGCAAAGATTCCTTTTGATTCAGATCAAAACATACAACCATGGCGGCAAAAGCAAATAGAGCAGCGAGCGGACGAATTAATTGAAAACTATGCAACGAGCGACAATCTAACAATCAAGGGTACCTATAGTTTCTACAGCTTTGGCGAAACTCTAAAACTCATAGCGAAAATGAAAGACCTGACAGAACAGGAGAAAGCATTGCTCTGGGACAATATAATGAGTAGGAGAGATAAAGACTACACCGCAACTACCGATGGGATAAATAAAGAATTTGGGATTCATTCAATAACACTCGAATTGAACCGTGCTTTACTGCGCAACGGCTTTCACGACATCTATCATACGCAGCTCGCCAATCTTTCTCCTGAAGCAGCATCAAGAAGAATCTTCATCCAAGAACTGAACAAAAGCAATAGCATGGAATTGGCAAATCTTCTCAGTAACAATGAAGAGAAGATCCATCGTGAAGCAAGCATTCACCGCAGCAATATTAAAGCTAGCGAGGGTCAAGTGGCAGCCTTGCGAGAATACAAGATGCATGGATTCGCCGGTTACGCAAAGGAATGGTGCCACCACTTTTTGCAATCCACTCCTCTTGAGTAAAGAGACAAAATAAACTTAGAGCAATCATTGGGCAAAACACTAATTGAAATTATAGATGCGGCATTGAGCGGCAAAATTTGCTAACGTTATGACCAGAGAAGGAACTGCTTTTGGGCAAGCGGTTCCTTCCCTTTTATGTACGATAATTGCCGCACAGGGAGCCAAGATGTAAAGTCAAACTTTACATAAGTGAAGCCACTACAAGTAGTGCGACAAATGGCGATAATGTTGCCAGCACAGCAATTGGTGAGCAGCAAGCAATTAATCAGTGCGGAAAAATATAAATCATAAACGCCATGTACTAGCTCCGCTAACGCTCAAGAAGCACGATTCCGATGCATGATACTGTTTCATCTAGAAAGACACATCATGAATGATCGACAGCTAACTCTATCGACGCTACCTATTCTACTCTCGCTTTGCTTCTTGTCTCTGCTACTGCAGACGTATTGCCTGATTGATGAACCACGCTATTTGCTATCAGTAACATCTCTAACTTACGGTTCAATGACAGCCGTGTGCATTGCCTCAAGGTATCACTACCAATTGAGCACCTTAGAATTTTCGATTTTATCAGCAGCACCACTAATAGTTTTAGCCAATTTCGGAGCGCTCATCACAGTCGCTAGCATATTTATTGGCAACACAATTAGGTGAACTGAAAAACTGAAATCAAAGCAGTATCAAGCCTGAATGGACAATTTTGATGAGCACAAGCCGTATAGAGTTGTCACGCAGAATTCATTAGGATGAATAGACCTTTAGAAATAACCCATTCGATTGGCACTCCAAATCGAACCAATCCTAAATCTGCTCAAGCTTCTTGAGTAGGAGAGAGAGTCTTCCTTTATGAACAGCACAGCTGAAAACACAAAATCTATTATTGAGACCAACCGGCTCTCAATACCAGCAGAACGTTATACATACAAATTACAGCTCTTGCAAAACTCGATAATCGCTGGACACTGCTATGGCAATTGGCAAGGAGTTTTAGTGATGACTGATCGCCTAAGGCAACTAGGGGATCTCGACAATCATAGCCGCTTATTAAGAGCAGAAGCGCTCATAAGAACAGGAAATGACGAAGAAGGCATCGCAGAACTTATGGAACTTACGAATCAAGATCCATGGTGCGCCGCCAGCCACAACCTCTTAGGCGAAACTCGTCTCATGGCAAGAAAATACAAAGAAGCAGTGCGCTCTTATACAACTGCAATATCTATTAAACCAATCAGCAGCATAGTTCCCAATGAAGCGCTTAGCTACACTGGCAGAGCAATTGCATTAACGCTCTTGGGGCGACACTCACCAGCAGCCGCCGATGTTAACCTAAGAGACATGCTCTGCGAACTGAGAAAAGCAAGAATTGAATTCTGGAGCGGAAGACATAAAGAATGCTCACAGGCCATAAAAGCTCTTCCCCAACGCATAAGAGATTTGCCAGCAGCACAATATCTCAAACTAAGAAATACCATGGCGGAAGGAAACCATAGGCTAGCCCTGCAAGAGTTTCCAAAACTCCGTTTCAACAGTCGCGGTGGGCTTCCACTGCTGTGGATGAGAGCTATCTGTAACTATAGAAATGGAAACATAGAAAACTGTTTAACAGATCTAACTAAGATACTAAACTCCGGTGAAAGCATTATTCTTTTAGAACTCAATCCTATTCTTCAAAAAGTTCAGATTGTCGATCTAAGTCAAGTTTTGAAGCTTAGGGCGAAGTGCGAAAAACACCTAAAGAACTTCTCCGCAGCATTAGAAGACTTGGAAAAAGCTATATATCAAAATCCAGACGCCGCGACACACCGCTCAAGGGCCGAAGTACTCTACAAACTCGGGCTAGCAGAACGGGCTTTAACCGACCTGGACATTGCGGAAGAGAAACTACCAGCCGATACCAATTCGCAACAATTAAGAATGTTGTGTCTAACTAGAATTGGTAGAAAAGATGAAGCAGCAAAAATAGCTAAGTCAATTCTAGAAAAAGAGCCAGGAAACACAATCGCGACACAAACGCTGAGGGTGCTTGATAACGTTGTATCTATCCCGATTATCGGCAGAGCACAACCCGCAAGCAATGTCTCGGTTGACTCATATCTGGGTCAATAAACATGAGCGAAATTGGAATAAACGAAACAACAATAAGCACGCCAGCACTAGATATCATCGGCGCTCGGTCGCCAGTAATGGCTAATAGCATCAGTAAGCAAAAAAGCAATAAGACAAGTAAAAGAGGTGAGATTGAGCTTTGCCGGCAGAAGCATTCTGCGCAAATTACAGAGGTAGTAGCTAAAAGACTGGCAAAAATAGTCACGGATATGGAAATGAAAAGGCTTCTAAACGTTAGCAGTGAAGAAACAGAACTAGCGGATGCAATGACAGCATTAGAAACTTTCATCAGAAATAATAATATCTAGACCAACTTGGCAGAGATTACCCTGTTCAAAGGGCAAATAATCAACTTAGTGACAGCAAAGAGGAAATTCGAAGCAAAATATAGCCGCTTATTGTCAATAATGGGCATATTGCTTAGGCGAAGCAGCGGTTACCACAAATGCCACAAAACGAAACTCAGCGCACTTTCGAACCTTTCAGGCCAGACGGTCAAAATAGCACACGCTTAACCACTGGCCAGGGCCAAACCGATTCTGTCGCTAAACCTTACATATCTGACGATAAACTCAAACCTGGCGATATTATTGGCGACAACTACGTGATCATCGAACTGCTCGGAGTGGGCGGCATGGGTTACGTCTACAAAGTGCGCCATCTAATTCTTGAGAAAGTCTACGCCATGAAAACCATCAGTGGCGAGCAAATCTCAGAAATCGCTTGGCGCAGGCTACAAGTAGAAGCCCAAGCCATTGCTCGCATTAATCATCCGAATATTGTAGGCATACACAATCTAGGTATTCACCAGGGCAAAATTCCATACTATGTGATGGACTACCTCAAGGGTAAAAATCTAGCCGATATATTAAAGCAGAAGAAATACCTCAGCCTAGAGCAGAGCTTGCCGCTATTCATTGACATATGCAATGGGCTTGGTTTCGCCCACAAAAAAGGCATAATTCACCGCGATATCAAACCAGGCAACATAGTCATTCTGGATGAACCTGACTTCACTGGGGGCAAAGTAAAAATTGTAGATTTCGGCATTGCCAAGCTTGCTGGGACCATAGACCCCGACAATCAGAAGCTAACAACCATTGGTGAAGTCTTTGGCAGCCCCCTGTATATGAGCCCAGAGCAATGCGAAGGCAAACGCATTGACGCCCGCTCCGATATCTATTCGCTCGGTTGCACTTTCTTTGAGATACTAACCGGTGTCGTGCCTTTTCATGGTGAAAACCCAGTTGCAACGATGCTTATGCATAGCCAAGTTGAGCCGCCCTCACTGTACGAAGCCAGCGGTTTGGATTTTCCAGAATCAATGGAACACTTAATCGCAACTATGCTGGCCAAAGCACCAATGAATCGTTATCCCAATCTAGAACGGGTTGGAGATGACTTGCAAACCATTAGTGCTGGCAAGGCAATAAGCATGTCACCGTTCAATACCAGCATCAATCTCAATCGCTTTTCCGATCAACTGGAAGATAATGCTATCGATGACGAAGGTGAAGAAGAAGAAGAAATTGTCCTGGTTAAATCAAAAAGAGTGCAACTAAAGGCTATTGCTATTGCTGGTTCGTTGCTAATCATAGGCGGTCTGCTAATAGCAGCCTACAGCATTTACTTTAAGGCCGCGGCGAAAAGCCATACGACCACCAAAGTACCATCAGTAGCACCAATAGCGGCAGACGAAACACCTCACTATTTCTCTAGCTCATTTGATGGCGGCAAAACCCTTCAATTTGAATTTCCTAAAGACCAATCGTTAGGCCAAATTGGTTACTCTAACAGCAAATCACTAAGGGAAGCGAAAGGCACAGTAATACTAGTTCCCAAACGGCAGATTTACTTCTACGCCAATGAATACCTGCTGACTCACCCAGAGCTTATAGACTCATTTAGACCGAACGATCTCTGCTCTTTCTATACTCCGCAGCAGTTAGATGCCATAAAGATGGACGAGCCCATGGTCCACATAGCCAAGCTAACAGGGCTCAAAAGACTGAACCTAAAAACCAATAGAGCTACCGACGCGATTATTCCGTACTTAGACCAGCTTACTAATCTTGAAATGCTCAACCTCGACATGACCAGCGTCACCGGCGCAGGCCTAGCTAAATTCAAAGGTCTGAAAAAATTAAAACTACTGTATTTTAGCTATAACCACGGTGTGCCAGACTTGCTCCAGGCTCTTCAGGGCTCGGAAGAGCTAGAGAACCTCTATCTAGAATCACCAGATATGCCTTTCACAGCGCAGGATGCAAGACTACTAACCGACTGCCCAAACCTTCAGCATATAGATCTACAAGCCAGCAAACTCAACGACGAGGCCTTATACATACTGGCCTCTCTGCCAAACATTGAATTAATCGATGCCACCGACTGCCAAGTTACAGATGAAGCGGTGAACAAAATCAAAGCCGCCCGCAAAGGCAAGAAGATTCGCATCCCAACAAAAAATGATATTGAAGACAAAAATGCTTTTGACAATGAGTCACCGGCCGTCTGGATAAAGTGATGAAGAAGATCCTCGTCACTATTGTTCTTGCTATTAGTTGCAGTCCGGCCCTAGCGGCCCCGCAAGAAGAAGCCGGCCTCACTCTTCAACAAAGTTCAGTCAGCCTGGGCAAGCAAATTACCGTAAAAATTGGAGCCGACTGGTTTCAAATAGAAATACCAACTCAGGGCTATTGTGTCACCAGCAAAGCACCTGAGTGGAATGTGGTGTTCTATCGACCAGACACAAAAATATCCATAGCTGTGCCGTTCTCAGAAGTTTCGAAGAAAGCCTCACTGGCTGGCTCTATAGGCGCCATGTCGTATACCGCCGAACTTATAATTCCGCCCCAGCATAGAGAAGTACATCGCAACGGTTTTGTCTTCTATCAATACAAGCTACCCGGCGGGCAAGACGAACCAATCTTTCTCAATGAAAAATTGAAGCGCGAGGAAATACTGGTCAAGCAGTACACACTCTCAACTATACAAACGAAACTGCCCAAACAGGGGACGCTGATTGTCTGCCGCATGTTCAGTCTACCAGCCACTCCGGGCATCCCTTACAGCCTGATAGGCCTGCACACAGACAACAAGTACAATGCCTCCCTCGTCACCGAAAAAGCTAGTAATGGCCGGCTAAAGAAGCCCGATTTCGCAGCCATAAACAAATACAAGAAAGCGCAAAAACTTGAACAAGTGATTTACGCACAATCACCATTAGATCAATATGTGGATTTAATTCACTAGTGTGAACACTGTGAAACTAGATACTGCGAAGAATGTAGCAGCACATATTGCGGTAAATGTGCGGGCTGCAATACATATTTCTCAATTTAGTGTCACCTTAACCACAAAGCTGCTACAAATTATTTTGTTCTAGTACAGTTCGATTGTTTTGTTCAAGGAATCCCAATGTTTAATGGCAACCATGAGTATGCCGCCAAAGACCGCTTGAAAGACGGCACAGCAGTAATCGTACGAGCGATCAAAGCGAGCGATAAAAACCTGCTGCAGCAACTAATGAAGACCGTTAGCGCTGAGTCGCGCTACTTCCGCTTCTTCTGCGCCAAGAAAGTACTTACCAGCCAAGAACTAAAATATTTCACTGAAATCGACTTTGATAGCCATATTGGGCTAATCGTTAGCCTTTGCGACGAGAAAGAAACTCCAATAGCCGTGGGCCGCTACATCACGCAGACTGAAGACGTATTGAGCGGTGAAGGCAAAGCTGGAGCCGAGCTAGCTCTTCTAGTTGGTGAAGACTATCAACGCCAAGGCATCGGCAATATTCTGCTCGACCACCTTGCGCAAATCGCTATCACCAAGGGTGTTTCAGAGTTTGTCTGCTACATCATGCCAGAAAATAGCAAGATGCTCAGCTTTCTCCGCCACTCAAAATATCCAACCAATCGCCTACAGCGCTCAGCTTCGGTCATCAGCATGACTGTTGATTTGAGTAGTGAGAACAAATCGGCGTAGAGTGAGCATTACCAACAGCTCTGCTATTGGTGTTTGCTCTAGAAATACCCGAATTCATCCCGACTATATTCGAAGTAAAATCGTGTTGGCGTTAGCTATACACAGGATTAATTTCATCTTGAACAGCCTGGACAAAAATATAATCGCTACTTACCAGAAATGCCGGTTCCTGGCAGCAATATTTGGCGCGCTATCATGCATCAGCATTATTGCCCCGACGACCCTTGCTAATGAAACTACAACCTTCCCAAATCCAATCACTGGAGTCGAGCGCAAGAAAATCATGGAGGCGAAATTGACATGGAAGAAACTCCAACCATTTGTGCATAATTTTGTCGGCATGAATCGAGAACAAGTCGCTGCAAGCATTGGAAAGCCCAAATTCGTATCATCTAGCCACAGCGACGACGATACTGAAGGTTATGAGGTTGAAAATGATGAAGTACTTCAACTTCTCTACCGTAGAGGACGCATCGCAAGTTATGAATTTGTCCTATCCAAAGATGCTCAGCGATTCAACCTGCATACAGACAATAGTGGACCGCACTGCGAACCCTCAACTAGACGAGAAGGAGCCTCCGAGCTAGAACTCAAACGACAAAAAATCTTCGAGTCTAATATGCCCAACCTTATGGGAGTGAGCAAAGCTCAAGTGCATAAGCTATTTGGCCAGAGTCGAATGAGCCCTAGATTTAATTCGAGCTTAGAGTTTGAATGCAAAACCGGTATATTGTCATTTACCTTTGAGCAAAACAAAGTGATAAAGTTTGGCTTCCGCACCTACGATATAGAACAAATAATCACCCCACCACCTCCGACCATAGAAGCGGTAAATTAGCCAGTAATTATTGGTGCGCCCGCAGAGTCAGCCCAGGAGCCTTTTGCCGCGAGTTTGGATTGCCGTAGATTTGACAATTAAACTCAGCCTCTAACGGTGCAGGCAGCTCTTTGGGAATGGCTCTAAAGGGCTGAGCATGCTTTACCGCGTTTAGAGCAGCTTCATCAGAAAATTTGTCCCCCGAACTCACGGATAGCCCAAGATTGGATACTTCACCCTTGCGATTCAAAGAAAATCGCACAACCGGGTGCCTACCGTCTTTAGGTGGATACCAGCATCGCATAATCCTGTGACTGATGCCTCGCCTGTAGCCGCGAAGAACTTCACTATCTCCGGCACTTTGCACTGGTCGGGAATCGGTTGAACGATGCTCCAACTCACAACTCACATTCGCCTTGTCACCCTCAACGCCACGGCAAGGAAGCTGACCAAAAGAGATAAAAGCAAAGACCAACACCGCTACTATAGTTGCGAAATTGCTTCTCTTCAGAGAATTCACAATGCAACTTCTTTCTAGCTCAACAGAAGTGCCAAATAGTAGAGAATATCGGCGAAAATTAAGCACTACTTCTGCTCAAAATATGGATTTTTCAGAATCGGCAGCAAATCAGTTTGTTTCGATGGCTTCTGCAATTCTACCTCTTTAACTAATATCGATGGTGTGACAATAGTGCAAGAAGAGCCGCCAGAGAGCGAGCCCATAGCCCCAGAAGTCGCCGTGCTCGCCGCATAGGCCTGAGCATCATCTGCAGTGGCTTCAATGTCACGCAAAACGCGCATATTCAAATTAGCAAATTGGCCACCGCGCACCAATTCTTCATGGCCATCGGCAACAGAAACACGCACTATCTCAACCGGGCCGGATAGTTTCACCTCAGATGACTTACCAAACAGACCAAGCATACTCGACAAAAGTGACTGCGGCGAAAGGGCACCACTTATTGAGTTAGCCAGACGACGAACTATCAAAACTTCTTTCAAGCCTTCTTCTTTGCCTAGCACAATCAAACGCTCTTTCAACTGTGCAGGCGTCAACTTCACATCAGATTTGATATAGAGGTTTTGAGCGGCACCACTGCCAGCATTTCCGTGGCCGTTGCTATGTTTTATGGTCTTTGATGGCACCCGACTCATGGCAAAAGTCTTCAAAATGCCCTTATCAACAAGAGTGATTCTCTCTGCTTTGACACCATCATCATCAACCAAATAGCTGGTGAGAATATTGGTATTACCAAATTTCTTGGTCAGAGGATCATCTACGACAGAGATAAAGGCGGGCAGTACCCTCGTGCCAATTTTCTCAGCAAAAGGATTAGCGCTCTGTCCGTCCATACCACCAAACTTGCTCAATGGTGCTGGTTTGTAGCCCAGATTAGGCTGTAAGACATCGGCAAAAAATGATGCGGCTGCTTCACCCTCAAACAAAATCGGGCCATGGTACTCCTCGATTTCGGGAGCACTAACTAACTTAGTCACCCGCTCAGCCACCTTATTTACTTGTGCCTCTAGCTCAGCAACCGCAGGTAATTCATTGCTGTTAAGAGCAGTGACTGACTGAGCATCAGCTATGATCGAACCATCGGCGCATTGGCCGCTGGCAGCAATTACCAGGCGACACTCGTTATGAGGCAGCCGATGATAAAAGCCTTCGCTATTTACGAACCAGCGGGTAACGGCATCTTCGTCGAGTTTGACAAATGACTTCTGCACTTGCGGATATTTGCGGAATATCGACGACAAATGAGTAACAAGATCGCTTACTTTTTTGTTGTCACCAGAAAGTCTACAGGGTTCCCCGACTATTACCACAGGCTCTTCTTTTGACATTGACTCAGGTAAGTCTTTGACATTATTTTCAAGTAAATATGCTTTCTTGGCAGAGAGATCTTCTATTGCCTTTTTGTAAGCATCATCTGTCCTGAGCCAAGCTTCATGACGAATAGCATCATAGTCATCGTCACAAGTAATTGCGCTACCACTCGGCAGATGCCCCAATAGAGAAGAAAGCGCACCGCCGCCCATACCTGAACTATCGAGAGTATAGTCACCCTCACGCATCACCACAGAAAGTGTGCGACTACGAGAGCGGTAGTCTGAGGTGATGGCACCAAAAGAAGCCGCCACATGAGCGGTATCGACCTGATCAAGACAATAAGAACCGAAATAAGGACCCTTATATTGATCGAGATGAAGCCGACTGATGCTGCGTTTCATTTCATCTTTTAAGGCTCGAGCGACAACGTCATCCTCAGCGCCATAAGCACTTGGCGGAGCTATGCCAAAAGTTGAAAGCCCAAGGGTAACAGCCAGCAACAACGACTTGGTTTGCATAGAGAGCTTAATTTTCTTTGCGAATTTCATTATTTTGCCTCCTCCTTATCAAAGAGGGGGGCGGGTAAGAGTGGCGGCTTCTCCTGTGCTTTCGATTGCAACTCAACTTCAATATTGCCCACTAACAAGCTGGGAGAAGTGGCAGATACTGGTACCCAGCCAGATTCGGCACCACAGGTGCCATTAAAAGTATCATCATCATCACCAGCGCAAACAATGCGCTCTAATGAAGAGAGTGGCGTTCCAACTAGGTCTACACCGCGCAAAAGCTCGTCGGGCCGACCATCGGTAAATACTTTCCAAACCCGCAAGGGCAAGAGCTTAAATGACTGCGGCATAAATGTCTGAGTCATAGTAAAGCCACCGGCAATCTCATCAAAGAGCAAACCATAAGGTTTACCTTGCTTCTTCGCTTCAGCCACCAGCATTTGTCGCAGCTCAGCCATGGGCACACGTTTAGAAGAATCAACAATCAAATTGCCTTGACGAGCAACCACAGCATGCCCTCTCGATGAGCGACCATGCCCATTTGAGCGATCAAAACCTTTGATGGGTGAGCGCGCCATTAAGAAGTTCTTTAGTATGCCCTGGTCAACCAAAATTACTTTTTCGGCGGGCACGCCTTCATCATCATATTTGTAGTAACCATTCAAAGGTTTAGTGCCAAAGCGCTGACGGGTAGGGTCATCCATCACAGAAATAAATGGTGGCATAATCAGCTGACCAACTTTCTTGGTGAACGTGCGACCCTCTGATTCGTCTTTTTGTCTGTGGCCTTCTATTCTGTGGCCAAAAATCTCATGGAAGAATACACCTGCAGCTTTTGCTCTTAGAATAGCCGGACCAGCATAAGGTTCAGCTCGCTGGGCAGTCTTCAAGCGAGTCAAATCTTCAGCTAGCTTACGCACCATTTTCTCTAAAGCAACATCATCAGGAATTTCAGCCGGAGAACTCGCTTCGACACCATCGTAGAGCCATATTTTCATACCATCGCTGGCGGTGGTAGTTACAGTAGAAGCTATTCGATATTGAATGCGCTCATCAACAATATTGGTGCCTTCACTGTTTACCAAATAGTGCTTGGTCTTAGAAGCTGAAAAAGAAATATTTGAGTCTTGCACAGCCGGATAGAGCTTGTAAAGCGCCGACAGTCGACGTACGCGCTCTTCCCAGGCGCTTCTATCGGGAGCAAAAGCCGATGACGGCAAAGTCTCAGAATGGGGTTTCTCTAAAGAGAAATCGTCAGAAGTATCATCTTCTTCAACTTTCACACCCTTGTTAGTGACAACTTTGCGAAACTTCTTTTGGGCCTTTTTAAAAGCAGAGTCGGTGCGCAGCCAGAGGGCCGTGCGGATGGCGTCCTGGTCATCACCAAGGGGAAAAGCAGGGCCCGAGGCACCGAGATCTATAGAGTCAAGACCGAGGTCGTTATCCCGCAGTTTATGGCTGCTATCAATTTTAGGGCTACCCACCCGCAGGTCAATATCAAGACTGCGAGAGTGATCATTGTTCTCTTGCGAATAAAGAGCACCATAGTCAGCCTGCACGTTAAGCGACTCGACGTCGTAAACAGAGTAAGAGAGGAAATAGAGGGGAGCTTCACCAGCACTTTTGAGATTGGCAAATGAGCGGTCGAGTTCAGCGCGCATGGCCGCCAATAAAGGGTTTTGCACTACCTTAACAGAAGCATCCTGACGCTTGGCTGCGTGACTGGCAGTCGATTTGGTCTTATCTTTGGCCAGCACGGATGGCGGCAGCAAACTGCAAATTGCCAGAGAAACGCTGAGAAGACCAGTTAAACAAGGCAGATAAAGGAAATTACTCCTTTGGTCTCTATTTTGGAAAAGCAAAAGACAACACTCGCTAGTAAGTAGAAAAATTATCGAACCTCGCAACCGGGATTGCAAGTGCTCTAAAATTAAGTCGCTTGACAACGACGGTTTGCATGTATAATAGGTCATCCCCATTAGTAGTTCCGATGAAGACTTATACACGCCTTTGCGCCACTCTAGCAGCCGGCTTATCACTGTCAATTCTCAGTGCTAACGTCGCTTGGGCCGAAAGCGTTTCAACGGTTACTGCACCTGCTAACACTTCGATAGCAGCACTTACCCCCCTAAGCCCGGTAAGTCAAGAAAACTCAATCGGCGCCAATGCAAATGCAACTTCAAGTGCAACTTTAGAAGACGGCGCCAAGCTGAGTACCCTGGAGACCCACTATTTTGGCCACAGCTTTACTAGTGAGAATGCAGATAGAAGACTACGTCGCCTGGAATATCTAGTATTTGGCCAAGCAAATGAGAGCAAAGACAGCAGCACTCGAATTGCCAAAATCGAGCAAGTAGTAGCCGACCTGGCCCAGAAAAAAGCCGATGAACAGGCCAAAGCAATAGCGGCTGAAGAAGCAGCACTGGCCGCAATGAAGGCTGATAAATCGAAGAAAGGCAAGTCCGAAAAGCTGACATTCAACAAAGCCTATGCCCTGGCAGCCCAAGAGCTCAAGCAAAAGCGCTATCACGCCGCTGCAGACGGTTTCCTCAAAGTAATTAACATCAATCCCCGCTACTCACTAGCTTACGCCTACCTGGGCGACATCTTAGTCAAGCTGAAAGACTACGAAGGCGCCAAAGAAGCCTATCGAGCAGGCTTTGAAGTAGATCCCTTCGGTCAGTACGGGCGCTATGGCAAAGCCAAACTAATGGGCTTAGCCAAGCGCGATGCTTACTTGCGTACTCAACCTTTAGATTCTCCACTAATTGTGGAGCGCACCCTCAAACTTATCAACAGACAAGCCAACGACTTGAGCAATATTCATGCTGCTGAAGGGCAAAGATGGTCGCGCTGGCGCACCGATTTAGCCAACATTCAACTGCGCCGCATTGCCCAAGACACCCATACCAGCGTCAACTTGCTGGGCAGACGTGGCTATCAAGGCTACGACGATACCGAGCAGTCTAATTTAGCCAATATCAGAAACAACTATGTTCGCAATGATGCCGCGGTGCAGGCCACCAGAATTCGAGCAGAGGCTGCGCGCAAAGCCGCCTTTGTCGCCCAAAGTGCCGCCGATCTTAAGGCCCAAATGATGCAGCCAGCTAGACCAGGCAATGCCAAGTTGCGCGCCCTGGGTACAAACCTTTATGTACGCTATTATGGCAGCGACACACCGAGCTGGAACGACGACCCAGTGGCCGATGATGCTCCAGTGGAGTTGGCCGCTAAAGCGCACAAACTCCGGTAACATCCAGGGAAATAAGATGGAAAGAAAATCAATCAGACTGAGTCGAGTGGCCCTTGCTACTCTAGTCTTCTCATCTGTAGCCTGTGGCGCAGTAATGGCCCCGGCCGCCAGTGCCAGCAAAGACAATATAAAGACGATTCCAGACGAACTCTGCACCCAACCAGGAAGAGTCGAATCAGCCCGAGAGCTAATTGCTGAGGGTAAAGATTTCAGGCTCAATGCCTCGCAATCAACTGTGAATATGCGCGATGCTATTCGCAACGCTCGTGGCCTCACCGGTGGTGCCAATAAACTGACAAAAATGTCAGCAGCCAATCTTGATCAATACAAAAGCGACCTCAATGCTTTCAGAGATCATGTCAACAGCTACAAAGCGCATCTTGAGCAAGTCGAACGCGATATAGGCCACTGCAAAGAAACAGAGCGACTCTACAAAGAGCACGCAAAAAAATATACGATGCACGTTGATCAATATCACTTGCCACCAATTCCGCCACCACATCTTTGCCCTGGCATGATGATTTCTGAGGCTGAGAATGCCAAGCTCTCTCATCAGATGCAAGCAGATCAAGAAAGACTGGCGAGAGCAGAGCTAGACCTATCTAACGCCGAAGGCCGCCTGGCCAATGCTAAACGCGAAAATGCCAATGCTGACGCTGAGCTTCTAAAGCGCAGCAAGGTAGTAGAAGCAGAGCGCAACTTAGCCGGCGAATTTGAGTCATTGAAGACAGAATTATCTCTGTTAAACACGCAGCACAAAGCCTTATTGTCAGGCGGCAAGCTGGCCAAACCAAGTCTTGGTGTTTCAAAAGTAACAGGTACTGTCAAAGGAAAAGGCAAATAAATGCCTGAAGCTCTGCAACATCCTTATTGGGATTTCTATTCCAAACTAGTCGAGCTGCGCTCAGCCAACCCCAAAGAGTCGGCTAAACAAATCGTCGAATTGGCTAATTTGGCTGATTTAGACCAAATAAAGAAAGCATCGATAAAAATGCATTCTCTGCTTCCTTTTTATAACGCCAAGGCTGTTGAAGAAATTTTCTTTGAGTCATTGCGAGAAAAATATTCCTATTCAGTACTCTCAAGAGAGATTCTCGATCTCATTGCTGCCCACGGCCCATTGGTCGAACTCGGTGCTGGCAATGGTTACAATGCCTGGCTCTTGCAGCAAATAGGAGTTGAAACTATAGCTCTCGATGCCTTTCCCGTAGAAGAGGGTAAAAATTGGTTCTTCAGTACCAGTATTGTTGGTCTACCCACCACCAATGGCAAGAGCTGGACACGCATTGAAAAAGGTGACAGTAGTTCAGTGGTCGACTACACCGATTACACCCTGCTAATGTGTTGGCCGCCGCAAAACACAATGGCCTTCAAAGCCCTGACTGATTACAAAGGGCAGAAGATCATAGTGATTGGTGAAAAAACCTGCTGCGCGAGTAAGGCATTTTATAAAAAAATTTCCAAAGAATGGAAACTCTTGCATGCGGGGCTGACTGGGAGTTGGGATGCCAACCACAAAGAATATCTAGAAATATATTCGCGCAACTAAGCCAAAGTTCTTCGACAGATCGAAAACACTGATATGGTTAACTAGTTAGGCAGCCTGGTGCTTCTTTAAGCAGAGTACTAAGGTAGTAGGTTTTATCGCTCTTGCCTGACTGCGATTGACTTCCAAGCCAGATTTCGCCACTTTCAGCTTGCTCCACTTTATGGCCAGTGCCCTGCAACTGTCGATTAATCTCGGCCAATATGCTCTCGGTTGATTTCGGGTCGAGGTCACCGAACATCTGGCGTATCTGCTCCTGATGTTTCGTGTAGCCACTAGAATCAGCAAGCATGTCGCGATTGGTATATTCTTGCAGCGCCTTGGCAGCTTCTGTTGCTATCTCCAGTTCCTGTGGGCTAGGACTTTCCCCAGCTTTATCTGGTTCATTCAAAGCTTCTCTAGCCTGACGCCAGTATTCCTCACGCTTTGCGGTAGGCTGAAAGTCAGAAATTGGGTCTTGGTAGAAATCAGCGTCGCAACGGTTGAAATCGGAACGATTTGCGTCTGCCTGAAATTGCTGCATGTCTTGAAGTGACGGCACAAGTAGCTCTGTGACAGGTTGAGGACCTCCAACCCTTTCAGCGCTATCGAGGTCACCTGTCTGTTGGCGTTCAACCATTGCTGAATCTCCTGGCACATGACCACTATCAATGACTTAAAAATATGACCCAACAAGACCATACCCACTAAAGAAGAAAGTGAATCGGTAAACACGCCAGTCATAGCCTCAAGCAGCGAAACTACTTGTGCAATACATTGTCATGATTAACAGCAAAGCGGCCGGCCTGCGTGGGAGTCAAATCATAGCTCCGAGCAAAGTGGGTTATGAGCCAGATCAAAGTTCCTGAAATCATTCCGCAGCCTAACACAATGGCCAGACTGATATAAACGCAGATGTTCAGGAGTGACTGTCGCAGTTCCTTCATCTCACCAGCAAGTGATGCCACTTGCGCCTGCAAGGTATCTACCGAACCAGAGAGCTCAGTTACAGGAGGCGCTAAGTTGCGCACACTAGGCTCAAGATTGTTCAACGGTGCGGCAATACCATCTAGGGGCTTTCTCAGCTGTCCTAGGGGCTCAGCCAAACTCTCAATTGGCTTGGGTAAAGAGTTCATGCTGCGCTGCAAATGATCGATCGGTACATTCAATTCGTGAATTGGCTTAGATAGCGCCGTTATCGGTTGGCGCAGATCAGAGATAGGCTGCTTCAAAGCAGCAATTGGCTTACTCAATTCAATGATCGGTTGCTTAACTTCGACCATCGGTTTTTTCAAATCTTCAAGTGGTTCTCTCAGCTCACCTACCGAAGTTTTGATACCACTAAGTGGTTCTTCCAAATTGCGCAGCGGGCTCTGCAAAGCTTTCAAGTTATCTTCTGTCGCCTTAAGTGGCCCCCCGACATTTTCAATAAGAGGCGCCAAAATAACCTTACTATCGTGGGCAATGCGCTTGAACGGATTTAAGTAAAACGGCTTTTTTTCCTTGACCACAACTGGCTTATTGTTAGACTTGCTCTTTTTGACTGCTAAAGCCACAGGAGGATTAGGCTCTTTAGCGACGGCCTCAGAAGAATCGACTTCCCCAGCCCAAACCGGAAGCACCGGCAAGGCTAACAAGCTGCAAAGCAACACTTTCAGAAGGGAACTCATGGGACATCCAAAGAAGAGGTAAAAGACTCGATACGAGCCGAAGCAGAAGTCGTCAAGTGAGTATAACCCCTGAACGCCTGTGCAGTATTAAAACCGCCTCTTTAATGTTGTATACATGTCATTGGGCTAAATTAATAAGCTATTCCTAAGCGAGAAATTGAAACGCATGTCAACTTTCCTCAATCGACGACCAGACGGCTCTGTTGCCCTCTTTATTGACGGAGATCTACAGTTTGACCAGCGCGACGAAAGAATTTATCACGAAGGGCTAGCAAAACCTGCCTTGCAAGTGGCAGAAATGCGAGCGACAAATTGCACAGATTTAATCACCCAAAAGACTTTGAAAGCCCTGATTATTGGCGGCGGCGATGGCTTGACGGCACGCGAATTACTGCAGTCGCAAAGACTGGGCACCATTGATTTAGTTGACTATGACCCAGAAGTCTTGAGTTTAGCTAAAGGCGAGCTATCGGAGCTCAATGGCAATAGCTTGACAGACAAGCGCACCACGGTCCATGTCGCCGACGCATGGCAGTTTGTAGCCGAATGCCAGGAGCAAAAGAAGCAGTTCGACCTGATAGTCATAGACCTTACAGTAGCCAGCGACGCCGCTGGAGCAAAGTTCCACAGCGTAGAATGGTACCGCTCAATGGCAGCAATCATGGCGCCCGGTGCAGTTCTTGCTACTAACGGCGTATCACCATCGAACACTCCAAACGCCTACTGGAGCATATTCAACAGTATGCGGGCCGCTGGCCTTGAGAGCCGGCCCTACCGCGTCAGCATCCCTTCCTTCAGTGAGCTTGGCTATGGCCCAGACTGGGGATTCTTACTGGCCACCTCAAGCCAGTCGCCCATAGAAGCGCCGACACTGGCTGGCTTCGAAAATCTCTTCTTGTTCCCAGCCAATTTTGAAAAGCTACAAGCTGTTTCACAACCAGAACAGCATGGCTGCTCGATTTTCCTCACATATTTGGAAACAGACCGGCCCTTCGCCCTCTCAAACGTACAGGTAGAAGCTGCCACAAACGCTATGTGGAATGCCTTGACAGCAGACTATGAGAGCTTGCCCTTGATAGAAGCTAGCGCCGAGACTAAAGCCAAAGAACAAGAATTATTCGAAGACGTAATCTCCTTAATGCCTGGCCTACAGCCGCAAAAGACAAAACTTTTGCTTTCTCGCTTTGTCATCGACCCCGGTACATTCTTAGAAGCCCTAGATTTAAAAACGCTAGTAGACACACTGCTAAAACGAGCTTCAGAACTACCTCTTCGCATAGTCAGCGAACTAAACTTGCTGAAAGAAAAGCTCATTGACTGGAGCGGTGACTGGGAATCTCTGCTCAATCTCGGCAAACGCGTCATCACCACACTTGCGGTGGTGGTCATCCTGGCAAACTTCATCTTCCCTGACTCTGCCTACGGCAAAGGCGGCGGACACGGTGGAGGCCACGAAGGTGGTGGCGGACGCGAAGGCGGTGGCGGACGTGACGGTGGCCGTGGCGATAGAGGCGGAGATAGAGGCGACAGAGGTGGCCGAGGTTTTGACCGCGGCGGTCGTGGTTTTGATCGCGGCAACCGCGGCTGGAACGGTGGCTGGGGGCGCGACCGCGGTCACTGGGGCGGTTGGGCTCGAGCCGATCACTGGAACCATTGGGGATACCATGGTTGGGGTGGTGGCTGGGGCGGCGGCTGGGGTGGCTGGGGCGGTGGATGGGGCTGGTATAACCCCCTCAACTACGCCACTGGTCCCGGATTTATCAATCTAAATTTTGGCAGCAACAATCAATCTGTCGACAGCCAGGGTAATCAATATCCGGCCAGACAGTACAACTACAATAATAACTATGATAATTCCAGCCGTAATATTCAAAATTACAATACCTCGGCACCATCAAGTTATTCGTCTTCGGCCAATAACAATAGTGATGATGCCTCCAAATCAGTGAGCAGCAACTTGCTGCAATCAGCATACAGACTTGGCCCAGACGTTGATGTATTGCCCAGCGGCGTAACGGTAATGCCACTCACAGACAGCGCTTATTTGCGAGTAACATCCAATAGCTCTGATCTAATTGATCAGCAAAGTGGCAAAACACTGATTTCGCTGTACAACAATCCCACTTTGATCTGGCACATTTCATCTGAACTAAAACAACAAGCCACAGGCTTGAGACGCGCCTCACAGAGCACAAATAGCTCGTCCGACGACAATAGTGACAGCTCAAACGATAGTGGCAGCGATCAAGGCAATGGCTTTAACGGTCAAAGAGATGCCTCTGAAGTGCAAAACATGCAGAACACAGCAATGCTTTTAGAAAAAGCAGAGCAAAACTTTACTGACCCACAAGAGAGGCCGCCCGAACCGCAAGCTCCGCCAGTGGCCGGTGCCTTTGAACTGTTTAGCAGTGCATGGGGAGATGCCAGCGGCAAGTTTGTGATCATGAAGAAAGCCGATGGTGAGCTTGTCTACACAGACGGGCACCACTGGTACAAAGATCTAGGCGTGACCAAACTAAACGAGCCATATCCAAAGGAATTGACACCAATCATAGCCACTTACTTAGCCAGCCTGGCCAAAGACAGTAGCTCAAACATAGATAGTCTCAATCAAGAATTGCAAGAAGCTCAGGGTCATGTGCAAAAAATGACGACGCGCTTAAACAATCTGCAAAGCCAAAATCAAGCCCAAGGTCAAAACCAAAGCCAAGACCAAGGGCAAGACCAGGGCCAAGACCAGAGTCAAGATATGGTTCAGTTCGGCACAAAGCAAATACCGAGAGCGGAAGCAGTTAGACGACTTGGTAATCAAATCAACAGAGCGCAAAAACGAGTTGATTCGGTGCAAGCTGAGCTCAACGCCATGCCGGCAGAGACAGCGGCTATCAATAAGCTTCTAGCCAACTTCCAAAGCTAGCTGGATGGAAAGCCTTGAGCTGCACCTTCTTCAAGGCCTCGAGCTAGAAAACCCTAGCTCGAGGCAATGGAATAACTTGGTGGCGGAAAATCCTGCCAGCGGCTTTATGCAAAGCATAGAATGGGCGCAGTTCAAGCACGCCCAGGGGTTGAAACATTATCGCCTTGGAATTTTCCAGGGTGAGAACCTCGTGGCCGGCTGCTTGCTCTACTATGCAGCCGATAGCGATCCCGGATTTCTAATCGCCCCCCACGGACCGATACTGCCCTGGGAAAATAAAGAACTGGCCCGGCAATGCCTTGGTCTGCTCATCAGTACCGGTGAGCGCCTGGCAAAAGAAGAGGGGCTAATTGGCTTAAGAATAGAACCGCTTCTACCGCCATCACCACCAGATCTGCTCTTGGAATTTGGCCGCGCCCCCATTGATCTCGTGCCGAAAGAGACTCTCTGCCTTGATTTAACTTGCTCGCTTGAAGAAATAATGGCCCAAATGAAACCAAAAGGCCGCTATAACATTCGCCTCTCTCAGCGCAAGGGTGTCACCGTGCGCAGTGGCACCCAAAGCGAAATGATCGACAGATTTTACCCGATTCTAAATATCACAGCCAGACGCGATCACTTTCAAGCCGAACCAGCCTCATTCTTTGTCGAGCTAGCTAATTCACTGCTACCAAACAAGCTGGCAGAGCTTCTTATAGCTGAGCATGAGGGCGAAACTTTAGGTGGTCTAGTGCAAATTACTTTCGGCAAAACCAGCACTTATCTATATGGTGGCATCACCAACACCAAGCGCAACTTGATGAGCGGCTACGCTCTACAGTGGGAAGCTATTCAGCGAGCAAAAGCAGCTGGCTGCACTCAATATGACTTCTACGGCTTTGATCAATTCTGCTCACCGAGCCATCCCTATGGCCGCTTCTCCAATTTTAAGAGTCAGTTCGGGGGAACGGTCAAACGCTACTGTGGCGCTCAAGACTACTATTTTATGGACGAGTTGGCAGACGCTCTGATCAAAGTTTTTCAAGGGAAGGAGTAGATTAGCTCTTACAAATCAGAAATAAGCGGTGAAGTGGTGTCACAAAAACTAAAGCAATTACTTAATACCTCCGCCAGTCTAATTGAGGCCGGTGACTATCAACAAGGCCTAAAAACGCTTCAAAAAGCCAATGAAGTTGCAGAAAAAAGCGGCGACGCACTAGATCGATTTCAGACTTTGACTGCCTTAGGTTCAACCTACGCCAGGGCCGGGCAACCAGAAAAGGCCCTCATTGAATTCACTAGAGCTATGAATCTTTGTGTTTTTGCAGATCTTGGAGCTTTTGCAGCCGGAGTTTGCCTCGCATCCACAAGCCACGTGTATTTTGATTTGAACATGTTGAGCGAATGCGAAGAGACTGCACAAAATTCATTTCAAATACTAAATCAAGATCTAGGAGAGGACGGCTCTGCAATTGTTGTGCCACTGGAGGCGCTCATTAAGGTAAGCATTGAACAAGCCGATCATGACAAGGCGCGCAAATACATTCGTCAAACAATTGAAACGGCTAAAAAATATCCTGGTGGCCAGTCACCGAGTTCGATTAGAGGATTGATAGAAAGGATAGGCAAGTTACCAGAGACGCTGCAATCAGATTATGGCGCTGAACTGGCTGCCTTGAACGAATTGAAAAGGCAGAGCTGAATAAAGACTAGAGAGTCTAATCGTCATTCTTGCCAGCGCCGGCCCGACTCTTACTCTGCACAGCAAAGTCTTGCACTGTTTGCACTAGGGCCTGCGACAAGCCAACTTTTTGCAGATGCTCAAAAGATACTGTGCGAACAATGTCAAACCGGGCACCATATTTGACCAGATTGTAATCAAGCTCACTTAAGAAGCGTCTACCCTTTTCATCAGAACCGCCAATCTGGAAAAACACCACAGTCACTTCACTGGCATCCCGCATTTTCTTAGTGGCGTTGATCAAAGTTTGAACCACCAACATCGGCTCATACCTGGGGGCGGGCACACCATCGGTTATCACCGCAATTAGCATGGGCTTGGAGCCCGGACGTCGTCTGGCAAAGAAGTTGCTCAGCCTATCTTGCAAAGGTTCAGCTAACTTCGTGCCCCACATAAAGTCAGGGTTTTCAAACAACTGATTAATGCGCTCTGGTTTGGAGTTTGGATAAACCTGATAGTCAGATGCAAACTCAGTCAGTGTAAGACCTTTAACAACAAACGGAGCTAAAGCCCTAGATAGCTCTTTGGTTTGCATGCCGCACCATTCCCAACGCGACAAGAAATTAGGGCAGTCGCGCCGTCGCATCGACAAAGACGAGTCGACAATTAGCTCCAGATCAAAGTTTGAAAGCAATTGCACAGAAAGAACTGGCATTTCCGCCGACCGGTTTTGCAGATTAGCGTTCAGAACAGGGTTATCTAACAGATTGCGAGAGTCTTGCAAGGCAAACATAGAAGTGACTGGCTTATCGAAGAGACCTTGTTGTGCTTTAAGAGGAACAGTAGAGTCGACGGCAGAAGAGCCATTCAGGTTACCTGGAACTAACTGCTTATGCTCAACACCAAGAGCAAACGGACGACCGTCTCTAGGAAGGTTTGTCGGAAGGTTTCTTGGCTGATTTGTTGGCAGATTTCTCTCTTGAGCCTTGGCACTTTGACTAAACAGCACAAAGCTAGCGCAGCAAAGCAGCGCTAGAGCAAATAGCCGAAGGCAAAACCACCTAAGAATGAAGTGTTTCCGTTGTTTGTCCATACAACTACATACGTTCAGCCAAACAAAAAAGTTCATGCTATTAGATTAAATATCAATACGCATCTCCATACCTTCTGCACTACACTGTCTACAAAGGCATCCACAGGAAAATCGATGAAGAAACTAGCAAGAACATCCACCAAGTTGCTGGCATCGCTCTTCTGCATAGCATTTGGACAAGCCCACACTTTGTCTCTTACGCCCCCGGTGAGCGCTCAAGGCCAGCCAGAAGTGCCGGCGGCCGCTGGAACAATTAAGCCACCCAACGCGCTGGTTCTCGGTCAAATTACAAAGAGAGGTAAAGACCTCTACGAATACGACAAAGCTTGCTCACAGGCAACCGACGCCCTGCTCGCGCAGGTCAAGAATGCCGCTAGCTTCAAACTCTTTGTAGCTTATCCCGAGCACGATATTTGGCATGTCGCCTTCGGCACGATGGGCGATGATGGCGAAAGTTTTCTCATTGCCTACGAAGTTACACTCAAACCAGACAAACCTGCCGAGGTAAAGTCATACGATATTTTCAAGCTCGATAAAGCTGAGTTTTTCAGGCGGGCAAAAGCCCTGAGCACCTGCCAATCAAAATTGAAAAGTACGGGGCCGCTGATGAACTATGCAGCCATTCCCAACCAAGGCGACAAAAACACCTACTGGGTTTACCAATTTCCGGGCACCACTGAACCTGGCGTATTTCTGCTCGGCGGTGACGTGCGCTACCTGGTATCGAACAGCGACAATAAAATCCTGCAAACACGGCAGATGCATCGCTCAGTGCTGTCCTGGCCAAAGCGCGGCGATTTGCCCAACGATGCCCATCTTCAAGGGGGCTGTCATTCAGCAATTTTAGACGACGAACCAGAAGACACAGACGTCTTTCACGTGCTCCTGCGCCAGCCACAATTGCCAGAATATATCGCCACGGCCAACTGGATCTTCTGTGTTGAAACAGACGGCAGTATTAGGCTAGTTAAGACCATAAAAGAAACCAGTCAGCAATGACGCATCTATTTATATAAATAGCCGAGCCTATATCTCAGCCAGAGCTTTCTTGGCCGGAGCAAAACCTTGAGCAGCGCTCTTTTCTAACCAGCGCCTTTTTTCCAGCGGATCCTTTTCAGTGATCCCGATAGTATATTGGGCATGGGCGTGGCCCTTCTCTGCGGCCAGTAAAGCGCACCCCGAAGCTCTCTCAAGATTCTGTTCAACACCCAGGCCATCTAAATAGCAGAGACCTAAGGCAAAAGTGGCATCGGTATGACCGACACCAGCAGCCATCTCTAACCACTTCACAGCTTCATCGTACTCTTTGTCATTAAAGAGAATATCACCGATAGCAAACTGAGAATCAAGATCACCAAGCTCAGCTCGCTTACGCCACAAATCTTTAGCCTGGGAGAAGTTCTTAGGTGCGGCAGTACCTCTAAAAATAGAGACACCATATTGATAGAGTCGCGCCTTCTTTTGCTTGGCTTGAACAAGCTCTAAAATCTCAGTCTCAAGCTCAATTGGCGGCTCCGACTGACCAATAAAGTTAATAGCCGCACCGTCATCTTCAAAAGTTGTTCCATCAGTAAGCACCACTGGTAGTTTGCTGGCAGCAATAGATGCGTTGAGATATTCAAGCAAGACATAGGCCAATACTCGATCTTTAGCCAATAATTTTTGACCTTCATGAAAAGCCGAAATGCGATCAACAAACGAATGTCGCTGGCCGCGGCTCACCACTACCACAGGTCCAAAGCATTGATCAGCTAAGGCTTTCAAACGTAGCACCTGGGCAATCTGCGCAGGGCTCAAATCGCTATCAGCGTTACTGGCTAAAGGCTCAGACATTGGTAATCCTTATAGATAGACATAAACAATAGAACAAAGTATAGGACGTGCGACTTTCCCTAGCAATCAAGAATTTAGCAGAAGAATGGCTAAATCAAACTCGAATTGTAGTCACTAATGCGTAACTTTTCCAATCTATATTTTACGCATACACCCCAATAAATCAGACATTTGCAAACAGAGGGTATTACTAAATGACTAAATATGCGGCAGAGAATTTCCATGGCAATAACTCCGATAGTGCAGTTGCTAGCTCGTCTCTGAACGAGTCAGTGCAGTCAAACATGACCTTGAAAGACATTGCAACCATCATAGCGGTGGCGAAACCCAAAGATGTCTGTATTATCGATAAAGATGGCTATATTGCTTGCGGTCCAATCGTCGGTACTCCGCGCCCTGAAGAAAAACCAATTGAGATATTGCCCAATCCAAAGGATCCTCTGGACCCTCCCAAGAGTAAATGTCCCGGGTTCTATGAAATTCCACGCTTGCCCTTCGAGCCTAAAGAGCCTCCAAGTGGTAAGTACCCGCAACCAAATGACCGCATACCACTTCCCTTCGAGCCTAAAGAGCCTCCGAGTGGAAAGTGTCCGCAACCAGATGAACTCATACCACTTCCCTTCGAGCCCAAAGTGCCTCCACAAGAGAAGTATCCGAAACCATATTAGATGCAAAACGATTGCATAAAAGAAAAGGAGAGCGTGCTCGAAAAGAGCATTCTCTCCTATTCTTTCTTTCGGCTGAACAAAAAAAGCGATGGTCACCGATGAGTCACGGTTAACCTCTATATTGCATTTGTTCACCCCAATAAATCATCCATTCTCAAAAAGGGGATTACTATGTCTAACTTTGAAGCCCAAGAACGTAATGTCACAAGCTCTGATAATGTTGATAATCACGCACGTGCAGGCGAGTCAATTCGCGACCAAATAACCAAAGAAGATCTCATAAACCTTCTACCGAAAAGAGTGAAGCCAGATGTTTGCATTCGCGATGAAGATGGCTACATTGCCTGTGGCCCGATTGTTGGAATTGAGCGACCAGAGATACCAATATTGCGACCTGGTTTCGTTCATCCCAGCTTAGATAAACCGAGTAAAATACTGGTTTTTCCTAGCAACAGAATGGATCAAGCTTCGCCAAATCAGCAGCTAGAGCCAAAAGAAAGCTTCGATAGAGTTATTCCGAACAAGAAAAACTAACGCGACCAATCAAAAGTCAATCTTTTTGCCAATGGCAGTTTCAAGATCAGCCCAAGAATTTTGATAACTCACGACAGTATCAAAGTAACTGGAAAATGTATTTTGAAACTGCTGTTGCGCGACGATTGCACTGCCAAGATCGCTCTTATCTTTCTCATAACTATCCTGGGCTTTGCGCACTACATTTAGTGCCAGAGGAATTAGATTCTTTTGATACTGGGCAATATTAACTCGGGCAGCAGCAAGCTTGGCATAGGCGGCGCGTACATCCACTTCAACCCGTGAAACCATAGCTGCGGCTTGATCTTGAGCCTGCTTGTTAGCAGCTTTAGCGGCTGCTATTTCACCCTGGTGTCGATAAAAAATAGGCAAATCGACGTTGATGTTCAAATAGGCACCATCTTGCTGCCTAACACGGGCCGACTTTTTGTAAGTACTAAAGACATAACCAGAACCAACCAAAACATCGGGTATTGCCTGAGCTTTGGCCAGCTTGATTGCACTGGTAGTAGTAACAACCTGTTGTCTCGCCGATTTAAGGTCGGCCCGGTCAGCGAAGGCCTGGTCTAACAAAAACTGCAAGTCAGGCATGGGTTGATCTGGAGGAGGCCCTAATTCGGTGCGCTTTGTAGAAAGTTTAAACAGACCGTTGTCCTCGACATCTAAATCTAGATTTGGGTTGTAGCCTAAGAGATAGTCAAGTTCAATGGAAGCCTGACGCAAGCGGGCATAAGAAGTATTGCGCAAGGTTTCAAACTGATCTACTGCCAAATTTGCCTGCAAAACCTCTACTTCTTCACACTTGCCCGCTTTGTATTTTGCTTCGGCTAAATGACTCAGGCGCTGTACTAGAGCTCTTTGGTTTTCTACTAATTCGATATTAGCTTCAGCAGCGGCAAGTTCAGCGTAACCTTTGCGCACAGCTGAGCGAACGTCATAACGCAGGTCAGCCAATTGATATTCACTAAGAAGATAATTGGCTCTGGCAAAGCGCAGCCGTGAAGCACGCTTGCCGCCCATTTCAATAAGCTGGTTAGCCCCAATTTGTTGGGTATTGCCAGCTACTGCCTCAGTATACGGAGTACCAAAACCATATTGCATGGCAAACTGAGGATTGGCCCTGGTCGGAGCGATCCGGGCGACAATCCGGAGGTGATTGCATCAAAAACATCTTCACCAGCAGAAACAGCGCCAGCTGGCGCCCCAATAAATATGGCGCAAGAGACGGCCAAAAGTGGCCACATTAGAAGCCGAGATTGAGGCAGAAGCGACTTCAGTGAGAACTTCTTGGCCATGCCTGGTCTATCCATCCCTCAAAAGGCAATCTTTCACAGACAGATTGAGCCTTAAAAGTACTCTCAAAGCCAACCAAATTCAAGCAATTTGGCCCCAAAAACCAGACCAGGTGCCGCCTGCATATCCAAGGCATACACACAAGCAAGAAGAGATTGAGAGAAGAGATGACAGAAAAACGAGAGAAGAAACCGCAATAAGGCCGGTACAATCTACGCAGACTGACTGGCAGCCACATCAGCGGCCGGAGAATCGTCTGGCATTGCTTCTAGCGGGCCGCTCTTATCACGGCGAAAACGCATCTGACAGTTCTGACACAAAAAATAGGTAATGTAAGTGCCTGGCTTAGTGTCTACAGCCTCAGGCTCAAAAGAATCAAGCTTGCGCTTATTACAACTTGGGCACTTGCCTTTAAGAAAAGTCGGCAAAAAGGGTGTGACAAGCACGGCCGCTATTACAAACCACATAAAAGACTCTTTCACTCTATGTTTCCCCTTGGTGCTCTGTTTCTATTTTTAGCACATTTGCTGCTAGCCTAATTTAGTAAAATATGAAAAGCAGTCAAGAACCAACTGAAAAGCGGCAAGCCATGAACAATCAAGTTTCAGATCTAAGCTTAATAATCGCAGCATTGTCCTTTGCCTCTGAGAAACACAGAGACCAGAGACGCAAAGATCAAGAGGGCACGCCTTATATCAATCACCCTATTGAAGTAGCGCGCTTGCTGCACGAAGTTGGCGGTATTACCGACGGTGCAACCCTGGCAGCTGCTCTATTGCACGACACTGTAGAAGACACAGATACTACTAGAGACTGCCTCTACGACTTATTTGGTGAAGAAGTAGCAGCACTGGTAATGGAATGTAGCGATGACAAGACGTTAGCTAAAGAAGAGCGCAAACAAAAGCAAATCGAACATGCACCCCAGATAAGCGCGAAAGCAAAACTCATAAAATTGGCAGACAAAATTAGCAACGTTCGAGATATGGGTCATTCTCCGCCTCCAGACTGGAGCTTAGAGAGACGAGTTGCCTACGTCGAGTGGGGAAAAAAAGTTGTGCTTGGTCTAAGGGGCAGCAATCAATCTCTTGAGATGCTCTACGATCACACCGCAGCAGAGGCACTAAACAAACTAAATGCAAAACCTTGAACAACTATTCACATACAACCATTAGACCAATAAAAGCTGAAGACATAGAGCCTCTTCTCGATTGGCTCGAAGCTCCGCACGTCAAAGCTTGGTGGGGTGTTGAGTCAGCAAAGACAAACAGGCTCAAGTATCAGTCACGTCTTCTTGCAGATGCCCTAACGCGTGTTTTCATTATTCAAGTCGACCATAAGCCAGCAGGAATGATTCAGTGCTATCGCCATAGCGACTATCCAGACTGTGACAGTGAAATTGGCATAGACAATGCCATTGGCATTGATTACCTAATTGCAACACCAGAGCTAACCGGCAAAGGGATTGGCACACAGGCCATAAAAATGATGACAAGAATGGCTCTGACACTCTTTCCTAGTTTGACTACGGTGGTGGCAAGCCCACACAAAGAAAACATTGCCTCGCGGCGAGCACTTGAAAAGGCGGGCTTCGCCCTTGTACGCGAAGCCAAATTAGCATCGGCCTATCCCGCCGAGGGCCTAAGCTGCATCTACGAAAAGCGCCGCTAAGAATAAATCTAACTACAAATCGAATAACAGGATGCCACTGGCTGCTGTTACTGATTGAGCTATTCAATTAATAAAACTTCGGGACGACAGGATTTGAACCTGCGACCTATTGCTCCCAAAGCAACCGCGCTACCAAGCTGCGCTACGTCCCGGCTTTCAAATATATCACACTGCCCTACGCAGTTCTCTAATACGTAAAGTACTTAATAAGTTATGGTACAAATGCCGGAGGGCTTTCCCCGCCTACATCGAGCGCATCTTTGTCGACAAAACCCGTACGACCGTTGGCCAGCTGCACCTTGTATTTATTGTTATTAATGCCACCGAGCACCACTAAACGGTCTCCCGCCTGCAGATTAACGGTGCGGTTCCTGGCATCCGTTACGGCTTTGCCACTTTTAACAGTGGCGGTTGTGTAAGCATCACCGGTTTTGCAATTAATAAAGCCTGCGTAGATAAAGCCTTCTTTACCGTTGATACGAACTTTGTACCAACCCTCTTGCTTGCCGATGATTTCAACATCCGCGCCACGGGAGATTTCAGCAACCGTGCGGTAGTGGGTACCAGCACCACGTCTCACTTTGACAGTATTACTAGTCAAAGTACTTGCAACAGTGCCTTTCTCAGCCACTGCCTCTTTTTCAACAACCTTTGAGGCCGCTGTTTTCTCTACCACCTTGTTGTTTGGCACAGCCAAAGGTGCAACATCAACAGGAGCACTAGAATTTTTCTCTGAGCCTGAATCCGGACTAGAAAGCAGCTTGTCTACCAGAGATGATGTCTTATTCTCATAAGTTGATGCTACTGAAGTGCCGTCACTATCGGCACCATGACCTTGAACTTTTACCCGACGCAACTGCGCTGCTTGATAAATTCCGCTGCTACCGCGAGCCAACACTACTTCAAAAGCATCTTCAGCATTGCCCATAAAATAGCTGGTGCCAGAGCTAACAGACACTTGACTATTTACCGCTGACTGAGCCCGTCTGGCGGCTTCACGCCGGCGCCTGCGACTACGACTGCTACTACGATTTGACGAGCCACCATCTGACTGAACTAGTGCAGCTACAGCAACTGCAGGCACTGTCACACTGGCTTTGCCTTTACGCTTCAACTCAAACAAAGGCGGACAAACTTTTAAAGCACCAACGCTAGCTATACTGGCTGCCGTGGGGTTCGTCAAATATTTACGGAAGCGACTCTTCTGCGCCTGATCGGCTACGGTAAAGGCCGCGGCACGCAAGGCTGCCATCTGACCGCGGCCATTATCATCAAGCAATTCGTAATTGCCATCTTTGTAGACCAGTTTGAGTTTCAACTGTTCGTCAGGCAAACCCAAGGCACGCAGACTCGAAGGAGTGAACAGCTCTTCTTCAGCAGCGCGCGACGACAAAGCCAATTCCATATCAATGTCTTGGCCGTTTGCGGCAAATTTAGCAGAGCCTTCTCCAGTAAAGAACGGTACAGCTTTGTCTGTCCGCTCCTTAATGGCGCCGTTGCTCAACTCAATTACTTTCACCTGAGGCTTACGGCCAGCCTGGGCATTCTGGTGCCCAAGTAATAAAAGAGTGTCGCCACCCTGCCGAGTAACTATTTTGGCCTCGTCAAAGACATCGAGCTTACGTAGCACAGCGACTTCTTTGCCAGACATCAAATAGTTGCAAGACTGTAAAACAGTATCGATTTCGACCAGCTTAAGCGCATTAGGAAGATCAAAGACATGAATTTCATAAGCCGAAGTAGGAAAAATTTTCTGCATTTTGCTGGTAATTTCGGCCGACGAAAGTGCAGTGTTTTTCTCTAGAAACCGTTTCACACTATTTTCTAGTTCACTCTTCAAATGATCGGCGTCTTCTTTAGACTTTGGACCCTGAGCCACGCGCCTTGATATTTTTTGCAGATTACCGTCAGAATCAAACAAACTACCAACAAACGAAACTGAAGCAGCGCCAATTCCCAGCACGGCCAAACCGGCGGCACCGAACAGGGCGTACTTAACTAAGTTGGTGCTCTTCTTTCGCGCCAACTTGGCTCCGCATTCCTTACATTGGACAGCGGCGACAGAATTTCTAACTGTGCATTCAGGGCAACGCATAAAACATCCCAATCTCCCCACGGCTTAACAGCGGTGTGCCGGGGCTAGCACGTATATAATACTCATCCTTGGCAATCAATGGATGCATTGCTAGATGTCATGGTCTAATTCTAACGAAGAGCAGAAATCTTGCAGCCAAGAAATTTAGAAAGAGCCAGCTCAGAACTAGTTAAAGTTTGCCACTTGGCCTACGAGCGTGGCTATATAAGTGGCACCGAAGGTAATTTCAGCCTTCGCCTGGATGATCGCACCCTCCTGACAACCCCTGCTGGCACCTGCAAAGGATTATTAAGTCCATCTGACCTGGTTTTAACAAATCTTGACGGCGTCGCTCTCGATTCGCCTCAAAATCAAGGCAAGCGACCCTCAAGCGAACTGAAAATGCACTTGATTGTCTATCAGAAAAGAGCAGACGTTCTGGCCGTAGCCCATACCCACCCGACCACGGCAGTAGCCTTCACGGTGGCGGGCAAATCGCTCAACCGCTGCGTGCTACCTGAAGCAATATTGACTCTTGGCAAAATTGCTGAAGCACCATATGCAACACCAAGCACCGATGAAGTGCCTCAAAGCATCGCTGAGCACCTTGAGCATACTGATACCATTCTGCTTTCCCATCATGGTGCTCTTACATTTGGCAGCGATATTTTTCAAGCTTTCTACCGTCTAGAAACCCTTGAGCATCAGGCCAAAACCCTACTTGTCGCGCAATTGCTAGGAGGAGAAAAAACTCTTTCGAAAGGGCAGGTAGAGAAACTGTTTGCCATCTGCCAAATATATGGAATGACACCACCAACGAATAGAGACGAACTAATAGAGGTCGGGACCAATTGAGCGAAGAACTACATCCTCTTGAAGCAATTACTTCGCTCTATCTTGTGCGCCATGGCCACACAAGAGCCACTGAATTAGGTCTTCTATATAGCGATCCCAAAATAGAAATTAGTGAGAAAGGAATCTCCCAAGCACAAGCGGCGGCAAAATACGTCGCCGCGATTAAGCCGCAAATTTTGCTTTGCGGGGCAGCAGTGCGAGTAACCCAATCAAGCCAACCCGTAGAAGAAGAAACTGGCCTTAAGGCCCAGACTATCAAAGGCTTTGAAGAATGGCAGGTGGGAGACTGGGAAGGTCGAACTTACCTTGATATTAAGAAAAATGACCCAGAGCAGTATCACAACTGGTGCGCCGACCCAATTGAAAATGCTCCACCGAACGGCGAATCTATTGCGCAATTGAGCGAACGCATCAAAGAAAATCTGATTGAACTCACTGCCAACAGTGAATTTGAGGGCAAGACGATAGCCATGATTACCCACTCGGGCATTATTCGCTCAATAATTGTCTATGCGCTGGGCATGCCCATTAGAAACTTCTGGCGTCTTTCTATTCCAACCGGCTCAATCACCAGAATCGACTTCAGCAAAAACTTTGCCACTATGCACTTTATGGCTCACAAGCCCTAAATTAGGGTGCCTGGTTATGAGCGACCGGTTTCATGTTCTGAACCAATCTTTGCTTTTGTTCAAAGTCTAAAACATTGCGAATTTTGAGAACTAGCTTGGTTCGCTCTGTGCCCATCTCGGCTTGTACTTTGTTGATTTCATCTTGCTTAGCTAAGGCTGTTTTCTCATTTGGATCAGGTTGCATCTGCAAGTTACGCATTTCCTTTAGCAGATTGGCCATGAGAGCAAGGCGCACACGCTGACCGTCTTCGAATTCTTTAGCCAGCTGACGAATTTTCTTTTCTTGCTCTCTATCAATACCAGCTTCACGGTAAATGGCAAGGGGATCATGGCGATTGATCTCTGAGCCGGGCAAGTTTGGGTGAGCAGACATTTTACTGTCTTTGCCATCAGCAGACTGGCTGCCTCTTAAAGAGTCTTTCTTAGCTTCGGCCTTAGATTCAAGTTTAGACTCTGCTTTAGCGTCGGGAGCCTTACCAAGGGGATCGGCCAGAGCTGGCAAAGAAGCACAAGATATAAAGGCTGCGAGAATAATTGAAGAGATTCTGAAATTGCTCATAGATTTACAACTGGTTGGAGAACATCCAGTATAACCTCATTCAATTCCAAAATGTATGAACGGGGCCCAGGCGTGCACTGGTTGTTTTGCCGCAATTGCCTTTAACTGAGCGTGCCGCAGAGCTTGGGCTACAGAGATTTTACCGGATTGCCAACAGGTATGAAAATCTTGCATCAGCTCTGCTGTTGAACGATCTGCTACTTCCCACAAAGACAGCACCAAATTAGGCATGCCAGCATACATCAGAGCTCTGGCTAAACCAAGAATTTCGCCGCCTTCAGTAACAACATTGACGCCAGTTTGACAAGCGGAAAGAACCAATAGCCGCCCCCTCTCTGTGCGCAGGGCATTACCTTCCAAAATTGAGGCCGCCGACAAAATGCTACCATCAGACAAGACCAATCCAGAAGCCATCGGCTCGTCGTGATTGAATATGGCATGACCGGCAAAGTGCACCACATCGAAATCGCCAAACAACTCAGGCAATGAACGTTTGACCTCTTCGTTGGTCAAAAGAGTACTGGCAGCGCTACTGACACTGCTGCTTTGACCAAGAGAAAGAATTGAATTGGCTTCTTCCATTGTATAGGCCAGGTCTTCTAATCCGGCCGAAGAGCGCAAACGAGAACTAAAGACCATGCCACCTTCTCTGGTGGCAGAGTAATCGCTTATGGCAGTAACTAAATAACGGGCATCACCGCTAAATTCGGCAGTCTCTGACTTACGATTCTGCGCCGAAGCCAAGATGGGAATAAGTGATAGAGTCGGTACATAAGAGACGGCGAAGCGCTCACAGACATAGCCATTTTGATCATGCAGAGCAGAGAACGGCAGATGATAGAGACTACCATGAGGAATAAGCAATAGCCGCTCAATGCCTGGATCAAGCTTCTCTAACACCGGCCCAAGCAGGCTTTGGTAGAGGCGGCGACAAAGGCTAACGGGTACTTCCCAGCCTTCAGTGGAGCTCATCTCAAAAAATGTGGCAATATCTTCGCGAATCAACTCCAGACTTTGCTGCTCCATCACTACATGGGTGGTCAGCCCAGCTTTAGAATCGCCATTCTCCTTCTGCACGCATGCCACCAAGAGGTAATCTTGAGGGAAGAAAAACTCAATCACACAAGTATCGGCATTGAGCTTATTGGTCTGCCAGAGAGCCTGAATTTCAGAGTAGTTTAGAGTTGTGGCACTAACTAGATTAGCGTAGTTAGGGTGGCGTCGACGCAGTTGATTGAGAACTTCGCGCCATTCCAGATAGAGCTTGCGCGTGTCTTCTTGCGGAGCGGCTGAACCGCGCAGTCTGGCAGCGCTAGAACCACTAGAATCACCGTCGCTATCGTGTTCGGCATCATTAACAGAACCAGGGTTTGAATAATCAGGATCATGGCCGTGGAAAAATTGTCTCTCTAAATGGGCAATTTGAGCACGCAAATCGGCTTCGCGACTAATCAGCTCTTTTATGCCGCGAGTAAGTCCGGACGAGTCTTCATTTTCAACCAGTTGATTGACATCAATGGGCGAATTGCTGAGCAAATCAAGTAGTGCTCGAGACTTAGCCCGGCCCACATACTCAAGCGCTTCAACGCGTTTATTCAACTGCAGACAAGTCGACACCATGTCGCGATAAAGCTCCTGACCACGATTGGCAAAGCTGGTTTTGAGATCATCGGCCTTAATCATGCCGCGCTGCTCATCAAACAATTCGATGGCCTGGCGGAAATATTCAAAAGCAGGCGCAAGCTGGCCACTTGCAGCTTTAAGCTTGCCTAAATTACCAAGATAAATGCGCTCGCCAAGGCGATCATTAATAGAGCGACTGAGGGCCAGGGCTTCGCTATAAAACTGATCTGCCCGCTCAAAATCAGCGAGCTCCTTGTAGCAATCACCAAGACTATCAAGGTGAGCAGCCGCAGTAGCTTGATCATCAAGCTCCCGGGCAACAAACAAGGCCTTTTCTAATAGCTCAACGGCCTCTTCGCACTTATTCAAGCGCGCTAAAGAGACACCCTGGTTACCTAGCCAGATGCCCTCACG
Organism: Obscuribacteraceae bacterium (SeqCode); assembly: GCA_044378815.1. Lineage (GTDB taxonomy): Bacteria > Cyanobacteriota > Vampirovibrionia > Obscuribacterales > Obscuribacteraceae. Next base: position 68,290 of record JBIPOV010000016.1, on the reverse strand, counting down.
ACGCCGGTCCAGAACCTTAGCAGCAAGAATCTGCGCTTCTTTATACAGAGCCAGGGCTTGCTCAAAACTTGCTTGCTCAAAGCGAATATTACCTTCGGAGCCGCGGCAAATCGACATAGTCAGAGCATCTTCAATCAACTCGGCTTCTAAATATGCTCGCCGATAGTAACTAATAGCTTGTTCAAACTGACCAAGTTCGCTCAGGGCTAAGCCAAGGCTACCCAGCCAGACACTCTTCTCGCCAGACTCGGTGTGTGCAGCCAGCTCTAGAGCGGTATTGAACCAATCAGTGGCAGCTTCTAGATGACAGCGAGTCATAGTCACCGATCCTAAATTACCGGCGGCAAGCTCCATAGATGGTCGGTCTTCCAAAAATGATGCAGTATTGTAAGCCAGTTCAAATTGCCCCTGGGCCGCAGTGAAATCACCGTTGGCAGTCAACTGTTCGGCCAGAAAGAGCCGCGCCTGAAGCTCACATTCAAGCATATTAGTCTGGCGACATAACTCTATGGCCTGATTAAGATGACCAATAGACGAACTATGCTCACCCATCATGCGCTCAGTTTGGCCAAGATAAGTCAGCACTACTGCTTGCGATTTTTCGGCGTAAGCCGTCTTGGCGCTTAGCTCAAGAGCCTTCAACAAAAGCACCTTAGCCTCGCCCGAATCTCCATGTACGAGCTTGTCATAGGCAAAAGTCGATAACTCTTCAATTTCTTTGAGAGTAGCTTCACTGGCAACATGTCGGCCGCGACGTTTTTTCTCGCGGTGTGGGTCAGTCATCGAAACCTCGACAGAAGTGCTTTGGCATAACAGCCAACAGGTAGACCTATTGTACTTGCTCAAATATATATCCACGACAGGATTTTTCTGGACAGAGCAAAAGCAAAAGAGGCGCAGAGCACCTCTTTAATTGATTTCAGTTATGTTCAGCAGCTTAGAGGGCTGGTGAGTGATAGGTGCCATAAGTAGCGACATATGGCGCGGCTGCCACTGGAGCCACTTTCTTTACGGCAGCAGCGATTTTAGGAGCAACTCTGCGGCTGGCCTTGTAGGTCATTGGCGCATAAGACTTGAAAGCAGCGCTACTAGTTGTGGTTTTGCCAGCAGCTGAACCAGGAGCTAGATATGTATGGAAACCAGAAGGCTGGAGATTGCCGCCACGACCATGGGCCACAGGAGTCTGACCTTGATGCCACGAGCCAAAGTAACTAGGGGTCATGGCTGGTTGAGGACGACCGGCATGGCTAACAGTAGCGGCTGGTGCAGCTTTGGCTGTACTGCCCATGAATTGCTTGAGAGAGGATTCAGGAATCAGGCTGAGCGGGAATGGAGCAGGGCCAGCACTGCCACTGGAAGCTTGAGCGTGTTGGCTAGCAGCAAAGTCTTGAGCCAGGCTGGCCATTTCAGCATCATTCTCAGCACTAGAATTAGAGTTACCAGCAGCACGGGCCATTTGAGTCCACTCTGCTTCACTAGGAGCATTTTGATTTCTTACTGGTTGAGCGTTGACATTGGCCACTGCTTGCTGAGCGCAAGGGAAACCAACTTGACCAGGGGTCGCAGGTGATTGACCAGGCAAGGAACGAGCGGCATGTTTACGCTGGAAACCAGCTACCAAGTCAGCAGCTTGACGCATGCGGCTGCGATTGGCACTGTTCTGAGTTGCTTGTGAAGGTTGAGCGTAGGCTGTATTGCCATAGGCCGAATCATAAGAGTTATTGTTTGGCGGCGCGAAAGTCGACTCATTGATTGAGCCGGACAAGTTAGAACTAGTTCTAGACTGAGCACTGTTGTCTAATTGCGGCATCTGAGCTTGCAATTGCGAACGGCTAGGCAACTTACGACCAGGAACGAAAGGGCGCAGCTTAGTGGCGCCAGCAACCGGCGTCATGGCCAGGCGTGAATTAACAGCTTGGGGCTCAGAGAAACTAGCTGAGCTGAGACTGCGTCTGATAGGAAGGCGCTTGGAGGCAAGCACAGGGGTCGATTGAAAATCACCAGATAGCGAACGGGCTGTGGCTTTGTCACCGACAGCGGCCTTAAGGAAGCTGGCAGTTCCGCTCATATTGTCGCTAGCCATCGCCTGAGGGGCTAGCACTAGAGGAATCGAAGCTGCAACGTTGACGCCTACTAGAAATGCATGGGATTTCATCTGTTACCTGTTCCGCCAAAGAAATGTGTTTGCCAAGGACATTGCCGACTGCCCTAGTTTATGAAATGGCTCAGAACATGTCACTGGGAAGAATACGCAAGTCCAAACAACAAATGGCCATTTGACTCTAGCCAGTGGGAGGATTCCCATAAAACAAAAGATTAAATAGTTGCCTAATCCCAGACTAGACGGTAGCCCACACCGCGCACGGTGAGAATATGCTTGGGTTGACTAGGATTAGCCTCTAGTTTCTCCCGCAAATATCTAATGTGCACATCCACTGTACGGCTCTCGCCAAGGAAATCCGAGCCCCAGACTTGCGCAAAGAGCTGATCACGCGAAAATACGCGGTTTGGCTGCCGGGCCATGGCAAAGAGCAATTCGAATTCTTTAAAGGTCAACTCGATTGGTTTGTCGCCGACAAGGACAGTACGGCTATCGGTATCGATGAAAAGATCACCCAGGCGAATGCCCTTAGTTACTTCTTGTACCTGCGGTGCTTCGCGCAAATGCGCCTTAACCCGAGCCACCAGCTCACGCAAGCGCACAGGCTTAGCGATATAGTCGTTGGCTCCGAGCTCTAGACCGACGACCGTATCAATTTCCGAGGTTCGAGCAGTCAACATTAAAATCGGAGTGCGCTTATCAAAAGCCCTGACCCGGCGGCAAACTTCGTAACCATCGAGCCCCGGCATCATTAAATCGAGAATAACCAAATCTGGCTTTTCATGCTCAAACAGCTGGATGGCCTTGATGCCATCATGGGCAAGCAGCGTAGCAAAGCCTTCCTGATTCAGAACATACTGAATACTGGTGGCGATATCTACTTCATCATCAACTATTAGCAGTTTCTTCAAGGGGCAATTCTTCGAGGGGGACAACAGGGAAATTGTTGGAGCCTTCATAGTATCATCGTCGTATTATCCTCGGCGTATTGACTTCAGCGGTATCTCACTTGAAGCCCCAGAAATATAATCACCTTAACAACCGTCTTGGCCACTCTGGGTGGAAGAAACTGAGATGGGCTCTTAGCTTTGTTGCAATTGCTTTGGCATGTTTTTTTAACTCCAACAACCTTAATGTCAGCGCAGATGCAAAGAGCAGCAAGGCTGAATTAATTCCCAACTTCATGCCCTACCCACCAATGGCCCACGCCGTGCGCATTGGTTTAAGCACCAAGAACCATTCAATCAGGGTGGCAATCTGGCAAGCCGGTGCAGTCTTCGTCAACGGCACACCCATTTTTGCTCTTGAACCGCGCATGGTCTACACCATAACGCCAGGCAAGATCACTGAACTAGGCACGGGCCGCAGCTGTTCACTACCATTCGATCAGCGCTGCCATATTTCGGCCCCAGATTACCGGGTCTGGACAGTAAATAGATGGTGGCGCGGCTGTCTAGAAATAATCAATATGCCTACTTATGTTACAGCCGTTAATCTGCTTGACCTAGAGCAATACCTCATGGGCGTAGTGCCTTCTGAAATGCCCTCCAGTTGGGCCCCAGAAGCTCTAAAATGCCAGGCCGTAGCTGCGCGCAGCTATGCCTACGCCCACATGGGCAAAGGCTCAAAATGGAAGAGCGAGGGCTTTGACATGGTGCCCGATGTTCGCGACCAAGCATACAAGGGCCTAGCTGCTGAGGCAGACTCAACCTGCCGAGCCGTTATGCAAACCCAAGGCCTGATTCTAAAAAATGCCGACAAGGTCAAACCAGGATTTTACCGGGCCTGGGTAGGCGATGACATGGAAAATCTCAACATCAAAAAAGGTGTGGTATCACAAAGTTATCTAGAGAAAATCACTGGTATCAAAGGCATTGTTGGCGTCACAGTGAAGCGCTGGGACGCGGTAGGCAACGCTACGCACATTCAAGTAATGGGCGTTAAAAATAGCCGCGAAGTAGACGGAATTTTACTGGCTCGCATGCTCAATTTTGCGACTGCAGGTATTCTTGATGTGCACGATGAAGGTGCCAACTGGGTTTTCACCTATCGCGGCCCCGGCAATGGTGCCCGCGGGCTGAGCCAACATGGCGCCAATATGTTTGCCAAACGCGGCTGGACTTTTGATCGAATTTTGCAACAATACTATCAAGATGTAGACGGCAAGCTGCAACTTGGTTTTATCGACAATGCTGGATATCAAATGTATGCAGCACCTAGGCCCCAGATTGTGAAAAAAGCTCCTAGCAAAACTGTCTATTCAAAAGGCTTGATCGAGCAAGATAAGCATGCTGATGATAAAAAGATTGAAGAAAAACGCACCGAAGATAAACGCGCAGAAGAAAAAAGTACTGAAGACAAGACCAGTACAGAAGCTCTAACAAGATAACTGTTAGGCAATTGATTGCCAGCAAGTTATTTTCTTAGCAGGATAATTTCTTCAAACGCACACGCAAATTTTCTACTGTGGCAGTGGAAGGACCATAGTGCTTTTCGTAAATAGAGAGAGCACGGCGGTAAACCAGCTCGGCCCGCTCCAAAAGTTCCTTGCAGCCAGTCAGGCGCACAGCCCCTGACAAAACGTCAGCTAAGCGCGAAAGAGCACTAGCCAAAGACAATCCACAGCCACCATGAATAGTATCAAGTACCTGCACTTGGCGCTCTAGTGCAGCGATCTGCTCCATATAGAGCTCAAGCTTACCGTATACCACAGAAAGGCTTGAAAGAACGGCTGCAACTTCAGAACTGTTAGCTCCAGACACACTGACCTGAATCTCGAGCAACTCTTCAAACACCGCTCTGGCTGCAGCATGTACGCCAGTACGCTGATAAAAATTACCAAGGCGACCCAAGGCATCTAGAGTTGTTGCATCTTGTCCGCCACTGAGTTTCTCTTGGCTCCGTAATAGAGTTAGATAAAGCTTCTCTGCCTCGCCTAAGCGACCGGTACGTTCAAAGACAATGGCTAATTTATCAACAGTGTCAGCCAATGCCGTAAAGTAAGTTTCTTCAACCTGATTAGTGTTGATGCGCAAAGCATAAATACGCTTCAGATAGGGCTCAGCTTCGATAAATTTGGCGCGGTTCATATAGAAGTTAGAGAGTTCTTCTAAGTGGCCAATGATTGCGGGGTTATCCATACCCATTGCGGTTTCAGAAACATTCAAGGCCATGCGATAAAGCTGCTCAGCGTCATCAAAGCGGCCCTGGGTAAGATACGCCATGGCCATCTTGAAGTAATCGACGGCTTGCCTTAGCTCCACCTGTACTGAACTTGATGCAGAGCTTGACGCCGAACTTGACTCAGAGCTTAGAGCGCTTTGTGAACCAGGAGCGACGATGTCCTGAGTGATACCTTTGAAATCGATCATGAAACTATTAATGAGACTCGCAAATTGAACAGGTATAAAACACAGAGATGCACTTAGACCAGCATGGTATTAGGGTTTCAATGCATTGACAAGAGAGCCACTATATATCTTTTCAATTAAACGACTATAAAGAGCCACCAGCCTGACAATAGTCATTTTAATAAAACAAAATAAGATCGCTCTTAGCTAAGTTCGAGCAATGAAAACTGAGCAAAAGTATTAACCCCGAAGCATTAAGCCCTCAATTAAGAAAGGAGCTCTAGTAGCAATAAGTGACATGACCATCACAAGCTGGTGTTGCCTCTTTACCAGCAGTAGTGCGGCCATTGGCAAGGCGCACAATTAGATTGCGAGTGCCAAAGACTTTATAGCGCGGGCAATACTTCTCATCAATGCTTATCAGCAAATCAAAAGACACTGCTTTTACCGAAGAGGGAAACTTTAGCAAAGGCGAACCGTTGAGCTGTAGCAGACAAGGCCCAACGAACTGCCAAAACTTCTTCGCCTCTAGGGGCAAATGATCTGTTTGCTTGTATACAACAGCCGTATTAGGCAACTGCATTGATCTGAGCAAGACATTACAGTGCTGAGTGGGATTAACACTAATTGTAAGAAGAACCTGGCCAGCGGTGTCAGCCAATTTAGCCTGGGGTCGCGCCGCCAAACTCGAGCCATCTATTGACTTCCCCTCATCTAGGTCAAGTGGACTAACGCAATCAAATACTTGGCGGGCAATCGACTTGCACCATTCATCCCAGGCCAAGTCTGACATCTTGCCTTTTTCATGGCGATATTTGGTAACGCGAATTTCGTCGCCAAGAACAACTGCCAGCAGCCGCTTATCATTCCCACCCAGATAAATGGCGTGACAGTGCTTACTGAGGTTGTTGGCTAGAGCAATAGTATTAGCTTTGGTAGGCTTTGGTGGTGCGGCCTCTACCGACAGCGTGGCGGCCAAGCAGAGTAGCAAAGAAACAGCAGCAGCAGTTAACTTGTTCATTGCCCTCATGCTCAAATAATCATGCTACTTCTTCTCGGCCTTCCAGAGGCGACCACCAACGGTATCAATTCCTTTCACCGAATCTTTAAGAGTGCCAACTGCCATCAATATCTGAGCATTATTGGGTGCCTCAACATTACAGAGAGCCTTTAGAGCAACCAGCTTTCCATCAAAGTCTTTGAGGGCATCGCTCAATACATCTAAATCAACTTTTGCCTTAACGTTGCTGGCAATTTCAGGATCTAGAGCAAGACGCCCAGCAAGATCATGCACAGCGGAAGACAATGAATCAAGTGAGCTAAGTGATTGGTTGAGAAAAGCAGCTCTGGGTTTCAAATATGCACCAAGAGTGGTGCTATCCTGAATCAAACTGGGTAGGGCACAAGGCATGCAGGTCTCCCAGGGGTCGGCAATATATGCGTCATTATTGAGAAGACTATTAGTAACGACCTGCCGCCGGCCAGCCTCGCGATCAAGGTCGTGGAGGGCACCTTCCATACGCCGCAAATGTTCATGGAGATCGCGCAGTTCGCCCTTAAGGTCACTCTCAGGAAGGGGATTGGCAGCCGCAGCGCTGCTCGTGGCCGGAGGGCTGCTCACAGCAGCAGGAGATTGCGCCTCACTTGGGCCAGCAACTGAAAATAGGCCAGTGAGAGCCAAACCACATAATAGCGCCTTCTTTTTCATTACTTATTTCCTTGAGCAGCACTCGGTTTAACAATTGCAGGTGTAACTGTAGATCTAGTAGCTGGCTGTGAGGGCAATTTCACAGCCTTATCATCGGCCTTGGTAGCAGGCTTTGCATCTGAACCATCCACCTTAGCATCAGAGAGTATATCGACTTTCGAGATCCAACTTGGTGGTCGCAAGAAGCCAAAGCCCTGTTTGCGATCCCAGTGCTGCGGCTTAAAAGGTCCACCGGCAGCCTCAAAGTAACTGTAGGTCGTGCCTCGACTGAGATAAGCCCCTTGATCTGTACTGAAGATTGCATAGACCTGACCACTATCACCAGGGCCAACACTAGCACCTCCGCCACCAACCCCAGGCACATAGACACTGGCCGATTCAGGAGGGCAAATCACAGCCAAAATTTGATCGATGTTTGCCAATAGCTTAAAGTCTGTGGCCGAAATAGGCTGCACGGCTAACTCTTGTTCAGCAATTTTAGTCAAGCGATCAAGCAGCCGAACAAAGTCACTCTGACGAGAGCGCATATCTTCTGGATAGCATTTCAGTCGGGTTAAGTCACTAGCAGAAATTTGCGTAAACCAACTTAATTTGGCAAAGAGCTCAGGCATTGGCTCAAGATAGTGGAAGTTAGAAGCTTTCTTCATAGTTTGCTTGGGAGCAAACATACGCTGGGCATCATTCATCTCATTGCGAGACAAGGTAGCAGGGTCTTTTGGAGCGGTCTCTACTTTGCCAGCTGCCACAGCACTTTTTGGGGCACTAGAAATACTCGAAGAAATACTCGAAGAAATACTTGAAGAGCTATTAACTGCGCTAACAGGTCGATCATAAGCAGTAAAAGAATCAACAAAGGCAGCCGAAGCACTAAGTACATGCTGCAGCGACCAATTTTCAGACATTAGGGAAGGTTGGGAATTCTTCTTCATCGGACGAAAATACTCAGTGATAATTGCCCAGCGTTTTTCAGCTAGACATACAGGGTTGTTAGGATCTGCTTCTACTCGCCGGCGGCCAGCCACTCGCGTTAATTCGGGCACTGTGTCAACCAAATTAGGATCGAGCCGGTCACTTAGCCCATTTAAAACATTACTTGCAATTGGCGATCCCCATGAGTACAAGATAAATAGAGAGAGGGGATCGATTAAGCCATCTTCGCCCTCTTCTTTGTAATTTGTGGTTTGCCACTTCAGCCATTCTAATTCATAACTATTAATAGGCGGGAGGAAACGCAGTACCATCAAATTTTCATCCGGGCTGCGGTTCTTATCCATCTCAAATATTGAGGCAGCATCAAGGCCCTGTGGCCTCTGCTTCTTTATCGACAACAGCAGACGAGCACGTGAAAGCGGCTGTGCCAGAGTCTGCAAAAGGTCCTTAAATTCAAGATTGCCCGCCTGAAACATACTCTTAATTTCGCGCGGATAGACAGTCTGCTCACGAGTGATAAGACTTGGAGCCAAGGCCACACTAATATCATAAATACGCTGCCAACTTGGCATGAGCGACTGCGCCCGATTATTAGCACTAGAACTAGCTGTCGAGACAGCGGAGCCAGTGGCAGCAACAGAACTGCGAGCCGCGGCAGGGCCGCGATTGCTACGACCTAATTCAATAGCTCTATAGAGCAACAAGGCCCGGCGAAAATTGTTGCCCCCACCGGTCTGAGAATCGATGGTGACATCTGACAGCGTGAGGTACATATACGAGAGCCAAGCAGCAGAGCGATAATAATTTGCACTGCGCTCTGAACTGGTATAAAAACCTATTGGATTAAGGGCACTATAATCTTGGTCGCGATTGAAAATGACAGAGCGTGTCCGTTTGCCTTTGGCAATCAATGCCATCTCGGCTTGGGCAAGATCGCTGGCACCGCCCATATCAGGCAAAACTATCTTGGGATCAAGTAGCTTCAAGCCCACAATGACGAAGGCTAAATTGCGCTGAATATCATCTTTTACTTCATCAATTTCACAGGCCCGATAATCTTTAACACAAGAATCGACTAAAGCCAGCAGCAAGGCATTTAGCTCTGGATAAAGAGTCTCGGTGATTACCTTTAAGGCCACCGTGTTTGAATAAACGAAGTAAGCATGCACAAACGGATCAACAGTAACAAAATTGCTGCGATTGTCTTCGCGATTATCTTTATACAGCAAGGCTGAACTGCCGCTAAAACCCGGAGTGCCCTGCAACACAACAAAATGATTGAAGCCCAAAATCTTAGTGCTTCTCGCCCCCAAATCGGCAAGCTTCATTCCTTCCAGCGAAAGGGGTTGTGGTGCCGAAAAAGGTAAGTTCATCGACGGGAAAATATCTCTTACAGTAAGCGGACCAAGTTTGCGTTGCGGCACATCATCAGTCAATCTAATTTCAGTGGGTCGCTTAAATTTCTGCGGTGCGCCAATGTCATTAAACACTTGGGCAAGCGCAGCCTGATTGACAGTACTGGCCAGCAACAAAATCAAGCCTATGGAACGCTTAAATTTGCTCATCAACTTCACTCACTAGCGATCGGTGAAAAGTAGCCTATGTTGAGAAATTTTCTCTTCAAGAGCAGGAGAAAAAGCAATCGGCAAAGGCTTCAGAGTAAGCCAAGAACGCAGTTGATCATTGCGAGTATTAGAAAGCCAATTGCTACTCTGGCCAAGGGTCAGGGTCTGATAGAACTTCTCATTATCAGAAAGGTCAATAAGTATTCTCATAGTAGGGCCACTGCGACAAACAAACTGCTCAGCACCACGACGCAATGAAGACTCCATACTCGATACTGTATCTTGATCACCACCGACTGCAACAGACGGCCCGTTCAGCATACCCAATAGGGGAACAAGACCGGGAGCACCGCGTAAAAGCTCGCTTTCAAACACAATTTTGTGCAGATCACCCCATTTCCATGAAGCAGGCTCATCACTCTTGGTTTGCAAACGAACATCTTTTACAGCTTGGCCAAACGATGTAATGACAAAGCCTTTGAAAGTGCGCTCCTCACCGGGCAACCACTCGTTACTTTTCTCAAGCAAAATGCGCTCAACTACCTGAGACCAGCCAGGGTAGCGCTCTAAATATTCGTTGGTAAGCGCAGCACCAAGGCGAGGCTCTAATATGCGTCTGACAACAGTGCGGATAAAGCTCTCATAAAGGGCAGCGCCACTGCTATTTTCTGACAATACCCCATCCCATTTCTCAATGGCATCTAGGGCACTAAGCTGGAAGGCGTCGATAGAATCAGTCTTGCCAATGGCCTCAACCAGAGTACGTTTAACTAAAGGGGCTAAGGGGGCAAGTTGATCGCCTTGCAACAAGGCCATTTCAGGAAGGCCAGGCTTCTGGCCACTCTTTTTGTAAGACGAGAGAACATTGAGCACCCGCTGAGCGCGATAAACATTGAGATTGAGTGGCATCTCACTGCGACTCTGGCGGAAATTGGCAACGTAATAGCCTTCAGCAGGGTTAAATACCTGCTCCATATCTTTAAATGGAACATTGCCAATCCAATCACCAGGACCGACCCAACCCGGGTTGAGCAAGCAAGACTCATACTTACTAGATTTCCCGGCAGTGGCCCGCTCAGGAATCGAACCCGCCTGCTGATAGCCAATGTGGCCCTCTTTGTCAGCAAACAAGAAAGTAAAAGGAGAGCCAGCGTAATGCTCTAGGCCGCCCTGAAACTGAGCCCAGTTAGTGGCATGATTGAGGCGATAGAGCGCTTCGGCGCAACTAGTGGTTTTCTCTGGCTGATTCAGGCCTACCCAAGAAAGCGCCACAGCGTTTTGATCATTTTTTATCAAAACAGGACCATGCCTGGTTTCCAGAACTTTATGCAACAGATTAGAAGTAAGTATCAAAGAACTAGAGAATCGCACGGGAATTTCTTCTACGATTTCTTTGGCATTAGCCCAGCCAGTGGGGGTTTTATACTTACCTGGAAATTGCGGAGAGAACTGCTCAAGGAATAGATCTTGTACGTCTACTTTGAGCGAAGTCAAACCAAAGGCAATGCGATCATTGCGTCCATTGACGATTCCTGGCACACCAGGCATGGCAGCACCAGCCAAATGCAAGGATGGGCTCTTCAATGACACTAAGTACCAATCGCAGGGTTGAGTAAAGGCAAAGTGTCGATCTAATGCCAAGTATGCACCCTTGTTCTCAGTCATCGCGGAGGACACCACCCAACCATTCGAGCCCCAGCCAGGAGTGGGTGAAAGTGCGCTAGCCAGGGAAACTTGAGAGGCAGTCGGCAGAGGAGACAAAGGAGGAAGACTAGTCACCGCTGGTGGTGCTTCAAAGATCCGATCGAATATTTTAGAAGCAATTTTATTTCCGGCCTTGTCGATGATTCGCTGCCGCAGGTCATCAAGCCGCCACGATTCATCAAGGCAATACTGATTGTATTTGAGAATTGCTAACGAATTCTGCGAGGTCCAGGCTTTAGGCTTATATCCGAGCAAAAGAAACTCTAGTGACAAACGATCTTTTGACGAATTGATATAAGCATTGACACCTTGCGTATAAGCATCAAGAGCGGCCGAAACGTCTTTCGACAGGCCCTTAAGTTCGGCAGCTGCCGCTCGATTGATACCGATGGTGCGCACCAGCTTATCGTGAGGCAAAGACTGCGAACCAAAAACTTCAGACAATTCGCCCGCAGCGGTGCGTCTCATCATATCCATCTGGAAGAGACGATCTTGGGCCGTGACATAACCCTGTATGCGATAGAGGTCAAGATCAGAGGCAGCTTCGATATAGGGAACCGCTCTCACATCAAATTTAACTGAAGCTCCCCGACCTAACTCCGGGAAACTAACAATGCCATCAAGCACAGGCAGGCTGCGCTGTGCGACAAAATAGCCTCCGCCAGCAAGCAAAACGGCTAATACTACTAAAACTAAAAATGCTCTCAGCAATTTGGTAACGTCAACAACAAAATAGAAAAGACCAGGTAATTATAAGGCCTTTGAATACAAAGGTCAGTTACAAGTGTCAGGAAAACATCGCTGAACCTTTACGACTCTCGATATATGCCAAAACAGTGGCCAGTTCTTGCTCTAAACTTTCAGTAAGGGCTGGTAGCTGGTCTACCTCGCCTCTTTTGGCGGAAGTTTCGAGGGCTAAAGCAGAGCGAGAAAGAGCATCGGCAGTCATGACAACCGCCAAGCCTTTGAGCTGATGAGCCAGTCTAATCGTTTCTGACTCGTTTCGGCCTTCTACTGCCAGGCGAATACCGCTCAACAACTCCTCGCACTCAGCACTGAAACTATTAATCAAGCGCTTTAGGTCTCCAAGACCATAAAGTGCAGCTAATTCCTCACAATTTATTGGAATTTCTTCTAAGGGTCTTTCAGCAAGCAAGTTGAGTTCTGACACATGTTTGCCAGGAATCTCTCCCCCTCGACCAACAGTATGGGGCAGCAACCACTTTTCAAGCAAGCGGAAAAGCTGTTCTTGGCCAACCGGCTTACTCAGGTAGTCATCCATCCCAGCCGCTATGCAATTCTCACGATCACCTTTCATGGCCGAGGCAGTCATAGCGATAACAGGAATATGACCACCGCAAACGGATTCATCTTTGCGGATCAACAAAGTAGCCTCGTATCCATCCATTTCAGGCATCTGACAATCCATCAATATCAACGAATACAAGCCCGAACGAAAAGCGGCCAGAGCTTCCTTACCGTTAGCTACCAAATCTGCCACCAGGCCAAGACGCTGAACTTGCCTCAAAGCTAACTCTTGCATGACCGTATTGTCTTCGGCGATCAAAATTCGCTGCCCCGAAATTACATTCGACTGAATCAGCTTTGGCAGAGCAGAGCTAGCAAAACTAGAGAGGGAAGGCGCCACTGCAGACAATACCGCCTGATGATTAGAAGCGCCTGTGTATGACTTTTCTACTTCGCTCAAAAATTCAAATAAGCGAAAGGGCTTTTGCAAATGACCTATGTAGGAACTCGAGCTGGCAAATGCTCCAACATTTGGCATTTCATTACCACCAAGAACAATCAAACCAGGCAAGTTCTGGCCATCGGCACTCGAAATAGCCCTAACAAAGCGCTGAAAACTATCAATTTCGTGGGTTGAAGACATCTGCAAATAATTGCCAGATATTACATTCTGACCAGTAGTATCGAGTCCCTCAGCCGCACTCTTAACATCGGATAAATCCCGCCCCATTGCCATGTCATAGATCATCAGGCGAGCTTCTCGCAGCTGACAAGCTTCTTGCGCTCGCCCATTAGCTTCGCTGAGCAGAGATAGCAAGCGATCAAGGGTATTAACAACCCTCACTTTTACCCCATAGATAGAGAGATAACTTGCCACTATTTCTTGCAGGTCTAGCGAACGAGAGAAAAGAAATACGACTTGCTCACTAGCAGAATCTTCAGAATAATTGCCAGACTGAGAGCCACAAATGAGCTGCGCCCGCGGCGCCAAGATTTGCTTCAAAGTCGCCCTATCTTGGGCCAGCCCTATGGGAATAGCAAACCAAAAAGATGAGCCCTTATTGGCTTCACTAGTGAAATCAATGGAGCCAGACATCATTTCTACTAATAGCTTACTTATCGAAAGACCCAAACCGGTGCCACCATATTTTCGCGTAGTTGAGCCATCGGCCTGCACAAATGGGCTGAACAATCGATTGCGAGTAGACTGCGATAAACCGATGCCTGTATCAGTGACAGTAAACTTAACGGTAACAAGACCCTCTTCAGATTGAGTAGCGATTTCTAGCTCAGCTTTTAAGACAACTTCACCTCGCCTCGTAAACTTAACGGCATTACTAGCCAGATTGAGTAAAATCTGGCGGATGCGCACAGGGTCTCCGCATAAAGTGGCAGGAAGACGCGGGTCTATCCAGGTAAGCAGCGCTAAGTCTTTTTTGCGAGCAGCGGGGCCAAGGAGATCAGCGCAGTCTTCGAGAAGAGAGAGAATATTGAAATCAACATTATCAAGCTCGACCCGCCCAGCTTCTACTTTTGAAAAGTCGAGAATGTCATTGATAATGGCTAAAAGTGACTGAGCCGAATCTTTCACCATAGTGGTAAATTGTTTCTGCTGACTGTCTAGAACAGTATCAAGCAGCAGTTCTGACATGCCAATTACAGCTGAAATCGGTGTGCGAATTTCGTGCGAAATGTTAGCCACGAACTCACTTTTCAGCTTCGATGCTTCAAGGGCCGCGTCGCAAGCTAACTCTAACTTCTGCGTCAGACTCTCTAGCTCTTGGTTAACCAAAGCCAGCCTGTCTACCCGTTCTTGCAGATCGAGATTGAGCTTGCGAATCTCTTCATCGGCCTGTTTCTTTTCATTGATATCGGTAATTAGGCCGTTGAAAATTACATCGCCATTCTCAAGAACTTCAGGCGACGATGTACATCTAATCCACTTGATGCCACCAGCTTGGGTGATAAGACGCCCCTCCCACTCAAACTCAGTGGGCCCGGCATAAGCTTCAGCAATTGCTTGCCAGATACCAGGCAAGTCGTCGGGATGAAGGCGAGAGAAAACCAAAGTAGGGTCGGCCACCATAGCTTCGGGCTCGATTTCGAGAATATTTCGACAACTTTCACTGACATAAGGGAAACAGAAACTGCCATCGCGGCGGTGCAAGTATTGATAAATGCCACCAGGCACATGAGAGGCCAATTGATTGAAGCGAGCCTCACTCTGCTGCAGAGAGGCTTCAACTTCTTTGCGCGCAGTAATATCTTTATTGAAGACATAGTAGCCAGTGAACTTATCGTTTAGCTCGGTAACTCGCACCATGGTGAGCTGCTGGTGAAACAACGTGCCGTCTTTACGCAAGCCCAATAGTTCAACTTCGGCCTTGCCCGTCTCCAACATCGCCTTGTAACAGCGCTGCCATTTGCCGTGGTCTTCGCCATAGATGCAATCTTCAGCCGAAGCTAGAATCAACTCTTCCATGGCACAACCGTACAAGTCAGCATACGATTTATTGACAGATAGATAGCGATTATCACTATCGATTTTAGCGATGCCTTCCACAGCATTCTTCATGGCAACGTTTATATCAAGAAGCTCTATTTCAGCCGCTTTACGATCGGTTACATCGTAAGCAACTGCATAAATGAGCCCCTTATGGGCTGGAGTGGCACTCCAGAGCAACCAGCAAATTGAGCCATCTTTACGAACATAACGGTTCTCAAAATTGACAACACTGGTTCCCTCAAGTAAGTCTTGGCGCTTCTCAACAGTCTTCTCTAAATCATCTGGATGAATGAACTCGCTAAAGGGGCGGCCCATCAATTCCTCAACGCTGTAACCCAGCTTTTCACTCCAGGCCGAATTGATGCGCTTAAAGTACCCATCTTCTGAGGCAATACAAAACAAGTCGTGGGACAAGTTGAAATAAATATTGGCTTCATTTAGCTCTTTGGTACGTTCAATTACCTTATGCTCAAGATCGGCCTGAGCGGCCTTCAATTTATCTTCTGCACCTTTTAATTGAGTAACGTCAGAACAAAAAGCAATGATTCCCTGAATCACTCCATTTTCATCGCGATAAGGCATTTTGTCAGTATGGAGCCAACGCACAGAGCCATCACCCCGGCGAACAATTTCGACAATACCGAGCTTGGGCTTACCAGAGTTAATTACCTCGAGATCATCCAAAAAATATTGCTCAGATTCTTCTGGATAAAGCTCTTCAATCGACTTTCCTTCTAACTGTTCAAAAGTAACGCCGAGGGTTTCACAGACAGCCTGGTTAACTTTGACGACACGATTATTCAAGTCTTTGTACCAAACCATAGAAGGCATTGAGTCAAGAATGACCTGCTCATGAGCCCGTTGCAAGCCCAGCATGTCCTGCGCTCGACGCCTCTCAAAGACAACTGCAAGGTGAGTACCAATCTCTTCGATGGCATTGAGAAAATACTTATCGGGGGCAGCACGCCGCACGCCAAAGAATTCGAACACAGCCAGAAGTCGCTGCCCGTTGCGCACAGGAAAAGCAAAGCCTGAATGAATTGTCGGCAGATTTAGCAAGCCTCGCTGCTCAACGGCGATATTGTCGACAAATACTGGCGTATTTTCATTGGCGGCTCTGCCTGGCAGTCCCTCTCCCAATTGCAGGTGACAAGCCAGACTCTGTTGACGAAAAGCAGTGGCCGGCAAAGAAGAATAGAAAGCAATATCAGAACATTGCAGAACGTCGCCATCATTGCTGGGATACCAGGCCTGACCTATTTGCCAATTGGTCAACTGACAAATTCTTGAGATGCAATGCAAACTAATATCATCAATGCGCTCAAGCTCGCTAGCCTCGGCAATGACCTCGACCACAAGGGCCAAAGCCTCTTCAATGCGGCGCCGTTCACTAACGTCGTAGCTAATACCGCGCATGACTTTAGGCTCAGCGCCATCAAAATCGACATTGACTCGGTCAGAAAGCCAAATATATTGGCCATCGGCACACTTCATGCGATAAATCACTTCATAGTGATTATTCTCACGGGTGACACTATCTTTGGCGCGCTGCACCTTGGATAAATCTTCTGGATGGCAAATACAGGCAAAGAGTGTTGGGTCATCCATCCACTTTTCAACAGGATAACCAAGCAAAGACACAGCATGTTGTGAAACAAAATGTATTTTTGATGTCTTGAAATCTGCTTCCCAAATAATTGCTTCAACTGAATTGAGAAGGGTCTCGAATTTAAGACTACTGTCATTCATCGAACATAATATCCATCATTTAAGATACTTCAGGAAGCTATTCAATACTAAGATGATAGCTGACTACACTATTATAGAGTTGCTAATAAGCGTAAATTGCTGATTTAACGTACGGGAGACTCTATGGCAGACGCTCGTACCAGAGTACTGGTACTGCTCCTAGCCTATTTTGTTGTCAGGCTACCCTGGCTCTTTTTAGTGCCAATGAAAGAAGCGCCAGATGAATACGCCCATTTTTGGATTCTGCGCTTTCTCACTGAGCATCTAAGACTGCCAGAAGCAGCAGAAGTATTGGCTGGCGGCCCCTCGGCGGTCTACGGCTCTTACCCGCCCTTTGGCTATGTTCCCCACGTTCTCACTTCGGTAATTGGCGCAAAGCTTGCCCCCTCTGTCGACATTTCACTTTGCTCGCGCTTCGGCAGCCTCATAATCGGCGCCACCCTGATACCCTGCGCCGACTATTTTGGTCAACTGCTATTTAGCCGCTCGCGCCTCTTTGCCTTAGCTCTGCCACTACTAATTGTTTTCCACCCGCAACTAGTCTTCGTCAATGCCTACGCCAATTGTGATACCACCACCGCCGCACTGGCAGCCGTTACTCTGGTGCTCTTAAGCAAAATCTTGCTTCAAGGCCTTCAGCTCAAGTACAGTTTGATTTTAGGCTTGGTGCTCGGCTGGCTAGCCCTAACAAAATATTCTGGCTACTCAATGTTTCCCACAGCGGCCCTGGCGATTCTTCTAGCGGCCTGGCTACATCGTTCAAAAGTCTCCACCTTATTGCTTAATTGCGCTGTTGTAGCAGCGTCTTCGCTAGGCCTAAGCGTTTGGTGGTTCATGCGCAATGCCGCCATATTTGATGGCGACTACCTCGGCACCAAAACCATGTATCACACCTGGGCAGTAACTTTCAAACGAGAATTAGTCTTTCACAAGAGTGCTTCGACATTCTTGAAAGACCACCGCTGGTGGCGCACCATTATCTATTCTTACTGGGGCTACTTTGGTTACATGACCCAGGAAATGGCTCGGCCACTGTACATCGTCTATCAAAGCATTATGGCCGTGAGCATAGTAGCAGCACTAGCTCGTCTGGCCAAAGTAATACAAGCAATAAAGGCACTAAATACAGTGCCAAATCTAATTGCCAGCCTCAACAAAGACGCAGCAATACCAGCAGTTTGGTTCACTCTCGTTGCCAGCTTTGCCATTAACTTAGGGGCCATGGTTTATGCCTCAATGGCAAACTTTGGCCTGGCCCAAGGGCGCTATTTATTCCCTAATGAAATACCAATCATGGCCATGCTTCTAGGCGGTCTCTATCTGCTACCTACTGGATTGAGAAACAAAGCCGCAGCCATTTTCGTTGCTTTCAACACCGGGGCCTGCATCTATCAGTTCTTCAAGTTATACAGCCTGCCTGGGTATGTGTTTAATTTCGTTAGAACTTATGTGCAGTGATTAGTAATCGCCGAATTCAGCAAAAGCCTATTTAGGCCCACTCATAGCCGGTCCGACACCATAGCCATCAAGACGACTGCTTCTGCCACTGAGAAATTCTTCCACGGGATCGCGGACTTCCAAATATATGGCAAAGCCGCCTATAAGACACACCATTATGGCCATGGCCCGAAAAGCTGAGCGTTCGTGAGTTAGAAGGTAAAGTCTGAATTTATTGCGCATAGATGGGCCACCAAAGACTCCCAAAAAAAACAAGCAATATCTCTATTGGCGCACCTACCTTGCCGCCCATCTTCACCATCATACAGCTCAGCGCTTAATCCGGGATAGAACCGCCCAAGACCGCCCGCATAACGCAATATGCTAAGGTGGAATATGCTTGAGAAGAGTAGTACCGACCCTGAGCAAATCAACAATTTCGAGACTAGAAGCAATCCCCCAGGCCCGGTGGATATCGGGCAGCCATCCTGCCGAATACACCGCTGGACAAGACAAAACACAAGCTCATAACGGTTCACAATGCGCTGCCCTCGTTAATCGAGTAGATGCGCCCTCCGCTAAGGGCTTTGCCACTCTTATGCAGGAACCATTAGTGGTACCAATGCCTTGAAGGAATTCGATATCGTTTAAGATGTGCCACTAGATGCTACAAAATTGGCTTTCGGAGCTATTCTTGCAGGAGTCGGGCAACTCTGGGTAGATGATTTTACTTTCGAAGAAGTTGGTTCAGAAATAGCGGTAACCGATTGCCCCTGCAGCGAAAAGCGCAAAACACCAGCAGAAGGAAACATTCCATCGGTGCCTACCAATCTCAGTTTTGATGAAGGCTGGCAATGCGTAAGGAATCACTGAATTGAATCAAGCTCAGCTTGCAGAGCCGGAGAAGACTTAGTTGGGATTACAGCTGTCATCTTCAAGAACTAGAAAGGCAGAACTTCATGGGTGTGGAGTGATTGCAATAATTGCTATCTGCCCTTCTTTAGGCGGGTGGTAGCAAAAGAAAATGCGATAGGCACCAGGAGTATTATTCTGAGCATAAGCCTCATAAACCTTGACGCCAGCAGGCCCGACAAAAGATGAATACTCATGAGTATTTAAACCCGGATGACGTGGAATTTCAGCAAGCAAGCGCAAAGCCTTGAGCACAGCCTTACAGGCAATGACCTTGTCTTTTGCATTCTGCAATTCAACTAGCTGTTGATTTGCCTCACTAGAGAGCGTGATCTCAAAGGCCACCTAGTCTGCGTCAACCTCAGAAAGATCGAGCTTTACCACACGGCCAGCCTCGATGTCCTTTATGCCGCGCTGGATAGAGGCAATGCGTTCAGGGTTCTCGTAAACCCAGGCCTCGTGGTAGGGCACAGACTTTACCGGGAGAAGGAGGATCTGTCCAAGCTCATTGCGGAAGGCCCGATAACGAATACCAGGCTCATCAGTAGGCATGATAGCGCCCAGGGCCACACGCTTCCGGTCATCCGGCTCAAGCTCCCGGCCGATGGGCTTAAAATTGCCTTCTTTGATGATGTCCATAGCTAAAAACCTCTACTTGGAATGATAGCACAAAGACCACAATGGGCAACACCCAAAATGGGTGCTGTTGGAATCAACACTCGAAAAGCTTATTGACCTCACTTGTGTCTTGCGACGAATTTGGAGCGGCTGGGTATGGCTCCGCCGCCATGCAAGCATTAAGTACCGAGTTGTCGAACGCTTTGTTTCCGCTCGATTGAACCAATACAAGGTGGCCTTTCGTGACCTGTTGAAAGTAATCTTCTATGGGTGAGGAGAAAGCTCTAGTCCTTTGAGACGGGCTGACTGTTTCTCAAGAGCAAGGGTGAACGCTAATGAACTGCCAAGCCAAGCTGAGCACGATCACGAAAATAAGGCTCGACAGGTTAATCATCTCTTTCACCAGATTACTCATGGGCAGAAATTTACAATACTCTGAAAAAGCTGAAGGAGCATTGAGGTTTTCAGAAGTTGTACAACCGAAGATAGCCCACATCGAATTCCCTCACTAAAGCCGTGCAAAAAGATCACTTAGCTCTTCTCTCTCCGAGGCGGGAGAGCAGATAAACTCCGTAAGTATTCTTAAGGGAACACAACTTAAGAGAGCTTCTGAAGAGGCAAGCTGAACCAAAACGTCGAGCCCTCACCTTCCTCGCTGTAAACCCCTATCTTACCGCCGTGCTGCTCTATGATCGACTTGCATATGGAAAGACCCAAACCAAATCCTTGGCCTCTTCTACTGTCTGACTTCTCGACCTGCATAAATTTCTCAAATATACTAGGCACCATTGCACGAGGAACACCTCTACCATGATCAACCACTCGCACCTGAACAGCATCTCTCGTCGTCTGGGTCTCGATTAAAACGACACTGCCGCTGGGTGAAAATTTAATCGCATTGCCCAACAAGTTGACTAAAACCTGAATGATTCTATCTTCATCGACGAAACAAGATAAATCCGATGCCTTATTCTGAATCGTAATACTGGCATTCGCGGCGAGCTCCCTCACACTTTCGACAGCCCTCTCTATGACCCTTGAAAGCGAGACCACGCGCTTTTCCACTACAAACGTTCCACTTTCGATTCTCTCAGAATCAAGAAGATCATTTATTAGTCTGATCAATCTTTCAAGGCTCTTCTCAGCCCTATCTAATTGTTTATTTCCAGCATCAGAAAGTTGTCCAAAACTTCCGGTGGCAATCAAATCCAAACTGGCTTGAACTGAAGTCAGCGGTGTTCTCAAGTCATGACTGACCATAGCGACGAACTGACTGCGCAATCGCTGGATGGCAAGTCTCTCGCTTATATCGATCATAGCCAGAAGTCGAAAAGACTCAAATTCGCGCACCAGCAACTCGACCCATCGGTCACGATTCGGCAGATTTACTCTGAATTCCTTGACAGACCCTGGATTCAGATAAGAATCGGAAGTAATTGCTACCAAATCACGGATTTTAGCTTTAAGAAGCTTATCCTCGCTCCTCTCAAACAGCTCCTCCGCGGCAGGATTGGCAGACTGAATCGTCCCTTCTTCGTCGATACCGAGTATGGCCACAGGCATGTTGTCGAGCAGAAACCTCTCCTTTCTCCGAGCCGCTTCAATGCCAGAGGCAGCCCGACGTAATGCATCGTCAACAGAGGCAATTTCATCAGCTCCCATCAAGGGGGGATGGAAAGGTAGCCCTTCCTCCATCCGACGAGTATTCTCAACAACCAATTTCAGTCGATGAGCGGAGCCTCTGTTAAAATACGAGGCCAAGGCGCAGGCCAAGAAAACACTGACGGAAACAGCAAACCAGAGAGTCCTGCGAGACTGCTCGCGAATGTTAGCCTCAATTAAGGGACTTGCGGAATTGATCCGGCGCTCGCTCTCGAGGATAAAGCCAATCGTTTCGTCTACCTTGCTGACCGTGCTGCTCAGTCTTGCACGGCTGTGTTTGATATATGCTCTTGTTTCAGTAGGGTCATCCAGAATATTCCTTTTCAGATCTTGCAAGGTCTGTATGTCTTCATGACAGACGGACATAAGAGCCTCCGCTGCCTGCTTCTCTGCAGGCTTCTCTTTAACAAGCTCCAACAGTCTCTCTACTCGCGCCAAAAGAGAAGGCACTATGTGGTCCTCGATATAACGAATCTGAGCTGGTCCAGGAAATCTCCTAGATGTGAAATTCGCCCTAGATTGATAGACGTCGGTCATTACGCCGTTGCAACAATCAACTATGGCGCGAGAATGCCACTGCCTTTTCACCTCAAGTTCCGTCTCGTTGAGAAGGTGGAACAGATAGCTTATGAAAAGAATCTGAAAGGTCAAAGGAAGTCCAACAAGAATGAAGGCTTTCTGTTTGAGAGTAAGGCTGATTGTCATTGAACTAATGGTTGGGGAATACCTGCTTGCAAACCTACTTCCACTCATTTGCGCTGCAAATTCTAACAGACGGGGCTTTGCAATCACAGCACGGGCATAGAGAAACACTAAAACAGCAAGACAATTACTTGAAAGGATGCCTTGTCTAGCCGAGAGGCTCTTGCAGGCACAAAACTTCAGCACCTTTCTGGCCTGGCGGCATGAACGCTTCAGGAGTTCGCCTTTAATAATTCGGACCACCCCATATGATTGAGACTGCCGATTTCAGGTTAGCGCCAACCAACAGACCCATGCAGGACGACGCATAGACCAATCTACCCTACCAGCCCTCAGCCTGGACTCTAGCATTCAAGGCCTCACTATAATCTGATTAGAAATCATTGTACGAGATATTCCAGGCTGATTAGACCGCGCCTAGTCCTGCCAGTCCGACTCTCACCCCACCAAACTCAAGACACCAACTTAAACGTCGAAATACCATTGCTCTTAGTCACTTGAATTTGCACAGGGAACATCTCGCGCACATCGGCTATGTGAGTAATTACCAGCACCCGAGAAAAATCAGCCTGAATCAAGCGAATGGCCTTCACGAGCCGCTCACGGCTGCCGTCATCTTGCGAGCCAAAGCCTTCATCAATGATAAGAGTTTCTAGTTTTGCCCCAGCTCTTCGAGCGAGCAAGCGAGACAAAGCAATACGCAAAGCGAAGTTGACCTTGAAAGCTTCGCCACCAGAATAAAGTTCATAACTGCGCGTGCCAACTTCATCACCAATGACTAGATCAAGAGTCTCAGCCATGGTGCCAGACTTGGTTTTAGTCTGTGTAATCAAAGCAATATGCATCTTATTGTCAGTCAAACGACTAAGTATACGATTAGCTTCATTTTCAATTTCAGGGATAGCATTCTCGATAATGACTGCCTGAATGCCCTTCTTACCGAACACTTCAACTAGATAGGCGTAGTCGTCCATCTCTTCGCGCAAAAGTGTCATCTCTTGCAGGCGCGCGGCTAAGCGAGTCAGTTCGTCAGAAAGAGCATGGCTGCGCGACGAAAGCACCGCCACTTTACGCCCTGACTCTTCCTTGAAGCCACGTACTTCATCTAAAGAGGGCTTGAGCCCTGCCAATGTTTTCTCGACCAAATCTAAGTCTTTTAGCTGACTCTTTAGTTGCACCTGCTCACTATCAACTTTGGCAATTTGAGCTTGCTTAGTCAAATATTCGCCCTGTAAGACCCCTAGCTGCTCGTCCAAGGCTGGTAATTCAGCCATAGCACGGCTGAGGTCGCGAGATTTTTCAGTGGCAACAAATAGCTCCGACAGCCTTTGCTTAAGGCGAGCGTGTTCATTGCGATCATAAGAAAAAGTAGTGAGTTTCTGCAGCACTTCTTTTAACTCAAGGCGAATAGCCTGACCGTATAATTCTCCACTCAACTCTGAAGCAATCTCTTCAATTGCTTTTTTCAGCTCAGGAATCTTGGCATTTACTTTAGCTAACTCTTCGGTATCTTTGGCGAGCTGCTGGTGCTTGCCTTCAATATGCCGCTTCAAGCGAATCTGCGATTGCAGTGAAACATAGACAGCGGGGTCAAACTCTAACTTGTGCAATTCTGCTTTGACGGCCACTAAGCTCTCGCGCTCAACTTGAGCAAAGTTATTTTGCGCTAGCTTTTCAGCTAGCTGTGCTTCAGCCAGATTGAGTTTTTGCTCGCTGTCGCTGGCTCGAAGCAAGGCCTGTTGCCGTTCGTTATATTGACCGATGCGCTTATCTAAGTCTTTGCGACCTTCAAGCTCTTTGCGCATTTCAACATAGCGTACTCTCAACTCAGCCCTTTGATCGTTCAGCTTCTCTTTCTGCACATCGAGTTGATTGATCTCCAGATCCATCTCTTCATTGTGCTTCAAATAACGCTCTATTACGGCCGCTCTATCCACAATTGGAGCCGAGCAGAGAGGGCAAATAGATGAGTGTTCGTGCTCTTTTAGCTCTTTGATTTTCTCTAGATTTTCTCTTTGCCTGCCTCTGATTTCCTCAGCCTTAATGGCCAGGCTCTCCAAATCAGACTTAATAGCGATGCCAGTTTTCTCGACCAGTTCAAATTCAGCTTCTAAGCGCTCAAGGCGCTCTTTTAGCTGATCCAACTCAGCCCCTTCGGCCACCAGGCTGGCCTGCGACTGAGTCAGGGCCGCTAGCTCTTTGATAGCGCCCTGCTTTTGGCCAAGCTCTGCTTCTAAGCGAATTTTCGCTTCTTGAATTGTCGAAGTGAGCTCACTGACACGGTTAGCTAACTGACTATGAGCTTCTTGTTTTTGCGACAAGACAGCCTCACTTTCAAGCAATTGGCGAAATTCTAGATATTGCGACTTAATTTTTTCACTGTCTTCAGTGTCACGCAGTAAGCGCTCGCGGCTTTTGACTAGCTCACGATTCTCCACTTCTAAGCCTTCCAATTTAACTTCTAAGCGACTGCGCAGAGTAGCTAATTGACCTGTAAGTTCTAGTTTTTTATCGCTGAGATCTTGCACTTCAAGAAAGACACTGTCTAACTTTTCCACAGCCGCTCTTACCTGATTGAACTCAGTTAGTTGAGCTTCGATATCTGAACTCTCACCAATTAATTCACCCAGTGATTTTTTCTTTTGTTCAATCGAAAGCTTCTGATCGTCAATACGCTTCAAGGCATGATTAAGCTCCACAAGCTGCTTCTCGTTAGAAGATATAGTTACTTCAATGAGCTTGAACTGCTGCAATTGAGCAGTGACTTCTTCAACTTGCTGTTCAATATCGCGGGCCACAAGAACTAAATCATCGTATTCAATTTGAGAAGCACAAAGCTCAGTATGCACCTGGGCGAACTCAGCTTCTACTTGCCTTGCCCCCGCCAGACTTCCTTCCAAAAATTCAATTTGGGCCTTGACACCGCGCAGTCTTTCACGGGCTTCTTCTTGCAGGCGGTCGAAGTAAGAAAGGCCAAGAATTTCAGCCAATACTTGCTTGCGCTCAGACGGCAGGCGGGTCGTAAACTCTTCGGCTCTGCCCTGTTTCAGATAAGCACTATTGATAAAAGTATCGTAGTCCATGCGCAAAAGATCGCAGATATGTTTGCCGGTCTCTTTCATACTGGCGGCTGTCAAACTGTTCCAACGCAAGTCACCAGTTTGATCAGCTATTTGAAATTCAAGAGTGCCTTTAGAGGTGCCCTTGCCGCCAGCTTTGCCTACTTGTTTCTGGCGAGAGCGGCGCACTCGATAAAGCTGGCCTTCATGGCTGAAAACTATTTCTACCCACATCTCTTTTTCGCCCAGACGAACTAGCTCGTCGGAACTTCCCCTGGCCTCTTCCCAGATGGCCCAGGTTACAGCATCAAGAATGGCAGACTTACCAGCTCCATTAAGACCAGTCAAGCAAGCCACAGCAATGCCATTGAGGTCAAGAGTTGAGTCGGCATAACTCATAAAATTATGGAGGTGAACAGAGTTGAGAATCATCGCACTCTTACTGGCAGAGCTCTAAGCTTATCAGCCCAGAGCTGAAAAGCGGCTAAGACTGGTAGATATAGTTCTATACTTACGACTGTTTGTGGCTATGAATGAACCATTGAGCAAAAACTTAGAGTCTTTTAGTCGAGACTTTGCCGTAGCGTGCTTCAGCGCCTTCAGTTGCAGCTTAGTTTCGCTTAGCCTTGAGCTGGTGCTGGCAAAGATAGCCCTGGTAAGCCTTGGCAGCACGGCAATGGCCTCAACCATAACCATAACTATTTATCTATTTGGTCTCACTTTCGGCGCCTTATGGGCACAGAATTGCCAGCACAGGGGCAGTTTATTGAAAGCTGCCGCAACTACGCTTGTCGCCGCGCCAATGCTTTTCATTGCCCTGATGGGCTTCCTTAACAGCAATACTTTGTCAAGTCATATAGTTTTGCTATTTTTGACTTTAGCTCTGCTCTTACCGTCAACCAGCTCAGCGGCGCTAGTAAGCCTATTAGCAACCCTATTAGCAACTCGACAAAAGACACAATTGAGCAATTATGTCTATCTGACAGCTAATCTGGGGGCATTCGCTGGGGCTCTAGCAACGGGCTTCTTTATATTGCCTAATTTGGGTCTGAGCGGCAGCCTCACGACCCTGGCCATACTTATGGCCCCAACTACCATCTTGAGCTGGTTGTCGCCAGACAAAGCAAAAGACCAAAGAGAAGATCAAATAGCCAATCAGGTAGACGACTCTAGTTTGCTGCTAACGGCCCCAAGCAAATCAGCCTATCTAACTCTTTTCGCCAGCGCTCTTGTAATGACTGTCCTGGAATGCGCCTGGCTGAGGCTGTCGTCTCTTTTATTGGGTTCGGCTAGCATGACTTTTGCCGGCACACTAGCCGCCATCATCGCCGGCCTAGCCATCGGCAACTTTGTGGCCATAAAGCTGAGCAAAAACAAAAATGATTTAAAGATATTGCCTGCTGCGGCCCTAACTTTGACCACTCTGGCCTGCCTACTATCGCTCAAATCAATTGCTGCCTTGCCCATAATTTTTCAAAATCTGCGCATCTTCTTTCAAATTGGTCAATGCGAAAATAGCAATTTTCTCGCCCTGCCTCAGCTTCTAGCCACAGCCATATTGGTCATGCCCACGTGCATTGGCCTTGGGCTAATTTATCCTATCTATACAAGCGGCTTAAACGGCCTGGCGTGGCGCCGGGCCTATACAATTTCAGCGGCTGGTGCCATCGCTGGGCCGGCATTATTTCTAGTGATTCTGCCTCTTTGTTCTTTAGTAGTTGTAGTAAAACTGTGCATAGTTTTATTGGCGCTATTTACTATTGCCGAAGCTTTGTCGTTGAGAAAACGCTTCAAAGCCCTATCTCTAGCTTGTTCATTTGGCAGCATTTTCGCCATTGCGCTGATCACAACTAGTCCAGGGGTGAAAAGCAGCACAATGTCAGCAGGCCTGGCATATCTGCCCGCAACCAAGGCGGCTCTCGAGCAAATGAAGAACGAACAAAAGTATCTCGATTTCCGATTTTATAGAGATGGTATGAACAGTACAATCTCAGTTGAAGAAAGTAAGTTAGCCAATATACGCGTACTAAAAAGCGACGGCAAAGTCGAAGCAACTATTCCCATTGCTAAACCTGAGGCAGCCAGCGGCTCTGACCTGGCGACGCAAACAATGCTCTGCCTGCTGCCAACACTCATTCATGATGGCAGCGATCTACGCTGCCTCATTATTGGCCTGGGCAGTGGCACCACCAGCAGTACCGCCAGCGAAAGAAAACAGATTAAGACCATTGATGTTGTCGAAATAGAGCCTGCCGTAGTAGAAGCAGCCAAGTATTTTCAAAGTCAATTACCAAAGAAACTAAATATTATTCAAAGCGATGCCAGAGCCCATTTAAAGAGCGCCGCGGCCTATGACCTGATCATTTCTCAGCCGTCAGAACCATGGGTGGCTGGCAGTTCGGCTCTGTTTACCGTAGAGTTCTTTCGCCTCATGCGGCAGAAGCTCAATCAAGATGGCCTGGTAACACAATGGCTACAACTTTATGGTTTGAGCAACCAAGAATTTCTATGCGCCTTAAAAACGTTTACTACGGTCTTTCCTGACACCCTAATTTTTCATCAAAAAGGTGCCGGTGAAATACTTTTGGTCGGTGCCAATAGCCCCAAAAGTCTGGCACAAATTGACAGCAGTGCTTATAAGAGAGCTTTTCTCAGCGACAGCGGCCGTGCGGCAATGGCTAGAGCTGGTATAGACAGCTGGGAGACATTCAGAAATGAACATCTCATTGTGCTCAGCAAAGAAAAACCTTTGTCTGAAAGTTTAGCCGCAAATCTCACTGACATTAGCCTCAACTCTGACGACAATTTGCTGCTTGAATACTCTAGAGGCCGCTACCTTGCCAACAAGGAAGGAGCAAGCGAAAAGCAATTGGCTGCCAACCTGGCAATTCTTGAGAACAAGAAAAACAATGCAACAATCGCATCATCTTCCCCAGATAAATTGCCGAACCCAGAAGCCCTTGACCGGGCGCTAGCGCTGGACCCATCGGCCTATCTATTGCTCAACTTAAAGGGCAAAAGACTGCTACAAGAAAACCAGGCTGAGCTTGCCCTTTACTATCTAAATCGCTCAAAATCACTCAATCCTTGTATTGAAGAAACTAGAGAACTTCTTGCGTTGGCTTTGACATACTTGGGTAAAGTAGAAGAAGGACTCCAGGAAACCCAGGCAGCCCATCTAATAAATAACAAAAGCCCCATGCCCTATTTGATTGCCGCGTGCATATATCAAATTGAAGGCAACGGCGCGGAAGCTCGTTTAAACTTGAACAAAGCTAAACAAAACTGTCCAGAAAATGAGATACTAAACCAAATCGCAGCTTTGCAGCTCAATGATACAGGAACCCTGAAGTCACTCCTGATTAGGCTTTCGCTAGCACTTTAGAACATTTAAAATTGAGTAGCTACTCACTTTTAAAGTGGTCCAGCCAAAGCCCTTGAATAGGTGCACAATGTCATTCAGACTTCTACTGATAGAAGACAGCCCGACACAACTAATAACCATATCTAAGACTCTTGAAGCCGAGGGATATACAGTTATAGAGGCTCGCAATGGAGCTGAGGGTCTAGCTCGCGCTTACAACGAGTTACCCGACTTAATCATTTCAGACGTAGTCATGACCGGTATCAACGGTTATCAGCTATGCCGCTTGGTTAAGAGTGATCCAGATCTTGCAGCCACTCCGGTTATTCTCCTGACAAAACTAGACGGCTCAGTCGATAGATTTTGGGGCTTTAAGTCCGGAGCAGATCGCTATATTCCCAAAGAGCCTGGTTTCACTAGCTTGATCAAAGCCACCCAGGAGGTGCTAGAAGAGGCCACGCTCAAGCCGCGCTTACGACTTATTGGCGAGCCTTCCAAAACCCTTTCGGCAGAAGACGTCAACAACCGCCTAAACCAACTGCTCGAACGTTTGCTTTTTGAAGCCACCATCGTCGACGAAGTGCGCCGCATCGCAGAAGACGAACTTGATGTCGATACCGTAACGCAAAAACTCTTCAATCTGTTGTCTTCCATTCTCAACTATCAGGCCCTCGGGCTGGTACTCAACCAGGGCACTGGTTCGGTTTTACGCGTCGACGCCGGGCCAAATTTAGATGAAGCAGCCTTGCGCGGATATGTCACAAAACTGGCTCTGCAGTTGGGCTTACCGCCTCTGCGTCATGAAGTGGCCAAAGGGCACTACCTACCAGACAATGCCCTAACGCAGCCGGTAGACATCAAAGGCCAAAGATTGGGGCTACTTGTTGTTGTGCCTTATCCGCAACAGATATTCAAACCAGGCGATCAGAAAGTTGTTCGATTAATTGGCGAACAGTTATCTGTAGTTCTGCGACTGCTAGAGTTGAACGGGCAATCGCGACCCAAAAACACTGCAATCAAACAGACCTAATTTTACTTAGACTTGCGACGCTTTGAGCGACGATCGCCATCCGGCGGCAGCTTGTCATCGCCGAGGTTAGATTTTGTTGTGAATGGCTTATCACTAGCAAAAGATGTCTTGAGCTGACGCCGTTCTCTAATCGGTCCACCAGGCGTAGTCTTTGCTTTGCCTTCACCAGCCTCGGGCTCATCCTCTAAGAGCAATGAGGCCAGCGCCGAAGCAGGAACAGAAACAATCTGCCAGCTACTGCCGCTACCTTTATGTTCGCTAGGCGATACAGGTTGGCTTGCATTTTGTTCAGAACTTGGTAAAGCACTTAATTCTGAGGTAGCAGTCATTTCTTCTTGCTCACTAATATCTAAAGCCTCATCGGCTGCAGCGTTAAGAGCAGCAAACTCTTCTTCCACCTGAGAGAGGTCTTCGTCGTGCTCCAAGCTAGGTGGCGCAAAATCGTCTTGAGCACTGAAACGTTGAGCCGTACCAGCCGCGCTAGAACTATCATCAGTACTAGAATCATCATCAGTACTAGAAATACTAGAAGTACTAAAAGTACCAGAGACACTAGGCACTATATCTAGTGGCAAATCGTGAGCAGTGTCAACACTATCGTCAGCCCATATACTAGCGAAGGGTGATTGCTCTGGCATTTCGTCTTGAACTGGAGAGTATGACGGTTCAAGTTCGGCCATGAGATCAGTGAGCGATTTCTTCTTTGCAGCCTCAGGTCGAGCAAATGGAGAGGGAGGCGAAGGAGAAGAGGACGGATCAGAAGAAGAGGAAGAAGGCGGCAGTTCAGAAGTATCAGCGCGTGAATCCGAGGTATCGTAAAGTGATGCCAGAGATGGTGCCAAATTTAGCGGAGATGCCATCGGCACAGCCTTTATATTGGGACTGGTCTCTACCAAAGGAGGGTGGATATTCTCACTTTCCGCCGGACTATCCCAATCAAGTTGATCTTTCCAAGACGGCACAGCGTTGCCAATATTGAGGGCAGGCGATGAGGAGGCCGTTGGAGCAGGAACAGGCGAAGAAACAGGCGAAGAAACAGGAGAAGAAAGAGGAGAAGGCGAACTGTTCAGGAGCTCGCGTGCACGAACAGGTGCAGGTTCAGGTGCAGGCGCATGTGCAGAGGAAAGTTCCTCAGACTGAGTGGCAACCTCGCCAGCGCTAGCAATGACATTTTCGCTAGCCAACTCAGTTTCGCTTTCAGAGTCGTCATCACTAGCGTTGAGAGCTTCAGCCACTTCCGCGGCACTATCTTCTAACGAGACAGTCGCCACAACCACCGACAGACGAGGCAAAGTATCATCCATCTGACTGCGATAGGCCTCTTGCAATTGCACCGAGGTCAAATAGCGCCTGGCCACCAAAATATCGCCGAACTCTTTGCCACTCTTAGCTCTCTCAAGCATAGACTCTTGAAACTGAGCAGCCGTGATGCCGCCTGTTTTTAGCAGCTGCTGTCCCAGCAATACACAAGTCAAATCATCTTCTTCAATAAAACCTTGCTTCACAAGGAAAGCACCAAACATCAATTCAGGCATAGCCTTGTGCATGTCTGCGGCGATTTCTAACTCGGTGGTCTCTAGCAGACCAGCACAGAGCAAAAGCTCGCCTATTCTCAACTGGGGGCGACTAGCGACAGTTGCTTTACCCTCGCCACCTTCATCGGGGTTTCCCCTCAGGCCCATGCGACGGAAGTCATAGTCGGTGCGAGTAACAGGATCACACAAAATATCGTGGGCAATCCAAAGACTCTGCAAGCTATTGAGTAAGTCTTTGCGAGCCTGGCCAACCAAGGTACCAGAAGCGTGTTGCCGCAAAAGCGGTCTCACCTTGCGCAAGAACCTCTTGTGAATACTACCGAAATCTGCCATTTGACTGACTTGCAAGCGCAAGTAGAAATCGAGAATCGCTGCTGCACCTGTGGCTGGTGCAGTAGCAGTGAAACTAGGTACAGGTATTGAGGCGAAACTAGGCACTGTAACGAGAGGAAGGAGCGGAGCGGTTGAACGGGCCGCAGCTGATTCAGCGGCAGGAGCTGCAGGAGCAGCTGTCGGCGCCTCGGGCGCGGCAGAAGACTGAGCTTCAGGCTCAGCTACAGTTGGGTCTGTGAGCGCATTGCTAGCCAGAATGGCAGCCTCAGAATCGGCACCCTTCGCCTCTACGGCCTCAACCTCAGCCGCCGCATCAGCTGACAATTCAGGCAATGCTTCAACTGGTAATTCAGGCAAAGCCTCGGCCCTTGCCTCGGGCTGCTGGGAAATTATCGGACTCTCAGCAGGAGCACCCCAATCGATATCGGGCATTGGCCTGCGAGGTTCTTTCTCAAGCATCAACTCTGGCGGTAAACTAATTGGCTCTTCCCAGCCCATTTCTTGCGAAGTTTTGAGCAAAATGAAGATCTGCTGATGGGCATGACTAGACCCAGCCGTATCGCCACGCTCTAAGCTCTGACGCAAGGCTGCTGCCAGCACACGCGTCTCAAGCTCAATCCGTTCACGTGACGTGTCCGGCTCTGGCTGATTAGGATAAGCGTTACCTGAGGTCATTTACTAAGCGCTGGCAACTTGCATTAGGTGTAATCTACCCTGATACCAAAATAGAGACAACGAAAACGAAAAGGGATCTGATCTCTAAATAGTAATAATAATCTTCCCAGTAGTATTTAGGTATTCACCTGTTTTTTTCTCTTGATATGGAGTTATAGAATTTAATGACCGCCGAAAATCAAACAGGTAAGAGCTCCGAATACCAAATTAAAACCCCTAACCAGACGGATGACAAATCGATGTCAAACGCTGACTTCGAGCCGCTACTCAAGCTTTTAAGAGTTCATCCTGCCCTCGACGGCCTTCAGCTGGATGAACCACGTTGGCATTTATTAGACAGATTTTGCGGCATTTTAAGTGCTTACAACGAAAAGGTTAATTTAGTAGCCAATACAACACCAGAAGTTCTTGTAAACAGGCACATACTTGACGGCCTCACCGTAGCAAGCAACATCTACAAGTCGAAAATGACATCAGGAAAACTAATTGATATCGGCTCTGGTGGCGGATTACCAGCCATGGTGATTGCTATCGCCTGCCCCGATCTTGCAGTCACCATGGTTGACTCGGTTGGAAAAAAGGTGAAATTTCTCAATGACGCTAGCCAAGAGCTTGGTCTCGTCAACAACCGGGCTCTTACAGGCCGGGCCGAAGAGTTAGCACGAGAGAAAGGCGAGCGCGCCAGCTACGACCTTGCCACAGCAAGGGCAGTAGGCACTCTTACCCTGACCTTGGAGTTATGCCTGCCTTTTCTCAAGCGCAACGGCCTCTACATGGCACAAAAGACTGGCAGCCGCTTAGAGCAAGAACTAAAAGATGCCAAAGCCATGATGCGCGAACTTGAGTGCCGAGTAGAGCAGACCAAGGTCTTTACCGATATGCCTGGCGTTGAGGACAGCGTCATTTTACTGATTCGAAAAATCGACGACACACCGCATTACTACCCTCGTCCTTGGGCGAAGATCAAAGCGAGCAAATAATCGTTAGTCCTAGATTGCAGCCTCTGCTTCTTCGAGGTCTTCTACCAACCATCCCTCAGCCTGGGCCTGTAGCTTGGCTTTGCCCATACCGTCTTCAATTGCCAACTCAAAGAGTCGGCGGCGCGAGCCAAAGACATAAGAAGCGCGATTAATCAACGAAGTTATGTCCACATGGTCGTGAGCAAAAATTACTGGATCTAAACGCCGATACCAAGAATCTCCAGCTGGCGCAATTAAGTCGGCCACCAGATTGCCAAGGTCAATTTCTTCTTTCGGCTTCTTGGCTCGAGCAGGCCAGTTGACTATATATCGCTTTAGATCAAAACCTAAGCACTCGACGCGGCCGAGGTAGTAAACACTCTCGTCTTCAATACCAAAGCCTGCCTCTTCCCAGCGATGACTCTCTTCAATCCAGAATTCGCGCAATACCTCGGTAATCGTCTCCATGTGAGGCTTGAGACGCCACATGTAGCTAGTGGGCAAATAGGAGCGCGAGGGCTTGAAATCCCATGAATCTTCACTATAGGAAAGCTGATATTGGTGAGTAGTGGCCCAAGCCGACATCAGCAAGCTCGTCCAGACATTATTATCAGAATAAACTTTGGCGTAGCTCTTCTTAAACCACTCCTGCCAACCATCAAATTCTTCGTACTGATTAGAGCGCTTAGTTAAACCATCGCGCCACTCTTTTTCGTCTTGCAAAGGGTCTTCGGCATGAAAGAACTCTTCCCAATAAGCCGTTACCACAGCCACTTCTAGCAAAGAATTTTCCGATTTGCCAACAGACTCTTCCCAGAGTTTCTCGCAAATCTTGATCGATTGCTCGCAGCGAGCATAGGGGTTAGAACTGGCAAATTCGGCGTTGTGCCTAACCCAGTCGATACCAGTCCTAATCAGAAAAGCCGGAAGCATTTACTGCGGTTCCTTTTAAGTGAAATTAAAAAATGACAGACCTTAGAAGCATACCCCAAAAGTCTATAAATTATCTTCAGCCAAAAGGCCAAAATCAACTAGATTTTGCCGCAGTTTTTTTAGCTTGACGAGAATTGGCAACAACAGCTTGATCTAGCCACTTAATCGCTTGCGAATATTGAGCATCAGCTTCGTACTCTGCCAAAGTGCGATCAAGCCTTTGACTCCAATTAGAATCGCCTGAAATTCCCGGCTCATTAAAGCGCTGACTGACACCGAATAGGTCACTAATCATCAGAACAGCCAGCCAAGATGGGCACTCCATAAGCACTTCAATCATACGGCGATGAAGTTCAGGGGTGAAACTCTCTGGAGGCGAGTCTTCATCTAGACCAAGAAACACCATTAGCCTCTGCACTTCTAGCCACCCCTGGTGACCATCTTCACCATGCCACCACTGACAGAGCCCCTCATAAAAGCTACGAATGGGCTGATGATCGTGGGTACCATAAGTGACTAAAGACAGCTTTTCATGAGTCTCTTTGGGCTTGAAAGAAAGGTCTTCTTCTACGCGCTCGAAAATAGGAATGGTGAAACCAGGAATTTGCAGTTTTTTCAAACACGGTCTGACGTAGTCAGGCACCATGCCAAGATCTTCAGCCACCACACCACTATCTGGCGCCGCCGCTAGTATCATGCGCAGAAGTTTCTCACCTTGCTCGTTATTTAGCTTGGCATTCTTAGCAGGCACATCAGGTCGCTCAACAAAACGCGGAAGTTCTCCACCCGTAAGCTCTTTAGCTTCAAGCTCCGTCAAGCCAACAAATTCATGGTTGCGCTCGGGAATCCACGGAAAGGAGTAGACGCGGAAGAAACCGAGCACATGATCGATGCGAAAATAGTGAAAAATCGAAGCAATCTGCTTGACCCGTCGCTGCCAAAAAGCATAGTTACTCTTTTCATGGTTGGCCCAGTTATAGAGCGGGATGCCCCAATTCTGGCCCCATTGGCAAGTGAACGGATCTGATTGGAAAAACTTCTCAGGTGGTGCACCACCCGACCATTGCAAATCAAATAGTTGGGGATTACACCAAACATCGGCGCTATAGCGACTGACACCAAATGGAATATCACCCATGAGCTCAACCGCTTTGTTATCGGCATGAGCGCGCACGCGACGCCACTGACTGAAAGCAACCCATTGCACATAGCTATAGAAGCGCTGCTTATCGGCAATCTCTTTGGCCTCAGCACAAGTAAGTGACCAGGCTCTGGCCTTAGCTAAAGTTGACTGTTCGGCAGGCCAATTAGTCCAACAGGCATTGCCTTCAAATTTGTCGACCAAAGAACGGAAGAAAGCATAATCTGGCAGCCAATCGACTTGCTCAAGACAAAAATCGGAAAACAGCTGCTGTTGGCGAACCAGTTCTTTGTTGTTAGAAACTTTTTCAAAATTCTCAAAAGCATCCAGCAACAAATCTAGCTTTAACTTGCGCACGACAGAATACTGCACAGGCCCAGCGGAAAGCTCTTGAATAAGAGTTTCTGGCGCCCGCTTTGCCAGCATCTCGTCAGCAAGCCCAGGAACTAAATCTGGTACCAGCGAAATATACAAAGGGTCAAGGGCAATTGAGCTAAGGGCATTGTAAGGGCTATTGTCTCCGCCAGTTTCATTAACAGGCAGAATCTGCAGAACACCTAAATTGTGACGACTTAAAAAATCGATAGCTTCTTCAACACAAAGAGTGTCACCAATGCCTAGATCACCTTTACGGCGCAAGGCAAATACTGGAAGAAGAAGCCCTGCGGCTTTTTTATCTTGATTAATCCGAGCCATTTTTATTCCCCAGCCTTTGGTGAACCTTTTTAGATGCCAGCGCGCTCAAAAACTTTTTCAATATTTTGCAAATAATTGGCCGGATCAAAGCTTGAAACGATCTCTTCTTCACTCAAATGTTCGGTTACACGCTTGTCAGCCAGTAAATTCTCGCGGAAATTTCCGCTCTTAGTATTCCAAGCGGCCATGGCATTATCTTGCACCAGCTTATAAGCAACTTCCCGTGCCAGACCTTTATCTGTGAGCTTTAGAAGCACCGCTTGCGAGAAAATCACACCACCAAAAACATCCATGTTGCGTAGCATATTTTCAGGATATACAACTAAACCATCCATTACTACAGCCAATCGATTGAGCATATAGTCGAGCAAGATTGTCGAATCTGGCAAGATAATTCTTTCAACTGAACTGTGTGATATATCGCGCTCGTGCCAAAGAGCAACGTTCTCGAGGGCAGCCACTGCATTCCCGCGAATCACCCGAGCTAGACCAGTAATATTTTCGCTTGCCACCGGATTGCGTTTATGGGGCATAGCTGAAGAGCCCTTCTGACCGGACGCGAAAGGTTCTTCAACCTCTAAGACATCGGTGCGCTGCAAATGCCTGATTTCTACTGCAAACTTCTCAAGACTAGCTGCGATCAAAGCCAAAGTCATAACAAACTGAGCATGCCTGTCTCTTTGAATAATTTGCGTTGAAATCTTTGCTGGAATCAAGCCAATCAGAGCCAGAGTACGCTCTTCGACTTCAGGGGAGATATTAGAGTAGGTACCAACCGGACCACTCATCTGGCCCACCGAAATCATTTCAACAGCTTGCTCAAGGCGCACTTTATGGCGCCTCAGTTCTTCTACCCAAACTGCCATTTTAAAGCCGAATGTAATGGGTTCAGCGTGGATGCCATGAGAGCGGCCCACCATAACGGTATGTTTGTGTTTGCGGGCCTGTTTCAGTACTGCTTCAGTGAGTTTTTCTAACCCAGCCATCAAAATCACGGCGGCGCGCTTTAGCTGAAGAGCTAAAGCAGTGTCGATCACGTCTGAACTTGTCAAACCCATGTGTATATAACGGGCAGCATCACCGACGTTCTCGCCAACAGAGGTCAAAAAGGCAATTACGTCGTGCTTAACTTGCAATTCAATCTCGTCTATGCGAGCGACGTCGAATCGAGCCTTACTTTTTATTTCAGCCAGCGCCGCTGCTGGTATTAAGCCCATATCACTCTGCGCTTGGCATACAGCAATCTCGACATCGAGATAGGTTTGAAACTTGGCTTCAATCGACCAGATAGCGCCCATCTCTGGCCTGGTATAACGATCTATCAAAAGGAATCCTCCGCTTCAGACGCTGCAAACGCCGCAAAAACCCTATTGTCCCTGATTAAACAAGGTTAGAGCGAGACAAGAGGCTAAAAATTCGTCAACCGTTACGGCCATGCCAAGAGCAAAGCTGACAAGCAGCTTGCCTATCCAGAAAAAAAAGACTTGAGCATTGCTACAATTGGCCTTACAAAGCAAAAACCATAAAGAGAATTTGAACAGATGAAAATTTTGATTGCCGCAGATGTTTCCCATTCGTTTGCCAGTGCATCGGCGAGCCCATCAAATGCTTCTGAAGCCAGTGCTGGCGGCTCGGCTGAGCACTGGTTTAACTTAGAACAACTGGCAGCCCTTGTACCACTGGCCGGCTGCGAAGTTAATCTAATTTACGTCAAAGAAGAACTTCCTTCTTACGAGCGTGTCTTAGCAAGCCAAGCTGATTTTCCCCAAGATCTCGGAAACGTCATCGAAGCGCAAGCCAAGCCAGTCTTAGCAGAGTTAGCCAAACGTATCGAGGCCGACGGAGCAAAGGTAAAAGTAGAAATAGTCACTGGCCCAGCGGCTTATATGATTGAGCAAGCAGCTCTTGACGAGAACAAAGAACTAGTTGTAGTTTCAACTGGGCCTAGAGCCGATGGTGAGTTTACCTTTGGCAGCACTTCAGCCCATGTGGCACGCCATGCACCATGCTCTACTCTAGTCTTGCGCCGCGGCCGCAAAAGAGCTACCGATTCTTCTGTTCTTATAGCCATAGACGGCTCTGAGCACTGCCTCAAGGCTATTGAGTCGGCCATCAAAAAGTTTAACGGCAAGATCGAGAACAAAAAAATAAATCTTATCTACGTTGCTAATATCTCCCCAATGGTGGCAGCAGTCACTCCCCGCGGCTTTGTCGTAGCGATGGAAGAGAATTTGATGATGGAAGGCGAGGTCCACCTTGCCACGGCCAAGAAAATCTTAGCCGACCACGGCTTCACCAATGTCGATATCATTTTGAAAACTGGCTCCCCAGCCCATGAAATTATTAAGGCAGCTGATGAAACAGGGGCAGAATTGTTAGTGATTGGCGCCCAGGGCAAAGGAGCCATCAAACATTTCCTCATGGGTGAAGTAGCTAGCAAGATCGTAACTCATGCAGCATTAGCCACTCTTGTGGCAAGAGCCTGAGCAAAAGCTATGCCGCAAGTAATAAACAGACGAGAAAAGCGAATTGCAAGCAGATTAGGTCTGGCAGCAGCCCTAGTCGGTTTGTCAGCCTTATCTGCACTGAATCTTTCTGCCCTAGCATTAGACGACATTGGCGATATGGCCCAAGAGCAAGCCCAAGAAAAGCTTGAACTGGAAGATATGCGCAATGAAATGCGCGACATCAAAGGTCAAGTTAGAGACGCCATGGGAGCCATGAGCGAACTAACTAATCAGGGCCAGGCCGGCCTACCCGGGCCTGGCCCTGGGCAAATGAATGTGCGAGAGATTCACTTATTCGCTCGTGAAGCCAATCTTGAAGTGGGCTCAGAAACTGCTGCCAACAAAGACACAATCAAAGCCTTAACCTACAATGGCAAAATACCTGGTCCGGAGATACACGTGCGCCAGGGCGAGGCGGTCAGAATCGTCTTGCACAACAACCTCAAAAGCCCCGCTTCAACATCACTACACTTCCACGGCTTAATCACCCCCCACAAAGTAGACGGGCTCCCGCGAGCCGGCGGGCCCAGCGCAGCACCAGAACGATTTTTAAAAACAGAAGATTCTTTTGTCTATCAGTTTATCGCCGCTCAGCCAGGGACATTTTTCTATCATCCTCAAATAATCCATCAAGATCAGCGCTTCAAAGGCATGTTTGGAGCCATTGTTGTGCACCCACGGCTGCCGACAAAAGAAGTAAACAAAGAGCTGGTTCTATTCTTGAGCAAAGCTGAAGCCATCTCCAAAGAAACAAAGCCGGAACTTGCAAATGCATCAGCAACAGCCAAACATTTCTATTTAATCAATGGCAAGACAGCGCCTTTCATTCCTGCTCTTGAAGTGCTCAATGGTGAGCGGGTACGCTTGCATGTCATCAATACCTTAGACGAAGCTGTGCCCCTTCACCTCAGCGGCCATCGCTTTGAAGTAACTGGCATCAACGGCTCAGATCCCCTCGAGCCGCGTGTTGTGCGCGACACAATTACGATAAATCCATCCGATCGAGTTGACCTCGAATTTACGGCCAACAACCCTGGAGTCTGGTCACTGGCATCGGAACTGCCCAAACAAAACTCGAATAACGGCAGATTTCCCGGTGGTATAGCCATGATTGTTCGCTATAGCGAGCTAACCCCATTGACGCCACACTAATTGCCCTATTCCTAAGTTTTGTAAATCGAGCCAGACGGTTACAGGGCATTGATTATGGCGCTAACCGATAAGCAAAACTCCGAGCGTCAGAACCTAGACCTAGCACCATTAATGGTGCTCAGACCGTCTTAGCCCTAAGAGAGCCCAAACTGACAATTTTCGGCCAGCAACTATTTAACGCACAGTCAGTCAAGCTTCATATATATTAGTTAGATAGGTCGTTACTAAATGGTGTCTGATGCTGTACCACCAACTTAGTCGCATACGTGGTCAGCTGGCCCTGAAAGACTTGAGTGTCTCAGATGGCTTGCTGTTGACCTCGCGCAGCCTTAGAGGCAAACTACCAGACCACCGCCTCACCTGGCTCAATCGCGAGCTGCTTGGCTATCGCCCCGAAGATCTTGAAGCACTCGGAGAAAAAGAGTCAAAGAGACCTGGCTTATCCAAGATTGTGCAACTTTTAGCTCCTGTGAAAAAACAGCCAGAACTAGAAGTTCCGGTTTATCGCTTTCTCAGCGGCACTTGGGGACGACTAGAGGATGGGGGCAAGCTGACTAAGGTAAGAGAACCACAGCTTATCGAGAAGAGTATTTTTTGCAATATTGGCATGCAGCAACTAGAAGCGCAGTTGGCTGAAATGGACGACCCCATGGAAGGCCTCTTTTCTATGAGCTTCGACCAACAGACTGGGGCTGAATTTTATTGTTATTCAAAGGAATTGGTTAGAATACAAGAAGCGGTTAGAACAAAACTTGCTGAATTTATCGATGAGTCTATCAGTGAACTGCGACTATCGCCCAATAGTGACTGAGAAACGGCCGCTTGCTTTGAAGTGCATAACTATAAACTTGCTACGCACAATAACAGCCGCCGTAATTATTAGTGTATTTTTTAGCGCCAGTTTTAGCTCAAGGGCTGTGGCCGCTGACTCGCTTTCAATGCCCGAGCAACTAAGTAAGCTAGAACAGAGTCAGGGTTACAGCTGCAGCCCCGGCCAGTCCATAATTGACCGACTGCAAGTTCTAGAACTAAGAACTTTCGGAAACGTAGGCGCCGGCTCAATCTTTGAAAGGCTGAATCGCCTCAACGAAAAGCAAAGAGCGTTAGCGCTGCCGAGCATTCCTGCAATTAGCCCAAACGCTGCTCAACAAGAGAGAATCAAAGGTTTGATGCAATCGACAAGCCTATCGAAAGGTCTAGTAACAGCCAATACTTTCCCTTGTCATTTCTTTCGCATAGAAGAAGCCTCTGCTAAGCCTAGCAATGAAGACTATCTCGATAGCGTCCTCACTGCTTCCAAAAATCGTGTTTTCAAATTTCAAAGCATGCCTGTGCCTGTCTATATCACAGCGCCACCCGACCCGGCCTATGCATCGGCAGTGCTAGCAGCATTTGCTGATTGGGATAGACGTACAGAGGGATTGATCAAATTTGCCACCGTAACGCAACCAAACGCAGCCAGAATAAGGGTGACATGGAGTCATCTCGGCATTAAGCCTGATAAAGATGCAAGCGCCCTCGGTGCCCATACGGTAACGAAATGGACAAAGAAGCCATCGGGCAGACTCTCACTGCTTTCGGTGGGCGCCATTCCAGTGCCTCTATACATTCCAAG
This sequence comes from Obscuribacteraceae bacterium (SeqCode), assembly GCA_044378815.1. Classification (GTDB taxonomy): domain Bacteria; phylum Cyanobacteriota; class Vampirovibrionia; order Obscuribacterales; family Obscuribacteraceae. Next base: position 27,099 of record JBIPOV010000016.1, on the reverse strand, counting down.
CCCAGGGCCAAAATACACAGTGCCGCCACAGTTAATTGAGGTTAACCTCGATCTTGTAGAAAACAATGAAGCTGAAGCTCGCTATCTGACTTTGCGCAATATTGTCGCTCACGAACTAGGACACGCCATAGGTCTACTCGGTCACAGCCCAAGCAAAGGTGATTTGATGTATCCCATCACTGATGAACACTCACGAATCTCACAGCGCGATCTCAATACAGTGAAGAAGCTGTATGAAAAGAAAGCTACCGTTCCATTGTGAACTATAAACCAATTAGTAGCGATAAGGGGCAATGCCAAACTGCCCACGCAACTGAGAATCAAGCTGCTTAATCTGCATTTCTAAGCTTTCAAGATTGGCTTTGCGAGCCATTAGCTGGGGCATAATGCCCTTGCCATGTTCGTCTTTGACCATCAAATTATCCTGCACTCTAAGATAATCAGAAAAAAGAGTTTTAGCATCACTAAAATACTGGTAGTACCCGCGGTGCAACTTTTCGGTTTCAGGATAGAGGGGCATAGCCTTCATTTTATTGATAGCCACTTGATACTTATCAACAAGACCGGTCAAAAGTTTCTGCGCCTGAATCTTATTAGGGCCAGGAACAAAGACTGACAGGCCTTGGGAAAGTAGATTATCGGCCCGATCTTTTTCGCTAGGGGACATTTGCGCTTGCTTGCGCACCATATCGTATGCACTAAACCACTGGCGCAGCTGTTGAGAACTAGTATTTCTTACAGCGGAGCTTGGCATTTGCCCGGAAAACTGGGGCGAATTGCCATAATTCTCACCTTGATACTGGTTTTGATACTGGCTTCCTATATTCTGAGCAGAAGCAGCCAAGAGCGGAAGCGAAAAGCTGCAAATCAGAAAAATGGTTGCTCCCACAAGCTTCATCAAGGTTTTCCTCAAGATCCAAGGTTAGAACGTCTACTATATTCTAACTGCCATTTTGAGAATCACAAGAAAATCAATTAAACACCAGCCTTCCGGCCCCAGAGCACTGTATCGACAAGGTAGTGATGGGCTGAAACAGAAGAGAGGCAGACAAGAGCAAATTTAGGATATAACGAATTGCCCAGAGGCATCAGCGCACTCTGAGCAAAATCACCCACCAAATAAACAACCAGCCAGAACAGCGCGAATGAGCCTAGGGTTGGTAGGGCCTTAAGAACTTTCGCTGAAAAAATATTGGTGGTTGATTGCTTCTCTTCAAACTGCCAGGCAATCGCCAAATACTGAACAGCATGAAAAATAGTGACAGTAATAAAACCAATGAAATAGTAGTGAATTGAAAGAAAACCAAACCAGTGGATAGCGAAGTAAACAAGTAAAATCAGCAAACCGCTGCAATCATAAGCCGGCAAACTTCTGTATTTAAGCAGCTCTAGATACAAGCCGAGACACAATCCCACCCCAGCCAATACCCATAGGGCCGTGAGTAATGGCGCCGGAAAACCAACTGGAATAATGGCGTCAGATGGCTTGCCGTGCCAATACACATAAAGCATATTCCAGCGACCAATGATAAATAATGGCATGGCCAGATGAAAGGCCCAAAACGAAAGACTCTTCTCTGAATCAGTCTCACTGGCAGGCCGACCAAAGAAACGATTGATACCGTAGACCTGGCGCAAATAATGGAATGACTGCCAAACGTTTACCGCTGTCATGGCCTGCAAAAAGTATCCGTTTAGCGAAGCAACCAGCAAGAGGGCAACAACAGCTATATAGGCAGGAGCGCCAAACAAAAAGTGCACTTTACCTTCGCCAATTTTTCTGGACAAACGAGCATAGGTCGCCCAAACGTGCGGCATGCTAACAATTTGATTGCCCCAAAAGGCCCAGTCAAAAGGTATATTAGCCCGCAGACCAGCCTCTCCCAGATAGCACAAGAAAGGCAAATAGAGAGGCAGTCCGCCAAGAATAATAAAAACGACGCCGAACAAACCATTCTTGCCAAAGGTCAAACCCTTCAATGAAAATATCTTGAGCGGTTTAATTGCAGTGGCATTGCTCATCTATCTAGACTGGCCTCGATCTTGAGAAACAACATTGAGGTTGGTCGAAACAATCACCTGGTCATCAGCCAGAGTTTGGCTTGCGCTGCAAATTCTCGCAGCTTCACTCAATTGCGCGCTGGCCAGGTCGAGGTTCAGTTGTCTTTGACTAGGCTCAGAAGAACTAACGGCATAGCAGCGATAACAAACACCAAGGTTGTTCAAATCTCTTACGATACCTGGACTGTCAGGCTTTAGTCGCAGACGGTCAAACTCAAGAATTTTCTTATAACTCTCGATAGCGTAGGGAGAAGCAGACATATCAGTATAGAGCGAAGCTAGCTCAAGGGCGTCACCAACAAAACCCTCCGGGTCCTGGGGAGCAAGCCATAAGAGGCGATAGATTTTGGCAGCCTCTTCTTGCTTGCCTTGCTGTCGATATAGCGAAGCAAGCTCACGAGCTGGAGGGAGCATCTCGGAGTCGAGATGCTTCTTCAATACTGCGGCCTTGACCAGGGCGAACCTCGGCTCCGAGGCAACTGCATCGATGGCCTGCCAGTGATTGGAAATTTCTCTCTTTTCACTGACAGCCATATAGCTAAAGATGCAGGTGGCGGCAATAGCAATGGCAAAGCTGAGTTGAACTATGCCCTCTCTATTGTGGCTATTATCTGCCAACATCGCTCACTCCGGTGGCGCCGGTGGTGGCGGCGGTGGAGGAGGAGGTGGTGGCGGCGGCGGCGGTGGCGGCGGCGGCGGCGGCGGCGGTGGTGGCGGCGGTGGAGGAGGAGGCGCCGGTGGAGGCGGCGGCGGCGGTGGTGGCGGCGGAGGAGGAGGCGGCGCCGGAGGAGGTGGTGGCGGCGCAGGAGGAGGTGGCGCAGCCGGAGGAGGCGGCGGTGGAGGAGGTGGTGGCGGAGGTGGTGGTGGCGGAGGAGGAGGAGGTGGCGGCGCAGGAGGAGGTGGCGCAGCCGGAGGAGGCGGCGGCGGTGGTGGTGGCGGAGGAGGAGGTGGCGGCGCTGGAGGCGGCGGCGGCGGTGCTGGAGGTGGTGGCGGCGGCGGCGCTGGAGGCGGCGGCGGCGGTGCTGGAGGTGGTGGCGGCGGCGGTGCTACCACTGGTGGAGGAGCAGCTCCAGAGGCTGGATTGGGAACAAATGGCACACCCAAGATTGGATAGGTGTATGTGCGAGCATAGGGAATGTAACCATCAGAAATCTGAGTACCAAAGAAACCTATGGGTACGGGGAGGCGCACATTGCAGCGGGTTGTCACAGCTACATAGGGAGAACCAGTAGCTGGAGTAACATAAATGAAATCGCTAGGGGTAGTGGTTGTCACTGTGGGCTGAGTGACGAAGAAACCATCGGTTCTATGAGCGGCAGCAGCCTGTTTGGCAGCATTAAGTCCGGACGCCGAGGTATTGGTTGAAGCGGCCGCACGAGCAGCATCGCGAGCGGCTGAATCAAGTATGGAATAGCCCCAGGCGACAATCAACATGTCAAACCCAAGCACAGTGAAGATGACGAGTAAAAGTGCCGTTATTGCCAGCTCAATCGACATACTGGCGAAATTAGTGCGTCTTTTTGCCGCAGCCCGACGATGGAGTTTTCTCATTAAATTAGAACCTACTGGAGCACTACAAGACTGCGGGCAATCGTCTGAAAGGCGCTGTTTAGATCAGCAGAATTGGTGACCGAAACATAAATAGCATTGTTAGCAGAACGGTAGGCAATTCCGGGCTTGGCTGCACTGTCACCCAACACCGCATCTTCAAGGGGTTTAATTGCAGCGTTCTGCGATAGTCCGATGGTGTATATCGGTATACTCTTAGTTTTTGCCAAATCGGCCTCGGTAAAAGCAGCGGCCTTCGCCGTGGCATCATTGACCGGCAAGTTAGGCACGCCATCGGTAAAGAGAACAATCGCTTTCTTCGCCTTGGGTCTAAATTTAGTCGGGTCTGTCAACTCAGTTATGGCTTCATGGAGAGAAAGCGAAATACAAGTCTTGCCTGTCGGCCTGAGAGGAAGACTGGTAGCTGTGCCATCTACAGCCTCATTCACTTCAGTAAAATTCGATTGGGTCTTACTTAAACCAACCAATGGAACGGGGAAGTTAGCAGTGCCCGAATGGGGCCAAGAGGGATCACATTTGCTCGTCGTATCAGGCCAGAATGAAGTCGGTGAGGTACCAGCTGCATCAGAAAAAGTACAAATACCAAAGTGAGCGTTGCTGGCAATGTTCATGGTGTAGAAGAAATTGTTGGCCGCTAACCTGGCAGCAGCAATTGGATCAGCTGTCTTTTCGACCTGACTCCAGTAGGCAGCGTAATAACCTGGCTGACGAGGTGGGAGAACTGGATTAATCGTATTATGTCCGTGGCTCTGAAGACAGATGGCGTCACTTTCCATGTTGCCACGAGAGGCCTCAACACAGGTCTCTATCTTGCTGAAATCATAAGGACCAACACTGGGAACCTTCACCACTAGGTCTGTGTAACAGGTCGCTTGGGCGGTTGGAATGACGCCATTACCGGTCGGATCAAGGCGGTTGGTGGGATTGAAGTTACCTGGTGGCCAGCCTTGCTCAGGCACTAGAGCACCTGGCGGATACTTGGTAGCCAGAGGCAAGCCAGGAATACTACCAGCAGCATAGACGCTTTGATTACCTCGCAAACCAGCGGCTGGATTAGCAGCTGGATAAATCCCTTCAGAAAAAGCATAAGGAGTAGCGTTGCCAGTTGCGCCGGGATAAGAGCCCTTAAACAAGTTTTGCGGTGGCAATGCGTTCAGTCCGGTCCCAGTAACAGGTGGTTTGAAGGTATCATAAATAGTTTTGTTAGAGCTAAGCACTTGATAGTCAACTGTGTCTAAGCCTGGATTCCAAAAGCGCTTAACCAGAGCTACTTTTGTTTGGTCATCCATAGAACCAGAGACATCAAAACAAAGTATCAAATCAAGCTGTGGCAAGCCACCATCAGAAACAGCAGAAGCAGTCTCGATGGCGCCAATATTCAAAAGACTAGAAGCGAAAATCGGCGCATCACTATAGATCGCTTGCACTCGCATCGTAACAGCGTCATTACTACCAGTGGCAACGGCAGTACCTGCTTGGGTTAGAAGGGTGATGTTTAGGTGAGCTTTGTGTAGCGGCGGTGTGCCTAAAGGCACTCCAGTGTTTTTGTTAGCGACAACATTCGCAGCACTAAAAGGTGTTTGCAATACGCTATTTTGTTCGAACGTCTGCACGGCAATATCCATTGCCAAATTGTGCAAATCAGTATAGGTATAACCAGGAGGAGAACTAGCTAAAGCAGCGGTTCCAGCAAGAGTGGCCGCATCAGTAACAGACTGCAACTGCGCAGCTAAAAGCGTATAGCGAGCAAATTCAAAACCCAATAATCCTAGGGGTAAAATGACAAAGAAAGCTAGCACCATAATTAGTGCCACCGTTGACATGCCTCTTGTTGAGCGCTTGAATCTCATTTTCGTCACCTCAATCACTCAGTTAAACCATTAGGATTCTCAACATAGGCCTGCGAAGCAAAGTGGAGAGTATAAGGCCCCGTCAAGCCAGGTACATTCAGCCCCATAAAACCACCAACGAAATGCACTAGCGGATCAATATCAGCATCAACACCCAGAATGACAAAATAAATGTTCTGAGAGGTATTTACTGAACCAGCCGGCAAAACTGTAGTGGCGGTTGTATAGCTCCCACTAGTCAACGACTTTACCTTAATCGACAAGGTCGGAACTACATTAGAAATGCCTGGAAAGGCGGCCAGGTCTGTAGTCATAGTAGTTGCCGCCCGAGTCTTTGCTTCAGTAAAGCTTGGCGCCTTAGAAGCTTTGCGGCAGGCGGCATCGGTGGCGAAATAGACAATTGAGGCACGGTAGCCCATGCTCGTTAGAATCGCCAAGGGGAAAAGCAGAGCAATAAAGATTGCCCACAAAACCACAGGCATTTCAGCTATAGACGAGCCCAAAGCAGATCTCGAGTGCCGTCTCTTTTTTGCAAATGACATAGCAATCATAAGTATAGTATCTCGCTAGCAGCAACCAAAAGTGGTGCCTATCGCTAAGGCTACTTAAGCGTCCATCAAATGTCAATTGCCACTTCACAAGCACTTCACGCATACAAAAGAATTGTGAGAATTAATCGCTCAAAACTCTTTCACGCTCAATTCACGGGCAATTCACCTTAATTTCACGCTATTGAGCGAAGATTCTCTAGAATAGTTATAGCTAACGCCGTGATCATTTCACAAAGGCCTCATCAAATAATGTCGGACTTACCAAATGACACTTTCAATATAGATGGAGAAAAACCATCTATAGAGAGAAGAACAACACCAACCATCTCGGACCTTACAGCCATTGTGGTTGCCGACAATCTCGACCAAGAAGTCTGCGAATTTTTCAGCCCACTAGCCTCGGCAAGCCCTCTCTCGCTGCCAACCACATCAACTCTACCAAAGCCTCTAACAAGCGCTCTACCGGCAGCCGCAACGGATGCAGAAGATCCAATAACCAAAGCCGCTGAGCAGAAAGAACCAGCGCCTAATCTTGCACCGATGAAGAAGTACGAAATTATTTCAACCTTCATCTCTAATAACGCTATTCAATGGGTATGGATGGCTGTTTGCCTAATTACCTTAGCTTCGACATTTGACCTTCTAAGAGCATTTTCTGCCAGCAAGACTGAAGAGGCGACCAAACTAATTGCTCAAGAGAAATATCAAGAAGCACTGACTTCAGCTTCACTAGCAGTGAGATGCAATCCCTTCTCAGCCAGAGCCTACCTGACACGTGGACGTGCACTAGCCAAGCAGCTGCGCCTGAAACAAGCTTTCGAATGCTTCAACAATTCATTGGCACTTGCGGCAGACGATGTTTCGGCATTAGACCAACGGGCCAGCCTGGCCCTCAAACTCAACCAACCCAAAGTGGCAATTGACGACCTCTCAAAAATCATTTCTACTGCACCAAATCAAGTAGCAGCCTATCAATACGGCAACCGCGCCTGGGCCTATTTCAGACTGGGGGAATACAAGAAAGCTCTGAGCGACTACGAGAAGGCCTTAAAACTTGAACCAACCAATTACAGCTTACAGCTTGGCTCAGCTCTATGTCTAAACGCTGACAGGCAATACGCAAAAGCACTGCAGACCTACACTCAGCTGTACAATATGGAGCCTGACAACAATGAAGTGCTCATGCAGAAAGGTTTCTGTCGCCAATGCTTAGGCGATAAACAAGGAGCACTAAAAGATTTCAACCAAGCACTAAAAAACGATGCAACCACCGCTCGCTGGTTTTCGTATAGAGCAAACTTGCTTAGTGAACTAAATCAAAAAGATCAAGCCTGCGACGATTTCGTTAAGGCTGCCAATCTCGAACCAAACAACGAAACGGCTCAATACACGGCAGCAAAATCTTGTAAAGCACTGAAGCGAAAGGAACTTGCATTACACTTTTACGATCGCCTCAGCCAGTTTCCCAACTTTCGTACGTCCTTTGCCAAGCTTTCAGAAAGAGCTTCTCTAAATCTTGAAGCGGGAAACTATCAAGAAGCGCTGCGCGATTTAACTAGTGCCATTAAGCTCAAGCAAGAACCTGAATCAATTTACCAACAAGCCATCTGCTACAGCCACTTAAACCAGAGTAAGCTAGCGAAAGCCGCCTGCGAAAGCGCCACCAAACTCGGTGCTCCAACTGCCAAGGCTTTTCGTTATCAGGCTCAAATCGAATCTTTACTCGGCGATACTATTTCTGCAATTAATAACTACTCTCAAGCTCTCAATCTTGAGCCCAACAACCCTAAAGCTTTAGCCGAACGAGGCAAACTCTACTTGAAACGCGAGCAATGGGCCAGTGCCAGCAAAGACTTTAAAAGAGCTGTCGAATTTGGCAGTACAGACACAGCGGTAAAACAAGGCCTGATAACTTGTGCTCAAAAGCTTGGGAAAAGTGCGCAAGTCTCAATCGACTTGCCAAAATCTTTTGACGTTGATCTAAAAAAACTGACCAGAGAGAAGCTATTAAAAGACGGCTATGCGCAGTATCAAGAGGGAAACAGTACAATTGCTGCGTTGTACTTCGCCGAATTAGTAGAACGCGATCCCAACGATCTAGAAATGCGTCGCTACTTAGCTCATAGCCTGGCCAGAGCACATAATCACAGTGAAGCTATTTCTGCCTTTGCTGTGCTTTCGCAAGGCAACAGGCTGAACACGCTAGACAAGCTAACCTACGCTAAAGAGCTGGCAGCATCATTACAATTCGATCTCGCCATAAAAGTAATTGAGGAGCTAAGAACAGCAAATCCTAATTCTAGTAGCTACGCATACGAGTTAGCGCAGATGCTGGCAGCATCTGGACAGAAAAAGAAAGCCATTGCCCTCTGTACCTCTTCTCTTAGCCAAACTGGCTCTACTGACGATCGCAAGAATCTGGAAAACCTCTATCACTCCCTCATTAACGAACAGAACAAGCCTGTGAAACCTATAGATAACTCACAGCCTAAGCCAGAAACAGAAGGCTAATGATCAACTACAAAGAGATCTCAAAAAACGACATTAAAGAAATTGGCCTATCGACTCTTGTAGCCACCTATCTCTTTTTTACTGTTACCTGGCTTTGCCCCGACGCGCCGATTAAGACCTTAATACTTGAGCCAGTCAAACAATTTTGGCTGTTCTGGGGTCTAGAACAAAACTGGAAACTGTTCTCACCAGCAATTAGAGAAATCAATTTTCACCCTGAGGCGATTTTGACCTATGCCAACGGCGAAAGAAAGATTGTTGAGATGCCACGGATGAATCGTCTCAGCTACGGCGAGCGCTTTCGTTTAGAGAAGTTTCGCAAGTGGTCAATAGACTCACTTCCTTGGCCTGATTACAAAGAGTTTTGGCCTGACTTCGCCCGCTATATAGGTAGAAAGCACTATTGCGCCAATAACAAGCCAGCAAGTCTTTCTCTAAATCTTTACTGGATCGAGATTCCCAAACCAACAGCCGCTGGAATTTCAGAGCTCGCCACCCTGCCACAACATACAAAAATGAGCACAGTATTTTTCTATAAATACAAAGCGGAAGATCTGCCATGACTATTTCAGCCTTAGTCAAGCTTTGGCGACAGTTCTGGTTTGCCCCAGAGGACAGCTCTGTCATTTCTATCTATCGTATCTTGTATGGATTGCTCGTGCTGCAGGTGGCTGTTGTGCACCTTGGTGGCAACTTCCTCGACTGGTATGGCCCAAAGGCTATTGTGACACTACCCACGGTTGTAAAATATTTTTGGCACAACGAGCCCCGCTTTGACTGGCTTCTTCTTCTCCCCCAGACAGATAGCGCTATTGGCGGCTTCCATCTCGCCTTTATCATCGCCACAGTATTTATGATCATTGGTTTTGGTACCCGCTACAGCACGCTCTTCGTCTGGCTCTCACTGGTTTCTCTCCATCATCAAGATCCATTCAATATCAATGGCGGCGATGGTTTTCTTCGTGCAGTAGGACCATGGTTGGCTTTCTCCAACTGTGGCGACAAATATTCGCTTGATACTTGGCTCAAAAATTTTATCAATCGAAAACGCGGACGGCCTGATCTTATTACTGCTTGTCCAGCCAAAGCACCCTGGGCCCAAAGAATGATTCAAATACAGCTGACCCTAGTTTATTGGCAAACCTTTGGCTGCAAAATCGCAGGCTCACAATGGCTTGATGGCAGCGCAGTTTACTACGCCACTCGCCTAGACGACATGTTCAGATTTCCCGCACCGCTAATTGCTAACAACATGTTTCTGTTAAAAACTCTCACCTGGTTTACCCTGATTATAGAACTGGCTGGCTGGACTCTGATCTGGTTCAAAGATACCCGCTACTGGGTGCTATTAGGACTTCTGGGCTTGCACCTTGGCATCGACTACATGATCAACTTACCAGTGTTCGAATGGGCATTTATCTGCACACTTCTAACATTCGTACCAAGCCAAGACCTGACAATCTTCTTCAGCAGGTTATCGACGTATTACAGCACTAACCTAAGGGCAAAATTCGGCGCTAATTCTCGCAAGTAAGCTCACGTAAGTCGATCATAAAACCAGGATAAGACACGTCTACTGATTCAGGATTTTCAATTTGTAAATCGCTTCCGGTTACCAAGGCGGCAATATGACCGGTCATAGCTAAGCGATGATCACCATCGCATTTCCATAGAGCGGAAACATTGAGGGGATGCTTCACAGGTCCGCTACCATGAATGGTAAAACCATCGGGGTGCTGCTCGATATTGACTCCAAGCGTAGTTAGATTTTCACAGATAAGCCGCAATCGATCTGACTCTTTCTGTAGCAACTCGGCCGCTCCGCGCACCACTGATGTGCCTTCGGCAAAGGCCATAGCAAGAGCAAGAATAGGCAGCTCGTCCACTCCAGAAGCTATTTTTTCAGGATCTATTGTGGTGCCTTTCAACCCGCCAGAGTATGTGATTTTGAGATCAGCAACTGGCTCCAATCCATAATTGCGCTCATTACTCAATTCAACATCTGCCCCCATCGCCTTGAGCACATCAAGAATAAGCCTACGGCCAGGATTGACACCAACAGCTAACAGTTCAACCTGAGAACCAGGCAACAAAAGAGTAGCGACAATGAAGAAAGCTGCAGAAGAGATATCGGCTGGTACTTGCAAATCGCGAGCACGGAGATCACCCTGCAGAGTCTCAACGATAATTTTCAAACCATCGTTCTCAGTTTCAAAAGGCAAGCGCAGGTGGGTCATCATACGTGTTGTATGATCGCGAATCAGGTCGCGAGTGCTGACCGAAGTTTTTCCTTGAGCGCTAAGCCCCGCTAAAATTAAAGCAGTTGATACTTGAGCCGAGTTGACATCTAAGGCAAAGTCGCCGCCAGTCAAATTACCGCCCTGAATAGTAAAGGGAGCTTTCCCGGGAGCGTCGTGATACTGCACTTGAGCCCCCATAGCCGCGAGGGGTTCTAGTACTCGGGTCATGTCACGCTTTCGCAATGAAGCGTCGCCATCAAACTTAAATACACCGCTGCGACCGGCCAACATTCCGGCTAGAACCCGCATGGTTGTGCCCGAATTAGCAGCTTCTACTAAGAAAGGCTTTTTACCAAGAGCAATAGAGTCAATACCGCCGCCGCGGATTAACAGATTCGTGCGCTTAGACGGCCCCGCTCCCGATATCTTGATTTTTAGCCCCAGGGTGCGGACGGCCCGAATGGTGGAGAGGCAATCTTGAGAGAGCAAGGCTCCTTCTACCAGCATTTCCCCCTTGATAAAGGAAGATAAAATCAAAGCACGGTGAGTAATGGATTTATCACCAGGAGGCTCTAAACTACCACTGAGAAAGAGTTTTTCCGACACAAGGGAACCCTATAAAATGTAATCTAACAACATGCAAGATGTTAGTATCGCACCAATTGCAATTACAGGTATTACTTTCATGCCAGCTCTGCGTTTAATTACCGGCGGAGAATCTCACGGTAAAGCTATAATTTCCATACTTGAAGGCATGCCCGCCGGTCTGCCAGTAGACCTTGGCGAGATCAATAGTGAGTTAAGCGCAAGACAGAGTGGATATGGCCGCAGTGGCCGCCAGCGCATAGAATCGGACCATGTTGAAATACTCGGTGGTCTGCGCCATGGTATTACTACTGGTGCGCCACTGACCCTAATGATCGAGAACCGCGATAGCGCCAACTGGACACACATAATGGCCAGTACACAGCCCGACATGAGCGATCCAACTGTTCTCGCCGCCCTTGAAGCTAAAAAAATTGTGCGGTTTCGTCCTGGCCATGCCGATTATGCCGGTACGCTCAAATATGCTCACCAAGATGTACGCGATGTTTTAGAGCGTGCCAGTGCCCGGGAAACCGCCGCACGAGTGGCTGCTGGCGCATTCGCAAAAGTGCTCTTACAAGCACTTGGCATTAAAATAGCGAGCCATGTAGTAGCCATCGGTGCCATAACTTCCGAGCTAAAAGGTCAACAAGTCGCCTCTCTTTCACTGGCAGAAATAGATAAGCGCGTGAAGCTATCAGAGGTCTTCTGCGCCGAAAGCAAAGCCTCAACAGCAATGAAAGAGGCAATCAAAGCAGCACTGATGTCAGGAGACAGCCTGGGCGGACAAGTGGAAGTACTGGCTGATAATTTGCCAGTCGGCCTGGGCAGCTTCAGCCAATGGGATAGACGGCTAGATGGACAGCTAGCTCAGGCCCTGATGAGCATTCAGGCGATGAAGGCTGTAGAAATCGGAGAGGGCATCAGCGACTCAAAGCTGCCAGGCAGCAAGGTGCACGACCCGATATATCCAAGCACTCAAGGCCAAGCGCCGTCCGCCCAATCGTCCTTTGCCTCCTCTGCCCACTTGCCGGTGAGGAGAGACAGCAATCACGCCGGGGGATTAGAAGGAGGCATGACCAACGGCGAGCGATTAATCGTGCGGGCCTATATGAAACCAATTCCTACACTAAAGGCAGGACTGGCATCAGTCACCTTCCCAGAGTTTGAGGCCTGCCAAGCCCACTATGAACGCTCTGATGTTTGTGCTGTACCGGCCGCTTCAGTTGTGGCGAAGGCAATGGTATGCTTGACCCTAGCGAATTCTGTTATTGACAAGTTCGCCAGCGACAGCATGCGTGAGCTCTCAGCTTCGCTAAAGCAATACCGCGAACACTGTCAAAATCTCAACTCTTAAAAGCAAAAAAGGGAAAGCAGAGAAGATGCGTCATAAGTCTAAGCATCGTGGGCCAGTAATCACGATGAACTGGAATACAACTCTCGATGTAAAAACTAGAGTGGCAGTGGGAGCGGGCGCTCGACACAAACTTTCTTCTATATTGGCTCAAATCGGCGCCGGTCGCAGGGTGCTTTTGTTATGTCAACCGTCAACAGCTGTGCACTGGCTGCGCGACGTGCTTGACACCCTTCCTTCTGAAGATTTCCAGGTAACCACACTTGAAGTACCAGACGGCGAGAATTGCAAGACCAGTGAATGGCTCCTGCGAATTTGGGAGCACCTTGAAGCCCGGGGCTTTGATCGCCAGGACACAATCGTTGCCCTGGGCGGAGGAGCGGTTTCTGACCTAGCAGGCTTCGCCTGTTCTACATATATGCGGGGTCTTAACCTGGTATTGGTGCCCACTTCGCTCTTGGCTCAAGTAGATGCGGCAATCGGCGGCAAGAACGCTATCAATTTGCCCTCTGGTAAGAACCTGGCCGGTACTTTCTTCTTCCCCAAAGCTGTTTTGGCTGACCAAGAAGTTTTAGAAACACTACCCCGGCGCCAATTAACTTCTGGCTTAGCTGAGATTCTTAAATATGCGTTGATTGAAGATACAGCAGCCAAAGCTACCGACTACGAAAAAGGCCCAAGACCTCTAATCGATATTATCGAAGACATGCTGCGCAATGTTGTAGAACACGATGACCCTGTCCTTTCGGGCTTGATTACAAGCTGCATCAAAATGAAACTTTTCGTTGTAGCTAGAGACCCGCATGAAACGGCGATTCGCCGCTCCCTAAATTTAGGTCATACCTTAGGTCATGCTCTAGAAACAGCCACAGCTGACAGCACAAACGAACTATCCCACGGAGAAGCTATCGCCATCGGTATGGCTCAAACTACCAAATATGCAGTGGCCCAAAAGAAAATTGGCAAAGACGCTCTCGAACGGGTCAAAGAGATTTTGATTAGAGCGGAGTTACCCTATGAAATTCCCAAAGCAGTGGTTAAAGACAAACTTGTTCATTTGATGACTTCGGACAAGAAACGCAGCGGAGACACGATCAAACTAGTAATACCGCAAACTAAACTTGGCCAGGTAGACTTCGAAGCCCCTCTGCCCTTAAGCGAATTAGCCAAGCTAGTTTAAAGTGATCGTAAAATTGAAACTTTTTCCCGGTACTCCCGTAATGGATAGTGCAAGACCACAGCACTAACTTTCTACTTTTCATTTCCGGGGGAACTCTAATGAAAAACTGGCTTAACCATAAGTACACGGCCATCTCGCTAACAGCAGGAGCGATAATGCTTGCCGCCGGCTCCAACTTGGCGGCATGGGCAGAGAAAACTGGTGACAACCTACTGATTTCACAAGCTCAAGGCGCTAGCAACGATCCAGAGTTCGAAGAGGCTGTGGTTAAGCACATTCTCAAACGTTTTTTCAACCGCATCGATGCCAGCGATAGCCAGAAGAAAGAAATATCAGAGCTAGTAAACAACAAGCGTGCCACTAACCAAGCGAAAAGAGCCGCACTGAAAGCCGGCATGAAAGAGTTTCTTTCTTCAGCCTCCAGTTTAGACAATTCGGCTAGCTCTGATGCGACTTTACGTGCTAAAGCTAAAGAGCTGAGAGCCATGCACGAAGAGCTGATGGATGATCGTCTGGAATCATTCCTCAAAGTTAGAGCCCTCCTGAGCAGCGAACAGAAAGAAAAGCTGCACAATACTTGTCAGCTTTTTGGTACCCATAAAGGATTTATCCGAAAATTTTCTAGTAGTTTAGGAGAAACTCTTTAGTGCATGCCAGCCGATAGAACCGCTGCCAGCTTAGATAAAGAAGACCTTGCCTGCGTCAAGCAAACCCTGGCTGGAGATCGTCGCGCCTTCGAAGCACTAGTTAAACGACACCAGGGTTTAGTCTACAACTTGCTCAATCGCATGGTTCAAGATAGTGAAGTTGCTCGAGATTTAACTCAAGAAGCTTTTTTGAAAGCCTTTCGCAACCTCAAACAGTTTGACGAAAAGCACTATAAGACAGTAAAGCCCTGGTTGATCAAAATTGCGACAAATAATGCTCTAGACTATTTGCGGCAGTCGAAATCGACAGTCTCACTTGATCAACTGCTAAGCGACGAACCGTATTTAGAACCAGCGACAAACATTGACGCCAGTGTCGATGCTGAACATACAATGTTTGTCGAGAAACTCAATCAAGCTCTGACTCTCTTGCCGTTGAGATACAGACAAGCTTTCGTCTTGCGCTATCAATTTGAGTTTAGCTATGACGAAATCAGCAAATCAATGCAAGAAAATGAAAACACAGTTCGCACGCTGTTGTTTAGAGCAAAAGATCGCTTGCGTAAACTAATTTTAGACAAATCAGGGAGGGCAGACAATGTCACTGGACTGTAATCAAACAAAAGAAAAACTAGAAGCACTAATCGATCAAATTGTTGACTCGGGCTTAAGAGGAGAAGCGATCGAAAGCAGCGTGGACACTAAATCGAGTCAATTGAACTCGTTGACCCTTAGCATTGACTGCCAAGAACATTTAAAGCACTGCTCCGACTGTCGCAACTATCAAGCAGCCAACCGCATGCTGATAGAAGCGGCTGCAGTCTTGCCAATCTTAGAAGTACCGCAAGCAGACTTACTCACAGCTAGTATCATGCAGGCGGTTATGGACGAACCAATAGTAGTAATTAGTGGGATGCCAAACACCGCCACAGGCAATACTCAGGACAACCGATATGGCGAAATTTATCTCGTGGCGTTTTCCTTTGTGGCCTTCGCCCTGGCATCAGCCTACGGGGTACAGCTAGACGAATCGCTCTGGAACATAGCTTCGTGGCTAATTGCCCTAATTCTATTTATTGCCCTCAGGCCCATAATAGAAAAACAACAACAGCTAGAACAGCGACATTTAGGAACGCCCGCATGATACTCCGTACATCTAGGAAGTTATTCTGGCAAAATTTGCTGTGGCAAAAAATAGCAATTATTGCAGTGCTATACATTGCCTCAGCAACTCTTTGCCAGACTAGCTTTAGTCAAGAACATACTCTGTCAGAAAAGAGCAGCGCAATTGAGCAGGCGCCCCAAACAGCGGAGACCGCATTGGAGCTAAAGCGCACAGGCTTTTGGCAAAAAAAGTATCACTGGCTGGCACCGCCGGATCAGGGCAAACCAATTGTTCTCGACAATAATCTGCGTCGGCCCTTCCTCTTCTTCCGCGATGCTATCAATCAACCCTGGCCTCTCGGCCGCTTATTTTTCATTACTCTTCTCTCTGCTTGCCTGGCAAAGTTGTTTGCGGCCAATATGGTGGCAGGAGCATTAGAGCGCTGTCGTCGCAATTTCTTGATCTGTATTGCCGCCGCTTTTCTGTATACAACCATCTTGTTGTCGCTTTCACGCATTGCCTTCCAAACAGAAGCCCTGATACCAATGGCCTTAGGCTGCATTGCCCTGGTGCAAATCAGCTACATTGTTGGCATGGGCTTAGGGGTAAATATTTTCGCCAATATCATCAATGATATTGCAAGCAAGCGTCTCGGCCAGACATCAAAAGAAACTAAGCGCTCAGATATTGGTTGTTGGCTTGCTGTCTTCGCCATAGCGACACTCCTCACAGCCGTCTCGATAATTCCTGAACTAGGAAGACTTCCGCGCCTGGGCAATCGTCTTGTGGTTTTGGTTGCTATCATTGGATTAGGTGGCCTGATTAGCGACTTGCGCACTAAATCGAGAAACAGAGAAAGTGAATGAAGATATTACTGGCAGTAGACGGCTCACCCTGCTCAAAACTAGCAATCGATTCGATCGCAGATAGAGCATGGCCCTCTGAAACCCTTTTCAAAGTAATCACAGTCTTAGAGCCCTTTCATCCAGAGCTAGCCGGCTGGCATTCCGGATATGTTCCACTGGCCATAGAAGCTCAGCAGGAAAGGCTTGACGAAGCCAAGGCTCTGGTTGAGGAGACGGCTGTTCGACTGCAACAATGCCTCAAAGCCGATCATGGTCAGCTCTCTGCTCACTCAAAGCCAGTAGCAACCGAAGTGTTAGAAGGCAATATCAAAGAAAGAATCGTCGAATGTGCTCGTGAATGGCAGGCAGAGATGATCGTAATGGGATCCCACGGGCGCCAGGGCATAGAAAAACTATTCCTGGGTAGTGTTTCCCAGGCAGTCTTGACTGAGGCCCCCTGCTCGGTCGAGATAGTAAAGAAAAACAGCGAAAAATAATCACCACTTGACTGGGCCACCTAAACGGGAGCCCCAAAAGAGAATCAGTACAAAATCGCTGTTGAATAAACCAAATGGTAATTATTGTTCGTCTGGACCGGTATATGGCTCAAAGAACGCTTTCTTCGCACCAAGAAACAGGAAAGTAAAGGCACTCACGCCCAAAACAATAAATATGAAGACCACAGGTTGGGTTTGAAAGTCTTGCATCCAGACTCCTAAATGCTGAAAAAGGCCTAGTAACAACGAGAACACTAATTCAATAATACCGTTGAAGTGAAATTATAAACATTTGAACTTCAAACTGTAGGTATTTTAATCTTGGCCCTTCCCCTTGTAATTTGCCCTCGGCGGGCAATTAGCGGCCCTTAAGCAGCTCCTTACTACTGCCAGAGATGTGCTATAACTTCTCAGTTACCATCCACTTAGATTGGATTTCCGCGAAACAGGGAGAATGGCACTGATGACAGCTTCTAAACGGCATGTACCCGTAAGCCTGGTCTGTCTATTGATAGCAAGCACCTATACAGCTACAACAAATCCAGCCAAAGCAGGCCCGTCTTCTTCGCTCGATCCTTATGCAACGATTCAGGCGCCAACGGCCAAAGAATTGGAAGACAAGAATAATAAGGCCAGAGCTAAGAAAGGTTTGCCGCCGATTCACAAAGGTCAGGCAACCAGCTCTACCAAGGTTGAGGACACCTCGAGCACGACCACCTATGTAACAGCACCAGGTGGCGGCAACGGCAAGGCTATTAAACAAAACTCTGCGGTGGCAGAATCTGGAACCGGTGGCGGCAAGCTATTCGGCAAGTTCCCCAAAATTGGCCTACCAAGCATGCCTTCTCTTCCTGTTTTAGGGAAAGGGAAAGGTAAAGCTAAAGCGAATTCAGAGCAAGAGCCTGAAGTCGCAGTAGCAGAGCCAAAGAAAGAGAAAGGCCCGAAAATTGCAGCTAACAAGACTGAGACCAAAGCCGTCAAAGAGACTCCTGTTGGCGAAGAAATCGAAACCGCATCCACAGCCTCAAGTTCTTCAACCGCCAAAGCTAGTGGCGCAGAAAGCGAAGGCAATGTCGTTTCAAAAACGCTGAAGGCCACTACAAACGGTATGGTCAATTGCAGCAAAAAAGTTGGCAGCGGCATCGCCAGTGGTGCTAAAGCTTCTGGCAATGTTATTGCCAAAGGCGCTTCAATGGTATGTGGAGGCTTCAAAGCTACCGGCGAGAAAATCAAAGGTGGCACTGGAAAAATTGCCACTATCGGCATGCCCCACTTGTCCAATCCCTTCCACAAGGAAAGCACCAGAGAGTCTGGCATCAGCCTGGGCTTGACCAAACAACCAGCACTAGCTGACGGAACACTAACCGCTATTAACAAAAGAAACGTCAGTCTAGCAAACAGTCAGAAAGAACGGTTGAAGACCAGTTCTGACCAAACTCTAGTGACAGCCGACAATGCAGCAAAAGGCGGACTGGCTGGAATGTCAGAAAAAATGAACAGCACCTTCTCGAAGCTAAATCCATTTAGCAAGAAAGGTATTGCCGGTAAAAAGCAAAAACAAACTCTCTAATAATCTGAAAAGCTAAACGAAAAAACAGCTAGAAAACTCTAGCTGTTTTTTTATCAGATAATTTCGCAGTCGCATAGCCATTTGGTTAGCTCAACCAAACCTGGATAGGTGACATCAGTGCTGCGCACCCAGAGTTCCTTGAGACTTTTCATCCGAGCCACATGAGTAAGGCCATCATCGCCTATACGAGTGCAATTTAGGCGCAACCGCTCTAGCTTTACAACTTCCTTCAGTCTCGGTAGACCCTTGTTAGTAACGCGAGTAAAGGAAAGACTCAAAGTCTTAAGTCTCGACAACTGAGCGATATAAGACAATCCCCCATCGCCAATATGGGTGTCGTCCAGCACAAGCTCCTCTAAATGCTGCAGGTGACTAAGAACAGTGAGACCTTGATCAGTTACTTTTGTTGATGACAGATTGAGCTTGGTCAGGCCCACTAAGGGGGCGAGATAAGCAATTCCATAATCGCCTATCGCGGTGCAACTAATATCAATTTCTGTAAGGCCGACCAAACGACCGATGCCGCATAGCTCTTCGTCAGTGATGTCAGAACCTAGAAAAGAAATACTTGCAAGAGCCTCTGGAGAGACTTGAGAGAGAGGGCTCAAACCATAAGCTGGGTCAAAACTATAATATAGAGAGAGATTTTTCCCGGGCGGCACCTCTATCAATCCTGTCGCTTCCCCAAGAAATTCAGACTTGCCCGAACTGTCCACAACATAAAGTTCGCCCAGTGAACGGTTCTCTGGAAACCGCACTTTTCTCTGCTCTGGGGGCCTTTGCTCAGTTAGCGGTAGGGCTTTGACCATGCTCCGATCTCCAACTCTAAATATTATGTACCAAAGGTAGCAGCGTTTCTAATCAGCAATAGCAAACGATCACCAATACAAAATTGCACAGGTTCTATTCAAAAATTGGACGGAGCAATCTTAGCTATTGTGTAGCTGGGCAGAAGCCGCAGCGGCAGGCCCAAAGCAGCAGGAATATGCTGATAATAAAACGGTTGGCTCTATGTTAAGAACCAACCGTTTTCATAATTCAAGCGAATGGTCCAAAGACCAATTCTTCTACGTCATTAGACAGCGCTCAGTCTTACCCGTTCTGCTTCTACAATCGCCTGAGCCTTAGGCATACTGCGAGGGAACTCACGTCCTCTCATCAAGACCTCTTTATCGAAACTCTCGGGTTTGAAGATCTGACAGAAGTAGTCGATGGCATCATCAACGTTGAAATCACGACAAGAGAAAATATCTAAAGTCGCAAATCCTTTCTCCGGGAAAGAGTGAATGGAGATATGTGACTCAGCAATGAGTACGACTCCACTAACTCCCCAATCGTCTTCTACCGTACCGTGGTACGTAAAGACATAGGGGGGCATAATCTTAGTCATATCAAGCTTTGCTGGATAAGCATCAAGAGTTTGACTCATTAGTGTCATGTCTGCCAAAAGTTCTTTTGGGCAACCATAAGCTTCTAGGATCAAATGTGGTCCAAACATGTTTCTTCCCCCTGGGCGTTTGACGATTCAAACGCATTGAAATTGGTATCCGAAAGATCCAGGAAGGGTTCAAAAAGCGCGAGCCTTGGCTTTTGCTTTATATTCGTTTCCTGGCGGGGTACACGAAACGCTTATCTACACCAGATAAAGACTAGTCCGAACTTGGATAGGCCTGGGAGTTGGGCGTTGTGTGGTGCATCAACCTCCGTAAAGAAGTAGATCGAAAGACGTATTCTACAGTAAATGTTCCAGGTGTAAACAAATTTGCTCTAACCTGCAAAGAAGCGCTTTACTTTGCTTTAAACTTAAGCGAAATCAGCCTACCATCATACTTTGAACGAATCAGAAACTGACTAGATGTGGATTTTGTTGACCCTAACTTTGACAGACTCAGCAAAATTAGTTTCAATCGCAGCCGGCAGGCTCGAGCTGGCGTCGACCCAAAACTGCGCGCCGACCAAAATTGCCGAGGAGCGCTTGCCCTGAGGGAAGTGAAGCAAGACTGGATCTTCGCCCTTGTGCAGGATAAGTAAATCTTTGAGCCGATGCAGATCAGCAAACGATTGGTTGGCACTAAAAATAACGTCAACCATGGCAGCATCACCAATTCTTCTGATGCTCGAGCCCATCACCGATGTGCTTTCCTCGTTCTTCTTTACTTTCCCCTTAATCAGAAGCAAAGACTGCGGCACAAGCACGTCTGAAGATACCTTCTCTAAGGCCTCGCTATAAAGCACGATTTCAGCCTTACCAGTGAGGTCTTCTAAGTGAATGATACAAAGAAGCTTGTTCTGCTTGGTCAGTTTCTTTTCTATGGAGTTAGCGAGGCCGCCAAGAATCACAGTAGTGCCATCCGGACACTCTTTCATCTCTTTGACAGAATGGGTAGTGACGTACTTAAGCCGATTGGCAATACGCTTGAGTGGATGGCTGGTGACGTAGAAGCCGAGCAGCTCATGCTCCATCGTCTGCAGCTCACCTTCACCAAACTCAGATGGGTCGCCAATCAATGGTGTCTCTAAGCTAATACCTTGTGACTCGCCAAAGCTAAACAGACTAATTTGGCCTGTATTCTTCTGATTTTGTCTACGGTTGGCAGCGTCAACCAGTGAGTCTAGGTTGGTTAGGGCTTGCTTGCGGCTCATACCCAAACCAACGCAGGCACCAGATTTGATCAAAGATTCTAACGACTTCTTATTGACCAACCTTAAGTCTATGCGGTCAAGAAAGTCTTGCATAGTTGAGAATATGCCACCGCGTTCGCGCTCTTGCACAATCGCCTGCACCGCCGCGTCACCGAGCCCCTTGGTTGCAGACAGACCGAAGCGGATACTGCCACCATCCGAAGTAAAGTCAGATCCAGAAATGTTCATATCGGGAGGCAAAATGGGAATGCCCATGGCCTGACATTCGGCGATGTAGTTCTGTACCTTTTCAGTATCACCAGAAACAGAAGAGAGCACCGCAGCCATGTATTCGACCGGATAATGGGTCTTGAGATAGGCTGTCTGATAGGTAACTACGCCGTAAGCAGCACTGTGTGACTTGTTGAAGCAATACTCAGCGAACTGCACCATAATGTCGAAGAGATTATTGGAAATCTCTGGACTAACCGAATTCTTAGCACAGCCAGCGCAGAATAACTCGCGCTGCTTTTCCATTTCGGCAGGAAGCTTTTTACCCATGGCTCGACGCAGTAAGTCGGCTTGACCAAGACTATAACCTCCAAGGACCTGAGCAATCTGCATGATCTGCTCTTGATAGACGATTTGCCCATAGGTCGGCTTAAGAATGCCCTCTAGTAGAGGAGTTTGATAGGTAATCTTGGTTTTGCCGTGCTTGCAATCGATGAACTTATCGATCATCCCGGAGTCAAGTGGACCTGGTCTATAAAGAGCAATCAGCGCTGAAATATCTTCCATATTTGAAGGACGCATATCGCGCGCCACTTGCTTCATGCCCGCTGAAGTCTCTAACTGAAAGACGCCAGCGAGATCGCCGTTAGAAATCGTCTGGTAGGTCTTTTCATCATCAAGGGGAATCTTATCGGGAATAATTTCTATTCCGCGAACTTCCTTGATGCGTTTACAGGCCTTGTCGATCATGGTCAAGTTGCGCAGACCAAGGAAGTCCATCTTAACCAGGCCGACATAGGCAGCATCTTCCATGTAGTACTGCGCGATGATGGTGCCATCATTATTCCTCTGCAAGGGAATCATCTCTTCCATTGGCACGTCAGAAATAACCACTCCTGCAGCGTGCATGCCAAAGGTTTTGTTGCAGCCTTCTAGCTTGCGAGCAAGATCAATTACTTGCTTAGCGTTATCGTCGGTCTGATAGACCTTCTTAAACTCAGGATGTTCTTCAACCATTTCATCAAGTGGTGTCGGCTTACCGCGCACCACCGGTACCATTTTCGCCAGCTTGTTAGACTCACCAAAGGGAAACTCGAGCACGCGAGCAACGTCTTTAATAACGGCCTTAGAGGTCATGCGGTTAAAGGTAATGATTTGGGCGACGTGGTCTTCGCCATACTTCTCTGCACAATATTTGATTACTTCACCGCGACGTTCGATACAAAAGTCAGTATCAATATCGGGCATACTCTTACGCTCTGGGTTTAAGAACCTCTCAAACAGTAGGTTGTAGCGCAAGGGATCAATGTTAGTGATACCCAGCGCATAAGCGACGATCGAGCCAGCAGCAGAACCACGACCGGGGCCAACTGGTATATCTTTCTTGCGAGCATAATCAATGAAGTCGGCCACAATCAGAAAGTAAGAAGCGAAATTCATGTCTTCAATTACTTTTAGTTCTCTAAAGGCTCGATCTTCGACTTCTTGGGTCCAATCAGGAAAGCGCTCGCGCAGACCATCGAACACCAAGCGATTGAGGAAACTCTCAGCCGTGTGCCCAGCTGGCACTTCAAAGTTAGGCAAACGTGGCTCGCTGGCCAGTTTTACCATTTCAACTTTATCGGCAATCTCAAGTGTGCTTAAAATCGACTCTTCAATAATCTCAGTATCAAGGTGATCGCGGAAGAGATAGGCCATCTCATCGCCGTTCTTGATGTATTCCCAACCAGTAAATTTCATGCGATTGGAATCAGTAACGTTTTTGCCCATCTGAATGCAAAGCAAGCAATCATGCGCTTTGGCATCTTGTTTATTAGTGAAGTGACTGTCGTTGGTGCAGGAGAGTTTAATGTTTAAGGCCCGGGCGATCTGCACCAAAGACCGATTGACCTTGCGGTCTTCTGGCATACCGTGGTCTTGGATCTCAATATAATAATTTTCGCCAAAGGTCTGCTTGTACCAATCAGCCACTTCCAGTGCTTTCTGGTAATCGTCCTTGAGGAGATGCTGACAAAGCTCAGCACCAAGGCAGCCGGAAAGGATAATCAAGCCTTCTCGCTGGTCAGCAAGCATTTGCTTATTGATGCGCGGCTTGTAGTAGAAGCCTTGAAGGTGAGCACGAGAATTGAGACGGACTAGATTGCGGTAACCTTCTTTGTTGCGAGCAAGCATGGTCAGGTGATAAAGGGGCTGTTTGGCCGATTTATCTTTGATATCGCCATCAATAATGTAAGCCTCACAGCCAATGATCGGCTTTAGGCCCCCAATTTCTTGGCACTTTTTTGTCAGCTCAACAGCACCGTACATGACACCATGATCGGTGATAGCTACAGCAGGCATATTTTCGGCCTTGGCTTTCTTCACCAGATCTTTGATCATGGTGGCACCATCAAGCAGACTATATTCTGTGTGCAAATGCAGTGGTACGTATGGGCGTGGGCTCATCTTTCTCCTGGCAGGCTATCTAATATCCCTAATTCTAAGTAATTCCCCCTATTAACAACGTCCAACCACCATCTAAAGTTCAATGAACTTAGTCAAAATTCGCCAAATTAATGCAAAAAAACCAAAACAGGAAGGCTACGCCTTCCTGTTTAATAGCTTTTTCTAACGCCAGGCCAATTAATTGGGGGTTTTGCCAGCAGACTTAGACAATTAGCTCTTTCAAGTGAGAAGTCAATCTCGAACGTGAAACCCGTCTGCGCGATACGGTTGGTCTGTGTGATACTGCTGAATCGGTTTCGACTTCAACAGGATACTCCTTCAACATTACGTCAGTAACTTCTTCAAGCTCAAGCTTAGCGATAGCCTGCCTAAACCACATTTGCAGGCATCGTCTTTCATCGTTTGAGAGGGTAGTCTCGTTCATTTTATGCTCTCCTTAAGGCCAATTTGGGGAATTGCTGCGCAACACATATACGCTTCAATCTCTTTCAAGCGCTTGAACATTGCATCCATTCCCGTTGAGCAAGCATTGGGAGGGAGCATCTGTTCCGCTTGTCCTTAATGCCATTATGAGCGCTTCTCAAGAGGAAGCAATGCTTGACATTTAATGTTGAGATAAACAATCACTAACCATCAGCTTTTCTCTCAGTAAAAAAAGGAATTATGCGAAAGACGCCGGGTGGAAGGCTTACTGGCTGGGGTTCTTGTGTACTTTCCATTTTTTCGATCCGCCACCCCATGAAAACCAAAATTCCAGGCAAAGCTAGGAGCGGAAACCAGGTCAGGTGAGAAAACGCCAATCCAGAGGCTAGAAATATGACACCGAGATAATGAGGATAGGCAATTTTTCCGATTTTTTTCGGCGCCGCTATGCCAACGACATACAAATAAGCCCCCACAACCGCCAATATCCATCCGATATACGCCACCCAGGGAAGCTGATCGTAGGTGCCGAAAAGGGCTAGCTTCATACGCATGCACAGCAAGGCGCTAGTAAGGTAGAGAGACCCATAGGTGAAAAAACCTATTCGCTCATTCCATTCGCTCACATTCACAGGCTTTAGCCAGCGCGCGATCGCCTGCGGTGGCCCCAAGGAACCAACCGCTAAAGCAGTCAAGAAAACAATAAAATAGAAAACGAACTGCCCCATGGTGAGAAAGCCGATTGGCAAGGGCTTGGCCACACCAAAGGCCGGCACAGCAGTGAAAGCCACCGCAAGAGCCAAACAAATCAAACCATTAATAGCACGATGAAAGAAAATACTCACTCAAACCTGTTAAATGCCGCCACCAAATGCAGTAGCACATGCGAATTTCTATCAAATTAAGTATAAACCAAGCGATAGCTAGGGATCCGCCCTTAGTCTAAAATAGAGATCGGCGTTCTCTATATTCATCCTTATATGTACACAGTGAGGCCAATATGAACCAGCTCCCTCCCGTTCCGGCAATAGGACTTACTCTAGCCGTTCCAAAGGAACGAGTAGAACAAGCAATTGACGAAATGATTCTCCGCGGCCGCAGCCTGCTGCAACGAAAAGCTGACTCACGAGAAATGATGGACCAACTCAAAAGGCAGAACTGGGACTGGGTTGTGCAGACTTCTAAATCCTTAAAAGAGTACTTTTCATCCGAGAGTGTTTCTCTTTACTTCGCCTCCAATGTCTATATCCAGCCAAGCCTCAAACTCGATGAATTTGAGCGCGACCTAGATGAATTTCCACCAATAGTTATGGGCAGACTCGATCGTCTCAACGGTTTCCGCAAGATGGTAGCCGTGATTCCAGAGCCTCCCTGCGGGGACTATATAGATGCTCTGGTTCATCCCCGCATCTACCACGCCGCCTGGAAGGCCTTCGAACTCGGTCAGCATGGTCAAGCAATAGTTCTTGCGGTCAAGGAAATAGAGGACGCTATAAGCCTTCTCGTTTCAGGCAATATTAATGCCACAGGAGTCGAACTAGTTCGACAAGCTTTCGATCAAGAAAACGGACCACTAGCAAGTCTTGAATCGACAGCGCAAGAAAATCTTGGCATTTCAGATTTACTGGTCGGATTCTTTGAACGCTATAAAGGTCTACCTGGAAACGCTCCATTTAGCGTAGCCCAAACAGCTCGGGTGCTCTCACTAGCCAGTTATCTAATGTCTACCCTAGAAGCGATTCACCCTAGAAAAGCAGAAGGCGCCGAAGAGCAGGCACCACCAGAACAACCATATGAATTTGAGTTCCTCAAAGAATAGTCTGTGGTTGCCATCCACTGGCGTAACGAACCAAGCGGGTCAACCAGCCCGGCATAAGATGGGCTGATGAGGTTATCTCGGTGACTTCATCGGCACTTAATGAGGCCATTACGGTTTGCACAGCCCGTCTATCGCAACGCTCTTGACCAATAAACCAAAGGGAGCGAATAGCTTGACCCAATGGCGAATCACCCAGAGATATTTTTCGAGCAGAGAAATTCTTCAAGCAGATTTTCTGGTCCATAGACTGAAACGAGCTACTCACTCCATAAACAGCAAAAGTAGGGCCGTCGCTGCCGTAGTGTATCAATCCTAGTTTTTTGGCAATATCTTGACCGTGAACAGCCACAGTCTTCTTAAATACATTGGCTTTAAATTCAGCAACAGCAAGAGGCTCAAAAGCCTTTGGCTGGTGAATTCTTAGAGTAAACACGCCCCAAGCAATACGCGTCAAGAATCCGCTTTTGACGAGTCGATAGAGCGCTTGATCAACTGCTTCTCGAGTGCCAAACTCAAGAACTTGGCGGGTCGCAAACCAGCAATCTGGAGGTAAGCGATTGATAAAGGCCACAATGTTCCGGTGACAGCTCATGGTTCCACCTCGCGTCTAGGGGCTATTCTTAGAAACGCAAAAAGGTGGAGAAGAGTTCAATAATTAGATAAAAAAGTTCGATAAAATCTCGACTAAGCAACGAGGCTAACTATGGCAGCACCACATAAAGTGTTAGATTTAAATCGCCTTTTTCTAACACGGATCCGCTGTTAGATTTAAATCGCCTTTTTCTAACACGAATCCGCCGTTAGATTTAAATCGCCTTTTTCTAACACGGATCCGCTTTTAGATTTAAATCGCCTTTTTCTAACACCGATCCGCCGTTAGATTTAAATCGCCTTTTTCTAACACCGATCCGCCGTTAGATTTAAATCGCCTTTTTCTAACACGGATCCGCCGTTAGATTTAAATCGCCTTTTTCTAACACCGATCCGCCGTTAG